>NZ_JBOFQE010000085.1:0-104090 GCF_051660785.1 Pseudomonas sp.
AGCCTGCTCGCGATAGCGGTGTATCAGTCACCTTTTTGCTGGCTGACACACCGCTATCGCGAGCAGGCTCGCTCCCACAGGGGTAAGTGGTGGCCTGAGATCTAACTTTTTGATCGTTATGCCCCATAATTCAGCCTAAGCGTCAGCAGGAACCTGCTGTTACAATGCCGCCTCTGCGAATCTCCAGTACTTATTGATCAGGAGCACACCGGTGCCTGTCGTTTTTGTCGCCGCTTCCAAGCTGCCAACGCCTTTTGCGCAATTCACCATGCACGGCTTTCTCGATGAAGAAAGCGGACGCGAGCACGTGGTGCTGAGCCTGGGTGAGTTCGCCGACGGTGCCCCGGTACTCGGCCGGTTGCACTCCGAATGCCTGACCGGCGATGCCTTGTTCAGCCAGCGTTGCGACTGCGGTTCGCAACTCGAGGCCGCCTTGCAGGCCATCGCCCGCGAAGGCCGTGGCGTGCTGCTTTACCTGCGCCAAGAGGGCCGTGGTATTGGCCTGCTGAATAAGATCCGCGCCTATGAGTTGCAGGATGGCGGCGCCGACACCGTTGAAGCCAACGAGCGTCTGGGCTTTGCCGCCGACCAGCGTGACTACGCCATGTGCCTGCCGATGCTGGAACACCTCGGCGTGAAATCCCTGCGTCTGATGACCAACAATCCGCGCAAGGTCAAAGCCTTGACCGACATGGGCATCGTGGTCGCCGAGCGCGTGCCGCTGCATACCGGGCATAACCCGCACAACAAACTCTACCTGGCCACCAAGGCCAGCAAGCTCGACCACATGATGGGCAACGAGCATCAGGGCGAGGCAGACCGGGCGTGACGCGCGGTCAAGTACGGCGGCGATTGTCCTTCAACTGGTGGCAGTACCTGGCCTTGGCCCTGCTGCCGCTGTTCGTGATCAATGGCGTGTTCGGCCAGGGCGAAGCGATTTTGCCAGTGCTGGCGATGCCATTGTTCATTGCCGGTGTCGCCTCGATGTTTGTCAGCCTGAAGTTTTTCGGCGGCTACAAGCACGCGTTGATCGCCACCCAGAAAGCGCTCGACACTCCTGAAGAACCCGCTGCCTGGATCACCCTGGCCGCCAAACGCCGCACGGCGTTCCTGGCCGCTGCCCTGCCGGCCTGGATCGGCGCGCTGGCGGTGTTCGTGGGCCTTGAAGCGGTGCCGTTGGTGCTGCTGGCGCTGTCGACCACGGTGCTGTTCTACCTCTACCGTATTCCGCGTCAACTCGCCTGATGTTCCGCGTCTGGCTGGCGGTGATGCTGCTGGCCGGTAGCGGCATGGCCTCTGCTGTTGAACGCGTGGTCAGTCTCGCGCCTTCTCTCTCTGAAATCGTTGTCGAACTGGACTCGGCGGACCTTGTTGTCGGCGTGCTGGATGCCGGTGAGCGTCCTGCCGAACTCAAAGGGCTTCCATCGGTCGGCCGCTACGGCCAGTTGGACATGGAGCGGTTGCTCAGCCTCAAACCCGATTTGCTGCTGCTCTGGCCGGGCAGCGTTGGCCCGGCCCAGCGTGAGCAGCTCAAGCGATTGAACATCCCCACCTATGTCGCCGAACCTCACAACCTCGAACAACTGACCGCACAGATCGAAGCGATCGCCACGCAACTCGGCCGACCTGAGCGTGGTGTTTCATTGGCCGCGCAATTACGCCAGCGACTGGATGGGCTGCGCCAGCGCTATCGTCGGGATGAGCCGTTGCGGGTGTTTTATCAGGTCTGGGATCGTCCGCTGTACACCGTTGGCGGCGGGCAGATCATCAGTGATGCGCTCGAAGTGTGTGGAGCGCGCAATGTATTTGCCGACCTGACATTACCGGCGCCGCAGGTCAGTGTCGAGGTGGTGTTGCAACGTAATCCCGAAGTGATTCTGGCCAGTGATCAGGCACAGTTGGAGGCGTGGAAAGCGTGGCCGCAGGTGGCGGCGGTGGCGCAGGGGCGGTTGTTGTTGGTGACGGACAAGGGGCTGGAGAGGCCGAGTGGGCAGATGATCGAGGCGACGGCCAAGTTGTGCCAAGTCATCGCGCCGGACCACTAACCTGTGGCGAGGGGATTTATCCCCGTTGGGCTGCGAAGCAGCCCCGAATCCAGACACCAAGCTTTATCAGATACACCGCATCAACCGAATTACGACTGCTTCGCAGCCGAACGGGGATAAATCCCCTCGCCACAGGTGACCGAGCACCTCTTAGATCTCCGGTGTCCAGGTCACCCCAAACATCCAAGCCCGACCTTCCTCGCGATACCCGTACTGACTGCCGTCATAACTGTACAACGCCCGGCTGTACCCTTTGTCCAGCAAGTTATCAACCTTCAGCTCAAGCTTGATCTCGCGATTCAATTCCCAGCTGCTGCGTAACCCCAGCAGCGCATAACCACCCAACGGCTGCAGATTGTTCTCATCGTCATAGCTGCTGCTCACCGCTTGCCAACTGGCGCCGAGGCCGAGCCGATCGAACTGTCGATCGAGATCCATGCTCAAGGTCCGCCGCGCCCGACGCGCCAGGGTGTGGCCACTGTCGCGATCCCGTGGGTCGATGATCGCCACGCCCAGGTTGCTCTGCCAGCCGAACAGCTCCTGCTTCAGTGCTGCTTCGAACCCGTTGATCCGCGCCGAAGCCACGTTTTGCGGCCGTGAGTTGCTGCCGAAGATAATCGCGTCTTCGAGGTCCGTGCGGTATAGCGAAGCTTCGAGGCGGCTGGTATCGGTCAACTGACTGCGCCATTGCAGCTCGTAGCTTTTCGAGGTTTCAGGTTTCAGGTCGGGGTTGCTGAAATCCGGGTAGTACAAGTCATTGAAGGTCGGTGCGCGAAAGCCTTCGCTGTAAGTCAGCAACACGTCATTGTCCGGGTTCAGCGGCAGCGTAAAGGTGCCGCTCCAGCTGTTCTGGCCACCGAACTGCTGGTTCTGGTCCCGGCGCAAGCCCAGTTCCGTGGAGAAGCTGTCCGTTTGGTAGCGATGCTGGATAAACGCCGCACGGTTCCAGCGGCTGTCCTCGTCGAACGGGGTGCTGCTGTTGATCCGGTCTTCGTACCAGTCGCCGCCGAGAATCAGGCTGTTGCGCTCATTCAGCGTCAGGTCGTTCTGCCAGTTCACCGAGTCACGGTACGTATTGAACACGCTGCGTTCATCGCTGAGCTTGTCCAGGGTCTTCTCGCGGTTTTCGCTGTGACCGAATTCGACGCGGGTTTTCCAGAGGTCGTTGACCCGGGCATCGACGTAACTGCTGATGCTGCTCACGGCGAAGTCGCTGTAAGGCTGCTGCTGGAGCGATTGGAAGGTCGTCGTGTCGAAGCGACCGAACGGATTGTCGAACTCGCTTTTGCCACGGTTATCCAGCACGTTGGCGCCGATTTCGATGTCATCGGTGAGGGCGTGGCTCAGGCTCAGACTCACCGATTTATTGCGGTACTCATCGTGATCGCCATCGCTGGGATACGACTCGTGGGTGCGATTGATACCGGCGGTTTCATCGAGACTGGCACCGAGGTTGAAGCGGGTTTTCTCATCACCGCCGGACAATCCGAGGCTGCGCTCCCAGGTCTGGTTGCTGCCGAAGCCGACGTGCATGCGCGGTTGCAGGCTATGTTCGCCGCCGCGTCGGGTGAAAATCTGGATAACGCCGCCAATCGCATCACTGCCATAAATCACCGAACGGGAGCCGCGCAGCACTTCCACGCGCTCGACCTGTTCGATGTTGATGTGTTGCAGGTTGCTGTCGCCGGAGGTCGAGTTGCCGATGCGTTGACCGTCCACCAGCACCAGGCTCTGCGCAGACTTGGTCCCGCGAATGTAAATCCCCGGCAAACTGCCACGCCCGCCGGTTTGCCCGACCTGAACGCCGGGTACCCGACTCAGCAAGTCCGTGACGCTGCCCGGTTGCAGGCGGTCGATGTCTTCACGGGTGAAGACAGTGTTGGCGGCGCTGCTGTCGTTGCGTGCTTCGACCTGGCGGTTGGCGCTGATCAGCACTTCGGGGAGTTTCAAGGCTTGATCGCGTTCGAAGGTGTCAGCCAGGAGTTGGCCGGCTGGCAGCAGGGTCAGCGTCAGGGCAAGGGGGGAGAGTTTCATCGGCAGTCCGTAGGCGCTTCAAAGCGAACACAAATTTCGAAAGGCACAGAAAACCAATGTGGGAGCGAGCCTGCTCGCGATGAGGGTGTGTCAGTCAAAAAATGGGTGACTGTCAGACCGATATCGCGAGCAGGCTCGCTCCCACAAGGGGGTTTGCATTTATTCAGATGTTGAGCAGTGTCAGGCGCTCACGCACCGACGCTTCGATCCCTGCCTCATCCAGCCCACACTCGGCCAGCATCTGCGCAGGCTTCGCATGCTCGACGTAACTGTCCGGCAAGCCCAGATGCAGCATCGATTTGAGGATGTTTTCCCGCGCCAGGAACTCGCTGACCGCGCCACCGGCACCGCCCATGATCGCGTTCTCTTCGATGGTCACCAGCAATTCGTGGCTGCCAGCGATTTCGCGAACCAGTTCCTCATCCAGCGGTTTGACAAAACGCATGTCCACCACAGTCGCATCCAGCTTCTCGGCGACTTTCAGCGCCTCGGCCAGTTGCACGCCGAACACCAGCAGAGCGACTTTGCTGCCCTGGCGACGGACCACGCCTTTGCCGATTTCGATCGGTTGAAGGTCTTTCTCGATCGTTGCATTCGGGCCGCTGCCACGCGGATAACGCACCGCCGCCGGGCCGTTGAACAAGTGACCGGTGGTGAGCATTTTGCGCAGTTCGTTTTCGTCGCTCGGGGTCATCACCAGCATGCCGGGGATGCAACGCAGGAACGACAGATCGAAGCTGCCCGCGTGCGTCGGGCCGTCTTCGCCCACCAGACCGGCGCGGTCGATGGCGAACAGCACGTCAAGGTTTTGCACCGCGACGTCATGAATCAGTTGGTCGTAACCGCGTTGCAGGAACGTCGAGTAGATCGCCACCACCGGTTTTGCGCCTTCGCAGGCCATGCCGGCCGCCAGGGTCACGGCATGTTGCTCGGCAATCGCCACGTCGAAGTAGCGCAGCGGGAAACGCTCGCTGAACGCCACCAGGTCGGAGCCTTCTTTCATTGCCGGGGTGATGCCCACCAAGCGCGGATCGGACGCGGCCATGTCGCACAGCCATTCGCCGAACACGCCGGAATACTTCGGCCCACCGGATTTCTTCGGCGCAGCGGCCGGGGCATCGACGGGTTCGAGTTTAGTTATGGCGTGGTAACCGATCGGGTCGACTTCCGCCGGGGCGAAGCCTTTGCCTTTTTTGGTGACGACGTGCAGGAACTGCGGGCCTTTCAGATCGCGCATGTTGCGTAGAGTGGCGATCAGGGTCGGCAGGTCGTGGCCATCGATCGGGCCGATGTAGTTCCAGCCCAGCTCTTCGAACAGCGTGCCGGGAACCAGCATGCCTTTTGCGTATTCTTCGGTGCGACGGGCGATTTCCCAGGCGCCGGGCAGGCGCGACAGGACCTTTTTGCTGCCTTCGCGCATGCTCGCATAAGTGCGGCTGGAAAGAATCTTCGCCAGGTAATTCGACAAACCGCCGACGTTGCGCGAGATCGACATGTCGTTGTCGTTGAGGATCACCAGCATGTTGGCGTTCACTTCCGGCGCATGGTTCAGCGCCTCGAAGGCCATGCCCGCGGTCAGTGCGCCGTCGCCGATCACGGCGATGGCCTTGCGATCACTGTTCTGCAGACGGGCGGCAATCGCCATGCCCAGCGCTGCGCTGATCGAGGTGCTGGAGTGGCCGACGCCAAAGGTGTCGTACTCGCTCTCGGAACGACGCGGGAAGGCGGCGACGCCGTCCTTCTGGCGCAGGGTGCCCATGCGCTCGCGACGACCGGTGAGGATTTTGTGCGGATAGGCCTGATGACCCACGTCCCACACCAGCCGGTCGTCCGGGGTGTCGAAGACGTAATGCAACGCGATGGTCAGCTCAATGACGCCCAGGCCGGCACCGAAATGCCCGCCGGTCTGTCCGACCGTATAGAGCAATTCCAGGCGCAACTCATCGGCCAGGGTTTCCAGCTCGGCTTCGCCTAACCGGCGCAGGCCGTCCGGCGTGTTGGCACGGTCGAGCAGGGGCGTGGTCGGGCGCTTGCGGGGAATCTCATGAAACGTCGTGGGCATCAGGCGAATCGTTATAGGTATAAAAGATGCGGCAGTTTACCTGATGCATCGCCCCCTGCCCACGCGTTGCTTTTAACTTGGCGGATACGCCGTCAGCTGCGTCGTTCGACGATATAGCGGGCCAGATCGCGCAACGGCTCGGCAGCCGCGTCAAACGGTCGCAGCGCGTGCAGGGCCTGATCGCGCAGTTCCAGGGCGTAAGCCTTGGCCGCGTCGAGGCCGAGCAGGGCCGGGTAGGTCGGCTTG
Organism: Pseudomonas sp.; assembly: GCF_051660785.1. Lineage (GTDB taxonomy): Bacteria > Pseudomonadota > Gammaproteobacteria > Pseudomonadales > Pseudomonadaceae > Aquipseudomonas. The sequence continues at coordinate 6,388 of NZ_JBOFQE010000085.1, forward strand.
TCACGAGCTATGTCGGCGCCCTGGCGTTTGCCAAGGGTTTCGGTATCGCTCTCGACGTCGAGAATGTCGTCCTGCACCTGGAATGCGAGGCCGATGGCTTGTGCATAGGTCTGCAAGGACTTCAGCTCGTCCTTTTTGGCGCGGCCGCTGGCCAGGGCACCGAGTTTGACGCTGACTTCGATCAGCGCGCCGGTCTTGTGCCGGTGCATGGTTTCGAGGGCTTTTTGATCGAGCTTCAGACCGACCGAACCGAGGTCGATGGCTTGGCCGCCGACCATACCGGCCGGGCCTGCCGCCAACGCCAGGGCGCTGACCATTTGCAGGCGAATCTCTGCATCCGATGTGCTTAGGCGCGGGTCGAGCAGGGCGCTGAACGCCAGGCTCTGCAAGCCGTCACCGGCCAGAATCGCGCAGGCTTCATCGAATTTCTTGTGCGTAGTCGGCTGGCCGCGACGCAGATCGTCGTCGTCCATGGCCGGCAAATCGTCGTGCACCAGGGAATACGCGTGAATCAGCTCCACCGCGCAGGCCGCGCCGTTGGCTTGCTCAGCCTTGCCACCGAGCGCTTCGCACGCCGCGTAGGCCAGCAGCGGGCGCACCCGTTTGCCGCCATTCATCACGCTGTAGCGCATGGCTTCGTACAACCGCGCAAGCTCGGGGCTCGGCGGGTTGAACAGGGTTTCCAGCGCCGCGTTGACACGGGCCTGGCTGGTCGCCGAATACGCTGCAATCATTCTGGCTGATCCGCGTCGAAGGGTTCCTCGGCCAACTCGCCATCACGCTCGAGCAGCACTTGAACCTTTTGCTCGGCCTGGGCCAGCGCCGCCTGGCAATCGCGGGTCAGACCGATGCCTTGCTCGAAAGCCGTCAGCGAGTCTTCCAGCGACAATTCGCCGTTCTCCAGACGCTCCACCAGCGTTTGCAGGTCAGCGAGAGATTGTTCGAAATCCAGTGCAGCTTTTTTGCGGGCCATGGCGGCTATTTCCGGTTGACGTTAAACCGGCGCGACACTAGCAGACATGGGGGTTATGGGCAAATGAGCGCGGGGGTTTGAGCCTTGATCCCACGTTGAAAACAATCCCTGTGGCGAGGGAGCTTGCTCCCGCTGGGTCGCGCAGCGGCCCCAAAACCATTCACCCAGGTTTCCGGAATAGCGCATTCAGCAATTTTTACGACTGCTGCGCAGCCGAGCGGTAGCAAGCTCCCTCGCCACAGGGCAGGGTAGATCCTGATTAATCGGTGGAGGCATCGGGATAGCTGATCTGGTATCGAGTATTACGCCCAGCACCGGGCAGCCGCTTTAAATAGCCTTTTTCCAGCAGTTCGCTCAGATGACGAGTGGCAGTGGCCTTCGAAACCTTCGCCACGGCCTGATACTGCGCCGCACTGATGCCATTCTCGAATCCGCGTTCCCCGCCATCCAGCAAACGATTCAGTACTTTGGTTTGCTCCGCCGTCAACGTCGACGCCTGATGTGCCTGCCAGAAACGCGCCTTGCCGAGCACTGATTCGATACGCGCCATGGCCTGTTGCAAGCTGCGCGATAGAGTCTTCAGAAACCATTCCAGCCAATCAGTAATATCCGTCGTCGCCTTTTGGCTGGTTTCCAGTACCTGGTAGTAGCCAGAACGATCTTCAAGAATGCTCGCCGACATCGCATAGAAACGGATGGCCTGTGCCTCGCCCTGAGCCAGCGCCAGATCGGTGAGGGTGCGTGTCAGGCGGCCATTGCCATCGTCGAAGGGGTGCAAGGTGACGAACCAGAAGTGCGCAATGCCGGCCCGCAGCAATGGATCGAGCCCGTCTTGGCTTCGGCTAGCTTCAAACCAGGCAAGGAGCGTATCGAGTTGTTGCTCAAGGCCTGGGCGGGGCGGTGCTTCGAAGTGAACGGTCGGCCGGTCGAGGCGCCCTGACACCACCTGCATGGGTTCATCGCCGCGTAATGCGCCGACATGCATCGATCGGGCAGCGAGGTCAGTGTCCTGATCTGGAAACAGCCACTTGTGCCATTCCAGCAATCGCTCCGCGGTCAGTGGCTTCGCAAAGTGCTGAGTGGCGTCGAGCATCAATTGCGCAAGTCCTTCGCTGCGCTGGCTGACGTAATCGCCATCGATCTGTTGCAGCCCCAAACGCCTCGCCAGTGAAGAGCGGACCGAGCCAACATTCAGTTGTTCACCCTCGATAGCCGAAGACGTCACGATGTTCTGTAATAACGCATCCAGTTCGCTCTGCGCGCTGAGTGAGCTATTCACGGAACTGGCCATGCCCATCAGCCGACCTTGCGCCTGCACGCACTCGCGCAGCAGTGGTGTCAGACGCTCGGCTTGCCAGTTGAAATTCGGCCAGTCGGGCTGTTGCCAGATCCAGTGAGGTGCCATGAATTCAGGTGCTCCAAGGTCAATGAGCCGAATAATAGTCGTATTCGGCTCATTTTGTGAGCCGAATAACCTCGCTATTCGGCTCACGGACTCAAATGTGCGTGATTCCTACCGCAAATTAAGATGTATCTGATTGTTAAAAAACCGCCAAATGGCTAACCTTCGCGCCATCTACGACCCAGTAGTCACGGGTCTTTCTGACGAAACGCAGTGTTTGGATCTGTAACGCGCCGAGGATCGGGCGCAAGGTTTCGTTATGCATGGCAGGAGGCGTCACATGCGTTCATTTCTTCTAGTGCTGATGGCGTGGGTCTGCGCGACCGCTGCCTGGGCCGAGCCGACGGCTGAGCTGTCGGAGCCGGTCGGCGGCTGGCGCTACAACGGCCTGCTCGATCGCAGCGAATACCCTCAAGTTGCCTATCCGACACCGCCGATTGACCGGGGCGTGCAGCGCAATCGCACGATGATCCAGGGCCAGCTCAAGGCCATCGGCACGCAACGCGGGCCGCACACGCTGGCGGTCAACGGCAATCCCTTGAATCTGTACACCGACGACCAGGGGCGTTTCGCCCGGCCGTATGCGTTCGGCGCCGGGTCCAACAGCGTCGAAGTGCGCAGTGCCGAAGGCAAATCCCTCAAACGCGTTCAATTCTATGAAGCCAACAACCTGCGCACGCCGGCACGGATTCGTGTGGTGCTGGGGTGGGACGATCCGAAAGCCGAGCTCGATCTGCACATCGTGACCCCCGACGGCCAGCATGCATTCTGGGCTCGCCCGGCGATGAGCAACGGCGGCGGCCTGGACCCGGACGGTGTTGATGGCCCTGGCCCGGAAATGTTCACCATGACCGCACCGATGCATGGCACCTATCTGGTTTACGTGAACTATTGGGGCAACTTCGGCAGCGGCGGCTATAACTTCGATGAGACCAGCAACCAGAACGAGGTGATCACCTCGCAGATCAACCTGGTGCTCAACGAAAACACCGTCGACGAAAAACGCGAGACCTTCATCGTGCCCCTGCGCGCGATCGGTGACCTGCTGCTGGTCAAGACTTTCAACTATTAAGCATCCCGCTCCACGGATGACATCGGGTTTTGTGAACATGAGCGATAACACTGTTTCTCCGGCCGCCGAAACGCCTGCAGCCAAAACTCCTCGCCGCTGGCCGGCGGTGCTGGTCGGGCTGGTCCTGGTGGCCGGTGTCGCGGCCGGCCTGGGCTGGTTCATGCACAAACCCAAGGCGCCACCGGCGGAACTGGCCAGCGACAAATTGGGCATGAGCCGCCCGGACGGTCTGCTCGAAACCCATTCCCTGAGCCAGTTGCCCAAGGACTTGCTGGCCGTGCCGTTCCTCAAGGAAACCCTGACCGAAGATTTCGTCTTCTATTACGAAGCGCATGCCGATCGCCTCGGTTTGATCGGCAGTCTGCGGCGGATCATTTACGAGCATGACCTGAAATTGCAGGACAGCCTGATCGAGCAACTCTTCGATCAACCGGCGGATGTGGCGTTGTGGCGCGGGGCGGACGGTCGTCTGAAAGACTTTCTGTTGGTGATGGATCGCGGCGGCCTGGCCAAGGTGCTGGAGCCGCTGGCCAAAGTGGCGCTGGATGATTCGCAGCTGACACAACTCGGTGACATCAAGGTCGCCGGCGATACGGTGCCGCTGTATCAGCTCACCTACAACAACAGCAAAGCGCTGCTGTTTGCCTCTCATGGCGACAAGCTGGTGGTGCTGTCCAATCCTTCGAAATTGTACGACAACAGCAATGGCCCGATCGATGAGCCTGGGATGGTTTCGACTCAATCGCTGAAAGCGTTGCTCGGCGGTCAGAAACTCTTCCCTGAAGCCTTCGGCCTGCCACCGCGTGCACCCGAAGTTAAACAACGCCTCTCGGTCAACGCCAGCGTTCTGGCCATGGGTTATCAGCGTTTCATCCCGAACTTCGCCGGCCTGCGCTTCGACATGGGCGATAAGGGTTGGCACAGCTTCCTGGCCATGGACGAGCTGGAAAACCAGCCGGACTTCGATTTCAAACCGATCTGGCAAGCCATGCCGATGGGCGCCAGCGCTTGCGTGGCCTTGCCGCTCGCCGCCGAACAACAGAAACCGCTGCTGGTGAAACTCGGTGCGGATGAAACCGTGGCCCAGTCCCTGACCGAACACATGGCGGGTGCCGCCGGCCTGTGCTGGTACGCCGATTCGCGGCTGTACACGCCGCTGCTGGTGGCCAGCCTGAATGACGACGACAGCGCCAAACTCGACGGTGACCTGGGCACTCTGTTCGGCTCGATGGTCGGTGCCTACGAAGGCAACGTTGAAGAACACGCGTTCCCGGTAGTCGAGAAACAGGAAGGCCAGAGTCATCAGTGGCTGCGCCAGGTCAGCTCCAACTTCGGTCCTTATAAAGCCAAGGATGCCGAGAACCCAGACGCGATCACCGGCAAGGCGTTCATGAAGGTCAGCCTGGCGCGTCACGGTTCGACGCTGTTGTTCTCCCTCGACGACAAGCTCGTGGACAAGGCCCTCGGCACTCTCGACAAACGCTTCCCGCCGATGGCCGACGTGGTGCCAAAAGACTTGCTGATGCCGGTCTACTTCGGCCCGGATTCCATGGCGCAACTGATGCAACAGGAAACCCTCGACAGCCTGCCGCAGGACATGGAGCCGGTGTTCTACAACGCCGCGCAAACCTACCTGATCCCGAAACTGCGCAAGCTCGGCGGCTACGGCAAATATGCCCTGACCTTGCCCGAAGGCAGCGAGCCTGACGGCCATTGGCAGTGGCTGCCGCTGGAGTGGAAAGCCCTGTGACCGCACTCATCCGAGGCCTCGGCCTGCTGGCGATGTTGCTGGGCAGCCGCGCATTTGCCGGTGAAGCCGCGCCGCTGGATCCACAGCAATCCCAGGTGTTCCGCGCCTGGTTCGTGCGCATCGCCCAAGAGCAACTGACCCAAGGCCCGAGCCCGCGCTGGTATCAGCAGGACTGCGCCGGGCTGGTGCGTTTCGCCGCCAACGAAGCGCTGAAAGTCCATGACGACAAATGGCTGCGCAGCAATGGCCTGTCCAATCGCTACCTGCCGCCGGAGCTGCAACTGAGCGAAGCGCAACGCGGTCTCGCCCAGCAATGGCAGCAGGGCGGCGGCAAGGTCGGGCCGTACGTCAACGCGATCAAACTGATTCAGTTCAACAGTCATTTGATAGGCCGCGACGTGTCTCAAGCCCGCCCCGGCGACCTGATGTTTTTCGATCAGGGCGACGACCAGCACCTGATGATCTGGATGGGCCGCTACATCGCCTATCACACCGGCACCACCACCCCCACAGACAACGGCATGCGTTCCGCGAGCCTGCAGCAACTCATGACATGGAAGGACACCCGATGGATACCCGACGCAGCCAACCCCAACTTCATCGGCGTCTATCGACTGAACTTTCTCTCCCAATGATCGGTGCCCGCATGTTGCGTTTTCTGCCTTTGCTGTTGCTCCTGGTGCTGCCTGTTTCGGCGGTCAACGCCGAAGACACCGTCGAGCCGAGCGGCTACACGCCGGTGGCCGGTGAAAGCTTTTTCCTGCTGGCGGACAGCAGTTTCGCCAGCGACGAGCAGGCGATGGTGCGCCTCGAAGCGCCGGGCCGCGACTATCGCCGGTTCCGCATGGAGCCTTACGGTGGCGCCGACATTCGGGTGTATCGCATCGACAAGCCGCTGGATTTCCTCAAGCGCCAGAAGAACCTGCACCGCGTGGTCAGCGACGGCCAGTTCAAGGGCGAAGGCCTGTCGAATACCCTCGCGTACCTGTGGGACAACTGGTACCGAAAATCCCGTCGGGTGATGCAGCGGGCGTTTTCCTACGAGTCGCGTAAACAAGTCACCGAGGAAGTGCCGGAACTGAAGATGGGCAGCGCGATTGCCGCGCCAACGCCTTACGACGCACAGCCGCAATTCGCACTGATTCCGGGCCTGCCGGTGGTCAGCCAGTTCCGTTATCCGCTGTGGCAAGCCAAACCGATCCAACCGCCTACCGGTGTGAATCTGGCCGGTTCTTCCAGCGAATTCGTCAGCGTCGCGCCGGGCAACGTGTACATCCCGCTGGGCAATCTGAAACCGGGTCTGTATCTGGTGGAAGCGTTGATCGGCAAGTACCGCGCGACCACCATGGTCTTCGTCTCCAACACCGTGGCCGTGAGCAAGATTGCCGGTGATGAACTGCTGGTCTGGGCTGCGCGCAAACACGAAGGCAGTTCGGTGCCGAAGGTCAATGTGCTGTGGACCGATGGCCTCGGCGTGATGAGCAGCGGCGCCACCGATACCGATGGTTTGCTGCGCCTGAAACACGTCAGCCCGGAGCGTTCGTTCGTGATCGGCGAGGACGAAGAGGGCGGGGTGTTTGTCTCCGAGAACTTCTATTACGACAGCGAAATCTACGACACCAAACTCTATGCCTTCACCGACCGACCGCTGTATCGGCCGGGGGATTGGGTGTCGCTGAAGATCGTCGGTCGCGAGTTCAAGAACGCGCGCGATTCGGTACAGCCGACCGCTGCCGACGTCAACGTCACCGTGCTCGATGCCACCGGCACGGCGCTGCAATCGCTGGCGCTGAAACTCGACTCCAAGTCCGGCACCCAAGGTCGATTCCAGCTGCCGGACAACGCCGTGGCGGGCGGTTATGAACTGCGTTTCAGCTACAAGGATCAGGCCTACAGCAGCGCTTTCCGCGTCGCCGAATACATCAAGCCGCACTTCGAAATCTCGCTGAACCTGGCCAAGCAGGATTACCGCACCGGCGAACCGGTGAAGGGCAGCCTCGTGCTGCTGTACCCGGACGGCAAGCCGGTGGCGAATGCCAAATTGAGCCTGAGCCTGCGTGCCCAGCAACTGTCGATGGTCGACAACGAACTGCAATACCTCGGGCAATTCCCGGTGGAGCTGACCAGCACCGAACTCACCACGGACTCGAAGGGCAACGCGACCCTCGACCTGCCGGCCGCCGAGAAACCTAGCCGCTACATGCTCACCGTGTTTGCCAGCGATGGCGCGGCGTATCGGGTCAAGACCACCAAGGAAATCCTCATCGACCGTGGCGCCGCAAGTTTCCGCTTGAGCGCGCCGCAGCGTTTCAGTGCCGTGGGCGACAAGGCTGCGTTCAGCTATGCCAACGAAGGCGGCAGCGAGGAGAGCAAAGCGGTCACGCCGGGCAGCTACAGCTGGGTACGTCTGGAAGACCAGAGCACGGGTGAGGGCAAACTCGCCGCAACGGATAAAGGCTTCACGTTGGCCTTCGACCGTCCGGGAACCTACAACCTGACGTTGAAGGATGACCATGGTCGCGTTGTCGGCGCGACCGGCCATTCGGTGACCGGCGATGGGGTCAAAGCGGTGCCCGGCACCGTGGAAATCGTCCTCGACAAACCCGAGTACAAGGCAGGCGATGAAGCCCTCGCGCTGATCACTTTTCCTGAGCCAGTGAGCGATGCTCTGCTGTCGCTTGAGCGCGACAAAGTCGAGGCCACGGCGTTGCTGTCCAAGGGCGGCGACTGGCTGAAGATGGAAAAACTCAGCGACACCCAATACCGCGCGCGCATTCCGGTGAAGGACACTTTCGCGCCGAACCTGACCTTCTCCGTTCTGTACACCAAGGGCGGTCAGTACAGCTTCCAGAACGCCGGCATCAAGGTGATCGCGCCGCAAATCGACGTCGCCATTGCCACTGATAAAGAGGCGTATCTGCCGGGGGATACCGTGTCGGTCGACCTGAGCACCCAGTTCGCCGGCAAGCCGATTCCGGCGCACCTGACCGTCAGCGTGGTCGACGAAATGGTCTACGCGCTGCAACCGGAAGTCGCGCCGACCATCGACCAGTTCTTCTACCACCCGCGCCGCAACAACGTGCGCACCAGCGCCAGTCTGTCGTTCATCAGCTACGACGTTGCGTTGCCGGGCAGCCCCGGTGCACCGGGCAAAGCCAACCGCAGCGAGCGCGGTGTAAAAGTGCTGGAGCGTCCGCGTCGTGAAGACGTCGACACCGCCGCGTGGGAACCAGAGTTGATCACCGACGCCAACGGCAAAACCCGCTTCACCTTCAAGATGCCGGACTCGCTGACCCGCTGGCGCATCACGGCGCGAGCCATCGCCGATGACGGTCAGGTTGGGCAGAAGAAGCAATTCGTACGCTCGGAAAAACCGCTGTACCTGAAGTGGAGCGGTCCAACCAAATTCCGCAATGGCGACAAACCGGATCTGGGGGTGTTCGCCTTCAGTCAGGCCGAGAAACCGGTCAAGGCTGAACTGGTCATTCATTACGCTGGAACCGAACAACGTGTGCCGGTGACGCTGAACAACGGCATCAACTACATTGCGCTGCCGGCGTTCGCGCTGGCATCCGGCGAGTGGACCGCCGAACTGGTGCAGGACGGCAAAACAGCTGACGCGCTGGCCGTGCGCCTGACTGCGAGCGGCGAAGGCTGGCAGGTCACACAAAGCCAAAGCCTGGACGTTGCGAGCGGTGACACGTCGCTGGCGCTGCCGGCTGACGCGACGGATATTCGCCTGCGTCTGGATGACAGTCCGCAAGCGCTGTTCCGCTCTGCACTCGATGATTTGCTGAGCTATCCATACGGCGGCGTCGAACAAACCGCTAGCCGTTTGCTGCCATTGAGCATTGCGTATCCGACCTTGTCGTCGAACCCGCAGATCCGCGATCGCTTGCGCCTGATCATGCAAAACAGCCGTCTGCGTCTGGTGCAAATGGCCGGGCCGTCGGCGAGTTTCACTTGGTGGGGCATGGACGGCGAGCCGGATGCGTTCCTCACCGCCTACGCCTATTACGCCGACTGGCATGCCAGCAAAGCGCTGGAACTGAGCCTGCCGCCGGAGCATTGGCAGCGGGTGCTGGAGGTGTATTCGAAGCAGGCCAAGAACACACCGTTGTTGCAGCGGGCGCTGATTCTGTCGTTCGCCAAGCAGATGCAATTGCCGGTCAACACGTTGCTCAGTGGCTTGATGGATGACCTGGCGAAAGCAGGCGAGGGCAATGCTGCGAACCTGATGGAAGATGGCGAAGACAGCATTGTCATGAGCGATCCGGATTCGGCACTGGGGCTGGCGGCGGCGCGTGCGCTGACGGCTTCGCTGGCGCGTCAGTCCAAAGTGGCTTTGCCCGATGCATTCAATCGACAGCTGCCGGATGCGCAACAACGTCTGGCCGTCAGTTCTCAGCCCTTTGCCGAAGCCTTGAACCTGTCGTTGCAAACCTTCGATCAGGCTCGTGCGCAAGCGTTGTTGCAACGGTTGCTGCCGCAGCAATCGACCCTGGAACGCGCATTGGCGCTGACCTGGTTGCAGCGCAGCATCGAGCAAGCTTCGCCGACGATTGCACTGGCACCGGGCGAAGGCTGGAAGAAAGAACACGGTGCTACCGGCGAGATGTATTGGACGTGGCAGGGTGCCTCGCCTGTGCCGGCGGTGTTGTCGCTGACCGGGACGCAGGAACGTCCGTTGCGGGCAGCGTTGAGCTTCCAGACGAAGCAACCGCCGGTTGAGTCGATGGCGGTGACCATCACCCGTCGCCTGTCTCGATTGGTGCCGGGTGACGAAGCGTTCCAATTCAAGCTCGAAGCGGTGGGCAACAAACCGTTGTCCAGCGACGCCCTGTATCTGGACGAAGTGATCATCACCAGCAAAGCCGCCACGCCGTTGCGCTACGGGATGATCGAAGTGCCGCTGCCGCCGGGCGCCGATGTCGAGCGGACGACCTGGGGCATCAAGCTCATGGGCAAGGCCGGCACCGAACCGACCGCGCTGGAGAAAGCGCGTTTCGAACCTGGGCAAATGGCGTATGCGATTCCGGTCGATGCCTTGAGCGGCGAATTGCGCTTGCGCCACTTGGTGCGCTTCTCGCAGAAAGGCCAGTTCAACCTGCCGCCGGTGCGTTTCACTCAGGTCTACGCGCCGCAACATCAGGCCCAGGAACAGAAACCCGCTCTCGGTCAGGTCACGGTCAACTGACATGACCCGAACGCTGGTCTGGTGGCTGCTGTGTTTGATTCCTGCGCTGGCGACAGCGCAGGACGAGCCGCTGCGCCTGGGCTTCAAGGGTGAATTGATTTCGCTGAACCGCACTCAAGTGATTTCCCGCGAGCCGTTGCCCGCTGATGTGCAGACGCCGTTGGGCAGTCTGTGGAAGTTGTTTGTGTACGGTTGGCTGGTGGATACCGGCGCTCGTGAGCCGGCGTATGAGTGTCGCGGGCAATCGAAAGAAGAAGTTTATTGCTGCACCGCGGGCGGCAAGATTGAGCGCGATCAGGCGTTGGTGAAGTCGTGTGGCTTGTACTTTGAGCCTGCACGGTTGGGTATTTCTGATGCTGGCTGGCGGGAATATTGGCAGGCACGGCAGGCGCCGGAGTGGTTGCTGAACTTGCCCTCGTTGCAGCCTTCTACGCGAGTGTCGGTGGCTGAATTGTTGAAAGTGCTGGCCGTGATGCCGGCGCAGGATCAGGCGCGGCGGTTGTTGCTCGATGTGGTGTTGAACGCCGCAGACGGCAATGTTGTGGGTGAACTCGGTGGCCGGTTGCGAGTGAAAACCTGGAGCTGGTTGGGGGATCAGGATCCATCGTCGCGTCAGGGCGGGTTCGCCGGTTGGATGGCGGATGGCACGCCGATCTGGGCGGGTGGGCGCGGGACCAGTCAGATGGTGCTGCGTCATTATGGCGCTGCGTTGGCTTCGGTGTTGCCGGTGGACTGGCCCTCAGATGCGGGTCGATGCGTTGAGGTCGGACTGTTTTCCCGCTATCCGATCGGGCGTGTTCTGGCCGGGGAACGCGTTGCTGCTTCGGGGCCTTTGCAAGGCGACTATCGCGTCGAATTTGCCAACGGCAATCAACTGGATATCCATAGCGACGGCGAACTGTTTTTGGTAGGCGACAGCTCTTCACAAAAGCTTGTCGCCCGTCTGGACCGCGAAGAATACGTCGCTCGCGTTCTCCAGCGAGAAGCCAAACCCGAACCCGCTGAAGCCGCCAAAGCTCTCGCTGTCGCGATCCGCACCTACCTGCTGCAAAACGCCACCCGCCACGGCGACTGCCTGAGCATCGACGACAGCAGCAGCCGCCAACGCGTCGCCCCACGCCCGCCCACCGCCGAATCACGCAATATTGCCGCCTGGACCAGCGACCTGGTTCTCGCTGGCAGCGCCGTGACCTACCACTCCGACCAGCCCGGCCCGGACAAACTCTCCTGGCAACACGCCGTCGAACAAGCCAGCGCCGGCCAGCGCTACGACGCCATCCTGCTGCACGCCTACCCGCGCGCCAGCCTCAGCCGCTGGGACAACCCCGTCGCCTCCTGCGAAGCACTGCCCGCCGCGCAAGACTGGCTACAAAAGCAACGCCTCGGCTGGCGTCCGCGATTGGAAAGCGAAGTCGGCTACAACGACGTCAGCACCTTCGCCGTCTGCCGCCTGGCCTTCGGCCGCCCCTATGTCGACCGCGAACGCCGGCGCATCTACGTGCGCGGCGTGCTGTCGCTGCAGGATCGCCTCGACCTGACCCACGAATACCTGCACCTGGCCTTCGAAGCACACCCCAACGGCCAGGATGAAACCTACATCGAAGGGCTCGCCCGCCACCTCTTGCTGGAATAGGCCATGAAACTCCGTTATCCACAGGTTCTCCTGTTCCTTTGTTCTTTTTGCGTACTGCCGACGGTTTTTGCGGCTGAGAGCGGCGTGAAACTTGATACGCCTGTTGGTGGTTGGCGTACCGGCGCGTCTGAAGGGGAAGGTGAAAACTTTCGTCAAACCGTTAACTACCCGGCTTCATCGGTGAATACACCGGTGGGGCAGGCCAACACTGCGCGTATCACCGGGCAGATCAAAGCCGCGCCCAAGTCGAATGAGCCGGGCCGGTTGATCGTCAACGGTGTCAGCATGCCACTGAAAATTGATCCAGCTGGACGCTTTGATCGGCCGTTCTCGTTTCCCAATGGCAGCAACAGCGTTGAAGTTCGTAGCCCGGATGGGCAGCAGCGGCATCGGACGCAGTTTCTCAATGCCAGTGGCGGAGCTACGCCAGCCAAGTTGCGTGTGTTGCTGGCCTGGGACAGCGATGGGACGGATCTGGATCTGCACCTCATCACGCCCGATGGTGCGCACATCTGGTATGGCGATCGGGTCGCGCCCAATGGTGCGGCGCTCGATGTCGACGTGACGACGGGGTATGGGCCGGAGATTTTTGCCATGCCGGCGCCGATCAAAGGGCAGTATCTGGTGTATGTGAATTACTTCGGGGGCGGGTATCGGAGTGATGAGGAAGGGCAGGAGGACGCGGTTCAGCTGCTGACGACGGCGCAGGTGACGGTGATTACGGAGGAAGGGACGCCTAGCGAGAAGATGGAAACTTTTCTGGTGCCGATGCGGGCGGTGGGGGAGTTGACGTTGGTTAAGGGGTTTAGTTATCCGTGACGCTGGCGACTAGCAATTTGTGCAGCAGCTTGCTGCACAATTCACTTTCCTTGAGGCATTAAAAAGCCGGCTTGTGGCCGGCTTCTCGGGGACTGGCTTGGTTCATTTTTGGTAAACCTCGCCAGCCTTCAAAACGTACACCCGGATCTTGCGTCCGGCTGTGGGACTCGGCGAGAAAATCATCTGCCTTGTCGGTGCGATCAGAGCCGCGGGGCGGGGTGATGCGCAAATGTGGGGCGCAGCATACTGATTTTTTGGGGAAAATCCCAGCTCGGTGTGCGTCTTGGAGCTATCGGGGTTTGGGATTAAGTGACCCTCCCGGATTTTCTGGGTGAATGTTACGCCCTCATCGCGAGCAGGCTCGCTCCCACATGGATTGCGCAGTATCTGTGGGAGCGAGCCTGCTCGCGATGAGTACGGCGCGGTGCTACAAAAACGGCACCGCCGGTCTTCGTTTGTTCAGGGTCGACCACCAGAACACCCACCCCAACACCTTGATGTTTTGCTTCTCGATCTGCTCGGCATTGAAGATCTCATCCGGATGCTCAGCCTGGTTGTAACTGCGCAACCGCAGCGCATTGCCGGGCATCCGGTGCAGGTATTTGATGCGTAGCATCCCGTCGTGCTCGATCGCGTAGATTTCCCCGTCAATCACTTTGGTCAGCCCACGGTCGATGGCCAGTGTGGAGCCGTCCTCGATCCTGGCTCCCATGCCGTTGCCGAGCATGTGGACGCAGAACACATCCGCATGGTTGATTTCCAGCGAGTCGAGGTGGCTTTTGGGTAGGCGGATGAATTGGCCGGGGTCTTCGGCGACGTGGGTTTTGTAGGAGCCCGGGGCAATAGGCATTTCTTTGTAGACGGGCAACTCGACATCGGTGGGTTCGACCACCGTGTAGATGCCGCGGATGGCCTGGGCGTCGAAGGTGTTGCCTGACTCGTCGAGCAGGCGCAGGTGTTTTGAGCTTTGTGGGCCTTCACCGGTCTTGAGCCAGTCGCTGTTTACCGAGAGTAGTCTGGAGACCTCTTCCATGCGGTAGGCGGGCACGCCGCGGGTGTACCAGTTATGGATATTTTGCGGCTCCGTGTCGAAGAAAGCGGCAAATCCTGTCGTCGTTATCTTCGCTTCTTCGAGGAGCGTCTTGAACCGTGGGCCGCTAGTGTTCTTTTTCATAAACACGAGTCTACGGGCGCTGGGCCGGGCTTTGAATAAACGAACCGTTCAAATTTCGAGGGAAATTTACGACCGGATGTAAGACGTATTTGGAACAAATTAAACAAGAAAAAACCGAGGCGGCCAGAAGATAAACGGACTGTTTAAAAGTCGCTTAATGGCCACCCACAAAAAACCCCGGATCAACCGGGGTTTTCTTCAAGTCGTCACAGACGCGAGGCCCGTGGCGTCTTAGCCTTTGTAGGCTGCAACCGACTTCATGATCTCGGTGCGAGCGGCTTCTGCGTCGCCCCAACCTTCGATCTTCACCCATTTGCCTTTTTCGAGGTCTTTGTAGTTCTCGAAGAAGTGCTTGATCTGCTCCAGCAGCAGCGGAGGCAGATCGGTGTATTCCTTCACGTCGACGTACAGCTGGGACAGCTTGTCGTGTGGGACTGCGATGACTTTGGCATCGCCGCCGCCGTCGTCGGTCATGTGCAGGATGCCGACTGGACGAGCGCGGATGACCGAGCCAGGTGCAACCGGGTAAGGGGTCACGACCAGCACGTCGAGGGGGTCACCGTCGTCGGCCAGAGTGTTCGGGATGAAACCGTAGTTGGCCGGGTAGAACATCGGGGTGGCCATGAAACGGTCAACGAACAGGCAATCGCTGTCTTTGTCGATTTCGTATTTGATCGGCGCGTGGTTGGCCGGAATCTCGATCGCGACGTAGATGTCGTTCGGCAGGTCTTTGCCAGCCGGAATCTTGCTGTAGCTCATTGGGCGGTGCCCCCGTTAGTTGACCAAAAACACTTGGCCGGATTGACCAAAAAGTGGCGGCGATTATAGGCATATTCCGCCGTCGATGCTACGTGCCAAGGGTCGTAGAGACCTTAGTCGTGTGCCTGATAGACCGGGTTCTCGGCCAGAAGTTGCCGCAGTCGGGCCAGTGGGTCCTGGCGGTAAAACAGCTTCAGCTGCTCATAGACTTGAGGATACGCCTCGTGTAGCAAATCCGGGGCGCTGAAGAAGTATTCGCTGGTGACGGCGAAGAATTCGGCGGGGTTTTCCGCCGCGTACGGGTCGATGGCGGTCTCGGCGTCCGGATTGTGGCCAAGGTGCTGATTAAGGTCGTCGTAGGCCTGCTGCATGACCCTGGCCCAGTCGCTGACCCGCATATCGGGGTGCAGCGGAGGCAAGCCATTGGCGTCACCGTTGAGCATGTCGAGTTTGTGCGCAAGTTCGTGGATCACCAGGTTGTAGCCTTCCCAGCCGCCGCTGGCCATCACGCCGGGCCAGGCGAGGATGATCGGGCCTTGTTGCCAGGCTTCTCCGCTGTGTTCACCGTCCCACTCGTGTTCGACGCCGCTGGCATCGCGATGACGTTGCGGACTGAGGAAGTCGTCGGGGTAGAGGACGATTTCGTGGAAACCCTGATACCAGTTGAGATCGCCCAGGTGCAGCAGCGGCAATTGCGCTTGAGCGGCGAGCAGCAGACGTTGTTCCTGGTGAAGTTCGACGCCGGGCAGGGCGGTCAGGTGTTTATCTTCCAGGAACAGCACGCAGGCTTCGCGCAGCCATTGGTCTTCGGCGGCGCTGATGCCATCAAGAAAGCTCAAGTGATGGCGCACCCGTTGCCACAAGTCGTCGGCAATCGGGTGTCTGGCCAGGATGCGCCGGCGGCGCCAGGCGCTCAGGGACCACATCGCAAGTCAGCGCGATTGGGCTTTGGACGCGGCGTTGCCGAAGCGGCTGCGGACCACGCCGATGATCATCGGCACCAGCGACAGCAAGATGATGCCCACCACCAGCAGCGAAAGATTGGACTTGATGAACGGTACGTTGCCGAAGAAGTAACCCAGGGTCACCAGGCCGCCGACCCACAGAATGGTGCCGAGGACGCTGAAGGCAAAGAAACGCGGGTAAGGCATTTTGGCTACGCCGGCGACGAACGGTGCAAACGTGCGGATGATCGGCAGGAAGCGCGCCAGGGTCACGGTCTTGCCACCATGCTTGTCATAGAAGTCGTGGGTCTGTTGCAGGTAGTCGCGGCGGAAGATTTTCGAGTTCGGGTTGCTGAACAAACGTTCGCCTGCAGTTCGACCGACGACGTAGTTGGTGCTGTCGCCGAGGATTGCCGCCAGCATCAGCAGGCCGCCCAGCAACACCGGGTCCATTCCACCGCCGGCTGCTACGGCACCCGCGATAAACAACAGGGAGTCGCCCGGCAGGAATGGCATCACTACCAGACCGGTTTCGCAGAAGATCACCAGAAACAGGATGGCGTAGATCCATGGCCCGTAGTTGTTCACCAGCAAGTCGAGGTACACATCGAGATGCAGGATAAGGTCGATCGGGTTGAAATCCATGGAGGGGCACCTGTGGTGACGGCCAGACTCTGCGGGCCTGTGCGGTTGACTTCGCGAAAGCCTACAGACGAGTGTAGTTTTTCTTACAAGCCGAAAAGGCCGGCATTATACGGGCTGAGTTGTGAAACGCGCGTCGAGATTGTAGCGGGGGATGTCTATGGCGCGATCGGAAGTCTGGTGACAATAAATAACCCTTTCTGTGATGAGGGTGCTGGGTCCCTCATCACAGAAGCCGCCAGGCATCAGAGCTCGTCGCTGATCGGCAATACGTAGTTCTTGAACTCGGTATCTTCCTTGAACCCGATGGATTCATAGGTCTTCTGCGCGATTTCGTTGTCGCTGCTGGTGGATACGCGCATGCGCACGGCATTGGTTTCCTTGGCCATTTTTTTCGCGGTGCGCATCAGGTTGTCTGCGACTAACTGACGGCGGGCATCTTCGGCGACGTAGATGTCGTTGAGAATCCACACGCGCTTGAGCGAAAGGGACGAAAAGCTCGGGTACAACTGACAGAAACCCATCAATTTGTCGTCGGAATCGGCCAGCGCGAGGTAAATCACCGATTCCTTGCGTCGCAGGCGCTTTTCAAGGAACGCCCGGGAGGAGTCCGGATAGGCCAGGGAGCCATAAAACTCGCGATATTTAACGAACAACGGGGTCAGCAGGTCCAGGTGTTCGAGGGTCGCTTGAATAATCCGCATCGATAGTTCTCGTCTTCAAGTGGCTGTCTAACGTAATGACGGCGATGGGAATACCCCCTGACAGCCGCGCATCGATCCTGCCTGAAACCGGAGCAGAAACGCAATGCGGAAACGGTTCAGGTATTCGGCGTGCTCAGTAGGAAATTACCTTTCATGTGTGCACCTGCGTCTGACTCCAGCGTTTGCACCTGGGCTTCGTCCTTCAGATTGACCCCCGACAACTGGCGCCGGCAAGCCTCGCGCATCAAGTACAACAAGCGGTGTGCTGCCATCCCGTAGCTCAGGCCCTCGATCCGGACATTGGAGATGCAATTGCGGTAGGCATCCGTCAGCCCGACCTTTGGATTGTAGGTGAAATATAACCCAAGGCTGTCCGGCGAACTGAGGCCCGGGCGTTCACCGATCAGGATGACCACCATTTTCGCGCCGAGCAGTTCACCGATCTCGTCGGCCACGGCGACCCGACCCTGCTCCACCAGCATCACCGGCGACACGGACCAGCCTTCAGCCTCAATCTGCTCTTGCATCCGCGCCAGAAACGGCAACGTGTGGCGATGAACGGCCAATGCTGACAGGCCATCGGCGACCACGATCACCAGGTCCACCCCACCAGGTTTGGCCAGCGCGTATTCGCGCAGGGTTTGCGCCGACTCATCACTCAGCTTTCTCCCCAGATCAGGGCGCTGCAAGTAAGTGTCTCGGTTCGGGGCTGCGCTGTGCAGCAGCAAACTCTCGCGCCCCGCTTCGGCCAGTTGCGAGCTGAGCCCTGCATGGTCGAACGGCAAGTGCACCGCATCCCGGGCTTGTGCGTGTGCGTACTGGAAATCCAGTTGCGCACTCGTCGGCATGCTGGTGCCGGTGCGACCCAGGGCAATCCGCGCCGGGGTCAGGCGCCGTAGTTCCAGCAACGGGTTTTCTGAATCAACAGGCGGTCTATCCATCTCGACACTCATCCCAGTTGCCCCATCGCCTGACGGAAGGCCGGAGGCAGGCTGTCACCGAAATGAATCTTGCCATCTGCCTGGGTGAAGATGCCCATTCTGGCCAGCCACTGCTCGAACTCCGGCGCCGGCTTCAGGCCCAGGGTTTGTCGGGCGTAGAGCGCGTCGTGGAACGAGGTGGTCTGGTAGTTGAGCATGATGTCGTCGGATCCGGGGATGCCCATGATGAAGTTGATCCCGGCCACGCCCAGCAGAGTCAGCAGGGTGTCCATGTCGTCCTGATCGGCTTCGGCGTGGTTGGTGTAGCAGATGTCGCAACCCATCGGTACGCCCAGCAGCTTGCCGCAGAAGTGGTCTTCGAGGCCGGCGCGGATGATCTGTTTACCGTTGTAGAGGTATTCCGGGCCGATGAATCCTACGACGGTATTGACCAAAAACGGCTTGAAATGGCGCGCCACGGCGTAGGCGCGGGTTTCGCAGGTCTGTTGATCGATGCCGTGGTGGGCGTTGGCTGACAGGGCGCTGCCCTGGCCGGTCTCGAAATACATCAGGTTCTGGCCCAGGGTGCCGCGGTTCAGGCTCAGGCCGGCGTCATACCCTTCCTGCAGGACATTCAGGTTGATGCCAAAACTGGCATTGGCCGCTTCGGTACCGGCGATCGACTGGAACACCAGGTCCAGCGGAACACCGCGATTGATCGCTTCGATGGACGTGGTGACGTGGGTTAAGACGCAAGCCTGTGTCGGAATCTCGTAGCGCTGGATGATCGCGTCGAGCATTTCCAGCATCGCGCAAATCGACGCGATGCTGTCGGTGGCCGGGTTGATCCCGATCATTGCGTCGCCGTTGCCGTACAGCAGGCCGTCGAGAATGCTCGCCGCAATGCCGGCCGGTTCGTCGGTAGGGTGGTTGGGTTGCAGGCGCGTGGATAACCGCCCGCGCAAACCCATCGTGCCGCGGAATTTGGTGACCACACGGATTTTTTGCGCTACCAGCACCAGATCCTGCACGCGCATGATCTTCGACACGGCAGCAACCATCTCCGGCGTCAGGCCCGGAGCCAGGGCTCGCAGACTCTGTTCGTCGGCCGCATCGCTCAGCAGCCAGTCACGAAATCCGCCGACAGTGAGGTGGCTGACCGTCGAGAAGGCTTGTTTGTCGTGGGTGTCGATGATCAGTCGGGTGACTTCATCGGTTTCGTAGGGAATCAGTACTTCCTGGAGGAAGTGAGGGAGCGGGATGTTCGCCAGGGCCATCTGCGCGGCCACCCGTTCGCCATCGTTGAGGGCGGCGACGCCAGCCAGAAAATCCCCGGAGCGCGCCGGACTGGCCTTGGCCATGACGTCCTTGAGGCTGTCGAAACGGTAAGTCAGGGCGCCGACCGTGTGAGCAAAACTTGCCATACAGATTCTCCGTGACGGCGCAGACAGGGCCTGCGCCGTGATTTCTGGCCGTTAGTGCAGGGCTTTTTCAGCGTTCTGAATGGCCGCGAATTCTTCTTCGGGCGTGCCTGCTACCAAGTGATGCCGACTGTAGAAAGCAAAGTAAGCAATTAACACTCCATAGATGATCGCAGCGCCAATCACCACGCGAGGGTCTACCAGAAAACCCGCCACCACGGCGATGCAAGCCAGCACCAACGCTACACCGGAGGTGAAGATACCGCCCGGCGTGCGGTATGGACGATCCATTTTGGGGCGTCGAATGCGCAGTGTGATGTGCGCCGCCATCATCAGGACGTAGGAAATGGTCGCGCCGAACACCGCTACCAGAATCAGCAAGTCGCCCTGACCGGTCAGCGACAAGCCGAATCCGATGATGCCGGGAATGATCAGTGCCAGTACGGGGGCCTTGCTCTTGTTGGTTTCTGACAGTTTGCGCGGCAGGTAGCCGGCGCGGGACAGCGCGAAGATCTGCCGAGAGTAGGCGTAGATGATCGAGAAGAAACTGGCAATCAACCCGGCCAGGCCTACCAAATTGACGAAGTGGCCCATCCAGGTCGAGCCGCCATAGGCCTTGCTCAATGCTTCGACCAACGGGTTGCCCGAGGTCAGCAGTGCATTGGCGCCCGCACCGCCCGGGCCGATGACCAGAATCAGCAGGGCAAAGCTCACCAGCACCAGCATGGCGCCGATCAATCCGCGGGGCAGGTCGCGTTTCGGGTTTTTGGTTTCTTCTGCTGCCAACGGCACGCCCTCGACAGCGAGGAAGAACCAGATCGCGTAGGGAATTGCCGCCCACACGCCAACGTAGCCGAAGGGCAGGAAGCTGCTGGCGCCCTTGGCGTCAGTCACCGGGATGTCGAGCAGATTGGCGACGTTGAAGTGCGGCACCATCGCCACCAGAAACACGCCCAGTGCCAGGGCGGCGACGGCGGTGATGACGAACATCAGTTTCAGGGCTTCGCCGACCCCGAAAATGTGGATGGCGATAAAGATGATGTAGAACGCCAGGTAAATCATCCAGCCACCGATACCGAACAGTGACTCGCAATAGGCGCCGATAAACACCGCGATCGCCGCCGGGGCGATGGCGTATTCGATCAGGATCGCGGTCCCGGTCAGAAACCCGCCCCACGGTCCGAATGCGCTACGGGCAAAACCGTAGCCGCCACCCGCGGTAGGGATCATTGACGACAGTTCCGCCAGGGAAAAACACATGCACAGGTACATGGTCGCCATCAGCAACGTGGCGATAAACATGCCGCCCCAGCCGCCCTGGGCGAGTCCGAAGTTCCAACCCGCGTAATCGCCGGAGATGACGTAGGCCACGCCCAGACCTACCAGCAGGACCCAGCCTGCTGCACCTTTTTTCAGTTCCCGTTGCTGGAAATAGTCGGAGCCGACTTTTTCAAAGTCGACCGAGGAGGTAGCCGGCTGCACGCTGGCTTGATCGCTAGGCATAGGGGTTCACCTGTTCTTATTGTTTTTGACCGGCGTGATTGCCGGGTTGGCGCGAAGGCCCGATGTGCAAGCAAGCTCACTCCCACAAGAAGAGTGGCTTGCCTGCGACAGACGGTTTTAGAAGAAGCCCAACGGATTGATGTCGTAGCTCACCAGCAGGTTTTTGGTCTGCTGATAGTGATCGAGCATCATTTTGTGGGTTTCACGACCGACGCCGGATTTTTTGTAACCGCCAAACGCGGCGTGCGCCGGATACAGGTGGTAGCAGTTGGTCCACACACGACCGGCCTTGATGGCGCGGCCCATGCGATAGGCGCGGTTGATGTCGCGGGTCCAGAGGCCGGCACCCAGGCCGAACTCGGTGTCGTTGGCGATGGCCAGGGCTTCGGCTTCGTCCTTGAACGTGGTGATGCTCACCACCGGGCCAAAGATTTCTTCCTGGAACACGCGCATTTTGTTGGTGCCCTTGAGCAGGGTCGGCTGGATGTAATACCCGCTCGCCAGGTTGCCCTCGAGTTTTTCGACCTTGCCGCCGGTCAGCAGCTCGGCGCCTTCGCCCTTGGCAATTTCCAGGTACGAAAGGATTTTGTCGAATTGCTGCTCGGACGCCTGGGCGCCGACCATGGTGTCGGTGTCCAGCGGGTCGCCACGTTTGATCGACAGGACTTTTTTCATCACTTCTTTCATGAAGTCGTCGTAAATCGATTCCTGCACCAGTGCGCGGGACGGGCAGGTGCAGACTTCGCCCTGGTTGAAGAATGCCAGGACCAGACCTTCAGCGGCTTTCTCGATAAAGGACGGTTCGGCTTTCATGATGTCTTCGAAGAAGATATTCGGCGACTTGCCACCCAGCTCCACGGTGGACGGAATGATGTTTTCGGCGGCGCATTTCATGATGTGCGAGCCGACCGGGGTCGAGCCGGTGAATGCAATCTTGGCGATGCGTTTGCTGGTGGCCAGGGCTTCACCGGCTTCTTTGCCGTAGCCTTGCACCACGTTCAGCACGCCTGGCGGCAGCAGGTCGCCGATCAGCTCCATGAGCACGGTAATGCCCAGCGGGGTTTGCTCGGCAGGCTTGAGCACCACGCAGTTACCGGCGGCCAGGGCCGGAGCGAGTTTCCAGGCGGCCATCAGGATCGGGAAGTTCCACGGGATGATCTGCCCGACCACGCCCAGCGGTTCATGGATGTGGTACGCCACAGTGTTGCCATCGATCTCGGCGGCGCTGCCTTCCTGAGCGCGGATGCAGCCGGCGAAGTAGCGGAAATGGTCTGCAGCCAGCGGGATGTCGGCGTTGAGGGTTTCGCGAACGGCTTTGCCGTTGTCCCAGGATTCGGTGATTGCCAAAACTTCGAGGTTCTGTTCGATGCGGTCGGCGATTTTCAGCAGCACCAGCGAGCGCGCCTGAGCGGACGTGGCGCCCCAGGCATCGGCAGCGGCGTGGGCAGCGTCCAGGGCTTTGTCGATGTCTTCGGCCGTGGAACGCGGGAATTCGGCAATCGGTTGGCCATTCACTGGCGAGGTATTGGTGAAGTACTGACCTTTGACAGGCGCGACGAACTCGCCGCCGATGTAGTTACCGTATTTGCTCTTGAACGAAACGATAGCGCCTTCAGTACCGGGGTGAGCGTAACGCATGGTGATTTCTCCTTGGCTTTTTGTGCTTATAAGGGAGAGCGCATGTGCGCTTGCTATAAGCGTAGAGCAAAGGTCGGGCCACTGCCCTGCAGGTCAGGCAAATCAAGGTCTTGCGTGGTTTTTGTCGGACAGGCGGACCGCGCCTGTGACGCTTTCGGTACAGCCCCTGTGACAGTTTGTACCGCTTGTGGCACAACCTGTGACTGCTCGGTCTTGCCAGCATTGCAATGCGCGAATGGCTGGAGGATGCTGAGCCACAAATTACTGCACCGGTATTTCTCTGTGGTGAGGGAGCTTGCTCCCGCTGGGCTGCGAAGCAGCCCCAAAATGTCTGCCTATTATGGTTTTTGGCGAGCGCTTCGCACTCGAACGGGAGCAAGCTCCCTCGCCACAAGATGCGTGTCAGCCCTTGATGGGGTTCAGCACAGCTCTCGGAGAGAATAATAAGAAATGCACGACAACCATTTGAGTCGCCATGCCCAGCAAGTCCTGACCGTTACTCAGGGCAAGTCGCACCTGCACGGTCCCGGCAGCGATCCGTCGATTGCCCGTTCCTGGCTGCGCTGTCTTGAGGACTATCACCTCGACCCGGCCCTGACCATGGCGCCGACGGTGCTGGAACACGGCCGCGTACTCGAAAGCCGCGAACGCTTGCAGCAGGTGCTGCACATCGCCGGCAACGAAATGACCAGTCTGCATCAGCAACTCTCCGGCGCCGGCCACGCGGTGCTGCTGACTGACGCCCGCGGGGTGATCCTCAACTGCGTCACCGCGACTGCCGAACGGAAAATCTTCGAACGCGCCGGCCTGTGGCTCGGTGCCGACTGGAGCGAAGCCTGCGAAGGCACCAACGGCATCGGCACCTGCCTGGTGGAGCGGCAGTCGCTGACCATTCATCAGGATGAACATTTTCGCGGCCGCCACACGGGCCTGACGTGCTCGGCGAGCCCGGTGTTCGATCCTCATGGCGAGCTGCTGGCGGTGCTCGATGTGTCCTCGGCGCGGCACGATGTCTCGCGGCAAAGCCAATTCCACACCATGGCCCTGGTCAATCTGTCGGCGAAGATGATCGAGAGCTGCTATTTCCTGCGTTACTTCGACAATCAATGGCTGTTGCGCTTTCACCTGCAGGCGGAATCCGTCGGTCTTTTCAGCGAGGGGTTGCTGGCGTTCGACGGGGAAGGGCGGATCAGTGCGGTCAACCAGAGTGCCTTGAACCTGCTGGGGCATATCCGCGGCGGATTGTTGGGCAAGCCGGTCGAGGCGTTTTTCGATTGCTCGCTGGACGATTTGCTCGGCCGCGCCAGTGTCAACGCCAGCGCCAGTTGGCCATTGCGCACCCGGGACGGTCGGAGCCTGTTTGCCCTGTTGCGCGGGCAGCAGCGCAGCATTCCGGTGCCGGTGGTGCCAAGCCCGGCCATTGCCGAGCGCCCGCGCTTGTCGGGCATTTGCCTGGGCGATGCCGCGTTGCAGGAAGATTTTCGCAAGTCCTTGAGAGTCTTCGAGCGAGACGTGCCGCTGTTGATCAATGGCGAAACCGGTTCCGGCAAGGAGGCCTTCGCCAAAGCCGTGCATCAAGCCAGCCAGCGGGCCGAGAAAGCCTTCGTCGCCCTCAACTGCGCAGCCATCCCCGAAAGCCTGATCGAGAGCGAACTGTTCGGTTATCGCGGCGGCAGCTTCACTGGCGCGCGCAAGGAAGGCATGCGCGGCAAGTTGCAGCAGGCAGATGGCGGCACGCTGTTCCTCGATGAAATCGGCGACATGCCGCTGGCTTTGCAGACCCGGCTATTAAGGGTGCTGGAAGATCGCCAAGTGGTGCCGATTGGTGGTGAGCCGGAGTCGGTCAATGTGCGGATCATCAGCGCCACGCACCGGAATTTACTGGAGCGGGTGCAGGACGGCAGCTTCCGTGAGGATTTGTATTACCGGCTTAATGGGCTGGAGGTTGCGTTGCCGGCGTTGCGTGATCGCAGTGACAAATCGCAGTTGCTCGATTTCCTGCTGGCCGAGGAGGCCGGCGGGGAAACCGTACTGATTGACGAGCCGGCCCGGCAGGCTCTGCTCGGGTTCGCGTGGCCGGGGAACGTTCGGCAGTTACGCAACGTACTGCGCACCTTGGCGGCGCTGTGTGATGGCGGGCGGATCGGGCTGGAAGATTTGCCGGCGATGATTCGGCAGGCTCGGCCGGTGGTTGCAGCGGCAGTTGAGGAAACATCCGAGCATCCGCTGGACGATGCCGAGCGCTTGGCGTTGCTGAATGCGCTGGAGCAGACACGTTGGCATATGACACATACAGCGGAACAGTTGGGTGTCAGTCGTAATACGCTTTACAGGAAGCTGCGTAAGCATGGGATTGAGCGGTAGTCAGTAAGATCAGCCCTCACCCTAACCCTCTCCCGGAGGGAGAGGGGACTGACCGAGTTGTTTGGTCGGGATACGGCGACCTGAAACTCCGAGTCGAACTCGGATTCTGAACAGGCTCCCTTTCCCCCTCTCCCTTCTGGGGAGAGGGCTGGGGTGAGGGGTGGATCTTAAGCCATCACCTAAAGAGTGCGATTTTCCCCTCCCTACGCTAACCTGCGGCCATGTTTTACGAGGTCGACTATGCACATTCATATTCTTGGTATCTGCGGCACTTTCATGGGTTCGATGGCGGTTCTGGCCAAAGAGCTGGGCCATCACGTGACGGGCTCCGATGCCAACGTCTATCCGCCGATGAGCACTCAGCTCGAAGCGCAGGGCATTGAGTTGACCCAAGGCTACGATCCCTCCCAGCTCGATCCGGCGCCGGATCTGGTGGTAGTCGGCAACGCCATGTCCCGCGGCAACCCGGCCGTCGAATATGTGCTGAACAAAGGCCTGCCGTACGTCTCCGGCCCGCAATGGCTGGCCGACCACGTGCTGCAAGGTCGCTGGGTCCTGGCCGTCGCCGGCACCCATGGCAAAACCACCACCAGCAGCATGCTTGCCTGGGTCCTGGAGCACGCGGGCATGAGCCCGGGCTTCCTGATTGGCGGCGTGCCACAGAACTTCTCGGTGTCGGCGCGTCTGGGCGACACGCCGTTCTTCGTCATCGAAGCCGACGAGTACGACAGCGCATTCTTCGACAAGCGCTCCAAGTTCGTTCACTACCGCCCACGCACGGCGATCCTGAACAACCTCGAATACGATCACGCCGACATCTTCCCCGATCTGCCGTCCATCGAGCGGCAGTTCCACCATTTGGTGCGGACCATCCCGAGCGAAGGCCTGGTGATCCATCCGACCACCGAGCCGGCATTGCAGCGCGTCATCGAGATGGGCTGCTGGACGCCGGTGCAAACCACCGGTGCCGGCGGTCAGTGGCAGGTCAGACTGCTCAGCGAAGACGGTTCGAAGTTTGAAGTGATGTTCGAAGGCGTCGCCCAAGGCGTGGTCGACTGGGACATGACTGGCCAGCACAACGTCGCCAACGCCTTGGCCACATTGGCGGCGGCTCGCCATGTTGGCGTGGTGCCTGCCATGGGCATCGCCGCGTTGAGCGCGTTCAAAAGCGTGAAGCGCCGGATGGAGAAAGTCGCTGAAGTGCGCGGCATCACCATCTACGACGACTTCGCTCACCATCCGACCGCCATCGCCACGACCCTCGACGGCTTGCGCAAACGCATCGGCGATGCGCCGTTGATCGCGATCATCGAGCCGCGCTCCAACTCCATGAAACTCGGCGCGCACCGCGACGGCTTGCCGGAAAGCGTGGTCGATGCCGATCAGGTGATCTGGTACGCACCTGCCAACCTCGGCTGGGACTTGGGCGCGACCGCGGCGTTGTGCACCGTGCCATCGATTGTCAGCGATTCCCTGGAAGGCATCATCGAACGCGTGAAGAGTCAGGCCCAGCCCGGCACCCACGTGGTGATCATGAGCAACGGCGGCTTCGGCGGCCTGCACGGCAAACTCGCCGAGGCGCTGCAATGAACAACGGCCCGGAACGCATCACCCTCGCGATGACCGGCGCTTCGGGCGCCCAGTACGGTTTACGCCTGCTCGACTGCCTGATCCGCGAAGATCGTGAAGTGCATTTCCTGATCTCCAAGGCTGCGCAATTGGTGATGGCCACCGAAACCGACGTCACGCTGCCGGCCAAGCCGCAGACGATGCAGGCCTTCCTCACTGAATACACTGGCGCGGCCGCCGGGCAAATCAAGGTGTACGGCAAGGAAGACTGGATGTCGCCGGTGGCTTCGGGATCCGGTGCGCCCGCGGCGATGGTGGTGGTGCCTTGTTCCACCGGGACTTTGTCGGCGATCGCCACCGGTGCCTGCAACAACCTGATCGAGCGGGCTGCGGATGTGACGTTGAAGGAGCGCCGCCAGCTGATTCTGGTGCCGCGTGAAGCGCCGTATTCGAGTATTCATCTGGAGCACATGCTCAAGTTGTCGAACATGGGCGTGACGATTTTGCCGGCATCCCCTGGTTTCTATCACCAGCCACAGACCATCGATGACCTGATCGACTTTGTGGTGGCGCGGATTCTCAACCTGTTGAACATACCGCAAGACATGCTGCCGCGCTGGGGCGAGCACCATTTGAGCAGTGATGAATAAGCTGCTGATTATGCTACTGGCGTTGCAACTGACTGGCTGCGCCACGGCGCGCACCCTGGACGCTGCCAAGCCGGGGGCGCCCATGGTGTACGCTGGGACGCGTCTGGATTTGTATGCGCTGAACGGCGGTTGCTGCGCCATGGACAGATTTGGAGCAGAGGCTCCGAGCTACCCCGGCATCGACCTGCCTGCCAGTGCGTTGCTCGACACGCTGTTGTTACCGTTGTCGTTGCTGACGGTTCTGGGCGTGGGATTTCAGGCGACTGGCGGATTGTAGAAATCAAAGGCTCGTCCGAACGCGGCCGAGCCTGCGGCACTTCCTACAAGGTGATCAACTCCGGGGGGAGGACGATGCCGTCGGAGAAAATGTCTGTCGCTTCCGGCAGCTCAATAACGGGTTTGCCTGCTGACGCCACTTCATCGATCAGAACGTCATATTCGTACCGGTTGAGTTCTCCAGCCCAAGTGCGTGTTTCGATGGCTTCTGCGTGGTTTTGATTGATACCACTGGCGTGTTCGAGCGCCTGCGCATGAATATCCCCAACCTTGGCCGCACGGGTCAGACTTGAATTGACCAGCCAGATCCGGTCCGCGCTGAAGCCGCGCAGGGACATTGAAACATGGCCTTCCAGTGCGCCTTGCGGGAACCACGTCTTGCCGTACGCCGGTCTTTGCACGATCGCGTTCTGGTTGTACACGCGATTATCCGGTCCCGGGACGACCTCGACATTGCGGGTGTCTAGCACGTAGCAAAAAGCAATGCGCTGGGCAAGGCGTCTAGAGGCATAGTCGGTTGTCAGGTGCAATTCCCTGTCTGTCAGGGGGGCGTCGTTCTGATCCACAGGTTTCCCGGGAAATCGGCTCAATTGGGTGGCGTATGCCAGTGCCTCGCCTTTGGCTTCCTTTGCGTAATTCATGGCTGTCTTGAGACTGAATGTCGCGCTTACGGCGGTCAGTGTCGTGGTGCCCTCGGCCAGAATCGCCCGTGGGAGCATGGCCCCATCCCGGGCAAACTCGAAGGGTGTCCGGTCATCACCCCTGAAAAGGGCCGGAATGTCGGTTCGGTATAGACAGTTATGCTTGTTACGTTGATAGCCGCAGCGCAACAGCAAACCCTGGAAAAAAGCAGGCGCCAGGTTGGCCCTCAAGAAGCTAAAGCCTCTGCCTTGATTTCTCAGCCTGAGAATTTCGGCATGGATTTCCGGCAGAAACGGTTCGAATCGTCGGGAATTGGCTTCGTCCCGCGTGCTGCTCCGATGAGCCTCCGCCCACCGTGGAAGATCATTATTGATTCGATGAGCGTACTGTCCCGTTTCCGTGAGCTCATCGCAAAGTTGCGAGAGATGCTCGGTGGAAAAGTTGTAGGGGCGTAATCCTGCGATGAACTCCGCTGGCGGCTTGAGAGTGGCCTGTGGGCTGCTCCAGAACCGCAGATAGTCGACCAACTGTTCTCGACGAGAGGGATACTCGCGGGGCGTGACCCATGTCGGCTGCTTACCGCTGCTCGCCACTTCCTGGCGAAAGCGCACGATGTCTGCGCCCTCGATCCGGTACAGGTTCCAGATGTCGAAATCGCGCCATAACGGCCGTAACGCGGTCGGCTGATGGCTGGAGTAACCGGTCGGGCGGACCCGGATGAGGCGATGGCCTTCCAGAAACGCCAACTGGACCGCCGGGCCATGAACGTCGCTCAGGCCACGCTTGCGATGAAGCTCCACATAGCCCTGAAGGGTTGTTTCGGAAATGTCCCAGTCATAGTGAGCTGTGTCGCCAAAGACTGGAGCGTTAACATTGGCCCGGGAGGTCGAAGGTGTCTCGCCGGTTGGCGCGGGGTTCGAAGTAGAGGGCGAGAGGGATTCTTTCCAGCGCAGGCTGACGTTGTCGAGTTTTCTGGCCAGTTCAGCTGGCGTGAAATGGAACTTCTGCATCAGATCGATGAACACATCGCGATCCATGTCCGGTGCCACCCAGCGCCGCAGTTCGTCATACAGATAGGTGGTCTCCATACGTTGTGCACGAGGCTTGGCCCATTGGGGCCTCTTGCCAGTACGGTCGGCCTCGGCGCGAAAGCGCGAGATGCCATCGCCGTGAATGCCATAGAAATCCCATAGGTCACGGTCGGTCCATGCCGATAAAAGTTGTGCAGGCTGGTCGATCTGTGCGGCCGAGGGATCGACCCCGACAAATGATCCGTTTTCTTCCCGGAATGCATACCGCCGTTGCGGGCCGACGGCGCTGTCCAATCCCCTCTTTCGGTGCATGACCACGTAGCCGTGATGGTTGCTGGCGGCCTCGTTCCAGACATAGTGATCTGTGTTGAATGTGGTGGATGTTGCATCCGGTGGCACTAGGTCGGTCGTATCCAGAAGGGGGCGTTTTGCTGCCGGGGGGCTGCCGGCGGATCTGTCGAGGTTCGTGCTCCACGTCTTGCGATCGTCATTGAGGTAGAGGCTCGGTCCCGACGCCCTTGATTCATCGGAGCGTTTTGCGCGATAAGTCGAGGTGCTTGTGTCCCAGTCCACTTGAACGGTTGCGCCATCTTCCAGATCGACGAAATGGCGTCCGACGTGCACTCGCAGGCCTTGAGCGTTTGGGGCGGGAAGACGGTTTCGGGAGTAAGGCGACACACGATAGGGGCTCAACGGTTCGCCAGTGGGCAGTACTGACGGTGGCAACGCGGTGTCATCGCTTAAATGGATGGCCAGCCCGGCAATCGGCGGAGGCGGCAGTCCGGTTTGTTCGTCATTGGCTAATTGTCTGTCGATCGGCAGCGTAGGTGGATCGATGTACGCCCTGGGTGGCCGGGCGATCACGTTTTGTCCATCCCATGGGCGGGGCGTCTGCAGTTCGTGCGTGTCGGATTTTGGGGGAATGTATTTTGGTGGTTTGGGTGCCATGCAGGATTCCTTTCCTGTATTCGCATGCACGGCTGGCAAAGAGGCAGCCGGCTAAAACGTCGATTGGAGGGGGATGCGGAAAACGGATGGATCGGTGCCCGTAGCTCCCCGTTGAGGGGGCACGTTAACGGGGGAGGTAGTGGCATGTAGTGTAAATATATAT
The DNA here is from genome assembly GCF_051660785.1 of Pseudomonas sp. GTDB lineage: Bacteria > Pseudomonadota > Gammaproteobacteria > Pseudomonadales > Pseudomonadaceae > Aquipseudomonas. The sequence goes on from NZ_JBOFQE010000085.1 coordinate 36,582, forward strand.
AGGCGGGCGGCTAATTTGATTCAGCTCATTTCGGCGTGCGTACGCCAGTGATGCAGGCGCGGATCGCCCAGGCATGGTCTTCGGAGCCGCATCGCACCGTATTCACTTGCCGAGTTTGCGCAACTCATCCGACTCGACAATCCGCACCCCATCCTGTTCTTCCAGCGCCAGCCGCCACATGGCGCGGGCCAGTTGGCAGGCTTCGATGCCCCGGTATTTACCAGGAATCAAACGCGACAACGGACCGACAAATTGCTCGGCCGTACGCGGTACAAGACGCTCGCCCAGCAGGAACGAAGGTCGGCAAATGGTCAGTTGTGGCCAGTCTTGCGCACGTAACGCGTATTCCATCTCGCCTTTGACCCGGTTATAGAAAATCGAGGACCTGCGATCAGCCCCCAAGGCACTGATCACGATCAGGTGCCGTGCGCCCATTTCACGCGCGCGTTTGGCGAACGCCACCACCATGTCCAGATCGACGGCGCGAAATGCCTGTTCCGAGCCGGCCTGTTTGATCGTGGTGCCGAGGCAGCAGTAGGCGATGTCGACCCGGCCGTTCAGTTGCGGCAGAAACACCGCAGGATCACCGACCGGGTTTTCCAGATGCGGATGCTCGGCCAGTGGCCGGCGTGAGGGGGCCAATACCCTTGAAATCGTTGGCTCGTTAAGCAGGCGATCAAGCAAATGTTCACCGGTTAACCCGGTAGCTCCGGCAAGCAATACATGCTGAGGCGTCAAGTACATAGTGTTTCCCCCTTGATACTGTTCAGCTTAGTTGCTCTTTGCATCCTTGTTGCTGATAGAGACACTTTGTAGCGCTTTTCGTGCCTGCTGTTTGCGTAACAGCTGCCAGTGAGAGAGGACGGTTTTCGGCGCCCAGATCTGCGGTTCAGAGGCTTCAAAGCCGTCGGCCAGTTCACGCTCCGCCACTGTGGCCTTGGCCAGCTTGAAGGCTTGCTCCAGGTCGTCGGTCTGGTTCAGCGCCTGGGCGAACAGCGCATCGCCGAAGTAGGTGAAGTTGGCTTCTTCCGAGCAACCGAAGGACACCCGATCGGCGCGCGAGGCGGTCATGATCAGTGTGCGTTCGTCCTTGAGGGCGGGGATGAAGCCGCCGGAGTAGCAGGATGAAATCACGATGATCTTGTCGCGATTCTTCAGGGGGGCGAGTACCGCAGCGAGTTCATCGGCCGGCAGGTCGGCCAGCTCCATACGCGGCTGGTCGAGCACCAGTTCATGTTCGCTGCTGCCGTGGCTGGTCAGATAGATGAAGATCAAGTCTTCCGGGCCACTGCGCTCAGCCAGGGTCATCGCGGCGCGGCGCAGGTTTTCCCGGGTGGCCATCGGCCGGTCGACAAGGTGATCACGATGGTTCACCAGGCGGATCTGGCCGAAGGCGCCGAAACGGCTGCTGAGCATGTTGCTGACATAGTCGGACTCACGCAGGAACACGCTCTGCTTGCCGTCACCGCCCAGGGTCAAGGTGTACAGCTCGACCGCCGGGGTCGAGGCCGGCACGTTGGCCATGGCGTCATCGAGAAGGCGGCCCTGGGCCAGCAAGCCGAGTTCGAGGGTGTCGGGCAGTAACTTGCCATCGGCATCGCGAACACGCTGGCCATTAATCCACGTACCGCTTTGCACCGTGCCGTCGGTGAGCACCAAGGTGCCGCGTCCCGAGTAGCTGTCACCGTCGAACTGGCCGATGTAGAAGCTGCCGTCCGGCAGGTTCAATCGACCCTGGCCGGCAAATCGCCAGTCGCTGAACTGGCCGATGTAATGGCTGCCATCGGCACCAATCAACTCGCCTTTGCCGTTCAGCGAACCTTCCTTGAATTGACCCAGCCAGACATCGCCGTCGGCGTTCTCGTAGCGGCCCTTGCCATGCAGTTGATTGTTCTTGAAGCCACCGACATAGATGTCACCGTCGGCGCTGTTGAAGGTCCCGTTGCCTTCCAGTTGACCGTCCTTGAAGTGCCCGGTGAACTGATTGCCACTGCCATCGCCACGCTGGCCTTCGCCGTTGGGTTTGCCGTTGGCGAACTGGCCCTGATATGAGCTACCGTCATCGAGTTCGAGACGACCGAGCCCTGAATATTGATCGGCCTTGAATTCACCGCGATAGGTCATCGCGTTTTCTTTGAGTGTGCCTTCACCGTCACGGCGGCCGAGTTTGAATCCGCCGGAATAGCTGCTGCCGATGGTGGTCAGCGCACCCTGACCATCGAACAGGCCTTGATTGAATTGGCCGCGATAGACCTCGCCGTTGCTGCCATGCCATTCACCCTGGCCATGCCATTGCCCCTTGTCGAACTCGCCGGCGTACCAGCTGCCGTTCGGGTAGTCGATGCGGCCCTGGCCTTGCAGCAAGCCATTGACCAGATCACCGCGATAGCGCCCGCCGTCCGGCAAGCGGGCATCCGGGGGCAGCAGCGATTCGCCATCGCCGCAAGCGGTGAGCAACAGGGTCAAGGCGAGGAGTGCAAATGAGCGCATAGCGGGATCCGGGCAATTAGGCGACGGAGTATGCCGCAGCTATGTGTCGCATTTATAGAGACACTGCACAGACACGGCGCGAAACAGCGTGAGCTGTTTCGCAATCAGGCATGTGTCAGACGAAACAGAGGGACAGCGGCTCGGCGATATACGCCGGTTTGTCGGATCCTTCGATTTCAAGCGTGGCGGTGGCTTTGAGCAGCCATTGGCCGGGTTTTTTCTCGATGACTTCGTTCATGTCGACCTTGAGCCGAACCCTGGAATTGACCTTTACGGGCTGGATGAAACGCACGCTGTCCAGGCCGTAGTTGACCACCATTTTCGCCCCTTGAGGGAGGATCAGGATGTCTTCCATCAGTTTCGGGATCAGTGACAGCGACAGGAATCCGTGTGCAATGGTGCTGCCAAATGGCGTTTGCGCGGCTTTGACCGGGTCGACGTGGATGAACTGATAATCACCTGTGGCTTCGGCGAACAGGTTGATGCGCTCCTGATCGATGGTGAGCCATTCGGAACGTCCGAGTTCCTTGCCGACATAATCTTTGAGCTCTGCAACGGGAACATAGGGCATTGAGACTCTCCTTGTGTTTCATCGGATTTATATTTTTTCGAGTGGGGGGATTTGACCTCCCTGTGAACCACTTTAGATCAACATGGCAAATTGCTCCGGTCAACTGACCATGCTTTTGGCGAATGCCGATCCATAGCGTTGACGTGCTTATAATGCCTGGCCCCTTTTTGGTGGGGAGCGCGTGTGGGAGATGCTGGATGTTGTTACGTGGCCTGACCTGGCTGGTGCTGTTCCAATTGCTTGGCACAGCCATCAACCATTTGTTTTTACCGGTGCTGCCCGGGCCGATTGTCGGCCTGCTGCTGTTGCTGGTGTACCTGATTTCACGCGGGCAAGTCGGCGAGCCGTTGAACCTGGCGGCCAGCAGCCTGCTGCGATACTTGCCCCTGCTGCTGGTGCCGCCGGCCGTGGGCGTAATGGTTTACGCGAAGGACATTGCCGCGGACTTCTGGGCCATCGTCGGCGCGCTGGTGTTGTCGCTGGTGCTGTCCATGGCGTTTGCCGGGGTGCTGATGCAGCGCATGGTCAAACGTCATGCCCATCGCGGAGACAGCCAATGATCCTCGATTGGCACGGCGCGCTGGACTCGGTGATTCATCATCCGTTGTTTGGCATAGGCATTACGCTGGGCGCTTATCAACTGGTACTGGCGGCCTTCGAGAAGACTCGCTGGATCTTTCTGCAACCGGTGCTGGTCTCCATGCTGTTAGTGATCGGCGTGCTGACGGTGTGTGGCATCACCTTTGTCGAATACCGCAAGAGCACCGAGATCCTCAGTATCCTGCTCGGGCCGGCGACCGTTGCACTGGCGGTACCGCTGTACCTCAATCTGCGACGGATTCGGCAGTTGTTCTGGCCGATATTTACTACGCTGGTGATAGGCGGGGTGGTTGCCACGGGCATGGGCGTGTTGCTGGGCTGGTGGTTTGGCGCCGAGCACATGATTCTGATGACCATGGCGCCGAAGTCGGTAACGTCGCCGATTGCAATGTTGGTGGCCGAGCAGATTGGTGGTGTCGCGGCGCTGGCGGCGGTGTTCGTGTTGATCACCGGCGTGATCGGTGCAATCTTCGGCCCGAGCCTGTTGACCCGGCTGGGTGTGCACAGTCCTGAAGCCCGGGGCATGGCGCTGGGCATGACCGCCCATGCGGTCGGCACCTCGGTGGCCTTGCAGGAAAGTGAAGAATGCGGCGCCTTCGCGGCGCTGGCGATGAGTCTGATGGGCGTGGCCACGGCGGTGTTCCTGCCGTTGGCGGTGTCGATGGTGGTGTAAGGATATGTCTATGAGCTTGCCGCTTTTTCCGCTGAATACGGTGCTGTTTCCAGGGTGCATCCTCGACTTGCAGATCTTCGAGGCGCGCTACCTGGACATGATCGGCCGCTGCATGAAACAGGGTGGCGGCTTCGGCGTGGTGTGCATTCTCGACGGCGAAGAAGTGGGCATCGCGCCGGCGGGTTATGCACTGGTGGGGTGCGAAGCGCTGATCACCGATTTCAAGCAGCAGGACAATGGCCTGCTGGGCATTCGGGTGCAGGGCGGACGGCGTTTTCATGTATTGCGCACCGAGGTGCAGCGCGATCAATTGACCGTTGCTGACGTCGAGTGGCTGGAAGACGAGCCTGAGCAACCGCTGCAGGACGAGGACGCGGATCTGGTCGCACTGCTCAAGGCTCTGGCCGAACACCCGATGGTCGAGGCGTTGAACATGGGTACTGAAGCGACCGGGCAACAATCCCTGGCGAATCAGCTGGCCTATTTGCTGCCGTTTGCCGAGCTGGACAAGATCGATCTGCTGCAACTCGATGATCCACAGCAGCGGCTGGATGCCATTCAGGCGCTGCTGGATGAGTTGCAGGGTGAGTTGTTTGCCTGACAAGGGGTTGGCAGGGTCAGAGAGTGGTTGAGTGGCGATATCAGTCGAAAAGATGACGTCGCCGCAGAAGACGTCCTGATTGGCCGGGACATCAAGAACGGGTTTGCTTTAGTTCGCCACCTGATCTATCAGGGCGTCATACTCATGCCTGTTCGATTGCCAGAAATTGATTTGCGGCAACTCAAGGATCCACAGCCAGGACAAAATTGTTCAGGCGTTTTTGGATGAGTTGCAGGGTGTATTGGTTGCCTTGAGACCGCCGGGTAATCAGAGCGGGCCTTGTTTGACAATTGTTTGGGGCCAGACAATGTCTGTGGCGAACCAGTCCTTGTCGCCAGTCAATTCGAGTACTGGCTTACCCGCGGCCACAGCGCGCTCGATTAATCCATCATACTCATCATGGTTGTTGGCGCCCGAATGCGTGCGTTCCTCTATCCTTTCTGAAGAGGAGTGACCGGCCTGATCCCTGATGTCTTTTACGCGTACCGCTCGAGTGGCGCTGGAATTGAACAGCCAGATTCGATCAGCGCTGATTCCACGACTCGACACTGAAATCAATGCCTCAAGAGGGTCGTCAGGGAACCAGGTCTTGCCTGACAGTGCGCGACTGTTAAAAGCTTTGTTTTCTTCGCCGGGTACGACTTCCAGATTTCGGGTGTCGATCCCATAAGTGAATGAAATACGTTGGTTGTGCCGAATGGTTTCGTAGTTTTGTTTCAAGTCAAACGGTAAAGTGCTGTCGGAATCCGACCACTCGCCATCAGAGCCATCGAGAGCATCGGAAATATCCGCGTCATCAGGATCTCTACCCGGATATTTGTTGGTCTGACGGTTGTAGAGCAGATATTCGTGGTCTGGTTTGCTGCCGTAGTTTCTAGCCTCACTCAGACTGACCGTTGCGCTCATAGGTTTCTGCGTGGTGGCACCGGGAGTATGGCCATAACGGGGAAGCATCCAGCCATCGTTAGCCAACTCAAATGGCGTGCGCTCATCGCCGCGAAACAGAGCAGCAATATCCGTACGATACAAGCAGTTGTTTTTATTTCTCCGGTAACCTGTTTTTATCAAAAAGGCATCGAAAAACTGTTTAGTCAAACTGTCCTCAAGCCTATATAAATCGGATTTTCCGGTTCTGTAACTCAAGTGTCTGATTTGCGCGTTGAACTCACCGTACAGGTGATCGAATCTGTTTGGGTTGTGGGCATCCTGGGATTGAAGTTTATGATCCTCTGCCCACTGGGGAATTTGCAGGTGTTCTCTCATTTCCGCGCGCAGACGTGACTGTTGTCCGAGTGACAAGTTGTAGGAACTGAGGATGATCCTGCGCTCTTCAATAGTTGCGTCCGGGAATAACCACCTGAACGACTCGTTGATCAACTGCTGGCCCTGCTTGTCATTCTCGATGAGCTTGACCCAGCCAGGTCGGGTGCCGCTGTGTTCAGCCTCATTGCGAAAGCGCTGAATGTCGCCGCCATGAATGCCGTAAAGTTTCCATATCTGATAGTCGGTCCAGTCTTTTAGCTGAGAGGGCTGTGCATTGAATCCTCCCGGCGGCGGATCGACCTTCACCCAGTAGTTTCCGGCGTCTTTGAAGCCGAAAGCGTATTCAGGTGCGCTTGAGCCCGGCGGCGCGTGCTGTTTGACTCTGTAGTAGCCCTGAACATCAGCGAGACCGTGAATCTCGCCGCTCAGGAAAACTTTCGCGGGTGCTACTTCGATGCCTGTTTGCTCATTCAGGGATGCGACATCAGTAGTTGCGGGCAGAGCAATCGCAGGTTTATCGTGCCGGGAGAACAGAGGCTCTGTTTCGCTGTTTTTTGTTGTACCGACACTCCGCGGACTCCAGGTTGGTCCGCCTTCGTTTTTGTAAAGCGCAGGGCCTTGAGGAAGTTTTTTGTAGAGGTCTGTCGCGCGATAGGCGTCGATCAACTCATCAAACTCCACATACACCGTCCCCTCATCTTTCACATCCACAAATTTACGGCCAGCAATGTTTCGGAAACCGTCTTCGTCAGGGGCCTGCATTTGCCGGAGCGTCGCGGCTCGTAAAAGATATTTGTTCAGGCCTGCTGATGTGTCGCGCATCGAAAGTTGTTGAGCAGGAATGTCCTTTACTTCCAGTCTGGAAGCAGGTGAGGAAGTACCGATAGCGTGGCCCGCTCCACTGCTTTCCCCATGTCCCGGGATGACATGAATTAACCCCTGCGAGTCAGAGGGGATCGGACTGGGGGTCGTTAAGCGTGTCAGGGGCGGGCCGTCTGTGCCGCTACGCAATTTCGGTGGAGTAATTGTGAAAGACGAAGGGAGGGAAAGGTCGGGAACACTTATAGAAGTGGGCGGTTTGGGGCGCATGGCAAAGTCTCAACGTTTATTGAAAAATGGGATTGAAGTCATTGGGTTGTGATTTTTATGCGGTCTTTGTGGGAGTGGTTTCGACAATGATGGTCAGATCTTCATTGTTTACCGTGCGCGACCAGTCAGTATCGAGCGTCCAGTTTTTTGTTTCAGTGTCGTAATAGATGTTTCCGGCCGTGAGGTCCGCCATACAGATGTTCTTTACAGGCAACAGGTCGGCAGGAAGCTCGTCCAGTTGTTTATGGCGATCTATATCTTGTTGTATGGCGCTGACAGTTGTGTACGCCTGCGCATTAATGACGCGTAGATGCATCGACTCGAATAGTGTGTCGATGCGATATTGATTACCTGATGTGATAACGACGTTTACTACCTCGAGTGGCTTTGCAGGGTCGTCGGTGCCAGGAAGCTGGATATGCACGCTGCCGATTTTCAGAAGATTGTCACTGATGCTTATGTTACGCCGACTGATTTTTTCTTTTAGCTGTTGTGTGTAGATGTTCCACGTCGATGAATCAGCAGTTCCAGTTGTCGCTCCAAGGGTTGATAACAGTAGTGATGTGTTGCTTTTCGGGTATATGTCATAAGATGAAGATTGTCCTTCCAAAGAATATACAAATTGTTGTGAGGCTGCCTCGATGTCAATTCGTTGCGCGACCGGTTTCAAAACACGTCTATCGTATGCTGGTTTGAGGAATACATATTTCCCTGGTTTTTCAATCAGCGAGGCTCTACTGGAAATTACCCTGTACCCAAGATTTTTGCTGTCATCAAAAAAAGAATTCTTGGGGAAGTCAATCAAGTAAGAATTTCCGTCGCGCATGACTAACGTAAAAGGGTGAATCATCTCCCAATGAAAGGCCATAAGCCCCCCGCCGGCGTCGAATACTGTGCGCTTGTTCTCTTCCACTGCACCTTGTATTAACAGCGAACGCCCATTGTTGAAAAGTATCTGGAGTTGAAAATTGGAATAGCTTAAATACGTATTGCTGTTTCGATCGGTGGCGTCGACTACATAGATGGCGTTGACGCTACCTATCTCGTCACTGTCGTAGTCAACAAACAGTACGCTAGGTGTAGTTGTTTTTGGTTTGTCCACGGCGAAAACGGTTCGATAAGTATCGCGCGACACAAAGTAGTGGGAGTATTCTCCGCGAGGTACTCGCTGAATATGACTGTTGACAATGACGGGTGACGCTTTTTGGATGCCGGTCACAACGATGACGACTTTAACGCTTTGGTCGGGCGTATCATTTAATTCGGCGGGTAGATCTGCTTTGAGTTGGTAACCGTCCTCTGTGACAAATAGAAACCTGTCATTACGTAATAAGCGCTTGCCCTGTTGTTTTTCATAAATGTCCGTAATGACCAGTTGCCGCTGGGGGCGAGAAAGGTCTTCAATTCGCAGCGATGAGATAATCAACGCGGTGTCGCGGATGTACCAGCTCTGGATAAGTTCAAGTGTCACGCCAAGGTATATAAAGCTGACGTCCTTGCCATCCTCGGTGATAGTGGTGGAGTTGATCGTAGCGCTCAGGTGATACGTGTCGACACCACTACCTCCATCAACCTGGCAATCGTTACCTCGAATAATAAGTTGGTCGTCGCCCTCTCCCGCAATAATTGTGTCCTGGCCGTTGGCGACAATGGTGTCGGCTTGATCGGACCCGGTGATCTGATTTAAGGCACCGGATAGGGTTTCAACTTTCTCGACGGAGTCGATAGTCGAGAGCAATACCGAACCCACCTCGGAACCTGGGGACCGTAGTCCAAGTGTTCCGTTCTTCAGATTTATGTCGTATCCAACATACAAATTGTCGTCCGGCCCATAGCGTACCGGAACATGGGTCCCTTGAAGCGTCAGCGTGTCGGCACCGCTTCCACCCTGCAATGAGCTGACACGCTCTGGTATTTTCTTCAAGCCTTCGACAGCCGACTGGAAGAGAAACGCATCGTCTTGCTCACCTCCGGTCAAGAATTTGCTTCCGGAAGCGTAATTAAAGTAATTCGGTTTGCTTTTAATGCCGATAATTTCGTCGTTGCCCCCGCCCAGTTGCCAGAGAATACCTTTCGCGGGGCCTTTCTCGCCTTCTACGATATTTGCAGCTCCCGGTGGGAGGCTGTCTCTGGCGTCGTAAACATCATCGGTCTCGTTGATCTCAGGTACGTTGACTGTTACGAAGGGGGGCTCGCCGCCGGCTTCATCCCATTGGAATTTCTGATATCGGGTTGGTTTTAAAATAACTTCGTATCGCCCATTCACCACTGCCTCGACGCTGTCTTTCAGTTCATTCTTCAGCCAGTTGATGCTGTTACTCTCAAGTGCTTTGGCATAGTCGCTGTAGGTTTTTGCGACCGTAAAACGATCCATGACCTCCTGGTCCTGATCCTGGCCAGTAAACGCAAACCAGCCTGCTCGCCAGCGTTCATGCACGGTCAGTTCGATGTAATCGTCGATGTCGTCGACCATTCGCGCAGCGCCATAGATTCTCGCACCGACGATCATGATCGCGGCAGCGGCAAGGCCAATGGGGCCGGCTGCCTGGAAGCCGAGGAGCGCCGCACCTCCCAGGATGATGGACAGCCCGGCGCTGGTCAGGCTGAGTCCGGCAGTGACGTAGTGGTCTTGCGCCTCTTTACCCTGCGTACTGGCTGCATCGTTAAAGGCTTTGATTGCGGTGTAGAGATCGAAAGGCAGTGTGAGAATGCTGGCAATCAGCCCTGCGCCCTTGCTCAGTATCTGCCCCATGGTGGTCCTGCCGAAATGAGCGAATGTTTTGGCGCCATTGCGAATCATGGCCTCTCCGGTCTTTGCCAGGCCCCGCTCGACAATCAGTGAACCGATTTCTGCTGCACCACCTCCGATATTGATTGCAGCTTCGGTCCACTGACCTTTTTTCAGCGCATCAGCGGCGCCGATAATTGCGCTGTAGAGACCGTACGCTTGCAGTCCGACACCCATGGAGCCCATGCCGTAACTTTTCGATTTGTCTACCCAGGAAGGCAGGTGATCGGGTACGGGATTTTTATGTATATCCAGTCGTTGGGTCGACTTCAGCAAGGTGCCGATTTTTTGTACCGGCGTTATAGACGTGCTTTGCCTGGATTCCTTTAGCAGGGGGGCGGCTGTAATCGAGCGTCGTGTGGCAATTTCAAACAGCAGCGTCGCGACTACATGTGTTCGTTTCTTGCGAATCGACTTTATGCGCTGTTCGACTTTGACTGGATCAAGCTCCAGTGAATCAATAAATGTCTGGTCGGGCTCGGCAAAGTAAGTGTTGCTGGAGGTGATACTTTCGCCATTGACGGTTGCACCCATCGCATGAAGTTCTCGACGGCTTACCGTGTACTCACCGAGCCGGAATGGGCCGAAAAGTTTGTCGATATCTTTAAGTGATGGCGGCTTTGAATTTGATGAAGGGGCATGATCAGAGGGTGTCGACTGATCAGTAATGACTGTTTCGGTCGAAGGTTTGCGTGATGACAGGGATATGATGTCGGTTATTTTGATCGGGTCAGCTTCTATAGTGTTGGAGTCGAAGGTGAACGGTATTGCCATGAGGCGGCTCTCTTTTTGAAATGGTTTTATATTGACTTGATTTGTAGGTGGTTGCGAATATTGCACAATGTGATTTGATCTTCAGTTTGATTTGTTTTGCTAATTGTTTTTTATGTTTTGTATTGGTTTGGCCGAGTATGCTTGTTGTGTTTTATTGAGGGTTTGTTTAGATTTCTAGCGATATATTTTATAGGGGTTGTTTTTAATGACGATCTACGAAGATGAATGGGCTTTTTGGGGTGATATTGTAGGTCGTTATATTTTGAAGCATGCGGCCATTGATAATAACGTTGATAAAGTTGTTGATGCGGCAGGCGTCCATGCAGACTTGATGGTACTTGAGCGCCGCAAGCGCAAGCGTGTCAGGCTTCCCGCACAAGATTCGGCTGTTGCGCCGCAAGCCACTACCGCCAGCAGTATTTGAGGGGTTTATATGTCGCTGATGAATAATAACAACGCGTTCACGGCTAATCTTTACGTTAATGGATTGCCTTTGGTTCTTAATCAGCAACGCTTGAAGTTGCGATTGCGCGACCCGCGAATAACAAGGCGCGAACGCCTTGAAGTCGACATTGCGCTGGCAGACAGGGAGAGTCCGAAGATGGTGACGGTGGCCGATCATGAGGATGATAAGCCGTTGCTACTGATATTTGCTCCCGAGGGTGACAAATACATTGTGCAGGCGGTACTACGAGGCGCGTATGATGGTTTTCAACTGAAAATAGAGGCGGGGACACATCATCTATCGGTGACTGATGGCGTTGGTTCTTACTTTTCGATAAGAAAGCACGGAGTGGAAAGGGCCGTGTATAAAGATTTCGATGCCGGCCCTGTGTATATGAATTTGGTAAGCGAGGAAAATGGTCGGGCATTGTATCGGGCCGATGATAAGGGGCGCGTTCACTTCAAGAATGTAGATCCCAATACCACCGGTCACAATGCCTACAATAACGATCCCGTCAGTTTTGTTTTAAAGATTGTCGACAAGCCCGTTCAGGACTAAAAGATAATTGCCTGTGCATGCGGACAGATTCTGCCTGCATGCGTCGGTTAATAGGCGTACCGCAACATTGCATGCGGTAAATGCCTTAGCGCAAAGAACCCGAATAACGCCACCAAGGCCGGCAACACCAGCCACCAGACTTTTGGCGGCATGGCGTTAAGTGGCGTTTGACGCTGGCTCAGCCACAGGCTCGCTGCACAGACACACGCCGCCAACATTGCGCCGGCCAGTACATCCGTCGGCCAGTGCGCGCCCAGGTACACCCGCGACAGGGCAATCGCCAGCGCCGGCAGACAAGCCAGCAGCAACCAGGTCAGGCGCATCCGCGGCGGCTGTCCGCGACCGGCCAGTACGGCAAGCGTCAGGAACAACGCGAAGGAACCCGAGGCGTGGCCGCTGGGCATGCTGTAGCTGGTCAGCGGATCGCTCAATACTTCCGGGCGCACGCGGGCGAAAAATTGTTTGGTGAACGTGTTGCCGAGTGCGGTGAAGAGCAGGGTGCCGCCGGCGAAAATCGCCTGGCGCCACTGCCGGGTGAGCAGCAGCAAACCGGTCAGCAGGGAGCTGAATATCAGCATGTTGCGGAATTCGCCGATCAGCGTGAAGGTGACGGCTACTTCATCGAGCATCGGGCTGCGGTGTTCCTGCACCAGGGCCATCACCCCTTGATCGAGCGCAGTCAGGTGCGGGTAGCCGATAAACAGCCCCGCCAGAATCAACAGGCCGAGGCCGGCTATATAGGCGGTGGCGTGGCGATGGCGGCGCATGCTGCTGGTAATGCTCAAGCCCACCATGACGGCGATGCTGCCAGCGACGATGCCTGCCTCTGGCCAGAACCCGTCGGGCAATGGCAAGCGAATCGCCGCGCCCGTTGCCCAGCCAGGCAGCAAATAGGCGACGCTCCAGCCCGCGGCGGCCAGCAAGCTGACAGCGGCGAAGCGCGGAAACGGCATGTCGAACATCCCGGCGACCATTGGCAGCATCGGGCGTAGCGGGCCGATAAAGCGTCCAACCAGCAGGCTGGCAATGCCGTAGCGCTGGAAATACGCCTCGGCGCTGGCGATCCATTCCGGATGATGGCGCAACCCTGGCAGGCGCCGGATGTTCTGGTGGAAATGTCGACCGATGAAATACGAAACGATGTCGCCCAGCACGCCGGCGACGAAGCCCAGCAACAGCGTTTCGCTCAATGACAGCGCGCCGCTGCCGGCCAGTACCGCCACGCCGAACAGCAACACCGTGCCCGGCACGATCAAGCCGGCAATCGCCAGGCATTCCACGAACGCCACGATGAACACCGCCGCGGCCAGCCATTGCGGATTAGCCGCCAGCCAACCGGTCACGCTATCGAGCCATGGGCCCATAAAAACAACTCCCTCTGATGTTCAATTGGTCCCGAAAGGTGCGCACGCAACCTTCCAGGCACCACAAGTCCCCTGTAGGAGCGAGCCGGCTCCGGGCCGACGTCTTCGACCAGCAACACCTCATGGTCAAAACGCTTGGCGTCCCAGACCGGCACCTTCAAGCCTAGCGACTTGCAGAGCAACGTCTGGCCGGCGCAGAGCTTTTGCGACGGGCGAGGGCGGCCTTGGGCATCGGGATTGTTCAACAACATCTGCGCCAGGCTCGCCGGCCCGCTCAGCACATCGACCCATGGATAGGCGGACTTGATCAGTACCGCGTTGCCCGGGCCCTGGGCACTGAAATTCAGGGAATCACCACCGCGGGCGTAATACATATAGATGTGCCCGCCATCCAGAAACAAAGCCTTACGCTTTTCTGTGTAGCCAAGGGAGGCGTGGCTGCCTTTTTCTTCGCAGTAATAAGCTTCGGTTTCGATAATCCGGGCGCTGAGCCACAGATCTCCGACCCGGTGGCGGATGACCTTGCCGAGTAAATCCCGGGCCAGGGTTTGCGCGTCTCGGTCGAAAAACGCGTCCGGAAGCCCCGTGGGCAGGCTTGCAGCGGACGCTTGAACAGTCAGGTTGGACATGATGAACGGTGTTTATCAAGGCTGATTGAGTCGTGATGATAACAATTTGCAGCTTAATCCCGGCTGAACGTCGGCAAATTGCCCTCCATTTCGACCATCCGCCCGTCACCGCTGTTAGTCCCGGGACGCGACAGCTATAATCTGCCGCTTTACTCTTTACCAAGACCTTAGCAAAGACCACCACAGACAATGACTGAGTCCGTTCTTGACTACATGACCCGCCTGGGTCGCGCCGCCCGTGAGGCTTCTCGCGTCATTGGCCGCGCCAGCACTGCGCAGAAAAACCGCGCGTTGCAGGCTGCTGCCAATGCGCTGGACGCTGCACGCGCCGAGTTGACGGCTGCCAATGAACTGGATTTGGCCGCAGGTCGTGCCAATGGTCTTGAGCCGGCATTGCTTGAGCGTCTGGCACTGACCCCGGAACGCATCGACGGCATGATCGTCGGTTTGCGTCAGGTGGCGGCATTGCCGGACCCGGTCGGCGCGATTCGCGACATGAGTTTCCGGCCTTCGGGCATTCAGGTCGGCAAGATGCGTGTGCCGTTGGGCGTGATCGGGATCATCTACGAATCCCGGCCGAACGTGACCATAGACGCTGCGAGCCTGTGCCTGAAGTCCGGTAACGCGACCATCCTGCGTGGCGGTTCCGAGGCGATTCATTCCAACCGCGCCATAGCTGCCTGCATTCAACGGGGTCTGGCCGAGGCCGAATTGCCCGCCGCCGTAGTGCAAGTGGTCGAAACCACTGACCGTGCCGCCGTTGGCGCCTTGATCACCATGCCTGAATACGTCGACGTCATCGTGCCCCGCGGTGGCCGTGGCTTGATCGAACGCGTCAGCCGCGACGCTCGCGTACCGGTCATCAAGCACCTGGACGGCATTTGCCACGTCTACGTCAGCGCCCATGCCGACCTGCCGAAAGCCCAGCGCATCGCCTTTAACGCCAAGACTTACCGTTACGGCATCTGCGGCGCCATGGAAACGCTGCTGGTGGATCAAGCCGTTGCCAGGGATTTCCTGCCACCGATGGCTGCACAGTTCCGCGAAAAAGGCGTTGAACTGCGTGGTTGCGAACGCACCCGGGCGATCATCGAGGCTGTCGCGGCAACAGAGGAAGACTGGAACACCGAATACCTGGCGCCGATTCTCTCGATCCGCGTGGTCGACGGTCTGGACCAGGCCATCGAACACATCAATCAGTACGGCTCGCATCACACCGACTCGATTGTCAGCGAAAACCTCGCCGACACGCGGCGTTTTGTGGCGGAAGTCGATTCATCGTCGGTGATGATCAACACGCCGACCTGCTTCGCCGATGGCTTTGAATACGGATTGGGTGCCGAGATTGGCATTTCTACTGATAAGCTGCACGCCCGCGGCCCGGTGGGCCTCGAAGGTCTGACCTGCGAGAAGTACATCGTGGTCGGTGATGGCCAGTTGCGCGGCCAGGCGTCGGTCTGACTTGGGCGACCTCAAAACGTCAGCCCCGCCAACCGCCATCGAGCCTGCACCTCGACGCATTGGCGTGCTGGGCGGGACTTTCGACCCGGTGCACATCGGCCATTTGCGCGGTGCGCTGGAAGTCGCCGAATCGCTGGCGCTTGATGAATTACGCCTGACACCCAGTGCCAGGCCGCCACATCGCGGTACGCCGCAGGTGTCGGCGACGGACCGTCTGGCGATGGTCGAGTGCGCGGTGGCCGGTGTGGCGCCGTTGGTGGTGGACGCCCGCGAATTGCAGCGGGACAAACCGTCCTACACCATCGACACCCTGGAACTGATGCGCGCCGAGCTGGCCGCCTTCGACCAGGTTTTTCTACTTTTGGGCTGGGACGCATTTTGCGGCCTGCCCACTTGGCACCGCTGGGAAGAGTTGCTCCAGCATTGCCACATCCTGGTGCTGCAACGCCCGGATGCCGACAGCGAACCGCCGGATGCCTTGCGCAATCTGTTGGCGGCACGCTCGGTGAGCGACCCGCTGGCCCTCAAAGGGCCGAGCGGACAGATTGCATCCGTCTGGCAGACGCCGCTCGCGGTATCCGCCACCCAGATCCGTCAACTGCTGGCCAGCGGTAAGTCGGTACGTTTCCTGGTGCCCGACGCGGTCCTGGCCTACATCGATGCGCACGGACTCTATCGTGCGTCGAACTGAAAAAGGGTGCGCTTCAAGGCGCGTGAATGCGTGTATCGAAGCGCCCGAACATACGAGCAAAACGAGTTTTATATGACGAACAAAGACGTAACTAAAGTAAAGCGCAAAGGCACATTCAAGAGCGCCCCGCTGCCAGTAGAAGCTCCAACCGGCCCTGAGCTGGCGGGTGAAGAACTGGTCAAGGTTGCCGTGGCAGCCCTGGAAGACGTGAAGGCCCAGGACATTCAGGTCATCGACGTTCGTGAAAAGCAGAGCATCACTGACTTCATGATCATCGCCACCGGTACGTCCAACCGCCAGATCGGCGCGATGCTGGACAAGGTCCGTGAGGCCGTCAAAGCCCAAGACGTCAAGCCATTGGGTGAAGAAGGCAAGGGCGACAGCGACTGGGTGCTGCTGGATATGGATGACGTCATCGTTCACATGATGACCGCCTCGGCTCGCCAGTTCTACGACCTGGAGCGCCTGTGGGCCGGTGCCGAGCAGAGCCGTTCGGCCAGCGCTGCGCATCACAGCCCGGAAAACACCCATGAGCACTTCACCAAGCTCAACAAAGACCAGCAATAAGGGACCGCTGTGCGACTGCGACTGATCGCCGTCGGTTCACGCATGCCCAAGTGGGTGGAAGAAGGCTGGCATGAATATGCCAAGCGTCTTCCGTCCGAGCTGGCGCTGGAACTGGTGGAAATACCGCTCAACACCCGTGGCAAGAACGCCGACGTGGCACGCTTCATCCGTCAGGAAGGCGAAGCCATGCTGGCCAAGGTCGGGCCGAATGAGCGTGTTGTGACCCTCGAAGTCCACGGCAAGCCCTGGAGCACCGAGCAGTTGGCGGTCGAGCTCGATCGCTGGCGGCTGGACTCGCGCACGGTGAATTTCATGGTCGGCGGCCCCGAAGGGCTGGCGCCGGAAGTGTGTGCGCGGGCCGATCAGCGCTGGTCGTTGTCGCCGTTGACGTTGCCGCACCCGCTGGTGCGGATTTTGATCGGCGAACAGCTGTACCGTGCCTGGACAGTCTTGTCCGGCCACCCTTACCACAAGTAGTTCTGCCCTCATGCCTCAGCCGATCCGCATCAAGGACCACGAAAAAGACGCCCGTCTGGTGCGTGGCCGCGTCGTGTTCGGTGCCATTGCGGTGGTGTTGCTGATCTGCGTGCTGATCGCGCGGCTGTATTTCCTCCAGGTGATTCAGTATGAGTACCACTCGACCCTGTCGGAAAACAACCGCGTCCATGTGCAGCCGATTCCGCCGACGCGCGGGCTGATCTTTGACCGCAATGGCGTGGTGGTGGCCGATAACCGGCCCAGCTTCAGCCTGAGCATGACTCGCGAACGGTCCGGCGACTGGCAGCAAGTGCTCGATGTGATCGTCGAAGTGCTGGAGCTGACACCGGAAGATCGGGTGATCTTCGAAAAACGCATGCGTCAGGGGCGTCGGCCGTTCGAGCCGGTGCCGATCCTGTTCGAGCTGACTGAAGAGCAGATCGCCCGGATTGCCGTGAATCAATTCCGTCTGCCGGGCGTGGAAGTGGTCGCGCAGTTGGTGCGTCACTACCCGCAGGGCGCGCACTTTGCGCACTCGGTGGGTTACATGGGGCGGATCAACGAGAAAGAGCTGAAGTCGCTCGATCCGGTCAATTACAGCGGCACCCACCACATCGGCAAAACCGGCATCGAGCGTTTCTACGAGCCCGAGCTGCACGGCCAGGTGGGTTACGAAGAAGTCGAAACCAACGCTCGGGGCCGCGTGCTGCGCGTGCTCAAGCGTACCGATCCGATTCCCGGCAAGGACATCGTCCTGAGCCTGGACATCAAACTGCAGGAAGCGGCCGAAGCGGCACTCGGCGGTCGTCGTGGCGCGGTGGTGGCGCTGGACCCGAAAACCGGCGAAGTACTGGCCATGGTCAGCCAGCCGAGTTTCGATCCAAATCTGTTCGTCACCGGCATCAGCTTCAAGGCCTATTCCGAGTTGCGCGACTCGATCGACCGGCCGCTGTTCAACCGCGTGCTGCGTGGTCTGTACCCGCCAGGTTCGACCATCAAGCCGGCGGTGGCGATTGCCGGTCTGGATTCGGGCGTCGTGACCGCATCGACCCGGGTCTTCGACCCCGGTTATTACCAACTGCCCAACTACGATCACAAATACCGTAACTGGAACCGCACCGGCGACGGCTATGTGGACCTGGACACGGCGATCATGCGGTCCAACGACACCTACTTCTATGACCTGGCCCACAAACTGGGGATCGATCGGTTGTCGGCGTACATGGGCAAGTTCGGGATCGGCCAGAAGGTCTCCCTGGATATGTTCGAAGAATCGCCAGGGCTGATGCCGTCCCGCGAGTGGAAACGCGCGACCCGTCGCCAGGCCTGGTTCCCGGGTGAAACGCTGATTCTGGGGATCGGTCAGGGCTACATGCAGTCCACGCCGCTGCAACTGGCCCAGGCCACGGCGCTGGTGGCCAACAAAGGCATCTGGAACCGTCCGCACCTGGCCAAGACCGTCGAAGGCGAGCGGCCGAAGGATGAAAACCCGATGCCGGACATCGTTTTGCGCGACCCGTCCGACTGGACCAAGGTCAATCACGGCATGCAGCAGGTGATGCACGGTGCCCGTGGTACGGCGCGCAAGGCATCGATCGGCGCTCAATACCGGATTGCCGGCAAAAGTGGTACGGCCCAGGTGGTCGCGATCAAGCAGGGCGAGAAGTACGACCGGTCCAAGGTTCAGGAGCGTCATCGTGACCACGCCTTGTTCGTCGGCTTCGCGCCGGCCGACAACCCGCAAATCGTGGTGTCGGTGATGGTCGAGAACGGCGAGTCCGGTTCCGGCGTCGCCGCGCCTGTGGTGCGTCAGGTCATGGATGCCTGGCTGCTGGACCAGGACGGTCGTTTGAAAGCCGAATACGCCAGCCCTATCAGTGCGGAGGCTACGGCCCGTGAAGAGTAATTTCGATCGCATCCTCTCCAGCGAGGATGTGATGCGTCGCCGCGCGACGCTGTTGCAACGCATGCACATCGACGGCCCGTTGCTGATCCTGCTGCTGACCCTCGCGGCGGGCAGCCTGTTCGTGCTGTATTCGGCCAGTGGCAAGAGCTGGGACCTGCTGGCCAAGCAGGCCACCTCGTTCGGCATCGGCCTGGTGTCGATGATCGTCATCGCCCAGTTCGAGCCGCGTTTCATGGCTCGCTGGGTGCCGGTCGGTTACGTGATCGGCGTGCTGCTGCTGGTGGTGGTGGACGTCATGGGCCATAACGCCATGGGCGCCACACGCTGGATCAACATTCCGGGGGTGATCCGCTTCCAGCCCTCGGAATTCATGAAGATCCTGATGCCGGCAACCATCGCCTGGTATTTGTCCAAGCGCACCTTGCCGCCCCAGCTCAAGCATGTGGGCGTCAGTCTGTTCCTGATCGGCTTGCCCTTTATCCTGATCGTGCGTCAGCCCGACCTCGGCACTTCGCTGCTGATCCTCGCTGGTGGCGCTTTCGTATTGTTCATGGGTGGTCTGCGCTGGCGCTGGATCATGAGCGTGCTGGCCGCCGCCGTGCCGGTGGCGGTGGCGATGTGGTTCTTCATCATGCATGACTACCAGAAGCAGCGAATCCTGACGTTCCTTGACCCGGAGAGCGATCCGCTCGGCACCGGCTGGAACATCATTCAGTCGAAAGCGGCCATCGGTTCCGGCGGGGTGTTCGGCAAAGGCTGGCTGCTCGGCACCCAGTCGCACCTGGACTTCCTGCCGGAAAGCCACACCGACTTCATTATTGCGGTGATGGGCGAAGAATTCGGCCTGGTGGGCATTTGCGCACTGCTGCTGATTTACCTGTTGCTGATCGGTCGAGGGCTGGTAATTACCGCCCAGGCCCAGACATTGTTCGGCAAATTGCTCGCGGGCGCCCTGACCATGACGTTTTTTGTTTACGTTTTCGTCAACATCGGTATGGTCAGTGGCCTGTTGCCGGTCGTGGGGGTGCCGTTGCCGTTCATTAGCTACGGAGGAACTTCGCTGGTAACGCTGCTGTCAGCGTTTGGGGTTTTGATGTCGATCCATACCCATCGTAAGTGGATCGCACAGGTTTGAATAAGGTGAAGATGTCAATGCAAGTAATGCGTGGCTGGGCGACTCGATACGCGCCATGGGTCGGCCTGGTAAGCATCCTTGGCACAACGCAGGACGCGTTGGCCGGCGATTACGAAGGCTCACCCCAGGTGGCCGAATTCGTCGGTGAAATGACCCGCGACTACGGTTTTGCCGGTGAACAGCTGATGGGCGTGTTCCGCGAAGCCGAGCGCAAGCAGTCGATTCTGGACGCGATCTCGAAGCCTGCCGAACGGGTCAAGCAGTGGAACGAATATCGCCCGATGTTCATCACCGACGCGCGCATCGCACGTGGTGTGGACTTCTGGCGTCAGCACGAGGCGGTACTGGCCCGTGCCGAGCAGGAATATGGAGTGCCGGCGCAGGTGATCGTCTCGATCATCGGTGTTGAGACCTTTTTCGGCCGCAATACCGGCAATTTCCGGGTGATCGATGCCTTGTCCACCTTGGGTTTCGACTATCCTCCCCGTGCCGAATTCTTCCGCAAGGAATTGCGTGAATTCTTGTTGCTGGCCCGTGAGGAACAGGTCGATCCGCTGACCCTCAAGGGCTCCTACGCCGGCGCAATGGGTTTGCCGCAGTTCATGCCGAGCAGCTTTCGCGCCTACGCCGTGGACTTCGACGGTGACGGCCACATTAATATCTGGACCAACCCGGACGATGCCATTGGCAGCGTCGCGAGTTACTTCAAGCGTCACGGCTGGGTTGCTGGCGAACCGGTGGTCAGTCGCGCCGCTGTGCGTGGCGAGCAAGTGGATGAAGGTTTGACGACGGGCATCGAGCCGACTAAAACGGTCGGGGAGTTGCGAGCCTTGGGCTGGTCGAGTCATGATGCGCTGCGCGATGATATGCCGGTCACGGCTTTCCGCCTGGAAGGTGACAATGGCCCCGAATACTGGATGGGCCTGAAGAATTTTTACGCAATCACGCGTTATAACCGCAGCGTGATGTACGCCATGGCGGTACATCAACTGTCTGAACAGCTGGTCCAAGCACGGGGCGTCAAGTAATGCGGGCATTGCCTATGAATAAACCCCTGAAGCTGATGGCTTTCGCCGCGTTGGCGGTGCTGGTCGCCAGTTGTTCGACCAGTCGCGCGCCAGCTCAGAAGTCCTCATCCACCGCCGTGCGCTCGACGCCCGGGCTGGACATCAACCGCGCTCACAAAGATGGCGCGCCGTGGTGGGACGTCGACGTATCGCGCATCCCGGATGCCACGCCGACCCTGCACTCCGGCCCTTATAAAGCCAACCCGTACACCGTGCTGGGCAAGACCTACTTTCCGTTGCAGGAATCCAGGACCTATGTCGCCTCGGGCACGGCGTCCTGGTACGGCACCAAATTCCACGGTCAGAACACCGCCAATGGCGAGGTGTATGACCTTTACGGCATGAGTGCCGCTCACAAGACATTGCCACTGCCAAGTTACGTTCGGGTGACCAACCTGGACAACAACAAGAGCGTGATCCTGCGGGTCAACGATCGCGGACCGTTCTACTCGGATCGCATCATCGACTTGTCCTACGCTGCCGCGAAAAAACTCGGTTATGCCGAAACCGGCACCGCGCGGGTCAAGGTCGAGGGCATCGATCCCCAACAGTGGTGGGCACAAAAGGGCCGTCCGGCGCCTTTGATGCTCAACGAGCCGCAAGTAGCGCAAAATGCCGCGCCGACGATTACCGCTTCAGCCGGCACCGTCGAGCAATGGACGCCACCGCCGCAGCAACACGCAGCGGCCGTTGTGCCCGTGCAGATTGATGCAAAAAAAAACGCTTCTGTACCAGCCTCTGGCCAGTATCTGCAGGTGGGCGCGTTCGCCAACCCGGACGCTGCAGAACTCCTGAGATCGAAGCTCAGCGGGATGGTGAGCGCTCCGGTGTTCATCAGCTCGATCGTGCGCAATCAACAGACCCTGCACCGGGTTCGCCTGGGGCCGATCGGCTCGCCGGGTGAAATCCAGCAAGTGCAAAACAGCGTGCGCCTGGCCAATCTCGGTTCGCCGAGCGTGGTCACCGCCGAATAATACGTAGTACTTGATTGAGGGTTCGCTTGCGGTCTGGGGGGCGAATCTGGTTGTTGGCTCGTTGAAGAACAAAAGCCCGGCAAGGGTTCTGAGTGAACGACTGAACACGCGATGGCCCGTCAGAAGGTCATCTAGATTAGTTTTGCCCTCGGGCAGTTTCCATTAGCGATTTCGAGAGACGGATGAACATCACCACCTTTGCCAAACGCCTGTGCCTTCTAGTCCCGCTGCTCCTTTCGCCTGCGGCTTTCGCAGTCGAGATGATGCCGTCGCCGCCACAACTGGCCGCCAAAGCCTATGTGCTCATGGATGCCAGCAGCGGCAACGTGCTGGTCGAGAACAACGGTGACCAGCGTCTGCCGCCTGCCAGCCTGACCAAGCTGATGACCGCGTATATCGCGACCCTGGAAATCCGTCGCGGCCAGATCGGCGAAAACGATCCGGTGACCGTCAGCGAAAACGCCTGGCGCACCGGCGGTTCGCGGATGTTCATCAAGGTCGGCTCGCAAGTCACTGTCAGCGACCTGCTGCACGGCATCATCATTCAGTCGGGCAACGACGCCAGTGTTGCGCTTTCCGAGCACATCGCCGGCAGCGAAGACGCGTTCGCCGACATGATGAACAAAACCGTGGCCGACCTGGGCATGACCAACAGCCACTTCATGAACCCGACCGGTCTGCCGAACCCTGAGCACTACTCGTCGGCTCACGACATGGCCGTGCTGGCTCGCGCGATCATCCACGAAGACCCGGCTCACTACGCGATCTACTCGCAGAAAGAGTTCTTCTGGAACGGCATCAAGCAACCTAACCGCAACCTGCTGCTGTGGCGTGACAAGACCGTCGACGGTCTGAAAACCGGTCACACCGACGAAGCCGGCTACTGCATGGTGTCTTCGGCCGTACGTGACGGCATGCGCCTGATCGCCGTGGTGTTCGGCACCAACAGCGAAGTGGCCCGCGCCTCTGAAACCCAGAAGCTGCTGACCTACGGTTTCCGCTTCTTCGAAACCCAGACCTTCTATCAGAAAGGCGCCGAGCTGGCTCAGGCCCCTGTCTGGAAGGGCAGCACCAATCAAGTCAAGGCCGGCCTGGCTCAAGACCTGACCATGACCCTGCCAAAAGGCCAGCTGAAAAAGCTCGCCGCCAGCATGACCATGAACCCGCAACTGGTTGCGCCAATCGCCAAGGGCGACGTGATCGGTAAAGTCGAAGTGAAACTGGACGACAAAGTGGTGCACAGCGCCGACCTGATCGCCCTGGACGCTGTCGAGGAGGGTGGTATCTTCCGCCGCATGTGGGATAGCATCCGTCTATTCTTCTACGGCTTGTTCAACTGAATTAGTGTGGACTTGCATGGCCCCGTTCCAATCCGGAGCGGGGCCATGTCCGTTGCCACGGCTTACGAGGCCGTTACGCCATGACAGATACCGAAGTAAAGGCGCCAAAGATCGAATTCCCCTGCGCGGATTACCCAATCAAGGTGATCGGCGATACTGGCGTGGGTTTCAAGGACAAGATCATTGCAATCCTTGAGAAACACGCGACCGTTGACCACAAGACCCTGGCCGAGCGCCAGAGCACCAACGGCAAGTACACGACCATCCAGTTGCACATCATCGCCACCGGTCAAGAACAGCTGTACGACATCAACAGCGAGTTGCGGGCTACCGGTTTCGTGCACATGGTGCTGTGATGCCGGGCACGCTGGGCTTTCGCGAGCTCGGCCAGATGGCTTACGAGCCCGTCTGGCATGCCATGCAGCGCTTCACCAACGAGCGCGGAAGCGATGCCGCGGACGAAATCTGGCTGGTCGAACACCCTCCGGTGTTCACGCAAGGCCAGGCTGGCAAGGCCGAGCACTTGCTGCTGCCGGGGGATATCCCGGTGGTGCAGGTCGATCGCGGTGGTCAGGTGACTTACCACGGTCCGGGCCAATTGGTGGCCTATCTGTTGCTCGACGTGCGCAAGCTCGGTTTTGGTGTGCGTGACCTGGTCACCCGCATGGAACACTGCCTGATCGAACTGTTGGCCAGCTACGGCGTGACCGCTGCTGCCAAGCCTGATGCGCCAGGTGTCTACGTCGACGGGGCGAAAATCGCGTCTTTGGGTCTGCGGATCCGCCACGGTTGTTCCTTTCATGGCCTGGCCTTGAACGTGGACATGAACCTGGAACCGTTTCGACGGATTAATCCCTGCGGTTACGCCGGGCTGGCGATGACCCAGCTGAGCGATCACGCAGGATCGATTGAATTTGCCGAGGTAAGTGCCCGGCTGCGCGCGCAGCTCGTCAAACACCTCGACTATGCTGAGCAGACGACCCTAACGGGCGGAATCGACTGATATGACTACTGATGCAGTGCAAACCATGATCCCGACGCTCGATGTAACCGAGCGTCCGGCCCCGCGTGCCAAGGTTGAAGCCGGCGTCAAGCTGCGCGGCGCCGAGAAGGTTGCACGCATCCCGGTAAAGATCATTCCGACCACCGAACTGCCGAAGAAGCCTGACTGGATCCGCGTACGCATCCCGGTTTCCCCGGAAGTCGACCGCATCAAGGCCCTGCTGCGCAAACACAAACTGCACAGCGTCTGCGAAGAAGCGTCCTGCCCGAACCTGGGCGAGTGCTTCTCCGGCGGCACCGCGACCTTCATGATCATGGGCGATATCTGCACCCGTCGCTGCCCGTTCTGCGACGTGGGCCACGGTCGTCCGAAACCACTGGACACCAACGAGCCGGAAAGCCTGGCCATTGCCATTGCCGACCTGAAACTCAAGTACGTGGTGATCACCTCGGTTGACCGCGACGACCTGCGTGACGGCGGTGCCCAGCACTTTGCCGACTGCATCCGCGAGATCCGCAAACTGTCGCCGAACGTGCAGCTCGAAACCCTGGTCCCGGATTACCGGGGCCGCATGGACGTCGCGCTGGAAATCACCGCCGCCGAGCCACCGGATGTGTTCAACCACAATCTGGAAACCGTACCGCGCCTGTACAAGGCTGCGCGTCCGGGTTCGGACTACCAGTGGTCGCTGACCCTGCTGCAACGCTTCAAGCAGATGATGCCGCACATCCCGACCAAGTCCGGCCTGATGCTGGGTCTGGGCGAAACCGACGAAGAAGTCATCGAAGTCATGAAGCGCATGCGCGAACACGACATCGACATGCTGACCCTGGGTCAATACCTGCAACCGTCCCGCAGCCACTTGCCGGTTCAGCGTTTTGTGCACCCTGACGTGTTCGCCTGGTTTGCCGAGGAAGGTTACAAGATGGGCTTCAAAAACGTCGCTTCCGGCCCGCTGGTACGTTCCTCGTATCACGCCGACGAGCAGGCGAAGCTGGTCAAAGCTGAATTGATGTCGTCTCTGTAACAAAA
Organism: Pseudomonas sp.; assembly: GCF_051660785.1. Classification (GTDB taxonomy): domain Bacteria; phylum Pseudomonadota; class Gammaproteobacteria; order Pseudomonadales; family Pseudomonadaceae; genus Aquipseudomonas. Next base: position 62,080 of record NZ_JBOFQE010000085.1, read on the forward strand.
CGCCCGCAAGGTTTTTCAGCCTTGCGGGCGTTTTTATTGGTCGTGCCTACGGCCACTACAGTCTTTTCCTGCAACCTGCGGGGCGACTGATCCTCTTCTGTTTGTCCCCGTTCCTGACTACTGTGTGCTGAAGCTTTTCGCGCAGGGAGATTCATGGATGACCGTTCGACCCACTCACACGCTGTTTCCTCACTCACCGGTTCCGGCCTTGCCTTCGCAAGGGCTGATCGGCGTCATTGCGCCTGCCGGCCCTGCCGGGCTGGACACCGATAAGGCTGTTGCCTGGATGCGCGCTCGCGGTTATGCGCTGCGGGTGTTTCCCGGGGTCTACGAACAGGATGGCTACCTGGCCGGCAGTGACGACGTGCGGCTCAATGACTTGCACGCGGCGTTTGCCGACACCGAAGTCGACGCGATCATTTGTCTGCGCGGCGGTTATGGCACACCCCGTTTGCTCGATCGCATCGATTTCGAATTGCTGCAGAACAATGCCAAGCCGTTCATCGGCTACAGCGACATCACGGCGCTGCATCTGGCGATCAGCCGTTATGCCGGTTTCGTGACCTTTCATGGTCCACTGCTCAATGCCGATTTGCTGGGCGAGAAGCAAAAGCCGACCGAGTCATCGTTTTTCAACATGCTCAGGGGGCAGGTGAGGGCGGGTAGCGTGCTTTCGCACCCGGTGGCTTTCCCGCTGACCACGATTGAGCCAGGCGTCGCTCACGGGCGTTTGCTCGGGGGCAATCTGTCGATGATTGCCGCAACCATGGGCACACCTTACGAACTGGACGCCGAGGGCGTGATTCTGTTTATCGAGGATATCAACGAGCCGTTGTATCGCGTCGATCGGTTGCTGACTCATCTGCGTCTGGCCGGCACGCTGGGCAAGTTGCGCGGGGTACTGGTGGGGGATGTGGCGGGGGTTGATGCCGTTGCGCTGGAGCGTTTGCTCAAGCAGACATTCGAGCCGCTGCGGATTCCGGTGCTGGCCGGGTGGCGCAGCGGTCATTGCGATCCGAACCTGACGTTGCCGATGGGCGCGCTGGTTCGATTGGATGCGGGGAAGAAGGAGTTGGTGTTGGAGCAGGATGTTGTAATCAAGCGGTAGTTTGTTAGCTCTGATAGTCAATCATCGTCGGAACGCCGCCCGGAGCAAGCCCGCTCCCACAGGGTTTGCGAATAACCTGTGGGAGCGTGGCTTGCCCGCGATGCTTTTAGCGGCTGCGCAGGCCTTCGAGCAGCTTGTGCGTCGGATAACCATCTGCAGGCCAGCCAAACGACTGCTGTGCACTGCGAATCGCCTTGCGCGTATTAGCGCCGATAATGCCGTCAGCAGTGCCCGCATCGTAGTTCTGCGCACTCAGCAGGCTTTGCAGTTCGATCCGCTCGGTACGGCTCAACGGCAAATCATCTTTTGGCCAGGTGCCGTTGATCAGGCCGCCACCATTGAATCGCTCGGACAACAGGCTCACCGCCAATGCGTAAGACGACGAGTTGTTGTATTTGAGGATCGCACGGAAGTTGTCGAGCACCAGGAACGCCGGGCCACGGTAACCGGCCGGCAGCAGCAGGGCGGCGGACAGGTGTTCGGAGCCCGCTGGAACCTGGGCGCCATTGGCCAGCGAGACACCTAACTGTTGCCATTCAGCGACACTCTTGCGAATCGTGCCGTCGGCCAGAACGTAGTTGAAGCTACCCGGCAGCTGCACTTCAAAGCCCCACGGCTGGCCTCTCTGCCAGCCGGAGCTTTGCAGGTAGTGCGCCGTCGAGGCCAAGGCATCGGCGGGGCTGTTCCAGATGTCGCGGCGGCCGTCACCATCGAAGTCCACGGCGTGGGTGTTGTAGGTGGTCGGAATGAATTGGGTCTGGCCCATGGCGCCGGCCCAGGAGCCGAGCATTTTATCCGGCTCGATATCGCCTTGTTGCAGAATTTGCAGGGCGGCAATCAGTTGCGCATGAGCAAAGCCTGGACGCCGGCCTTCGTAAGCAAGGGTCGCCAGGGAGTTGATCACGGACTTGTTGCCCTGGAACTGACCGAAGTTACTTTCCATGCCCCACACCGACACCAATGCCTGGCGATCGACGCCGTAACGCTGTTCGATGCTTTGCAGGATGTCGGCGTATTGGCTGACCAGCGCCTGACCTTTGCGTACCCGCAGCGGCGACAGGGCGCCGTCGAGGTACTCCCACACCGGGCGGGAGAATTCGGGTTGGCTGCGATCGGCACGGATCACGCTGGTGTCCAGGCTGACATTGGCGAACGCGCGGTCGAACAGATCGGCGCGGATACCGGCGGCCAGCGCGTCTTTGCGGAAACCCGCCTGCCATTCGGCAAAGGTCTGAGTGGGCTGGATGTCGAGGTTTTCACCGGTCGGCACCACGGGCGGAATGACCGCAGGGGCTGTCGCGACGGTACGGGTCTGAAGCGGCTGGGCGTCAGCGGCGGTCGGTTTTTCCGCGCAGGCGACAAGCAAAATGAGGCTGGAGGCAGCGATCAGTTGGCGCAGGGGCCAACGACGGGAAAGACAAAGGGGCATGCACAGGTCCAGGGAATACGAATCAGGTGCAGACCTTAACATGTTGAGCGATGGCTTGCCTTTCAGGCCGCCAGAAAGTAAGAAGCCTCCCAGCTATTAGACTGGAAGGCTTCGCGGCGGTAGCTGCCTTTGCCCTTGCCGGCTCGTTCCTGACGGCTGCGGAACAATGGCTGGGCGATGATGGATTTGGCCTTGTTGGGGCCATGCCTGGATGGCTTTTTGCTCATGATCAGATCTCTCGATTGAGTGGGTTTTGCGGGGGGAATAATCTGCCGAAGTTAGGGTTCTGTCTAGACCCCACAATGCGTAGGAAACGATACCTGTGGCGAGGGAGCTTGCTCCCGTTCGGCTGCGCAGCAGTCGTAAAACGGATAGCGGAGGAGTATCTGCAGAAGCACGGTGACCGGTTTCAGGGTCGCTTCGCGCCCCAGCGGGAGCAAGCTCCCTCGCCACAAAAAACTCACTCGGCGGGCAACGACAATCTCTGCCCGGCCATCAACAACGACAATCGACTCAAACTCATCCACGGCGACCCGGCGGCCTGGCCCTTGATCTGCGCATCAATGCGCTGCGCTTCCAGCAACAACTGCGCCCAGCGTTGCGCCGGGTAGCGTTGCAGGGCTTTGCTCATCAGTGGTTTGCGCTTGTCCCAGACCGGCGGTCGGGCCTGGCTGAAGGCTTTGTCCAGTGGCACACCCTGGCTGTACTGCAGCGAAAGGTTGGCCAGCAGGCGCAGCTCCCGGGCCAGCGCCCAGAGAATCACCGGTGGTTCGACACCTTCACCGCGCAGCCCTTCGAGGATACGCAGGGCATGGGCGGCTTCGCCGTTAAGAATCGCGTCGGTCAAGCCAAAGACATCGAAGCGCGCACTGTCGGCCACTGCCGCTTGCACGGTTTCGACAGTGATCTGGCCGCCTTCGGCCATCAGCTTGAGCTTTTCGATTTCCTGGGCGGCGGCCAGCAGGTTGCCTTCGACCCGCGCAGCAATCAGTTCCACGGCGTCCTGGCTGGCGGAAAGCCCGGCTTGGGACAACCGTTGGCGAATCCAGCTCGGCAACTGGTTGGCATCCACCGGCCAGATCTGCACGAACTGCGTCTGCGCTCCTTCGACCAGTGCCTTGCCCCACTTGGTTTTCTGCGCACTGCCATCCAGCTTGGGCAAGCTGATCAACAGTACCGTGTCTTCGGCCGGACGCGAGCAGTATTCAATGAGCGCGGCGGCACCTTTGTCACCCGGTTTGCCGGACGGCAGACGCAGTTCCAACAGGCGCTTTTCGGCGAACAACGACATGCTCGCGCCGGCTTGCAGCAGCGTCCCCCAGTCGAAACTGGCGTCGGCGGCGAAGACCTGGCATTCGTCGAAACCCTGTTGGCGAGCGGCGGCACGGATGGCGTCGGCGGCTTCCTGACACAGCAACGGGTCATCACCACTGATGATGTAGACCGGCGCGAGGGTGCCTTGCAGGTGCTTGGCGAGTTGGGCGGGGGCGAGTTTCATAAGAGAGGGCGAACGGGGCGCCTGAGCGCCCCGTAAGTCTTATTGCTGCGGGATTTCGATGGGCGACTGACGCGGGGTTTCCGCTTCAGCTTTCTGCGCCGCTTCCAGTGCCTGGGCTTCGGCTTTTGCCTTGGCGTCGGCGGTCTGTTGCAGTTGCTCCAACTGAGTCGGAGAGAGCTGTGACAGGCGCAGCATCATGCGTTGAACCAGCTCGCGACGGGTTTCTGCGCGGGCAGTGTTGGCTTCTTGATCGGAGCCCACCAGGTTGTTGCCGTCGTGGATAAAGATCTTCTGCACTTCGAGCTTGTCGCTCAGCAGTGGCAAGTCTCGCGCACCACGGATGTCGTAGCTCAGTACAGTGCTCACCTGATATTCGCCAGTACGGCCGGCACCGGCGTAGCTGAGGATGCGCTGGCTTTCCTGCTCATCCGTCAACACAAGCTTGTACGGAGCGCCGGTGTAAACCTTGACGCCGCTGCTTTGCAGCACCTGACGCAATTGCGTCACGGTTTCGCCGTAGGCGTTGCGGGCGCTCAGGTCGAGCTCCCTGATCGCCAGTTCATTGGTGCCGGTGCCGCGCAGCTGGAAACCGCAGGCGCTCAACAGGACCGCAAGGCCCATCACCAGCAAATTGCGTTTGATCATCTTGTTGCTCCCCTTGAAACCATGTGGGCCGATCGTGCGGCCCGAAAGGTTTTACTCGGCGCCAGGCTTACCTGGCGCCTGATCCAATTTTAGCTGGCGACGATATTGACCAGTTTCCCGGGCACTACGATCACTTTACGAATAGTCAGGCCGTCGACGAAGCGCAGCACGTTCTCGTTGACTCGAGCAGCGGCTTCGACTTCTTCACGAGTCGCGGTGGCCGGCATTTCGATCTGGCCGCGCAGCTTGCCATTGACCTGGATGACCAGCGTCAGGCTGTCCTGCACCAGCGCGGTTTCGTCCACCACCGGCCAGCCGGCGTCAATTACCGGGTCTGCATGACCCAATTGATGCCACAGCTCGTGGCTGATGTGCGGGGTGATCGGAGCCAGCAGCAACGTCACGGCTTCCAGGCCTTCGTGAACCAGAGCGCGATCCTGTTCGGTGCCTTGCGCGGCTTTTTCCAGCACGTTCATCAGCGTCATCACCTGGGCGATGGCGGTGTTGAATTTGTGATTCTGGCCGACGTCGTGGCTGGCTTGCTTGATAGCCAGATGGATCGAGCGTCGAACGGCTTTTTGCTCGTCGTTCAGGCTGGCGACGTCCAGTTTGCCCGGCAAGCCCTGTGTGACGTGCGCTTGAGACAGACGCCAGACGCGTTTGAGGAAGCGGTGCGAACCCTCTACGCCGGAGTCGGACCATTCCGCGCTCATGTCGGGTGGCGAGGCGAACATCATGAACAGGCGGCAGGTGTCAGCGCCGAACTGGTCGATCATCGACTGAGGGTCGACGCCGTTGTTCTTCGACTTGGCCATCTTCTCGGTGCCGCCGATTTCCACCGGCAGGCCGTCCGCAATCAGCTTCGCGCTGATAACCTTGGCCTTGCTGTCGCGTTCGAGTTCGACGTCCGCCGGGTTGAACCAGGTGTAAGCACCGTTGGCTTCGCGACGATAGTAAGTCTCGGCGATTACCATGCCTTGGGTCAGCAGGTTCTTGAACGGCTCGTTGGAGCTCACCAGGCCTTCGTCGCGCATCAGCTTGTGGAAGAAGCGCGCGTAGAGCAGGTGAAGAATCGCGTGTTCGATACCGCCGATGTACTGATCAACCGGCAGCCAGTGGTCGGCCGCGGATTTTTCCACCAGGCCACCTTCATAGTGCGGCGAGGCGTAACGGGCGTAGTACCACGAGGACTCGACGAAGGTGTCCATGGTGTCGGTTTCACGCTTGGCAGGCTGGCCGCATTTCGGGCAGCTGCATTCGTAGAACTCGGGCATGCGCGCCAGCGGCGAACCGGCGCCGTCCGGCACCACGTCTTCAGGCAGAACGACGGGCAGTTGATCTTCCGGCACCGGCACGTCGCCGCAGGTGGTGCAGTGAATGATCGGGATCGGGCAGCCCCAGTAGCGCTGACGGCTGATGCCCCAGTCGCGCAGGCGGAACTGGGTACGGGAGGCGCCAAGGCTCTTCTTGATCAGCGCAACTTCAATGGCGTCGAACGCGCCGGCGAAGTCCAGGCCGTCGAAGTCACCGGAGTTGATCAGCGTACCGTGTTCGCCGTAGGCGTCTTGCCACGGGGCCGGGTTGGTCTCGCCGGAGCTGGTGCGCACCACGGACTTGATCGGCAGGTTGTACTTGTGAGCGAACTCGAAATCACGTTCGTCGTGCGCCGGTACAGCCATGACCGCGCCATCGCCGTAGTGCATCAGCACATAGTTGGCGACCCACACCGGGAGTTTCTCACCGGTCAGCGGGTGCTCGACGAACAGGCCGGTCGGCAGGCCTTTTTTCTCTTGGGTGGCGACGTCCGCTTCGGCAACGCTGCCGCCCTTGCATTCGGCGATGAACGCTTGCAGCTCAGGATTGTTCTGCGCAGCCAGGGAGGCCAGATGGTGCTCGGCGGCCACCGCAACGTAGGTTGCGCCCATCAGGGTGTCCGGACGGGTGGTGAAGACTTTCAGTGCGCCGGTTTCGCCGATGGAATCGACGTTGTACGGGAACTGCACTTCCATGCCGCGGGATTTGCCGATCCAGTTGCGCTGCATGGTCTTGACCTGTTCAGGCCAGCCAGTCAATTCGTCGAGGCTCTCCAGCAGCTCATCCGCGTAGGCGGTGATCTTGAAGTAGTACATCGGGATTTCGCGCTTTTCGATCAGCGCGCCGGAACGCCAACCGCGACCGTCGATCACTTGCTCGTTGGCCAGGACGGTCTGGTCGACCGGGTCCCAGTTCACGGTGCCGCTTTTCTTGTAGATCACGCCTTTTTCGAACAGGCGAGTGAACAGCCATTGTTCCCAGCGATAGTAATCAGGCTTGCAGGTAGTCACCTCGCGGGACCAGTCCACCGCCAGGCCCAGGCTGCGCAGCTGGGTTTTCATGTAGGCGATGTTTTCGTAGGTCCATTTGGCAGGCGCTACGTTGTTCTTCATCGCGGCGTTTTCCGCCGGCATGCCGAAGGCGTCCCAACCCATGGGTTGCAGGACATTCTTGCCTTGCATGCGCTGGTAACGGGAGATCACGTCACCGATGGTGTAGTTGCGCACGTGCCCCATGTGTAGCTTGCCGCTGGGGTAAGGGAACATCGACAGGCAGTAGAAAGTCTCCTTGCCTGGCTGTTCACTGACTTCAAAGGACTTTTGCTCGTCCCAGAACGACTGGGCGGCGGCTTCGATTTCACGGGGCTGATATTGTTCGTGCATGGCTACTTTTGAACTGAATAGGGGTGGCCTAATCCTCTTCAATGCAACGCTGGACGGTGATCACGCCAAATCGGCGTTTCGGTGCCCAGACGAGCTGGAAGTGGAGTTACAGGAAGCGCCGTAGCATACATGACCGCACTCTACCGAGGGAAACCCTGATTGCTGCCGCGCGTCTTGCGAAAACCGCTGCGAGGGCCGTTGGTCGCGGCACTCAGCCGGTTTGTTCATGGAAGCTAAGCTCTAAATGGGGAGCGAGTCTTATCTTCAATGAGGTGAGGGATGGTTGAGTCACAGCAAAAAGTCACGAAACCGGTGCTGTACGAACGACTGATTGATCGTCTGGGGATGGCCCTGGACGCTGCAAAAACCGCTGACCGGCTACGCGATGAGCGTCCCTTGGAGCTGGAACTGCGTGGGTTGAGCCCCGCAGAGTTTGCACTGGTCAAAGCCTATCTGGATCGCAGTGAACGTGAGACGCAGGGATGCTTGTCCGCAGCAGTGAAGCAACTCGACGCACCACGTTCGGCCAAGATCATCTGGCTCAAGGACAAGGCACCTGGCAGGGGCACGGAAAAGGTCCGGTCTCTGCAATTCAAGTAACGGCTGCAAGCCATGACCCATGGTTTTTTAAAGAATAGTCCTTCCGCATTTGTTGTCGCATTGCGTCAACCCACTTAGGCTTCGGGCATCTTATGGAGATGCTCGATGCCTTTTCGTTATTTCGTGAAACAACTTCTGTTACCCCCCGGCATTCTGTTGCTGCTGCTGGTTCTCGCCTGGTGGTTTCGCCGCTCTAGGCCGAGGCTTGCAGGCGTGTGCTTTGCCTTGGGGTTCGGCGGATTCCTGTTGATGAGTTTGCCGGTGGTGGTGCAGTGGGGCGCCAAGGCCCTGGAAAGTGAGCCGCCACTGGCGCGCGAGGAATGGGCCACCCTGGGCCAGCGCGCGGATGCAATTGTGCTGTTGGGTTCCGGGCGTGAGCGGGGCGACATTGCCTGGGGGGCTGATCAGCCGACGGGTGTTGGTCTGGAGCGTGAACGTTATGCGGCACGCCTGGCCAAGGCTTCCGGGTTGCCCATTCTCACCAGCGGCGGCCTGCATTTCGGCACGCCGCCCACTGAAGCGAAGCTGATGGCGGATTCGATGCACGATGACTTCGGCGTGACCGTGCGCTGGCAGGAAGGGCGCAGCCGCACGACGTGGGAGAACGCGCAGTTCAGCGCTGAGGTGTTGTTACCGCAGGGGATCAAACGGGTAGTCGTGGTCACTCAAGCCTGGCACATGCCGCGATCAGTCTGGAGTTTTCAGCAGGCCGGTTTTGAAGTGGTGCCGGCGCCGGTGGGGTTTTTAGGCGTGGACAATGCGCGGCCGCTGGGTGGCTGGATGCCGGAATTCAAATCGATCTGGCAGAGCGGGCAATTGATGAATGAAGCGGTGGGGCAGATCGGGTATTCGCTGTTTTACCGATAGTTTTGTCGAGCGCAAACCTGTGGCGAGGGAGCTTGCTCCCGCTGGACTGCGCAGCAGTCCTGTTTTGGGGACGCTGCGCGACCCAACGGGAGCATGCTCCCTCGCCACAAAAGCGCGTCAGGCTCAGACGGTCTTGGCCATCCGGTTGGCCACCAGTGCCCAGCCAAACAGCAACACGCAGACGATGATCAACGGCCACGAACGCCATTCCAGATAAGGCGTCAGGTTGTGCATTGGCACAACTTCGCCGTACAGGATGCCGCGTTCGAACTGCGGAATCTGTACCGTGATCTGCCCGAACGGGTTGATCAGGCCGGTCACGCCGTTGTTGGTGGCGCGGATCATCCAGCGGCCCGCCTCAAGCGCGCGCATCTGTGCCATCTGCAGATGTTGCAGCGGGCCGATGGAAGTGCCGAACCAGGTGTCGTTGCTGATGGTCAGCAGCAAATCACTGCGCGCCGCCAGACTGGCGGCGAACTCCGGGTAGACCACTTCGTAGCAGATGAACGGCGCAATCTGATAACCCTTGGCTTGCAACATGGCCTGGTCAGCCGGGCCACGGGCAAAGTCGGACATCGGCAGGTCGAAAAACGCGATCAGCCCGCGCAGCACGTCCTGCAACGGAACGTATTCGCCAAACGGCACCAGCTTCTGCTTGAGATAGGTGCCATCGCCTTCGCCGAGGACGGTGATGCCATTGAAGAAGCGTTTCTCGTGGCGGACTTCCTGGCGGATCGGTACGCCGGTAATCAGCGCAGATTTACGCTCTGCGGCGAAATTCCCCATCATGTTCAGGTAGCCCTCGGCGGACTCCTTGAGCACCGGGACGGCCGTTTCCGGCCAGATCAGCAGGTCGACCGGTTTCGAGCTGAAACTCATGTCGCGGTACAGCGCCAGCTGGGCGTTGAGCTGCGCCGGGTCCCACTTCATGCTTTGTTCAATATTGCCCTGAATGGCCGCAACGCTCAGCGCCGGGCCGGCCGGACTGGTCCAGGCGTGCTCCTTCAATGCCATGCCGGCCACCCAGGGGCCAACCAGCAGCAACACGCCCGCGGCGATGAAGCCTTTACGGCCTGTGCGCACCAGACGCAAAGCGTTGTAGATCAGTGCAGCCGTCAGGGCCAGGGTGAAGGAAATCAGCCACATCCCGCCAACCGGCGCGAGCCCGGCCAATGGTCCGTCGAGCTGGCTGTAACCGGAGTAGAGCCACGGGAAGCCGGTGAGGAACCAGCCACGAAAGGCTTCCTGGCCGACCCACAGCGCTGCAAACGCCAAGGCATCCGCCAGCGGCGCTTCATTACGACGCAGCCAGCGTGCCCAGATCCAGGCGGGCAGGGCGAAAAACCAGGCGATCGCCGCCGTGAAGATCAGCATCAGGAACCCGGCCAGCAGCACCGAAGCGCCACCGAAGTGGTGAATGCTGTAATAGATCCAGCTGGTGCCGGCGCCAAACAGGCCAAACCCGAAACACCAGCCACGGCCCAGGGCCTGACGGGGATTCAGTTCGCGCAAACCGGCATAAAAGAAACCAACCGCCAGCAATGCCAACGGCCAGATATCGAACGGCGCCAGGGCCAGGGTGGTGAGTGCACCGGCCGCCACGGCCAGCAGGTTACCGGGCCAGCCGGGGCGGGTCATACGATGCATTTCAATCCTTGGATTTTATCGGGCGATAGGGGTCAGGCGCAGTAAGTGAATCCGACGGCTGTCGGCGTTCAGGATGCGGAAGCGATAAGGGCCGATTTCAGTGATTTCGTTGCGTTTCGGCAAGTGCCCGAACGCACTCATCACCAGGCCGCCAACGGTGTCGAACTCATCGTTGGAGAATTCGCTGTCGAAGAACTCGTTGAAGTTCTCGATCGGCGTCAGGGCCTTGATCAGGAAGTCACCGCTTGGAAGCGGCTTGATGTAGCTGTCTTCCTCGACGTCGTGCTCGTCTTCGATGTCGCCGACGATCTGTTCCAGTACGTCTTCGATAGTTACCAGACCGGCCACGCCGCCGTATTCGTCAATGACGATAGCCATGTGATTGTGGTTGGCGCGGAATTCGCGCAGCAACACGTTCAGGCGCTTGGACTCGGGCACGAAGGTGGCCGGGCGCAGCAGATCCTTGATGTTGAAGCTGTCGCCATTCTCCTTGAGGATCAATGGCAGCAAGTCCTTGGCCAGCAGCACGCCCATCACGTCATCGTGGCTTTCGCCGATGACCGGGTAGCGGGAGTGGGCCGAGTCGACCACGGCAGGCAGGAACTCGCGAGGTGTCTGGGTCGCCTTGATGCTGATCATCTGCGAACGCGGGACCATGATGTCCCGTACTTGCAGGTCAGCGACCTGGATGGCGCCTTCGACGATGGCCAGCGCTTCGCTGTCCAACAGTTTGTTCTGGTGTGCATCGCGCAGCAGCTCAAGCAGCTCCTGGCGGTTCTTCGGCTCGTGGGCAAAAGCCTGGGTGAGCTTACCCAGCCAAGACTTTTGCCCGTTGCTCGATCGATCTTCGCTCATAGCGATTACTCTGAATCCTTTGTTGTGGCAGTAGGGGATGTTTCAATTTCGTCGTCCGCGTACGGGTCGGGGAAGCCCAACTCCGCAAGCAACGTTCGTTCCAGTGCTTCCATTTCTTCGGCTTCGTCGTCATCTATATGGTCGTAACCCAACAGATGCAAGCAGCCGTGAATCACCAGATGCGCCCAATGGGCCTTTAGTTCCTTGCCTTGCTCGGCGGCTTCGCGCTCGACCACTGCCACGCAGATCACCAGATCGCCCAGCAGCGGGATATCCAGAAACTCGTCAGGCACATCGGCAGGAAACGACAGGACGTTGGTGGCGTAATCCTTCTGCCGCCAGGTGTGGTTCAGCTCGCGGGCCTCTTCTTCATCGACCAAACGGATGGTCATTTCAGAATCGGCGGTGCGCTGGCGCAGGGCCAGTTCGCACCATTGGCGGAACTCGGCTTCGCTTGGGGCAGGCGCTTGGGTAGCCAGTTGCAGATCAAGCTCAAGCATCGCGGCGACTGTCCTTTGGTGTTTCGTCTGCCGCGCGATTCTCGAAGCGCTCGTAGGCTTCGACAATGCGTTGCACCAGTGGATGGCGCACAACGTCCTTGGACTCGAAATGGGTGAAGCTGATGCCCGGCACGTCCTTGAGCACTTCAATCACATGGTGCAGCCCGGACTTGGTGCCTTTCGGCAGGTCGACCTGGGTAATGTCACCGGTGATGACGGCTGTGGAGCCGAAGCCGATCCGGGTCAGGAACATCTTCATCTGCTCGACGGTGGTGTTCTGGCTTTCGTCGAGGATGATGAAACTGTTGTTCAGCGTACGACCGCGCATGTAGGCCAGGGGCGCAACTTCGATCACCTGGCGCTCGATCAGCTTGGCAACGTGTTCGAAGCCGAGCATCTCGTAGAGTGCGTCGTAGAGCGGGCGCAGGTACGGGTCGATCTTCTGCGACAGGTCACCGGGCAGGAAGCCGAGCTTTTCGCCGGCTTCAACCGCTGGACGCACCAGCAGAATGCGGCGGATCTGTTCGCGTTCCAGTGCGTCGACCGCGCAGGCAACGGCCAGATAGGTCTTGCCGGTACCGGCCGGGCCGATGCCGAAATTGATGTCGTTGCCGAGAATTTCCTTCACGTAGCGCAGCTGATTCAAGCCGCGAGGGCGAATCATGCCTTTCTTGGTGCGCAAGGCGACGGAAGGTTCGGAGGGGGAAACGTTGTCCAGCTCTTCGACGGCCGATTCCTGCAGGAACAGGTGAACCATGTCCGGCGACAGCTCGGTACCCTTGGTTTCCCGGTACAGGCGGCGCAGGAGGTTTTCCGCGGAGGTGGTGTGTTTGGGGTCGCCGATCAGCTCGAACTGGTTTCCGCGGTTGCGGATCTCGATGGTCAGGCGTTGCTCGATCAGGCGCAGGTGCTCGTCGAACATTCCGCACAGATTGGCGAAGCGACGGGCCTCAAAGGGCTCGAGGATAAAACGATGTGGTTCTATGGGTGCGTTCAAGGTCGTATTTAGCCGCCCTGGGGCAATTAAGATGAAATCAAGGATAACGCCAGAGGGCTGGGTGCGAAAGCTCTTAAATTGGGTGCGGAAATTTTGCTTCTGAACTGTGGCGAGGGGATTTATCCCCGTTGGGCTGCGAAGCGGCCCCCCAAAATGGGACTGCTGCGCAGTCCAACGGGGATAAATCCCCTCGCCACAGAAGCCCGACAAACACAGGTATTGCGGTGTTATTGGATCAACGAGCCCCGCAACGAGTGCGGCTGCGCGGCGTCGATGTGCACGTCGGCGAACTGGCCGATCAGCGTTGGATTGTCGCAGCGGAAGTTGACGATACGATTATTCTCGGTCCGGCCTTGCAGCTCGCCGGGGTCTTTTTTCGAGTAATCGGTGACCAGGATCCGCTGGGTCGAACCGACCATTTGTCGGCTGATCTCGAAGCCTTGCTGGTTCAGGCGATGTTGCAGCGCATTCAGGCGTTCTTTTTTCAGTTCTTCCGGCGTCTCGTCGGCCAGGTCCGCCGCCGGGGTACCCGGGCGCTGGCTATAGACGAACGAGTAGGAGAAGTCGAAACCGACGTCTTCGATCAGCTTCATGGTCTGTTCGAAGTCTTTCTCGGTCTCGCCCGGGAAGCCGACGATGAAGTCCGAGCTGATGCAGATCCCCGGCACGGCGGCGCGCAGTTTGCGCAGTTTGGATTTGTATTCCAGCGCGGTGTGGTTGCGTTTCATCGCCGAGAGAATGCGGTCCGAGCCCGATTGAACCGGCAAATGCAGGTGTTTCACCAGTTCCGGCACATCGGCGTGGGCCTGGATCAGGCTGTCGGAAAATTCCAGCGGGTGCGAGGTGGTGTAGCGGATGCGGTCGATGCCATCGACGGCGGCCACCACGCGGATCAACTCGGCGAGATCGGCCAGGCGTCCATCGTGGGTGGTGCCGCGATAACCGTTGACGTTCTGACCCAGCAGCGTCACTTCCCGTACGCCGTTTTCGGCCAGATGAATGATCTCGGCAATCACGTCATCGAACGGCCGGCTGACTTCTTCACCTCGGGTGTAAGGCACCACGCAGAACGTGCAGTACTTGCTGCAGCCTTCCATGACCGACACATAAGCGCTCGGGCCATCGATGCGCGGCTCGGGCAAATGGTCGAATTTTTCGATTTCCGGGAACGAGACGTCGACCTGCGGCAGCTTGGTGGCGCGCGCGGCGTCGATCATTTCCGGCAGGCGGTGCAGGGTCTGCGGGCCGAACACCACATCGACATAGGGCGCGCGATCGCGGATGGCGGCGCCTTCCTGGCTGGCAACGCAACCGCCGACGGCGATCACCATGTCCGGGTTGGCCAGTTTCAGTTCGCGCCAGCGGCCGAGTTGGGAGTACACCCGGTCCTGGGCGCGTTCACGAATGGAACAGGTGTTGAGCAGGATCACGTCGGCATCTTCAGCGCGAGCGGTGACTTCCAGGGCCTGATGTTCACCCAGCAGATCGACCATGCGCGAGCTGTCGTACTCGTTCATCTGGCAACCGTGGGTTTCGATGTAAAGCTTCTTGGCCATGGATACAGTCATCACGTGATTCAAAGAACCGCGCATTATAGGGAACATGTCCCCAGGTTCCTACCGCTGTGCGTCCGGTGGCTATGCTATAGTTCGCGCCCTCATTTTTATCCCCGATGTGTTGTCCGCCCACCATGACCAAACGTGAAGCCCCAATCTACAAGGTGATTTTCCTCAATCAGGGCCAGGTGTACGAAATGTATGCCAAGCAGATCTATCAGAGTGATCTGTGGGGCTTCCTGGAAGTGGAAGAGTTCGTCTTTGGCGAGCGCACACAAGTGGTCGTCGATCCGAGCGAAGAGAAGCTCAAGGCTCAGTTCGAAGGCGTTGTGCGCAGTTTCGTGCCAATGCATTCGATCGTGCGCATCGACGAAGTGGAACGCCTCGGTACACCGAAAATCAGCGAAGCCCGCGGTGCGGTCGGCAATGTCATGCCATTTCCGATGCCGATGCCTGAGAAGTAGGCCTCAAGACTGAGCTGCCCCAGATCGCCAGCAAGCCGGCTCCTACAAAGTTGACGCAATCCTTGTAGGAGCCGGCTTGCTGGCGATATGGCGGGAAAGGCCAAAACAGAAATCAGGGCAGGGGCGAGAAAGGCGTACGCCCATCGGCGCTTTGCAATTCCATCAGATATTTACGGAAGATTTGCCCCAGCACCTGGGTGGCGACTTCCAGATCTTCACGCGGCATTTTCTCGGCCACTTCGTCCGCCGTATCCAGCGCATCTTCAGCGCCGTTGACCGCGGCCATTTTCAGCACGATGTACGCCTGAACGTTATTGGCCGGCACGCCTTCGCCGTGAAAGAACATGGTGCCGAGTTTGAATTGCGCCTGGGCGTGGCCTTGCAGCGAGGCCTTTTCGAAGTAGTCCAGGGCTTTTTTGAGGTCGCGCGGCGTGTTTTTGCCGTCGTAGTAGAACTCACCCAACTCGTATTGCGCTTGCGCATCCCCTTCATCCGACGCTTTCTGGCAGGCGGCGAGCGCTTGCGTTAGGTCTTGCGGCTGAGTATTGAGGGTGCAGCGACCCATCGCTGGGATTAACAACGAGTTGCCGCCTGCTTGTGCGAGCGCGAGCAGGGGCTGAAGGAGCAACAGGCAGCCCAGTGCAAGGGCGCGGCCGGTGCGGTTCATGGGAATCGACTTACCTCTGAAGGGCGCGCGGACCCATCGAGGGGATCCAATAAGCGCGCATTATGAAATAAGCAGGGCCAACCTTACAAAGTCTTTACTCGTTTTTCTGCTGCGCGGGGAATATATCGCCCCATTTGCGGGGAATTATTAGCAGAAGCACAGAAATAAGGGGGCAAATTCAGGTAAAGCCGACGCTGGCAATCGCCAGCGTCAGCGGCACACGCGTTATTTCAATGCGGCGAATGCACGCTCGGCGGCATCCAGCGTCAGTTTCAGCTCGGCTTCGCCATGGGCGATCGAGGTAAAGCCGGCTTCGAACGCACTCGGCGCCAAGTACACGCCGCCTTCGAGCATCAAGTGGAAGAAGCGACCGAACAGGGCGGCGTCGCTGGCCATTACGTCATCGAAGGTCACGATGTCGTCGGCACCGCTGAAGTACAGACCAAACATACCGCCGGCCTGAGTGGTCACGAACGGAATGCCCGCGGCATCGGCGCGCTGTTGCAGCCCGTCGAGCAAGCGGCTGGTGTAGTCGCTCAGCTCGTCGTGGAATCCGGGACGGCTGATCAGACGCAACGTCGTCAGGCCCGCAGCCATTGCCAGCGGGTTACCCGACAGGGTGCCAGCCTGGTAGACCGGACCCAGTGGCGCGATGTGCGACATGATCTCGCGCTTGCCGCCGAAGCAGCCGACCGGCATGCCGCCACCGATGATCTTGCCGAAGGTGCTCAGGTCCGGCGTCACGCCGAAATGCGCTTGTGCGCCGCCGAGGGCGACCCGGAAACCGGTCATCACTTCGTCGAAAATCAGCACCACGCCGTGCTTGTCGCACAGGGTGCGCAGGCCTTCGAGGAAACCTGGCGCCGGCGGTACGCAGTTCATGTTGCCAGCCACTGGCTCGACGATGATGCAGGCCACGTCCTGGCCGACGTCGGCGAGCATGGCTTCGACCGCGTCGATGTCGTTGAACGGCAAGGTCAAGGTGTGCTTGGCGAAATCCGCTGGCACACCGGCCGAACTCGGCACGCCTTGGGTCAGGGCGCCGGAACCGGCCTTGACCAGCAAGCTGTCGGAGTGACCGTGGTAGCAGCCTTCGAACTTGATGATGTTGTCGCGACCAGTGAAACCACGGGCCAGACGGATGGCGCTCATGGTTGCTTCGGTGCCGGAGCTGACCATGCGCACCATTTCCATCGACGGTACGATCGAGCAGACCAGATCGGCCATCTCGGTTTCCATCGCGGTCGGTGCACCGTAGGACAAGCCGTGTTCCAGTTGTTTACGCACCGCGTCCAGCACGTCCGGGTGGCTGTGGCCGAGAATCATCGGGCCCCAGGAGCCGACGTAGTCAACGTAACGCTTGTCGTCTTCGTCGGTGACGTAGGCGCCTTCGGCGTGTTTGAAGAACAACGGCGTGCCGCCCACGCTTTTGAACGCGCGAACAGGCGAGTTCACGCCACCGGGGATGTGTTTCTGGGCATTGGCAAACAGGGTTTCGGAACGAGACATTATCGGGCTCTCAAATCAGATTTTCAGTAATTCATTAAAGGCGCGGGCGCGGCGTGTCACTTCAGCCGTGCTGTCGGCGCCAAACAGGCCATGCACCACCGCCAGCAAGTCGACCCCGTGGGCCACCAGCGGCGCGGCGTTGTCCAGGGTGATACCGCCAATCGCGCAGATCGGCAGGTGCAGTGTGCTGCGGGCCTGGTCGAGCAGATCAAGGCTGCAGGTCGGTGCACCGGGTTTGGTGTTTGAGTTAAAGAAGCGGCCGAAGGCGACATAGCTCGCGCCTTCCTTGGCCGCTTGTTCGGCGAGTTCGAGTTGCGCGTGGCAGGTTGAACCAATGATCGCCTGACGACCGAGCAGGGCGCGGGTCGGTGACAACGGGCCATCGGTCTGGCCCAGATGCACGCCAACGTTCAAGCGAGCGGCCAGTTCGGCGTCATCGTTGATGATCAGCTGGGTTTTGTAGCGGTCGCACAGATCGCGCAGGGCTTCGGCCTCGCGTAAACGCCGGGCCTCGTCGCTGCTCTTGTCGCGGTATTGCAGCAGGGTGACGCCGCCTTCCAGCGCCGCCTCCACGTACGAGAGAAATTTACCGGCCAGCAACTGGCTGTCGGTAATGGCGTACAGGCCACGTAGTTTCATCGGACAAGCCTCACCGCATTGCAAATAGAAAGTTACGAACAGAAATCCAGCGGCAGGCGACGCGGCACGAACTGGCCTTTGCCCAACTGCTCGGCATCACGCAGGGTACGCCAAGTGTAGTTAAGTGCGGTCTGCACGGCACTGGCGAGATGTTCGCCCTGGGCCAGACGACCGGCGAGGGCACTGGCCAAGGTGCAACCGGAACCGTGATAACTGCCGGGCAGGCGTTGGCAGGTAAAGGTTTCGCGGTGGCCGTCGCGGCTGTACAGGCGGTTGTGTATTTCGTGTTCGTCGCCATGGCCGCCGGTGATCATCAGGTGTTTGACGAACGGCAGGAGTTTTTCAGCGCACTCGTCCGCGGTGCCTTCGGGCAGTTCGGCGAGGATGCGGGCTTCGGGAAGGTTCGGGGTGGCGATGACCGACAGGGGCAGCAGGCGTTCGCGCATGGCGTAGCCGACTTCGTCCTTGCCCAGGCGTCCGCCGCCACCGGCGCGCAGCACTGGGTCGCAGACCACCGGCAAGTGCGGGTGCGCCGAGAGCAGTTCGACGACAGTGTCGACCATCTCCAGGGAACCGAGCATGCCCAGTTTCACGGCAGCGACTTCGGAGTCGTTGAGCACGGCGTTGGCCTGGGCCAGCACCCACTCGCGGTCGAGCACGCGAAAGTCAGTGACGTTGACCGTGTCTTGCACGGTCAGGGCGGTGACGGCCGGGGCCGCATGACAACCCTGGGCGAGCAGGGCTTCGATATCTGCCTGCAAGCCGGCGCCACCACTTGGGTCGTGGCCGGAGAGACAGAGGACAACGGGGCGAGAGCTGTAGATATTCATGGTGCGCGAGCTTACCACCAAACATCGATTTTCGGGTGCAGTGCCCACCGGGTCTGCCGATAACATTGTGGCGAGGGAGCTTGCTCCCGCTGGGCTGCGAAGCGCCCCCCAAACATTCTGTCAGTTACACCGTAGCGTCTGGTTATACGACTGCTGCGCAGCCGGACGGGAGCAATCTCCCTCGCCACAGAAGTTCGCAAATGTCACAACCTGACCGGCTAAGCAGCTCTATCTCAATACGCGTCGCTGGAACGCCCGTACTAGAGCCTTTGCAGGAAAAATTTCAATGGTGCTCAATGGCCATCAACGGCTATGCTAGAGTGGATCCAAACCAATAACAGGTAATACCGGTTTTACGTCTACTCAAAGGGAATGAGGGGCTTCCTGAGATAACCGGACAGGCCACGCTGGGGCTTAAATGCGCTATTTGCTGATGTTGCTGTTGTGCTTGCCCCTCATGGCGAGCGCCGTCGAATTCGACGAATTCACCCAGAGCCTTCCCTTGGGCCGGGCCTTATTGGTCTACGAAGACGCGGGCGGTCAGGCGACCATCGCCGATGTTCGTGCGCAAGCCGCGGCCGGAAACTTCAAGTCTCACGATAAAGCCACCCTCAACGCCGGTTATTCGCATTCGGTGTTCTGGCTGAAAATCGATCTTCGTTACCGCCCGACCAACCCGGCGGCGCAACGGACCTGGCTGCTGGAACTGGCCTATCCGCCCCTCGATCACCTCGATCTCTACTTGCCCGATGCTGGCGGTGATTTTCGATTGGCCCGGCAAACCGGCGATGCACTACCGTTCTCCAGTCGTGAATTGCGCCAGAACAACTACCTGTTCGATCTGAACTTCACGCCTGACCAGGCGCAAACCGTGTACCTGCGCCTGCAAAGCCAAGGGTCGATCCAGGCACCGGTCACCTTGTGGTCGAGCACCGCTTACCTCGAAGAACAGCCGGTCCGCCTTTATGTGCTCGGGCTGATCTACGGCGTGTTGTTGGGGATGCTGGTCTACAACCTGTTCATCTACCTCAGCGTACGCGACACCAGCTACCTCTATTACATCTTCTACATCGCTTCCTTCGGCCTGTATCAGCTGTCAGTGAACGGCGCGGCGGTGGAGTATTTCTGGCCCGACAACCCGTGGTGGGCCAACGCCGCGACGCCGTTTTTCATCGGTTGCGCAGGCCTGTTCGGCAGCCAGTTCGCCCGCAGCTTCTTGCAGACGGCCAGCCACAGTCGCTGGCTCGACCGGTTGCTGTTGGCGCTGGTAGCGTTCAGTGCAGTGGTGATCGGCTTGTCATTGATGGCGAGCTACGCCCTGGCCTTGCGCCTGGCGACAGCTTTGGCACTGGTTTTCACCGTGGTGATTTTCATCGCCGGGCTGTGCGCCTGGTTGCGTGGTCTGCGGGTGGCGCGGTATTTCATCATTGCCTGGTCGGCCTTCCTGCTCGGCGGCATCGTCAACACCATGATGGTGTTGGGTTACCTGCCGAACGTGTTCCTGACCATGTATTCCAGTCAGATCGGTTCTGCCATCGAAGTGGCGTTGCTGTCCCTGGCCCTGGCCGACCGCATCAACGCCATGCGCGAGCAGCAGGCGCAGACGCTGTTCGATGCCGGTCAGAAGCTCGAAGTGTTGAACCAGCAACTGGCCCACAGCAACAAGCTCAAAGACGAATTCCTCGCCACCCTGACCCACGAATTGCGCACACCCATGAACGGTGTGATCGGTTCACTTGAGTTGATGCAAACCGTGGAGATGGACCCGGAACTGGAGCAATACCAGCAAACCGCCGCCAGTTCCGCACGGGACATGATGCGCATGGTCAACGGCATCCTCACCCTGACCGAATTGCAGGCCGGCAAGCTCAAGGTCAGTTCGGCAACGTTCAGTTTGCGCGGTGTGGTCGAAGCCTTGCGCGTCCAGTTCGAGGGCAATGCTTCAAGCAAGTCCCTGAACTTCAAAGTGGAAGTGACGCCGGGCCTGCCGGATCGCTTGAACGGCGACAGCGCCAAGCTGGCGCAATGCCTGGAATGCCTGCTGGACAACGCCATCAAGTTCACCCGGATCGGTGGACTGGCGCTGCGTGTGACGGGCAAGCCGGTGGAAAACGGGCGGGTGTCGTTGTCATTTGCGGTGATCGACACCGGTATTGGTTTCACCGACTTGGGTGAGGCAACGCTGTATCAGCGCTTCTTCCAGCTCGACGGCTCCATGACCCGCGAATACGGTGGTCTGGGGGTTGGCCTGGCGATCTGCCGCCAACTGGTCGAGTTGCTCGGCGGGCGCCTGACCCATCGATCCGAGCCCGGCAGCGGCAGCCGCTTCCAGCTGGATGTCGAGTTCGAACTGCCCGTGGTCGAGCGGCCGGTCGTGCCCTTGATGACACGCGAGTTCCCCCGTCTTCGATTGCCCCAGGACTGCACGGTGCTGCTGGTGGATGACAACAGCATCAATCAATTGGTGATGCGCGGCATGTTGCTCAAGCTCGGCTTCCGGGTGCGCGCCACCGACAGCGGCGCTGCGGCGCTCGATCTGTTGCAGCGTGAAACCTTCGACGCGGTCTTGCTCGACTGTCAGTCACCGACGCTGGAAGGTACCTCCCTGTGCTGCCAGATCCGCGCCTTGCCAGGCTGCGCCGAATTGCCGGTGTTCGTGGTCGCCGTGAGTGCCGACCGGGAGCGCTGCCCGACCGGCGCCTTGATCGATTACTTGAACAAACCGGTGAAATTCGAAGATCTGCAAGCAGCGCTGTATCGAAGGGTGCTCTCCTCGGGGCAAGGCGAAAGCGCCGACATTTAGGCAGGTATGACACTTTGTTCGGTCGGGGGGCGGTGCTTAACTGAAGTCCTGGCTGACCAAAGGAGCCCCGTCATGAACCTGCATCAGTTCGCCGAAACCCACGAAGTCACCAACCAGCCTCCGTCGCTGGACGGCACCAACCTCTACCGCATCGACTTGCCTTTGCAGGAATGGTCGCGGCGTTTTGGTGCCGGGTGGGCCGAGTCGCGGATCGACACGTATGGCGCATTGGCCGGCGGGCCGCTGATGGAGGCAGGGTTCCTGGCCAATCAGAACAAACCGGTGTTCGTCAGCCATGACCGATACGGCCATCGCATCGACCTGGTGGAATTTCATCCGGCCTATCACGAGTTGATGCGCACGGCGGTCGAACACGGTCTGACCTCGTTGCCCTGGGCGCATCCGCAGTCTGGCGCCCACGTGGCTCGCGCATCCATGACCTATCTGCACAGCCAGGCCGAAGCCGGCAGCGGTTGCCCGCTGACCATGACCTTCGCCAGTGTCCCGGCGTTGCGCCTGCAACCGGATCTGGCCAAGCAGTGGCTGCCGAAAATCCTCTCGACCGAATACGATCCGCGCAATGTCGGCATGGCCCACAAGGCCGGTGTCACCATCGGCATGGCGATGACCGAGAAACAGGGTGGCACCGACGTGCGGGCCAACACCACCAAAGCGTATCCGGTTGGTGCCAGCGGTCCCGGCCAGGCCTATGAGTTGGTGGGTCACAAGTGGTTCTGTTCGGCGCCGATGTGCGATGCCTTCCTGACGCTGGCGCAGACTGACAAGGGTTTGACCTGTTTCCTGCTACCACGCCATCGCCCGGACGACACGCGTAATCAGTTCTACATCCAGCGCCTGAAGAACAAACTCGGCAACTGCTCCAATGCCTCCAGCGAGGTGGAATTTCGCGGGGCGCTGGCGTGGATGGTCGGTGAAGAAGGGCGCGGTGTTCCGACCATCATCGAGATGGTCGCCATGACTCGCTTCGATTGCATGGTCGGCTCAAGCGCATTGATGCGTCAGGCGCTGACCCAGGCCAGCCATCACTGCGCTCACCGCATGGTCGGCGGCAAGCTACTCAGCGAACAACCGTTGATGCAAAACGTACTGGCCGATCTGGCGCTGGAAAGCGAAGCGGCACTGGCCTTGAGCCTGCGCATGGGCAAGGCGCTGGATCATCTGGATGACAGCCATGAAGCCAAGTTCGCCCGACTGGTGACGGCGGTGGGCAAGTACTGGATCTGCAAGCGTGCGCCGGCAATGATCAACGAAGCCGCCGAATGCATGGGTGGCGCCGGTTATGTCGAAGAAAGCATCCTGCCGCGTCTGTACCGTGAGGCACCGGTCAATTCGACGTGGGAAGGTTCCGGCAACGTGCAATGCCTGGACGTGCTGCGGGCGTTGTCGAAAGAGCCGGGTGTGCTCGATGTGTTGTTCAGCGAGTTGGGCGATGGTCATGGCGATAGACGTCTGGCCGCGCACATCAGCCAGTTGCAGACGGCGTTCAAGGACACCAGCGACATTCAATACCGCGCGCGGCAGCTCACTGAAGACATCGCGCTGGGGCTTCAGGCCAAGCTGTTGCTGGAGGCCGGCAATTCGGCTGTCA
The DNA here is from genome assembly GCF_051660785.1 of Pseudomonas sp. Classification (GTDB taxonomy): domain Bacteria; phylum Pseudomonadota; class Gammaproteobacteria; order Pseudomonadales; family Pseudomonadaceae; genus Aquipseudomonas. Next base: position 84,999 of record NZ_JBOFQE010000085.1, read on the forward strand.
GCGATGCCTTTATCGCCAGTCGCCTCGGCTCCGCCGGTCGGGTCTACGGCGCGTTGCCGCGAGGGCTGGATGTGGAAGCGATCGTCGCCCGCTCGACGCCGCTTCTGTAAAAAACACAAAACCCCTGTGGGAGCGAGCCGGCTCCGGGCGGCTCACTCCCACATTGGATCTATGGTGGACTTGGCATTTGTGTAACCACCGCTGTTCCCGTGAAGCGACGATGCAGGCAAGATGAAGCACTGCAAGTCAGAACACAGGATGCTGATCGTGACCGAAGCTTTTATTGTCGTTCAAACCGCCGAGCAAGCCGTGGACCGGCTTGCGCTCTTGCACAATCGTGCAACCACCGCGCTGAACCAGGCGCTCAAGCGTTATCTCAAGGATCGAGTTGAGCCGGACGCAGAACAGCGTGCCATGTTTCGTTATCCCGAACTGCGTCTGACCTACCATTGCCAGGGCGAAGTCCCACAGACCACGCGCGCCTATGCCAAGGTCCAGCTACCCGGAACCTACAGCGTCACCGTCACCCATCCGGCGGCCTTCCGCAAATACCTGCTGGAACAACTCGTGCCGTTGATGCACGACTTCACCGTGACCGTGGAAGTCGGCATCAGCCAGCAAAACATTCCTTATCCGTACGTGGTCGAGCAGGGCGATGAGCTGGCCGGCTCCGGCGTCACCGCCGCCGTGCTGGCGCGGGTGTTCCCGAGTACCGACCTGTCGGCCGCGACCGATGGTATTGCCGATGGTTTGTATGATTGGGAAAACACCGATCCGCTGCCACTGGCCCTGTTTGATGCCGCGCGGGTGGATTTCTCGCTGCGCCGGCTGGTGCATTACACCGGCAGCGACTGGCGTCATGTGCAGCCGTGGATTCTGCTGACCAACTACCACCGTTACGTCGACCAGTTCATCGTCCATGGCCTGGAACAGTTGCGCAGCGACCCGCGTTTCGTGCGCATGGTGTTGCCCGGCAACGTGATCATCGAAAAGAGCATGGACCACGGCGAAGCCTCGGCCATTGCTGCCGGTGTGGTCTGGCACCGCTATCAGATGCCGGCGTATCACCTGATCGCCAGCGACGGCCATGGCGTAACCCTGGTGAACATCGGCGTCGGCCCGTCCAACGCCAAGAACATCACCGACCACCTGGCGGTGCTGCGTCCGCATTGCTGGCTGATGATCGGCCACTGCGGCGGTTTGCGTCAGTCGCAGACCATTGGCGACTACGTACTGGCGCACGCTTATATGCGTCGCGACGGGATTCTCGATCGCGTGGTGCCGCCGAACATTCCGATTCCGGCGCTGGCCGAAGTGCAAATGGCCTTGCAGCAAGCGGCCGCCAACATCACCGGCGAGAAGGGCGACGAGCTGAAGAAACGCCTGCGTACCGGCACCGTGCTGACTTACGACGACCGTAACTGGGAATTGCGCTGGGCCCAGGAACGTCCGTTGATCAACCTGTCTCGCGCCGTGGCAGTGGACATGGAAAGCGGCACCATTGCGGCCCAGGGTTATCGCTTGCGGGTGCCGTACGGCACGTTGCTCTGCGTCTCGGACAAACCGCTGCACAGCGAAATCAAGCTGCCGGGTTCGGCCAACGCCTTCTATGAGCGCGCGGTCAGCCAGCACTTGAAGATCGGGATCGAGGCGGTGGATCTGTTGCGCACCGAACTCAACTCGCTGCACTCGCGCAAACTGCGCAGCTTCGACGAGCCGCCGTTCCGCTAACAGTCATGGCCATTTAGCGGTCAGGGCACTAGCATTAGCAGCCCTGACCGTTAGATGCTCCTTTTCCCATGTCTCGTCCTCAACGTCCTGTTTCTCGCCGCCCTGGCGCGAAACCTGCGCCATCCTCCTCAGCCCCGCGCCGTGTCGCCAAAGCGCCGCCGGCCGAGCCGAAGCTGATCCTGTTCAACAAACCGTTCGATGTGCTGACGCAGTTCAGCGACGAAGGAGGGCGCGCGACCCTCAAGGATTACATCGAGATTCCGGGGATCTACCCGGCAGGACGGCTGGACCGCGACAGCGAAGGTTTGCTGTTGCTGACCAATGATGGCCAGCTTCAGGCGCGCATCGCCGACCCGAAACACAAACTGGCGAAGACCTATTGGGTGCAAGTGGAGGGCGAGCCGAGCACTGAGCAGTTGCAACGTCTGCGTGATGGCGTCGAGCTCAACGACGGCATGACCTTGCCGGCCGAAGCGCGGCAACTGGATGAACCCGAACTGTGGCCACGCAACCCGCCCGTGCGCTTTCGCAAAAGCGTGCCGACGAGCTGGCTGGAATTGGTGATTCGCGAAGGGCGTAACCGTCAGGTGCGGCGCATGACGGCGGCGGTCGGGTTGCCGACGTTGCGTCTGGTGCGGGTCAGGATTGGCGACTGGACGATCGAAGGGCTCGATCAGGGCCAGTGGAAGGAAGTGCCGGCGCGCTTATAACGCGCCGGATTCGATCAGGCCGATCACCACGCTTTTGATCACGAACGCGGCCACGCCCAGACCCAGTACGGAGAACAGGATGATCGAGCCAAAGCGTCCGGCCTTGGATTTCTTCGCCAGATCCCAGACGATGAAACCCATGAAAATGATCAGGATGCTGACCAGTCCGGTCATCATCCACTCTTCGAATACGGCAGGATCCATTGAGTATCTCCAGCGCGGGTGGGGCTTAAAGGCGCTGGAGTATACGGCATGGGGGAGTGGTGGAGGATTGACCTGCGGCAGTGTGTCGCAGTCATTTGTCTGAAGACACACTGTGGCGAGGGGATTTATCCCCGTTCCAGTGCGTAGCACTGGCCGAAGCTTTTAGGGGTTGCTTCGCAACCCAACGGGGATAAATCCCCTCGCCACAGAGAAACTAGCTGCGCAAATGAGTCAGCGGTAACTCAGTACTGTTCAAAACCTGGTTCAACACAAAACTCGACCGCACACTCGTCACCCCTTCAATCCGGGTCAAATGCCCCAGCAGCAGTTTCTGGTAATGATCCATGTCCGGCACGACGACTTTAAGCTGATAATCCGCATCCATCCCCGTCACCAAACTGCACTCCAGCACCTGCGGCAACGTTCGAATCGCTGCTTCAAAGTTTTCGAAACGCTCCGGTGTATGTCGGTCCATGCCGATCAGCACGTAGGCCGTGAGGCTCAAGCCGAGCATCTTGCGGTCCAGTAGCGCCACCTGGCGGGTGATGTAGCCGTCGTCTTCCAATTGCTTGACCCGGCGTGAGCAAGGCGAAGGCGACAGGCCGATGCGTTCGGCCAGCTCCTGGTTGGAGATGCGCGCGTCACGCTGCAATTCCGCCAAAATACTCAGGTCGTATCGGTCGAGTTTGCTCATCAATCAGGCCTTTGTCATAACTATTGCGGCAGATTATCTATCCAGGGTTAAAAATTGCGCAAGTGATGTTTATTTGAGCAATCTTCGCAATCCTCTGCCAGCGCCTCAGGCCTATTCTTATCACCAGAATCACTGCTCGGACAAACAGTCCACAGCCGCTCGCCGAATCAGGCCGGCGGCGGCCGCCACCCCCACAGGGGATGTGCCGGCCCCCGAGCTACACACTGTCCAGAAGACGGCGTGAGGTGAGCCGACGTCATAAGCGTCGAGCACGGACGAAGTTCTCAAAGGGAGGCCGACGGGTCTCCCTTTTCTTTTGCCTGGAATTTGTCGGCACCCTCAATAAATAAGTTGCGCGACTGATAACCTGTTGCAGAACCGCCCTGTGCTTTCCCAGTCTTACGTACAGGCCCTAACCCGCAGTGAGGAAAAGCATGAAGTCGCGCATCTGGCGTTTGGCCGGTGTTGGTTTGCTGTGTATGAGTGTCACTGCGCAATCGCTGGCCGATGATCAGCAAAACCGTGGCCCCGATGGCGGGCAACGTGGATCGGACGGCCATCAGGGCAACAATCAGGGGCATGGCGGCAATAACCAGCCGCGCCCGCAGAACAACGACATCATTCGTGGCGACAACAGCCGCCAGTTCGAGCACAACGGCCAGAATCAGAACAACGGCCAGAACAACGGCCAATGGCAGAACCGTCAGCAGCCCAACTACAACAATCCTGTTCGTTCACCGCCACCACCTCCGCAGCTACCGGCCAATGACCTGCCGATCCAGGGTCGGCCCGATGCTGTGCGCCAGACCCAGCAGCCGCAACGTGGTTACTATCAGGACGTTCCTCGACGCAACGATTACAACCAGCACTGGCAAAACAACGGTCCGCGTCCCGATGATCGTCGCTGGGCCGGTCGTCCGGACGGGCACGGTAATGGCTGGGGTCCCGGTCCGCAGTATCGGCCGGGTCATGTGATCGACCGCTTCCCGGATCGTGACTACCGCGTGCCTTATGGTGGCCGGGATTATTTCTATTCCGGGGGCTACTGGTATCGCCCGCAAGGCCCGCGCTATGTGGTGGTGCAACCGCCTCGCGGGATTCGCGTCAGCTACTTGCCCGATTACGCGCGTGAGGTGTGGATCGGCGGGGCGCTGCTGTTCCTGGCGGCGGGCTCGTATTACGCCTATCAGGAAAGCTCTCAGGATTACGTTGTGGTCGAGCCGCCAATCCAGGCTCAGCCGCAGACGCAACCGGTCAGCAACAGTTACGACGTAGAAGCCTACCCGGCCAACGGTCAGTCGCCGGAACAGGTCAACCAGGACGGTTACGAGTGTTATCAATATGCGGTGCAGCAAAGTGGCTTCAATCCGCGAACGGCCACCTATCAGCCAGACCCGTCGGTGGTGCAAGCCTACCGCCAGGCCCAAGGCAATTGCCTGAGCAGTCGCGGTTATCAGGTTTCTTTCTGAGCTCTGGCGGCCAGCACCACTTCCTGCGGGTCGGCGTGCACCAGCACCTCGGCTCGCGGGTAAGCGGCGTGAATCGCATCGGCGGCCTGATCGCTGATGCCGTGGGCGACTGAAAGAGTCAGGTCTCCCGGCAATTCCAGGTGCAACTGCACGAACCATTGGTTGCCGGAAACCCGCGTGCGCAGGTCATGCGCGCCCAACACCCCCGGAACGCTGCAGGCCAGTTCAAGCATGTGCTGGCTGACATCCGGCGGCAGCTCCTCATCCATCAGCACCGTAAAACTTTCCCGGGCGATCTGAATTGCGCTCCAGAAAATATACCCGGCGATCCCCAGGCCAAACCACGCGTCGAGCTGATGCCATCCAAACCCGGCCAACACCAGCGCTACCAGAATGCTGCCATTGAGCAGCATGTCCGAGCGGTAGTGCAGGGAGTCGGCGCGTACCGCATTCGAGCCTGTGGCCTTGACCACCCGATGTTGCAACATAAGCAATGCCAGGGTCAGCGCCAGGGAGAACACAATCACCCCGATGCTGATCCATGGCGCGCCCACCGGTTCCGGATGTTTCAGCCGCTCGATCGCCTGCAAGGCAATCAACACCGCACTGCCGCCAATGAACAGCGCTTGAGCCATGCCCGCCAACGATTCGGCCTTGCCATGCCCATAACGGTGATCGTCATCGGCCGGCCGCAAGGCGTAATGCACCGCCAGCAAGTTGAGCAAGGAGGTGACGCCGTCGAGCGCCGAGTCGGTCAGCCCGGCGAGCATGCTCACCGAACCGCTCAACCACCAGGCGATGGCTTTGGCGACGATCAGCGTACACGCCACCGCCACCGAGGCACGGGTCGCCAGCCATAGCAGGCGGGCGTGTTCGGCGCTGGAAATCATAGTGCTGTCGTTCCTTCTTATGCACGGGTTACGCGGCAGGTTGCAGGCCGAACATCGCCAGTTGCTGGGCGCTGCCCTTGTGCTGAATCAGGCGCGGGTCATCCAGCGGGAAGCTGCGGCCCAGCTCGGTTTCGAGAATGGTCTGCAGTTTGTGGTTATCAACCTTACCGTCGGCGCCGATCGCTTCCTTGAGTTTTTCCGGCGCCACCTGAGCGGTGCGTCCAGGCTCGAAGTAAATCGCGCCGGTGGCGAAATCCACGGCAAACGCGATCAGGCCGGGGATGATGTAGAACAGCAGACCCACGGCATCCAGCGCCGCAATGGCCGGATCGATCTTGCCGTCAATCTGCCCACGGCGATCGGGGTAGAAAATCGATCCGCACGCGGTGACTTGGGTGAGCAGGGTGGCGACCAAAACACCGCCAATCAAGCGAAAGGGAACACGCATAGGAAATCTCCTGAGTCATCTGGTAAACGAAGCGTCGTCTATATGAATTAGGACCGTGATTAACGCCTGGCAGTTCGCCGTTATACTCGTCGCTCTGTTTTGGAGCCAGCATGATTTCTCTGCCGATTGATGAAGTTTTACCCGCGCTGCGTGAAGCCTTGGCGACACGCCACGAAGCCGTGCTCGAAGCACCGCCCGGCGCTGGTAAAACCACCCGTGTTCCGCTGGCCTTGCTCAACGAGCCATGGCTGGCCGGGCAGACCATTCTGATGCTTGAACCGCGCCGTCTGGCGGCGCGGGCGGCGGCGGAGCGTCTGGCCAGTGAGCTGGGGGAGAAGGTCGGTGAAACTGTCGGTTACCGCATTCGTCTCGACAGCAAAGTCGGCCCCAGGACCCGTATCGAAGTGGTCACCGAAGGCATTCTCACCCGGCGCTTGCAGGATGACCCGGCGCTGGAAGGTGTGGGTCTGCTGATCTTTGATGAATTCCACGAGCGCAGTCTCGATGCCGACCTGGCATTGGCCTTGAGCCTGAATGGCCGGGAGCTGTTTCGTGAAGATCAACCGCTGAAAATCCTTTTGATGTCGGCAACCCTGGAGGGCGAACGCCTGGCCGGGTTGCTCGATGATGCGCCGATCCTGCGCAGTGAAGGCCGGATGTACCCGGTGGCGATGCGCTGGGGCCGGCCGTTCCAGCCCGGTGAATTCATCGAGCCGCGTCTGGTGCAGACGATTCTCGAAGCCTTGAGTGATGAGACCGGCAGCGTTCTGGTGTTCCTGCCAGGGCAGGCGGAAATCCGTCGTGTGCATCAGCAGTTGGCTGATGCGCTGGGCGAGAACACGCAGGTGTTGCTCTGCCCGTTGCACGGTGAACTGGACCTCGCCGCTCAACGCGCAGCGATCGATCCGGCGCCAGCGGGCAAACGCAAAGTGGTGCTGGCGACCAACATCGCCGAGACCAGCCTGACCATCGACGGCGTGCGCGTGGTGATTGATGCCGGGCTGGCGCGGGTGCCGCGTTTCGATCCCGGCAGCGGCATGACCCGGCTCGACACCCAGCGTATTTCCAAGGCCAGCGCCACTCAACGCGCCGGCCGGGCAGGGAGGCTGGAGCCGGGCGTGTGTTATCGCCTGTGGTCGCAGGATCAGCACGAACAACTGGCGGCCTATGCCAGCGCGGAAATTCTTTCGGCCGACCTCGCAGGCCTGGCCTTGCAGCTCGGGCGATGGGGCGTTACTCCGACGCAACTGGTGTGGCTCGACGTGCCACCCGCCGCGGCATATGCACAGGCGCAGGATCTGCTTGATCGCCTGGGCGCGCTGGATGGCGAAGCGCTGACCCGTCACGGTCAGGCCATGGCCGAACTGCCGGCGCATCCGCGTATCGCCCATCTGTTGTTGCGCGGGCAGGCCCTCGGTTTGGCTGACATGGCTTGCGATGTCGCGGCATTGCTTGGCGAACGGGATATCTTGCGTGGCGCCGGAGCGGATCTGCACAGCCGATTGGTCTTGTTATCCGGCGAAGAACGGGCCGCTCGCGGTGCTCAGGGCGGCGTGCAGCGCGCCCGGCAACTGGCGCGGCAGTATCGCGGTTACCTGCGCGGCAAAGCGTCGGAGCCGGTCAGCGATCCCGATCATCCGCGCTGGCTCGGCGCGCTGCTCGCGTTGGCCTATCCCGACCGCGTCGCCCAGCAACGTCGGGCCGGTGGCGCTGAATATCGCTTGGCCAACGGTCGTGCGGCGTTGTTCGCTGAAGCGGACAGTTTGATGAAGCAGGCGTGGTTGGTGATTGCCGATCTCGGCAGTCGTCAGGGCCAGCGTGAGGAACGGATTTATCTGGCGACGGATTTTGATCCAGCGTTGTTCGATTCGGTGTTGGCCGAGCAAGTGCGCGTGGTCGATCAACTGGACTGGGACGAACGCGAAGGCGTGTTGCGCGCCGAGCGTCAGCGCAAGGTCGGTGAATTGATCCTCAGCCGTGAGCCGCTGACCGGACTGGATGAAACCGCGCGCAGTCAGGCGCTGGTGAATCTGGTACGCCGCAAGGGACTGGAACTGTTGCCGTGGACCCCGGAGTTGCGTCAGTGGCAGGCGCGGGTGGCGTTGTTGCGCCAGTTGGACCTTGGCAGCAAGAGCGAAAGTGAGTGGCCGGATGTCAGCGACGCCGCGCTGCTCAAAAACCTCGAGCACTGGTTGATGCCGTATTTGGGCAAGGTCTCGCGACTCAGTCATTTCGCCAACCTGGACTTGTCGAGCATCGTCCACAATCTGCTGCCATGGCCGCTGCCGCAACGGCTCGATGAGCAGGCACCGCATCATCTGAGCGTGCCGTCGGGTTCTTCGATACGACTGGATTACAGCGAGCAGCCACCGATTCTGGCGGTGCGTTTACAGGAGCTGTTCGGTCTGTCCGATACCCCGCGCATCGCCGGAGGCCGGCAAGTGGTGAAGCTGCATCTGCTGTCCCCGGCGCGGCGGCCGGTGCAGGTGACCCAGGACCTGGCGAACTTCTGGCGCAGCACGTATGCCGAGGTGAAGAAGGATTTGAAGGGGCGGTATCCGAAGCATTACTGGCCGGATGATCCGTTGGTGGCTGAGGCTACGGCGCGGATCAAACCGCGTAAATAATCAGGTCGAACATAGAACCTGTGGCGAGGGAGCTTGCTCCCGTTGGGTGGCGAAGCCGCCCCAAAATTGGCCACCGCGGTGTTTCAGGTACACCGCGTGCAATGGTTTGGCGACTGCTGCGCAGTCGAGCGGGAGCAAGCTCCCTCGCCACAGGAATTTCACCAGACTCAGGTTCTTGTCTGGGCCTTTGCAGTGAGCTGCTCCCGGCAGTAGTCAGCAAATAACTGCGCCGGCTTGGTCAGTTGCCCACGCTTGAGCCACGCCGCCACCAATCCAGATCCGGTGACATCTTCGATGATGTCCACGCACACCACCTTCTTGCCATCGTAGGTGCATTCCGAATGCGGCCGAGTGACCAGGATCGAGAAACCGAACCCTTGCCCGACCATGCCCCGCACCATCTCGATCGACGGTGAGCTGAAGGCAATGTTCGGCGACAGGTTCAATTCCTCGAACAAGCTGACGAAGTAGGTCCGGCTTGGTTGCACGTCCAGCAGAATCATCGGCTCCAGGCACAGATCGCGCAGCGACACTTGCTTGAGCTGGGCGAAGCGATGGTCCGCCGGCAGCAACGCATAAGGTCGCTGCGCCGGCATCAGCGGTTCGGTCTGGATGGTGGCGTCGAGTTCATGCTCATAGAGGATCGCCAGGTCAAACGTGCCCGACGTCAAGCCTTGCACCAGCTCCTGCTGCTCGCCGTCGCGGATGCGGATTTTCACCCCTGGGTACAGCGCCGAAAACCCCGCGATCAACTGCGGCAGGTACAGCGGCGCGACCGTTTCGAAGCAGCCGATATCGATTTGCCCGGCCACCACGTCGTTATCGGCCAGGGCGTTCTGTTCGAACTCCTTGGCCATGCGCAGCAGTTCCTGGGCCTTGCGGTAGAAGCGCGCACCGCTCGGTGTCAGGGACACGCCCTGGGCGTGATGACGGATCAGCAGTTGCACGCCGAAGCTGTCCTCCAGGCCCTTGATCGCCGTGGAAATCGCCGGTTGGGCGATGTACAGCTTGCGCGAGGCCTCGGCGACGCTGCCGCATTCGACGGTGGTGATGAAGTACTTCAATTGACGCAGGTTGTAGGCAGCCACGGCAAACCTCGGGGTGGATGGACTCGACATCCAGGCAATTTTTGCGCCGACTGCATCCGTTCTGACGACGGTGTTGTTGTGTTTGAACAATAACCACATCCCGTGCAACCGGGGAGATTGGCTGCCCAGTTTTTTCATGGTCTGCGAAGACATTTTTACTATTTTTACTGGACTCGGGCCTGGGCCACCATCCAAAACACAAGAAAAGCCCATGGAGCATCTGAACGTGTTCGAGCTTGCATATTGGCAAAAAAAAGCCGCCGCGCTGCGGTTTCCCGATCTGGCCGTGATCGACGGCAAACCCCGTTCGGCGCAGTCAGGGCAGACCTTCACGGCGATCAACCCCGCCACAGGCCAGCGCCTGGCTGACGTGACCGCTTGCGGTACTGAAGAGGTGGAGGCGGCGGTCCGCAATGCGCGGCAAGTATTCGAGGCCGGCACTTGGTCGGCGCGTTCGCCGAGCGAGCGCAAGCAAGTGCTGCTGCGCCTGGCGGATCTGATCATGACCCACCGCGAAGAACTGGCACTGCTGGATTCGCTGAACATGGGCAAACCGGTGATGGACGCCTACAACATCGACGTGCCGGGCGCCGCCGGGGTGTTTCGCTGGTACGCCGAAAGCCTCGACAAACTCTACGACCAGATCGCCCCGAGCGCGCAGAACGTTTTGGCGACCAATACCCGCGAAGCGCTGGGCGTGGTCGCTGCCGTGGTGCCGTGGAATTTCCCGCTGGACATGGCCGCGTGGAAACTCGCGCCCGCGCTGGCGGCGGGCAATTCGGTGATTCTCAAACCCGCCGAGCAGTCACCGTTTTCTGCGTTGCGTCTGGCCGAACTGGCGCTGGAAGCCGGCCTGCCAGCAGGCGTGCTGAACGTGCTGCCGGGTCTCGGCGAGCAGACTGGCAAAGCCCTCGGTTTGCACCCGGACGTCGATTGCCTGGTGTTCACCGGCTCCACCGAAGTCGGCAAATATTTCATGCAGTATTCGGCGCAATCGAACCTGAAACAGGTGTGGCTGGAGTGCGGCGGCAAGAGTGCCAATCTGGTGTTCGCCGATTGCCAGGACCTGGACCTGGCCGCCGAGAAAGCCGCATTCGGGATCTTCTTTAATCAGGGCGAAGTCTGTTCGGCCAACTCGCGGTTGCTGGTGCAGCGTTCGATCCATGATGAGTTCGTCGAGCACCTCAAAGCGCAGGCCGAGCGCTGGTTGCCGGGGGATCCGCTGGACCCGTCAAGCAGCGCCGGGGCGATTGTCGACAACCGCCAGACTGCACGCATCATGAAGTTCATCCAGCAGGCCGAACGCCTCGGCGCGACCAAGGTGTGCGGTGGTCGGCAGTCGATTTTCAACGGCTCCGACAACTTCATTCAGCCGACGATTTTTACTGACGTAAGCCCGGACATGCCGCTGTTTCGCGACGAAGTGTTCGGCCCGGTGCTGGCGGTCACGGCGTTCGACGACGAGGCCCACGCCTTGCAACTGGCCAACGACAGCGTCTACGGATTGGCGGCCTCGCTGTGGACCGACGACCTCAATCGCGCCCACCGTGTGGCGCGGCAATTGCGAGCGGGCACGGTGTCGGTCAACTGCGTCGATGCGCTCGACGTGACTGTGCCTTTCGGCGGTGGCAAACAGTCCGGTTTCGGCCGCGACTTGTCACTGCACTCGTTCGATAAATACACCCAGTTGAAGACCACCTGGTTTCAGCTGCGCTTATAACAAAACGGAGTACTGGCGATGACCACACCACGTGAAACCCGCGACTACCAGGCCGCCGACGCTGCGCACCACATCCACGCATTCGTCGATCAGAAAGCGCTCAACGATGAAGGACCGCGGGTGATGGTCCGTGGCGAGCGCCTGCACCTGTGGGACAACGATGGTCGGCGTTACCTCGACGGCATGTCCGGGCTGTGGTGCACCAACCTCGGTTACGGCCGCAAGGACCTGGCCGCTGCAGCGACCCGGCAGCTTGAGCAGTTGCCGTACTACAACATGTTTTTCCACACCACCCACCCGCAGGTCATCGAGCTCTCGGAGCTGCTGTTCAGCCTGTTGCCGGGGCACTACAGCCACGCGATTTACACCAACTCCGGCTCCGAAGCCAACGAGGTGCTGATCCGTACCGTACGGCGTTACTGGACGATCCTCGGCAAGCCCGAGAAGAAAATCATGATCGGTCGCTGGAACGGTTACCACGGCTCGACCCTGGCGGCGACGGCGCTCGGCGGCATGAAGTTCATGCACGAAATGGGCGGCATGCTCCCCGACATCGAACACATCGACGAGCCATACTTTTTCGCCCACGAGGGCAACTTGACTCCGGCTGAATTCGGCCTGCGGGCGGCGCAGCAACTGGAAGCGAAGATTCTCGAACTGGGCGCGGACAAGGTCGCAGGCTTTATCGCCGAACCGTTCCAGGGCGCGGGCGGGATGATTTTTCCACCCGAAAGTTACTGGCCGGAGATTCAGCGGATCTGCCACAAGTACGATGTGCTGTTGTGCGCGGATGAAGTGATCGGCGGCTTCGGTCGTACCGGCGAATGGTTCGCTCACGAGCACTTCGGATTCGAGCCGGACACCCTGTCGATCGCCAAGGGTCTGACCTCCGGTTACATCCCCATGGGCGGGCTGATCCTGTCGAAGAAAATGGCCGAGGTGCTGGTGGAGCAGGGCGGTGTTTTTGCCCACGGCTTGACCTATTCCGGGCACCCGGTGGCGGCAGCGGTGGCGATTGCCAACCTCACGGCATTGCGCGATGAAGGGGTGGTGACGCGGGTCAAGGATGACATCGGGCCATACCTGCAACAGTGTTTGCGTGAGGTGTTTGGCAATCACCCGTTGGTGGGGGATATCCAGGGTGTCGGCATGGTCGCGGCATTGCAATTGGCCGAGGATAAAACCAGCCGCAAGCGTTTTGCCAATGAGAACGACATCGCCTGGCGTTGCCGCACGATCGGCTTTGAAGAGGGCGTGATTATTCGCTCGACGTTGGGGCGGATGATCATGGCGCCGGCGTTGATTGCCAGTCGGGAAGAGGTGGATGAACTGGTCGGCAAAACCCTGAAAGCGGTTGATCGTACGGCTCAGGAATACGGCCGGCTCTGAGATCGCAGGAAGGTCCTTCGGACCTTAATCGTCGGAACGCCGCCCGGAGCCGGCTCGCTCCTACATTGGAATGGTGTTGACCTCGGTAGAGAGGGCGACATGGAAACCCTGTGGGAGCGAGCCTGCTCGCGATGGCTTTTGCCGATTCACCACACCTCTCACCTTTTGCACCCACCCCGTGCACCCCCGCCAAACCCGCCCTTTTACGGCGCACGCTACCCAGTTTTTTCATCACTCCCAACGACATATTTCCTGATTTTCCTATTCCCGCCCCTGGTCCAACATCGACTTCGCCAGTCAGCCAAATGCTGACCACCGAAAGGTCCATCAGAGACCACCGGTGGCAACTGATCCAAGGCCACTGGCCGTACTGCCCATGACAAAACTAAATCAACAGCTTTGGGAGTGCTCCATGATCAAGTCCTTGCTTAACCGCGTCGCTCATCCATTGGCGATCACCGCCATCGCCGCCACGGTCGCCACCAGCGCCCAGGCCGGCACACTGTCCATCGGCCACACCACGTGGGTCGGATACGGCACCCTTTATCTCGCTCAGGACCTTGGGTACTTCAAGGAAGGTGGATTGACCGTCGAATTGCCCGTCGTCGAAGAAGCCTCGATGTACATGGCCGCGCAGGCGTCGGGCGAGTTGTCGGGCTCGGCGTCGACCATTGATGAAGTGCTGAAATACCGTCCGCAATTCTGCTTCAAAGCCGTAGCCGCACTCGATGACAGCCATGGTGGCGACGGCGTGCTCGTGGGCAAGGACATCAAGAGTCTGCAAGAGCTCAAAGGCAAGGCGGTGGCGGTGAACGAAGGGTCGACCTCGCAGTTCTGGCTGTCGTACCTGCTGAAAAAACACGGCATGAGCATGAGCGACATCACCGTGCAGAACATGACGGCCGATGACGCCGCCACCGCGTTCATCGCCGGTCGCGTGCCCGCCGCCGTGACCTGGGAGCCGCACCTGTCGATGGTGCGCAACAAGCAGCAGGGCAAAGTGCTGATCGACAGCAGCAGCACACCGGGCGTAATCGTCGACGTGGTCGCGCTCAATTGCACGGTCATCGAGAAGCAGCCGGAAGACGTCAAGGCCTTGGTCGCCGGTCTCTACAAAGCGGTGCAGTACACCAAGGATCATCCGGAAGAGGCTTACAAAATCATGGCCAAAGGCGTCGGCGGTTACCTCGCCGATCCGAAGGAGCTGGCCGCCGCCGCGAAAGGCGTGCGTTTCTACGATCAGGCCATGAGCGAAAAACTCCTCGGCTCACCGGGCAAGCCGGGCGACAGCGAGCCACTGATCAAACTGGCCAACGAAACCGCCAGTGAATTGCAGGGCAAACCCTACAACGTCAGTAATGACGACCTGATCGACAACCGCTTCGTCAGCCCGCTGTAGGAGGTCCGCATGTTCAAGCGCAATTCATGGCTGAGCCGCTGCATCACGCCCAAGACCGGCCTGCCCGTGCAGGTGATCTGGAGCGCGAGCGGCCTGGCCTGGGTGTTGTTGATCAGCCTGTGGGCCGGGTTGTCTTACGGTGGCGTGGTGCCGGGCATGTTCCTGCCGACCCCGGGCGCGGTGGTTGAAGCCGCCGTGCGCCTGAGCCGCGACGGTACGCTCGGTTTGCACGTGTGGGCCAGTCTCGAAGTGGTGATGGTCGGTTTCATTGTCTCGTCGCTGGTGGCGGTGCCGCTGGGGCTGCTGATGGGCAGCTTCCGCATCGTTCAGGCGTTCCTAGAGCCGATGGTGAATTTCATCCGCTATCTGCCGGTCACTTCGTTCGTGCCGCTGTTCATTCTGTGGATCGGCATCGGTCTGGAGCAGCGGGTGTCGGTGATCATCTTCGGCGTGTTTTTCCAGCAACTGGTGATGATCGCGGACGTGTCCAAAGGCATTTCCAAGGACCTGATCAACGCCTCCTACACCTTGGGTTCGACCCGCCGCGATGCGGTGCTGCATGTGATCGCGCCGGCATCGTTGCCGGGTGTGCTCGACACACTGCGCGTGACCATGGGCTGGGCGTGGACCTATCTGGTGGTCGCCGAACTGGTCGCCGCTTCCAGTGGCCTGGGTTACTTGAGCCTGAAAGCCATGCGCGGCTTTCAAGTGGATGTGATTTTCCTGGCCATCGCGATCATCGGCCTGTTGGGTCTGGTCACCGATCAACTGTTCCGTTTTCTACGTCTGAGGATCACCGCATGGGCTCAGTAAGCGCCGTCAACCCGCGTTTCGTCACACCCACGGTCGCCCCGGTGCAAGCCGCGCCACGGCTGCAAGTGGACAAAGTCAGCCTGCGTTATCAGAAACCTGGCGGCGGGATGTTTACCGCGCTGGAGCAGGTGTCGTTCGAAGTGCCGGATCAACAATTCGCCGTACTGGTCGGGCCGTCGGGCTGCGGCAAGTCGAGTTTGCTGTACCTCACAGCGGGCCTGAACGAGCCCACGGAAGGCGAGATTTATGTCGGTGGCCAGCAAGTGCAAGGACCCGGCGCGGATCGCGGCATGGTGTTCCAGAGCTATACGCTGTTCCCGTGGCTGACGGTGCGGCAGAACGTCGAATTCGGCCTCAAGCGGCGCGGCATGGCGGCGGCGCAGCGCAAGGAAATCGTCGACTACTACGTCAATGAAGTCGGCCTCACCGGGTTCGCCGACAACTACGCCAAGCAGCTGTCCGGCGGCATGATGCAGCGCGTGGCGATAGCCCGGGCGTTGGCCAATGATCCGCAAATCCTGTTGATGGATGAGCCTTTCGGCGCCCTCGACAGCCAGACGCGCTTGCAAATGCAGCAGCTGTTGTTGAGGGTCTGGGGCAACAGCAAGAAGACCGTGTTGTTCGTGACCCACGATATCGACGAGGCGATTCTGTTGGGCGATCGGGTTTACGTGATGGGCGCCAGGCCTGGGCGGATCAAGCAGATTCTGGACGTGCCGATTGAGCGCCCGCGGACCCTGGACATGGTGATGGAGCGCTCGTTTATCGAGATGAAGCGCAGGATTTTCGGGCTGCTGCATGATGAACTGGAGGACGAACATTGATGCCAGTCATGCACAATCCCTGTGGGAGCGAGCCTGCTCGCGATTGCGGTGTGTCAGGAAATGGTGATGTCGACTGACCCGCCGCTATCGCGAGCAGGCTCGCTCCCACAGGTTCTGCGGTTGCCTGAGATTACGGTGCAGCCGGCAACAAAAACCGCGCAATCACCGGCAAATGATCGGAGATCCGCAAGGTATCGTCCTGCCTCACCATGGCCTCGACCCGTTTGATCCGCGGGCTGTAGAAGAGGTAGTCGACCGTCCGGTCCGGGCCGTTCAAGCCTGGATCATTCGGGTAGTGGGTCAGCCAGCGTGTCCAGTCGATTCCGCCGGCCTCGTTGTTGGTCGGGATCATCGGGTATTTGTCCCACAGCACATGCAATGCGCTGTCGGCGGAGTAGGGCGTGCGTTGTTCGTCGGGCAGGCGTCGGTACTGGCCCAGCGGCAGCAGGTTGAAGTCGCCACCGATCAACCACGGGGTGCCACGGCTTTCAAATTTGTCGAGCACCCTGGCCACGGCTGTCACCTGGGCTTGCAGGGTTTCATCGGGCTGGATGACGCGATCCAGATGGGTATTGAGCGCCGCGATCTGCCCGCCGTCGCTCAATGGCAGATAGGTCACCAGCAAGGCGTTTTTCGGCTTGAACTGACGGCTGATGATGTTGGCTGGCGAGACCGGCAATTGCAGGCGTTCGGCGTGTTCGATCTGGAATCGGCTGAGGGTTGCCAGTTGCCGACCGACGCTGCCGAAGATGTGCGGCAGCGGCACGAAATCAGCTTTCCAGTCGAAGGCGTGAGCGCTGCACGGATAAAGGTCGGCGAGCCGTTCCTGGAGCAACTTGAACTGGTTCTGGTAATCGCTGGCATTGGCGTTGTCATCCAGTTCCTGCAACAGCACGATGTCGGGTTGTTCGTCGCGAATCACCCGCGCCACTTCATCGAGGCTGAAGGCCATGTCTTCGGGGGTGGGGCTTTCGTCGTCGCCTTCGGCCAGGTCATTCCAGAACACATAGCGTTTACCCGCCAGGTACTGGACGTTCCAGGTCATCACTTTCAACGCCTGGCCGGGCACCAGCGTGGGCGCCTGCGTGCTGCAACTGACCGGTAATGCTTCCTTGGCTCCGGGGCGCCAGGTCAGGTTGTAGATCAGGGCAATCAGGCCTGCCGCGATCAGCAGGCCCAGCAAGGTGTAGCGCAGTAGACGGGTCATGGCTCGGCTTATAGCGTTACAAAAGATGAGCCTGAGCATAACCGAGCGTCGGGTCTATTCCCAAGGGTGAAACGGCGTATACATCGATTAGCCGTGACACATCACTTTGTAGCAGCTGACGAAGCCTGCGTTCGGCTGCTGCTACAAGGGTCCGTGTCGCTCTCAAAGAGGTCGATCAATCTTTTCCGGTGTATCGACAATCAGCATGAACAACCGGAACACCACGACGCTGGTGAACAGTTGCAAAAAGCTGTGCGCGCTGTCGATCAGCAGCGAAATCACCGGGTTCTGCGGCTCCGGGTAAATCGCCAGGGTCGCGCCCTTGAGCACCCACAACGGGCCCATCACACACAGAATGCACGCCAGGATGCGCAGGAAATGGCCGCGGGTCAGGCGCAGGCTTTCCTTCATCGCCGCCAGCGGGGCCAGGCCGCGCAGCACCAACAGATACTCACCGAATGCCAGGGTCACCATGAGCCAGATGCCCGGCAGGAAATACAGCGACAGGCCGAGCAGGATCAGCAAGGTATTGAGGGCGGTGAGCAGGGCGAAGCGTGGCCACAAGTAAGCCGACCTCGACAACAGCTCGCGGTTGCTTGGCGATTCGCCA
Organism: Pseudomonas sp.; assembly: GCF_051660785.1. GTDB lineage: Bacteria > Pseudomonadota > Gammaproteobacteria > Pseudomonadales > Pseudomonadaceae > Aquipseudomonas. Next base: position 102,822 of record NZ_JBOFQE010000085.1, read on the forward strand.
CGGCTGCGGGCATCGAGAAACAGGATCAGTGCGGCCGTGTACAGCGGATAGACCAGCAGGCCGACCATGATGCTGATACCGGGAAAGCTGTCCGGTTCGGTGGAGCGATCGACCACTTGTTGCAGCAGCGCTTCGAAAATCACCAGCGGCAGGCACAGCCGCACAATCTGGCCCAGATTGCGCTTGAAGAAATACAGAGAGTCACGCAGTACTTCGAACGGATTCATCAGTTGGTATCGCAGGTTGAAAGCAGTGGCCCACTTTAACCGATGAAGCCCTTTGGGGCGCAAACGTAAACGTTCGGTAAAGGTCATTGAAACAACTTGTTTCAGCCTCCATTAAGGTCGAGCGCCGTATCCTCCCTGGAGAAGGTCAACGATTTCCCCGGCAATCTACGAGGTCGCCATGAACAGCGAAGAACAAACCCTGATCGATGGACTGTTTTCCCGGCTGCAGCAGGCCGAAACGGACTCAGCCCCGCGCGACGCCCAGGCCGAGGCGCGGATCAAGGAACACCTGACTCGCCAGCCTGCGGCAGGCTATTTCATGACCCAGGCGATTCTGGTGCAAGAGGCCGCAATCAAGAGCCTCGACGCACAGAACAAGCAACTCGCCGAGCAAGTTCAGCAACTGCAGGCCGAACTGCAATCGGCCAAGCCTCAGACGGCGGCGCCCGCCAGCGGTGGTTTCCTGTCGAGCATCTTCGGTGGCGGCTCCCGTGATCCGCAGCCTGCACCGACGCAAAGCGCGCCGTCCTCCAGTGGCGGCTGGCGTGAGCCGGGGCGGCCGTCGTTCAACTCGCAGCCGCCACAGCAACAGAACTTCGGTGCTGCGCCGCCTCAGCAGAATTACGCACAACCACAACAACCCGTCGGCAGCGGTTTCCTCGGCGGCGCGCTGAAAACCGCTGCCGGTGTGGCCGGTGGTGTGATGCTGGCACAAGGCATCAGCAGCCTGTTCCAGCACAATCAACAACCGGAAGTGGTGGAAGTCATCAAGGAAGAGCCGGCCCAGGTCAACGATCAGAGCGGTGACAACGGTTGGGGCGATGATCAGCGCGTGGCTGACAACTCCAATGATCAAGGCGGCTTTACCGACGCCGACTACAGCGATGACAGCTCATCGTTCTTTGGCGGCGACGACGATTCCTTCGTCTGATTCAACGTTACAGGTGTAACACTGAACCTGTGGCGAGGGAGCTTGCTCCCGCTGGCTGCGCAGCAGTCCTTTTTTTGGGGCCGCTGCGCGACCCAGCGGGAGCAAGCTCCC
>NZ_JBOFQE010000086.1:0-34040 GCF_051660785.1 Pseudomonas sp.
CGAGCCTGCTCGCGATAGCGGTGTGTCAGACACATCAATCTTGACTGTTAGACCGCTATCGCGAGCAGGCTCGCTCCCACAGGTTCTCCTTTGGCTCAGCTTGCAATGCCCATGTCGGGGCTTGGTCGCCCCTGACTTGTATATTTATTGAGCTGTGATAGTGTCCAGAAACGCCTCAACCCATCGAGGCTCGTGAAAACCCCGCCTTTTTCTGGCGGGGTTTTGCTTTTTTTGTGCAGAAGAAAGGAGTCTGCCTCAATCATGACCGCACCTTCCATCACCCTTACCCGTCTGGACGTGCAACGTCTGGAGCGCCTGATCGACAGCCTGGATGACACGCTGCCGGGCGTTATCGCGCTGCAAACCGAACTGGATCGCGCCGATACCCTGGTCGGACACGATGAAGTGCCCGCCGATGTCGTCACCATGAATTCCCGAGTGCATTGCCGCGAAGAAGGCAGCGGCAAGGACTATCACCTGACGCTGGTTTACCCAAAGGATGCCAACGCCGACGAAGGCAAGATTTCCATTCTGGCGCCGGTTGGCAGTGCGCTGCTGGGCCTCAAGGTGGGTCAACACATCGACTGGCCAGCACCCGGCGGCAAGACCCTCAAGCTGACCCTGCTGGAAGTCGAATCCCAGCCGGCCGAGGGCGGCCACTTTCCGGAGTAACTCCTCAGACCTGCGCGAGCGCCTCATTCAATGCGCGCTCCAGGTCGGCCTTGTAGCGCAAGTACAAATTGCTTGAACTCTGACCATCACCGAGCAGGCCCGACAGATCCAGGTCGGTGATGTAGCAGCGATAGCGCTCGGTTTCCCGGCGCTGCTCGACGATCTCCTGGGCGACCACGCTGAACAACTGGTCGCCATACTCCAGCTCTGAAAATTCCCGCTGATTGCAATACAACGTGACCTGCACCTGACCCGGCGCAGCTTTGCCGATGATCGCCTGCACGTCATAGAACGGTTTGTTGATCGGGGTTTGCGGTGCCGGCCGGGCCTCGACCCGACGTGCCCGGCCGGAGCCTGACGGCAACAGCTGGTAATACAACGTGTCCAGATTCTGAGGCTGGGCGGTGTTCATCGGCAGCAAGGCGTCGCGTCGGTACTGGATCGATTGCAGGAAACGTTGCAGTGGCACCAGCAGGCTTTGCTCGTCGTGATAAGGCAAACGCTGTTGCCACAGGGCATTGAACTCATCCAGTACGTACAGATCAGCCTGCTGGTCGGTGATGCGGTAGAACACCTGAATGCATTCAGGCTGGCCCATCGGCAGGATCAGCGCCAGGTCGTGGTCTTCCAGTGCCATCGGATCCAGGTGGAGCGGGCTATAGCTCGCCAGTTCCTCACCCAGGTAATCGAACAGTGCAGGCAGTGTGGCGAGGGCGACGTGATTGACGTGGCCGGGCACCAGCTCCAGCACGTGATAATGCTGCTGGACCTGAACCAGGTAACGATGATTGAGCTTGCTCAGCAGCAGGTTCTGCGCGGTATCGAGGACCTCTTCGACCCGCCGGGCAATGAATTGCGCCCGGTTGTGGCAGAAACAGCGAACCCGCAGCTTGGGCTGTTGGATGCCGCCCGGCAGGTTGTTGAGGTAATCGCGCAGGCAGTCGAGCAGGGCGTGAGGGCCGTCGAAGCGGTTGACCAGCACTTCGTTCCAGCTGTTGAGCGTGACCTGGTCCAGGGTCAGTACCAGATTCTCGCGGACTCCGGCATAGCTCAGGGAGTCGGTGCGTTCGGTGGTCATCAGGATGTTCAGGTCGCGGTGATGCTTGAGCGGATCGACACCGACGTTGACCAGAATCAGCACTTCACTCGGCACACTGGCGCGCAGCAACGGCTCTTCGGCGACGGTAGCCAACGGCAGCGCGATGCTTTGCTGCAGGCTGCCGAGCAGGTTGAACAGTTCAAATTCGCTCAAGTCGCTGGTGCCGGGGTGCAAGGCAAGGCGGGTGCTGCTGTCGATCACGCCGTTGCGGTGGCACCAGGTCAGCAGCTCCAGTAATTGACGGCTGCGCTTGATCGGCGCGAAATGTTCCCACTCATGGGCGGTCAGGCTGCCGTTGTACAAGCCCCACTGGGTTTGCCCGGGTTCTTTCTTGTTGGGCGCCTGCACCAGGGTCAGGGTGTCTTCGGCCAGGTCCGGGGCGATGCCGGGGTTGATGAACTCGACTTTGTCCGCTTTGCGTTCGAAGGCTGCATACAGTCGGCGACCCAGCACGTTGAGGTCGCGTTTATTGATCAGGCTGACGGTTTGCTCGTAGCGGGCGAACTGGGTCAGGAAGCGGTAGCTGTAGTTGAGTTCGTTGACCAGCGCCCGGCGTTCGCTGCTGACCTGGCGTACTTTCCATTGACTGCGGCTATCGAGCAGCGCCAGTTGCCGTGAGTCCCAATTCCATTCGTGAGCCAATCGTTCAAGCAGTGAACGCTGCCAACTCTGGGTGCGACTGCTGCCGGTGAGCTTGCGGTTGACCTTCAAGTACAACGCGCGGCGTACCAGCTCCAGACGCTCCGGCTCGCCACGCGCGGTGAGGTATTCCTCGATGCGTCGGTAAACGACGATGTAGGGGTCGAGCTCGTCGAGGTCCAGTTGATTGGCGAACACCGCTTGCTTGAAGCGCAAGCTGAGGCAGTGAACCTTCGGGTGTTCGCTGGCGTAGACCTCGATCAGCAGCAGTTTAAGCACTGACTTGTAGGGCGACTCGATGCCCTTGAACAACTGCCAGAGCCCGGCACCGATGAATTCGCCCGGCGGGATAAAGGCCAGATGCCCCAGATCCAGCGCCTCGTCGGCGCGGATGAAACGCTTGGACAGCAGCGTGTGGGTGTATCGGTCGTAGGCGGCTTCTTCGTAGACCGGCACCAGCCACCAGATCGGCGTGCGACCGGCCAGCCAGATGGCGGTGCGGTAGAACTCATCCAGCAGCAGGTAATGCTGGGTGGTGCCGCAGTCTTCGGAACTCAATTGCGTATCGCGATCACCGAGCACGAAGCGGGCCGGGTCAATCAGGAAAAAATGCGCCTCGGCGCCTTGGCTGGCGGCCCAGACTTCGAGCAATTGGCACTTTTTACGAAGTTCGGCGAGTTCGGCCTCGCTCAAGTCCGGCCTGTGACAGACCCACACGTCCATGTCGCTTTGATCGGCCTGCGCCAGCGTGCCGAGGCTGCCCATCAGAAACAGCCCATGAATCGGTCGCGGCGGGTTGCTGCCGTGGCGCGGCTTATAGGAAAACGATCGGGTCAGGCGCTGGGCTTCAGCGAGCGCATTGGCGTCAGGTTCGAAATTCGACAGACCGGCCGGCGTGCTGCCTGACACATAGCCGGGCAATAGCGGGTGATTAACGTGAAAAAACAGCGGCAGCAGGGTCAGCACCGTTTGCTGGCGGGTGGACAACCCTTCCATGGCGCGGGCCATGCGGCCTTCGTTGAGCTTCAGAAAACGTGCGCGCAGCTGGTTGAGAACCTTGCGGTCGATTCCCTCGTCCAGATCGGGGCGAATTTCATGGGTGCGGGTCATGTCAGCTCAAACCGGCTCGCGAGGCTCGGACGTAGGGGGCTGCGGATGAGTGGCAGTTTAGCGCCTCGGGCCCGGGACTTTTAAGCTGATTTTGTTTTTTGACGTCAGATTTATACCGTGCGGCGACCGCAGGTAACAAAGTGTGCCCGCGGAAATCCCGTAGCAGGGGTTTCCGTGGGCTATGCCGTAATACTCAGGCTGTTTCCTGGACGCTCAGAATCGTTAGAACGGTTTGTACATTTTGCGCGGCGTCACGACCCAGGCTGGTCAGATAACCGCCATCGGGCTGGTCGATCAGTTCTTTTTCGTACAGGCGTTGAGCGGCAGCAATGGCTTTCGGGGCAGCGGTCTGATGAATTTTCAAACCTTCCTGGGAACTGTCCAGGTTGAAGAGGGCAAGGATTTCCAGTTCGGCAACCAACTCAGGGGTAAGCGACATAAGGACTCCAGACTTTCTAGGAATTGGACGACAGCGCCCCTAAGGTGAGCCCACTTGTGCGGCATGTCCAGTGCTCGCGACGGGGTTTTTTTACCTTGGGAAGCATTCCCCGGCGGGTGGTGCGGCAGCGGGGTGGATTCAGTGTAGTCAGGGTCCGGGGGAAGGCGGGATTGATGGGTGACAAATTGTGTGGGTGGAGATTACCTGTGGCGAGGGGATTTATCCCCGTTCGGCTGCGCAGCAGTCGTAAACCCTATGAGCGCGGTTTAATTGAATCAACGTGAACATGGATTTCAGGGCCGCTTCGCGACCCAACGGGGATAAATCCCCTCACCACAAAAGCCCGCGCCACATGAAATGGGATTATTTCTTTTCCGGTGGCAACTCTGGCAGTGCGCGCAGCGCTGTTTCGTACCATTCGGTGTTGAAAGCGCGGTCTTCTTCGAGGATCGCGTCGATTTCTACCGCCAACACGTGAGCCATCAAATTGAGGATCTCCTCACGCTCGTAACCCACCAGGGTCAGCTTGTTGAAAGTGGCCTTGGCCGCTGGCGGGTTGTCGCTTTCGATCTGGTTTTCGATGGCTTCGATCAGGGTGGTTTCGGTGAATTCTTCTTCGTCGTTATCGATGTCGGTTGGCTCGCTCATGGCAGGCTCCTCAAGTTTAAGGCGGCCAGTTTACCTGCATTCAGCGCTGTGATGCTGCTGGCAGAAATCGCCCCGGCGTTCTATAAACAGGCACTGCCAACCCCGCACGGCCTGGAGGCTATTTGATGCTCAAGCTTTATGGATTCTCCGTCAGTAACTACTACAACATGGTCAAGCTGGCGCTGCTGGAGAAGGGCGTGCCGTTCGAAGAAGTACCGTTTTACGCGGGCACAAGCCCGGAGGCGCTGGCCATCAGCCCGCGCGGGAAGGTGCCGGTCTTGCGCGCCGAGCAGGGCTTCATCAACGAAACTGCGGTGATTCTCGAGTATATCGAGCAAAGCCAAAAAGGCACGCCACTGTTGCCGAGCGATCCTTTCGAGCGGGCGCAGGTGCTGACGCTGGCCAAGGAAATCGAGCTGTACATCGAGTTGCCGGCTCGCGCCTGTTATCCACAGGCATTTTTCGGTATGCAGGTGCCGGACGCGATCAAGGACAAGACCAAAGCCGAGCTGTTGGCAGGATTTGCCGCATTGGGCAGGCACGGCAAGTTCTCCCCTTATGTGGCGGGGGACAGTCGGAGCATTGCGGATCTGTATTTCCTGTACAGCGTGCCGCTGGCCTGCGCGGTGGCGCAGAAGCTGTTCGATCTGGATTTGCTGGCCGAGATTCCGGCAGCCAAGGCGCTGTTGAAGCGTCTGGAGCAGAACCCGAACGTGCAGCGGATTGCGGCGGACAAGGAAGCGGCGATGCCGGCGTTTATGGCGATGGTCGCGGGCAAGAAGTGAGTTATGTAGTGTTCTGAAGTCAGTCATCGCGAGCAGGCTCGCTCCCACATTGGGTCTCTGGTGTTCACAAAGTATGTGTTCACCGCCGATCTGATGTGGGAGCGGGCTTGCCCGCGATGCTTTTAGCGGCTGGCGAGCAATGCCTGGCCGCGAGCAACAGCCTTCTTGACCTGCGCCGGCGCAGTGCCGCCGATATGGTCGCGGGCGTTGACCGAGCCTTCCAGGGTCAGTACGGCAAACACGTCCTGATCGATCTGGTCGCTGAATTTGCGCAGCTCCTCCAGGCTCATTTCCGCCAGGTCCTTGCCGCTTTCAACGCCGTACTTCACGGCATGGCCAACGATTTCGTGGCAGTCACGGAACGGCAGGCCACGGCGTACCAGATAGTCAGCCAGGTCGGTGGCGGTGGAGAAACCCCGCAGCGCCGCTTCGCGCATCATCGCGTGCTTGGGTTTGATCGCCGGGATCATGTCGGCAAAGGCGCGCAACGAGTCGCGCAAGGTGTCGGCGGCGTCGAAAAGCGGTTCCTTGTCTTCCTGATTGTCCTTGTTGTAGGCCAGTGGCTGGCCTTTCATCAAGGTCAGCAGGCCCATCAGCGCGCCGAAGACGCGGCCGGTCTTGCCGCGAACCAGCTCTGGCACGTCGGGGTTTTTCTTTTGCGGCATGATCGAGCTGCCGGTGCAGAAACGGTCCGGCAGATCAATGAACTGGAACTGCGCGCTGGTCCACAGCACCAGCTCTTCGGAGAAGCGCGACAAGTGCATCATCGCGATGCTCGCGGCCGAGCAGAATTCGATGGCGAAGTCGCGATCGGACACGTTGTCCAGCGAGTTGCCGCCGACTGCATCGAAGCCCAGGAGTTGAGCGGTGTACTCACGGTCGATCGGGTAAGTGGTGCCGGCCAGCGCAGCGCTGCCCAACGGCATGCGGTTGGTGCGCTTGCGGCAGTCAACCAGGCGCTCGTAATCGCGGCTGAGCATTTCGAACCAGGCCAGCATGTGGTGCCCGAAGGTCACCGGCTGTGCGGTTTGCAGGTGGGTGAAGCCCGGCATGATGCTGCCGGCTTCACGCTCGGCCTGCTCCAGCAAGCCTTTCTGCAGGCGGGTGATTTCGCCCAGGATCAGGTCGATCTCGTCACGCAGCCACAGGCGGATGTCGGTGGCGACCTGGTCGTTGCGGCTGCGACCGGTGTGCAGCTTTTTACCGGTGACGCCGATGCGATCGGTCAGGCGCGCCTCGATGTTCATGTGCACGTCTTCGAGGTCGATGCGCCAGTCGAACTGGCCGGCCTCGATTTCACCCTGGATGGTCTTCAGGCCATCGGTGATGCTGTCGCGCTCGGCGTCGGTCAGCACGCCGACCTTGGCCAGCATGGTGGCGTGGGCGATCGAGCCCATGATGTCGTGGCGATACAGGCGCTGGTCGAAAGTGACGGAGGCGGTGAAGCGGGCGACGAAGGCGTCGACGGGTTCACTGAAGCGGCCGCCCCAGGACTGATTGGTCTTGTCAGTGCTCATGAATTCGCTCGTGTCGGCTGAAGAAAAAATGACGTTGGAAGCTGTCGCGGATAATAACAGGGTTGCCAATCCTGTCGCTGACACTGGTCGACAGGTTTTTTTTCCGGGTCGCGGTCCATACTCAGGACACGTCTTGTGGGAAATTGCGCAACGATATTTTTCAATTGAGCAATATCGTCCCGGCAACCGTCTACAGTTGGACAGTAGGAGCAGCGCACTTCTCGGCGCTGCGGCTGACTATAAGAAGAGGGGGTGTTCATATTGTGTATCGGCAAACCCTACGGCGATACCTCGCTAACGCGGGCCAGAGCCTCCAATCACTCGGCAGATGAAAATTTAGCCGCCGGTCTCGCGGCACTTTTTGGCCCTCGCGCTAGTCTTAGCGTGGATCGCGGTGACGGACGTCACTTCACCTGTCTACGCTATCCTTGTGCGAGACTCACGCAGGAATCCAGCGCAATATGAATGTCCTGATCGTTGATGACGAACCCCTAGCCCGCGAGCGCCTGAGCCGAATGGTTGGCGAACTCGAGGGATACAGTGTCCTGGAGCCCAGCGCCACGAACGGCGAAGAGGCGTTGGCACTGATCGACAGTCACAAGCCGGATATCGTCTTGCTCGATATCGGTATGCCAGGCCTTGATGGCCTGCAAGTGGCTGCCCGGTTGTGCGAACGCGAAACCCCGCCCGCCGTGGTGTTTTGCACCGGGCCCGATGAATTTGCCGTGGAAGCCCTGCAGGCCAGCGCCGTGGGCTATCTGGTGAAGCCTGTGCGAACTGAACATTTACATGATGCATTGAAAAAAGCCGAGCGGCCCAACCGCGTCCAGCTTGCCGCCCTGACCCGCCCAGCCGCCGACAGCGGTAGCGGCCCACGCAGCCACATCAGTGCCCGAACCCGTAAAGGCATTGAACTGATCCCGTTGGGTCAGGTGGTCTACTTCATCGCTGACCACAAGTACGTGACCTTGCGACATGAAGGCGGCGAAGTGCTGCTGGATGAACCGCTCAAGGCCCTCGAAGATGAATTCGGCGATCGTTTCGTGCGTATCCACCGCAACGCTCTGGTCGCCCGCGAGCGCATCGAACGTCTGCAACGCACGCCGCTGGGGCATTTTCAGCTATTCCTCAAGGGCCTTAATGGCGATGCCCTGATCGTCAGTCGTCGCCACGTGGCCGGTGTGCGCAAAATGATGCAGCAGCTTTGATTCGCTGATCACAGGCGAACTTCATACCCGTTTGCTGGACGTTCGAGGCCAGGGAGGCCGCGCAGTTTCTGATACAAGTCAAAGTGGATTTGACTGAGCTGTTATTATCCGCCGTATCTATTCAGTACGGATTGATCCATGTCCTCTCGCGAAATCCGCATCGCCACCCGCAAAAGTGCTCTTGCCCTGTGGCAGGCCGAATACGTCAAAACCCGTCTGGAAGAGGCCCATCCGGGCCTGCTCGTGACGCTGGTGCCCATGGTCAGTCGTGGTGACAAGCTGCTCGACTCGCCGCTGTCGAAAATCGGTGGCAAGGGCCTGTTCGTCAAGGAACTGGAAACCGCGCTGCTGGAAAACGAAGCCGACATCGCCGTGCACTCCATGAAAGACGTGCCGATGGACTTCCCTGAAGGCCTTGGCCTGTTTTGCATCTGCGAGCGCGAAGACCCACGCGATGCCTTCGTTTCCAATACCTACGCCAGCCTGGACGAATTGCCGCAAGGCAGCATCGTCGGCACGTCCAGCCTGCGCCGTCAGGCTCAGTTGCTGACTCGCCGCCCGGACCTGGAAATCCGCTTCCTGCGCGGCAACGTCAACACACGCCTGGCCAAGCTCGATGCCGGCGAATACGACGCCATCATCCTCGCGGCCGCCGGCCTGATTCGTCTGGGCTTTGAAGATCGCATCACCTCGGCCATCAGCGTCGATGACAGCCTGCCGGCCGGTGGTCAAGGTGCGGTCGGCATCGAATGCCGCAGTGCCGACAGCGAAATCCACGCGTTGCTGTCGCCCCTGCATCACCAGGACACCGCCACTCGCGTTATCGCGGAACGCTCCCTCAACAAACATCTCAATGGCGGCTGCCAGGTGCCAATCGCCTGCTACGCCGTGCTTGAAGGCGAGCAGATCTGGTTGCGCGGTCTGGTGGGCGATCCTAGCGGCGGGCTGCTGCTCAGCGCCGAGGCCCGTGCGCCACGGGGCGATGCAGAAGCGTTGGGCGTGAAAGTGGCTGAAGATTTGTTGAGCCAGGGCGCCGACGACATTCTGAAGGCAGTCTATGGCGAGGCAGGTCACGAGTGACGAGCTGGCGCCTGCTGCTGACGCGCCCTGCGGATGAGTCGGCGGCGTTGAGCGGTGTTTTGGCGCAAGCGGGGATTTTCAGCAGCTGCTTGCCGCTTCTGGAGATCGAGCCGATTGCTGCCTCTGACACAATGCGCGAGGTGATTCAGGGGCTGGATCGTTACTGTGCGGTGATCGTGGTGAGTAAGCCGGCCGCCCGAATCGGCGTCGACCTGCTCAATCAGTATTGGCCACAGGCACCGTCTCCACGCTGGTTCAGTGTGGGAGCGGCGACTGCGCAGATTCTCGCGGATAACGGGCTGGACGTGAGTTTTCCCGCCGAGGGTGATGACAGCGAAGCCTTGCTTGAACTTCCCGCGTTGCGCGAGGCGGTTGCCCGACCCGATCCGCGAGTGCTGATCCTGCGCGGGGAGGGCGGGCGCGAGTTGCTGGCTGAGCGTTTGCGCCAGCTTGGTGCTAGTGTCGACTACCTGGAGTTATACCGTCGCTGCCTGCCTCAATACCCATCGACGGTGCTGCCAGACCGGATCGAAGCGGAACGCTTGAACGGGCTGGTGGTCAGCAGTGGACAGGGTTTTGAGCACCTGCGCCAATTGGCGGGCGATGCCTGGCCTGTACTTGCGCAGTTGCCGTTGTTTGTTCCAAGCCCCAGGGTCGCCGAGCTGGCACGTGCCGCCGGGGCCCAAACAGTTGTGGATTGTCGTGGCGCCAGTGCCGCGGCTTTGCTGACGGCGTTACGGGAGCATCCCGAACCCGTTCTCTAATGCAAAGGATGGATACGTGAGCGAAACAGCCTTGCCTAAAGATGACGTGCTGCCGGTGCTTGATGCGCCGGTTGAAACTCCACCACCACCCGCTGCCGGGCAGCGCCGAGGCAATGGGCTGGCGATCGTCGCGCTGCTGCTGGGCGCCGCCGGTGTGGCCATTGGCGGTTGGGGTGTCTGGCAGGTGCGTCACCTGCAAGCCAACAACCAGCAGCAGTTGAGTCAGGTCCAGGCGTTGAACGATCAGGCGCAAAGTCTGAAGCTTAACGAGCAGCGCCTCAGCGCGCGCCTTGAGCAAATGCCTGCGGCCGAAGAACTGGACGCTCGCAGTCGTCTGGTGACGCAACTGCAAGGCGATCAGCAACGCTTGAATCAGCGTCTGGAAACCGTCCTCGGTGCGAGCCGCAAGGATTGGCGCCTGGCCGAAGCCGAGCACCTGTTGCGCCTGGCCAGCCTGCGCCTTTCTGCGTTGCAGGACATCAGCAGCGCCCAGGCCCTGGTGCAGGGCGCCGATGAAATTCTGCGTGAACAAAACGATCCGGGTTCCTTTGCCGCTCGCGAGCAAGTGGCCAAAACCCTGGTGGCACTGCGCAGCACTGCACAGCCGGATCGCACCGGGTTGTTCCTGCGCCTGGGCGCATTGCGCGATCAGGTCATCGACCTCACCGAACTGGCACCCGAGTACAAGGACCGTGGCGAATCGCTGCTGGGCCTGACGGCCGATGGCGACGGTGCCAGCCGTTGGGCGCAGTGGTGGGATCAGATCTCGCGCTACATCCGCATCGACTTCAACGCCGACAAGAATGTACGTCCATTGCTGGCCGGGCAGAGCCTGAGCCAAGTGCGCCTGGCCTTAAGCCTCGCTTTGGAGCAAGCGCAATGGGCCGCGCTCAATGGTCAGGCAGCGGTTTACACCCAGGCGCTGTCTGAGGCGCGGGATGTGCTGACGGGCAATTTCAACCCGGACAACCCTCAGAGCAAAGTCATGCTTGAACAGGTGGGCGAGTTGAGCAAGCAACCGGTCACCGTGGTGACGCCAGACCTGACCGGCACACTGAGTGCAGTTCAGGGGTATCTGGAGCGGCGTAACGTCAACGCCGAAGATTCGATCAAGCCGATGGCAAAACCGGCCGCGAACGCTGCGCAGGAGGCCACGCCATGAAACGCCTCTATGTGATCGTGTTCCTGGTCATCGCTGTGGCCGCAGCACTGGGCCTGGCGATTGCCGAGCATTCCGGTTACGTGTTGATCGCTTACAAGGCTTTTCGCTATGAAGCGAGCCTGTGGGCAACCCTGGCGTTGGTCGCGGTGCTCTGGCTGGTGTTCTGGGGCATCAAGGCATTGGTCGAGCTGGTGACGACGTCCAGTGGCGTGGTCAATCCGTGGTCGCGGCGCAATCGCAGCCGCCGGGTGCAAGTGGCGATCGAGCACGGTCAGCTGGATTTGGCGGAAGGTCGCTGGGCCAGTGCGCAGCGTCATCTGCATCGCGCTGCCGAGGCCGAGCGCCAGCCGCTGCTCTACTACCTCGGTGCCGCGCGCGCCGCCAACGAACAAGGTCACTATGAGGAATGCGACAACTTGCTGGAGCGCGCCCTCGAACGTCAGCCCCAAGCCGAATTGGCGATTGCCTTGAATCACGCCCAGTTGCAGAACGACCGTGGCGACACGGAAGGCGCCCTGGTGACGCTGCAAGCCATGCACGAGCGTCATCCTCATAACGTCCAGACTTTGCGCCAGTTGCAGCGCCTGCATCAGCAGCGCGGCGACTGGTCGGCAGTGATTCGCCTGCTGCCGGAGCTGCGCAAGGATAAAGTCCTGCCGCCGGCCGAACTCGCGGATCTGGAGCGCCGGGCATGGGGTGAAAACCTGTCCCTGGCGGCGCATCAGGAAACGGATGGCACGGTCGGTCTGCAGTCACTCAACCGCGCCTGGCAGCAACTCACCTCGGCTCAGCGCCAGGAACCTCAGTTGGTGCTTGCGTACGCCGAGCAACTGAGGCAGCTGGGCGCACAGGTCGAAGCGGAAGAACTGCTGCGCACGGCGCTCAAGCGCAAATACGACAGTCATCTGGCGCGTCTCTACGGATTGGTTCGCGGTAGCGATCCGGCTCGTCAACTGCAAACAGCCGAGGGTTGGCTCAAGGATCATCCGGCCGACCCGAGTCTTCTGCTGACGCTGGGCCGTCTGTGCCTGCAAAGCAGCCTGTGGGGAAAGGCGCGGGACTATCTGGAAAGCAGCTTGCGGGTGCAGCGCAATCCGGAAGCCTGTGCGGAACTGGCGCGGTTGCTCGCGCAGCTCGGCGACACAGAGCGCAGCAATCAGTTGTTCCAGGAAGGTCTGGGTCTGCTGGATGAGCGCCTGCTGGCGGCACCGTTGCCAGCACCCGTTTACGCCTGAAGCGATGCCTTTGTAGCAGCCTGCGTCCGGCTGCGAAGCAGTCGTAAAAAAGGCGCTACGGTTTCATCGGGCAGGTTTAGTTAACCGTGAGACGACTGCTGCGCAGCCGAACGCAGGCTGCGCCAGCTGCTACAAGGGTAAAAGTCGTAATTTCCGGCGATCAGCGCACTGGAATTTCGTCGAGTGTTTAGCTTTGCAGTCCCTGATCGGCAACGTCCTACAGAGGGCTACATCAAATCCTCTCGAAACTGTCGGGAATTCCCTACACCACTGCTGAAGTGTCCGTGCCGGCCCGTCTTGAAAGGCTGGCGCGCTTTCCTCTACCGTAACCGCCTGTCTCTACTGTTACGGATTAGCCATGTCTTTGGCCTGCTCACGCTCCTTGTTTTTCATGGCTTTCATTACAGGTGCCCTGGCCCTGGGCGCTTCCTATTACCTGGAATATGCAATCGGCCTCAAGCCTTGCGGGTTATGCCTTTTGCAACGCGCCTGCCTGGCCTCGCTCACGGGTGTCTGCCTGACGGCTGCAGTGCATGGCCCCGGTCGCTTCGGGGTTTTTCTGTATTGGCTGCTCGGTCTGTCATGCAGTCTGGCGGGTATGGTCACGGCGTGGCGGCAGGTCTTGTTGCAAAGCGACCCGGTGCATCAGCTATCGACCTGCTCACTCAATCCGCTGGCCATGTATGAGGACCTTCCGTGGCTGTGCCAGGTGACACGGATGTTCAAAGGGGACGAAGATTGCGCAGAAATGTCCTGGACGCTGTTCGATCTGAGCATCCCGGAATGGAGTCTGCTGCTTTTCGTGGCGCTGACGATTCTGGGTGTTTATCAGCTGCTGCGCGTTGTCTGGCTGGCCTGCAAGCGACCGCTCAGCGGCGTGTCGTCGCACCGGGGACTGGTGGGTGATTAAACACTTGTATGAACTTTATCTCCTGCGTACCTTGAAGCCATTGTCGCGCGGGCATAATCTGGCCCGCACGTGTCATTGGAATTATGTTGCTCGATGACGCTCTGCCTGGCCGATTCTTGATTTTCAAGTTTGCGACAGGTGTAGGGCAGCATGACCCACAAGGGAAGAGAGATCGCCATGCTCGAAAGTTGTCAGAATGCTCAGGAACGTTGGGGTGGAGTTCATCTGCTGATCGATCGCTGGTTGCAGGAGCGTCACGAACTGGTTCGGGCTTACGATGCTCTCGGCGCCAAGCCTGAGGCTCTGGGCGAGAACCGCAAGCCGTTGCAGGAATTCTGCGGCGTTCTGGTTGATTACGTGTCGGCCGGGCACTTCGAGATCTACGAACAGCTGACCGGCGAAGCCAAGGCCTTTGGCGATACTCGCGGGCTGGAGCTGGCCGAGACGATTTACCCGCGCATCGACGTCATCACCGAGAAGCTGCTGGCATTCAACGACCTGTGTGATGCAGGCAAGTGCGTCGCGGAGAAATTCAAGGAGCTGGGCGGGCTGTTGCACGAACGCTTCGAACTGGAAGATTGCCTGATCGAAGTGCTGCACACGGCGCACAAGGAAGAGGATTCGGTTCAGGCCTGAACCTCTCCTGCAAGACTAAAAAACGGTGCGCTATGCGCGCCGTTTTTCGTTTCCGGCTTTCAGCTTGTGACACCGCGCAATTCGACTTCGAACACCAACGGAGTGAATGGCGCGATCAGGTCACCGGCACCGTCCGCGCCATAGGCTTGAGACGATGGAATCACCAGGCGCCATTTCGCACCGACCGGCATGTTTTGCAATGCACTGCGCCAGCCGCTGATCACACTATCGAGACTGAACCACTGCGGCTTGCTGTTCTGATCGAACACGGTGCCGTCGGGAAGGCGTCCGACATATAAAACTTCGACCTTGCCGTCAGGGCCCGCCTTGGCGCCTGTACCCGGAACCAGCTCGGTCAGCAGAATTCCATCCGCCAATTCCCGAACACCCGGCCTGGCTTTTTCCTCGGTGAGAAAACGCTGCTCTTTTTCCAGCGCGACTTCACTTTGCGCGAGGGCGGGTTGCTCGGCGACTCGGGCTTCATGCTCGGTCAGGATCTGTTCGATCTGCTCGTTTTTCAATGCCAGTGGCTTGCCTTGATAGGCTTGTTGCAAACCTTCGAGCAATGCCTGGAGTTGCAGGTCCGGCACCTCTTGGCGCAAGCGCTCACCCAGACTCGCACCCAGGCTGTACGCAAGATCGTGAGCCTCATTGGGGGCGGTTTTTTCGGCGGCCTGAACCACGGAAAAACACACGCACAACGATAAAAAAAAGTAGCGCGACATGGGCACACTCCGATCTGAGATGCGGTGGATTATGCCAGTGTGAATGCGCTCTGAGGTGAACTGGTTTTGCACCAGCGCAGAAGATTTTCGATCGGTTGCAACGCAGTGCTTTCGATACTGTCAACATGCCCTAGCGGCGGTGTCATCAGAGGTCTAGTATGAGCCGCACCCACGTCAGCCAGGAGGTAAACCATGTCGGCCACCAAGAAGCCTGTAAATACCCCGTTGCACTTACTCCAACAACTCTCGGGCAGCCTGCTCGAGCATTTGGAAAACGCTTGTTCCCAAGCCTTGGCTGATGCTGAAAAACTGCTCGCCAAACTGGAAAAACAGCGCGGAAAAGCGCAGGAAAAATTGCACAAGTCCCGTACCAAATTGCAGGACGCTGCTGCAGCCGGTAAAGCCAAGGCACAGACCAAGGCGAAGGGTGCGGTGAAAGAACTTGAGGACCTGCTCGATGCCCTCAAGGATCGTCAATCCGAAACGCGCAGCTACATTCTGCAACTCAAGCGCGATGCTCAAGAAAGCCTGAAACTGGCCCAGGGTGTCGGTCGTGTACAAGAGGCTGTCGGCAAGGCGTTGTCCCTGCGTTCAGCCAAGCCTGCTGCGGCACCTGCCAGGAAAGCCGTTGCTAAACCGGCTGCTGCAAAAGCAGCGGCCAGGCCTGCTGCCAGGGCACCGGTGAAAGCCTCCGCCAAGCCTGCCGCAAAACCAGCGGCGAAAAAACCGGTTGCTGCCAGCGCTGCAAAGCCAGCTGCTAAAACCACTGCTGCCAAGCCTGCCGCCAAGCCAGTAGCTGCAAGAACAGCTGCCGCTAAACCTGCTGCAAAAACCGCTGCTGCGAAACCGGCTGTGGCGAAAACCGCAACTGCAAAACCCGCTGCAAAATCGGCAGCAAAACCAGCTGCTAAAACGGCCGCTGCAAAACCTGCTGCCAAGCCAGCCGCAAAACCTGCCGCTGCAAAAACCGCTGCAGCCAAGCCAGCCGCAAAACCTGCCGCGGCTAAAACCGCTGCCGCCAAACCAGCCGCAAAACCGGCTGCTAAACCGGCTGCGAAACCCGCTGCAAAAGCTGCGGCGAAACCAGCTGCTAAACCTGCTGCCAAAACTGCTGCGGCGAAACCCGCTGCCGCCGCCAAGCCAGCCGCTGCCGCTAAGCCAGCAGCCAAACCAGCTGCAGCAAAACCAGCCGCAGCAAAACCTGCTGCCGCGAAACCAGCTGCAAAACCTGCCGCCAAGCCAGCCGTGAAAAAACCGGCCGCTGCTGCCAAGCCAGTGACTGCGCCAGTGGCCAAGCCAGCGACGCCAACTCCGTCGCCAGCTCCGTCGGCTTCGCCTGCTCCAGCAGCAAGCACCTCGACCACATCGTCTGCGCCATCGCCAGCCGCATCGTCGAGCACCAGCACCACCCCAACCAGCGCTTCCTAAGAAGTGCCGGTCGCCGCGACGCGCAGCTGATGCAGCGCGTCGCGGTCCAGGTTGACGGCGCCCGCCGTCACACCTTCCAGCCAGGCCGTTAGCTCGGTCACCTCACACTGCGGCCAACTCTGCGCCGATCGCTCCAGGCGCAACAACAGATGTCGCTCGGCTTGCAGTTCCAATGCCTTCACTTGTTCGCGCAACGTATTCAGTTCGGCATCCTCTGCCGTCATGGTTTTCCATTGCATGCGCAAGGCTCGCAGCGGTCGCACGACATCGGTGTCCCAAGGCTCGGCCACTTCGCGTAGCTGCTGCAATCGTTGCTCATTGCAGGCAACGCCTCGGTCTCCCAGCCATAATCCACAGAGCAGCAGGCACACATTCACGCCGGCCGACTGCAATTGCAGGCACGCGTCTTCTACGCCGGGACGGGCATAAGTAGTAAGGGAAAAGCTCCACAGGTCAGAGGACATAGTGCTACTCGCGCCAGTTGCGAGCGAAGCTGGTAGACTCCGCCGCCATTATGATTCGACTTCAGAACCTGACTTTACAGCGTGGCCCGCAACGTCTGCTAGAAGACGCCGAGCTGACCCTGCACGCCGGCCACAAAGCCGGCCTCATCGGTGCCAACGGCGCCGGCAAATCGAGCCTGTTCGCCTTGATCCGGGGTGAACTGCACCCCGACTCGGGTGATTGCTTCCTGCCGGCCGACTGGCGCATCGCTCACATGCGCCAGGAAATCGAGACGCTCGAACGCCTGGCGGTCGACTACGTGCTCGATGGCGACCTGCGCCTGCGTGAGGTGCAACGCGACCTCGCGGCGGCCGAAGCCTCGCATGATGGCGCGGCTCAGGCCCGCCTGCACGCGGAACTCGACAGTGCCGACGGCTACACCGCCGACGCCCGGGCCCGCAAGCTGCTGGCCGGTCTTGGATTTACCAACGAGCAGATGGACCGCCCGGTAGGAGATTTCTCTGGTGGTTGGCGGATGCGTCTGAACCTGGCGCAGGCTTTGATGTGCCCTTCGGACCTGTTGCTGCTCGACGAACCGACCAACCACTTGGACCTCGACGCCATCATCTGGCTCGAAGAATGGCTGAAAAGCTATCCCGGCACCTTGCTGCTGATTTCCCACGACCGGGACTTCCTCGATGCCGTGGTCGATCACGTGGCTCACGTCGATCAGCGCAAGATCACCCTGTACCGCGGTGGATACAGCGCCTTTGAACGTGCCCGTGCCGAACGTCTGGCCCAGCAACAACAGGCCTACGAGAAGCAGCAGGCGCAACGTGCGCACATGGAAAGCTACATCGCCCGCTTCAAGGCCCAGGCCACCAAGGCCCGACAGGCCCAGAGCCGGATCAAGGCGCTGGAGCGGATGGAGGAATTGTCCGCCGCCCACGTCGATTCGCCGTTCGACTTCGTCTTCCGCGAATCGCAGAAAATCTCCAGTCCGCTGATCGACCTGTCGGACGCTCGCCTGGGTTATGGCGATAAAACCGTGCTGGAGAAGGTCAAGCTACAACTGACTCCCGGTGCGCGGATCGGTTTGCTCGGCCCGAACGGTGCCGGTAAATCGACCCTGATCAAAAACCTCGCCGGTGAACTCTCGCCATTGGCCGGTCGCCTGACCCGTGGCGAGAACACGGTCGTGGGCTACTTTGCCCAGCATCAGCTGGATTCCCTGGACGCCAAGGCCAGCCCGTTGCTGCATTTGCAGCGCCTGGCACCGACTGAACGCGAGCAGACCCTGCGCGACTTCCTCGGCGGTTTCGACTTCCGTGGCGCGCGCATTGATGAGCCGGTGCTGAATTTCTCCGGCGGCGAAAAGGCCCGACTGGCCCTGGCATTGATCGCCTGGGACCGGCCGAACCTGTTGCTGCTCGACGAACCGACCAACCACCTGGACCTGGAAATGCGCCTGGCGCTGACCATGGCCCTGCAGGAATTCAGTGGCGCAGTGTTGGTGGTCTCTCACGATCGTCATCTGCTCAAAAGCACCACCGACAATTTCTATCTGGTAGCGGACGGCAAGGTCGAGGAGTTTGACGGCGACCTGGAAGATTACGCCCGTTGGCTGGTCGACTATCGTCAGCGCAATGCACCGGTCAGCAACACTCCGGTCAATCCGGACAAGACCGACAAGAAGGCCCAGCGCCAGGCCGCTGCTGCGTTGCGTCAGCAACTGGCACCGCACAAGCGTGAGGCCGACAAGCTCGAAGCCGAGTTGGGCAAGCTGCACGAGAAACTGGCGAAGATTGATACCAGCCTCGGCGACAGCGATATCTACGAACCGATGCGCAAGAACGATTTGCGTGATCTGCTGGCTGAACAGGCCAGGCTGAAGGTGCGTGAAGCCGAACTCGAAGAAGCCTGGATGGAAGCCCTGGAACTGCTCGAAAGCATGCAGGCGGAGCTGGAGGCGCTGTCCTGATGGAAGCGTTCAAGCTGCCGCTGCCGCCTGTGTGGGGCGAGCCGATCTGGTTCGCCGCGCAAATCCTGCTGATCCTGTTGGCCGGTTACTTCGCCCAACGCTTCGTCGCTAAATGCCTGACGCGCCTGGGCGAGCGCTACCCGTTTCCACCGCAACTGCTGATGCCGCTGCGCGGTGGTTTGCGCTGGCTGATCATGGGCAGTGCGCTGATTTTCGTGCTGGAACGCCTCGGGGTCTCCGCCACCGTGCTCTGGACTGCGTTGTCCGGTTTTGTTGCGGTCGCGGCGGTGGCGTTCTTCGCCATGTGGAGCGTGCTCTCCAATCTACTCTGCGCGATCCTGATCTTCACCGTCGGCCCGTTCCGCATCGGTGACGTCGTCGAACTGGTGGACACCACCGACAAGCCCGGCGTCAAAGGTCGGGTGGTGGCGATCAATCTGCTTTACACCACGCTGATCGAAGCGGAAGAGCTCGGCACCGGCAGTGCGATGGTGCAAGTGCCCAATAGCCTGTTCTTCCAGCGCTCGGTTCGACGCTGGCGCGGCACGGATGTGTTTCCGTTGAGCGGGATCGAAAAGTAAGCCTTCTTTCGCCTGATACACCGCTATCGCGAGCAGGCTCGCTCCCACATTAGACCGAGTCTCTAAACTAGTACGCGGTCACCTGTGGGAGCGAGCCTGCTCGCGATGGGGCCCTAAAGCCGTAAACACTGGTCGGCGACCGCAACATCCTGCAAAAAAATCGATGGTCATCAGCCCAAAGCCGCATTAGCTTAGTCGTCTGTCACGAGTCTGAGTCGAGGTGTGCAATGGAGCTTCAAACATGGCTGGCGTTTTTTGCCGCCTGCTGGGTGATCAGTCTGTCTCCCGGTGCCGGCGCCATTGCGTCGATGTCCAGCGGTCTGCAATACGGTTTCTGGCGCGGATACTGGAACGCCTTGGGCCTGCAAGTGGGCCTGGCGGTACAGATTGCGATTGTCGGCGCCGGTGTGGGCGCGATTCTCACGGCATCTGCCAGCGCTTTCTATGCGATCAAATGGTTCGGCGTGGCGTACCTGGTTTACCTCGCGATCAAGCAATGGCGCGCGCTGCCCAGCAACATGAGCGACGATGCGGCGGTGCGTCAGATCGGCAAGCCGATGGCCCTGGTGTTCCGCGGTTTCCTGGTGAACATCAGCAACCCCAAGGCGCTGGTGTTCATGCTGGCGGTGTTGCCGCAGTTCATTGATCCACATGCGCCGCTGCTGATTCAGTACCTGATCATCGGCGCGACAATGGTCTGCGTCGACCTGATCGTCATGGCCGGTTACACCGGGTTGGCGTCGAAGGTACTGCGCCTGTTGCGCACGCCCCAGCAGCAAAAACGCATGAACCGCACGTTTGCCGGGCTGTTCATTGGCGCGGCGGCGTTTATGGCGACCCTGCGCAAAGCCGCGGTGTAAACCTCTCAAAGAGACGCGATCCATTGTGGCGAGCGAGCTTGCTCCGGGCGGCGTTCCGACGCTGGGCTGCGAAGCGGCCCCAGTATTGCGAGCGTTGCGCACTCGAACGGGAGCACGCTCCCTCGCCACAGGTGATCGGCTTCAGCGCAGGATGACCGGCGCAGTATCCGGCGGCAGGTCATTGCGCGGCTCCGGTTGTCCTGACGGCACATAACTGCCATCGCCGAGCTGTTCGCTCAATTGGCGCGCCACGTCCTCGCCCAAAGACCTCGAGACTTCCCGCACCACCCGTGGCCGGTTCAGCGAAACGTGGATATCCCGATCATTCACCAGTTTGGTGTCCTGAGCTTCGCCCATCGCCGTGAACGCCGAGGTGATCTCGTAAGTCTTGGTGTTGATCAGGCTGAAGTCCGCCACCAGGGTCAGTGCCAGCACCGCCGAGTAGCTGTCGGTGTTGGCCAGCTCATTCATGTCCTGAGTGAAATCGATGTCCGACAGCGTGCCGAACAGCACGTAGTCGGCACCTTTGAAGTGGCCGGCCTTGATGCGTTTGATCACGTCGTAGACATCGCTTTTTACACTGGCGGTGTAAGGCGTGCCCTGAATCAGCTGGAACATCCCGGTCTTGAGCATCTGGCCTTTGATGTCACCACTGAAGCGGCGGATTTCGGTCTGTTCCAGATAGCTGTTCTGCGTGGTGTACTCGTCATAACTGGACGCGCCGCTGGCGCCGTAATAATCCTGCTGATGATTGTCCCGGGCCGAGATCACGTGAACGTATTGATCCACGCTGGCCTCGTAGGCGAGGTCGGTGACAGCGATTTTCGGTGCAGCCTGCACGCCAACGGCGCAGGCCAGGGTCAAGATGCCAATCCATGCACGCATTGTTCAGCGCTCCGTGGTCTTGCGGATTTCTTTCTCGTCCATCCACTCCGCCAGCCCGCTTTCGACATCGATCAATTGCAGGCTGAATTTGTAGAAGACGTCCTTGTAATCGTTGCTGCGCTTGACGATGGAACTGATCGATCCTTCCAGACGATACCGCGCGGCAATCATATTGCCGGTTTTGGCCACTGTGCTTTTTTTGTACAGGCCACTCTGGTTTTGCAGCTTGAGGTGGTCAATCTGGCTCTGTATGTCCGTATTGTCGCTGGCAAAGCGCGCGGTGCCGGAACGCATCAGCTGGGTCTTGATCGATGTGGTGATTTCACGGGTGTCGATGTACTCGCTGGTCTTGTTCATCACGTCGTACACCTGAACCACCGGGCGACCCCTCAGAACGCCGGATTGGGCGAGAGAACGGGTCATGCTTTCGGCGATCATCTGCAGGTCGGTCGAACCGAACTCGTTGGTGATCAGTTCCACGGCCTTCGGGTCGCCATAACTGATGTTGCCGCTGCCCAGCACCGGCGAGCGATTTTCGGCGCAGCCACCGATCAGCAACGCGGCCAGGGTCAGGAACGAAACGCGTACAAACATGGGCAGGGTCTCAAGTGGTCGGTTCACGGCGTATTGATCTCCAGGCGGAAATCCACGGCTTGGGGCACGGGAGCGATAGCCGGCAGAAAACTCGTCTGCTCGGCATACAGGGTCAGGCTTTTCCAGGTGTCGGCTTCGGCCACGGGAAAACCTTCCGCCCCCAGCCAAAGATAGCGGTAATAGAACGTTCGGTTGCGTGTGTCGGTGTTGCTCAGCTGCGTGTTGACGGTCAGGAAACCGTTTTCCCTGGCCATGCGCATTGGGCCGATGGCCACGTTTTCGATCGGTCCGGTGGCCAAGACTTTGCTCGCGGCGCTGCCCGGTTCCGGTGGCGGTGGCGGGGTGGCGCAACCGGCTAACAAGGCCAGCGCGGCAATGGCGAAGCATTTCAATCCCATGAAAATCTCCGTTCAGGGTTGGGCAGGGCTGATTGCAGCCTGCGGTGCGGGAAGGGTGTCGAGCTGCAGGGCGACATCGGCGGCAAATCGGCGGTCACCCACGGCACGCAGACTGAAGGCCTGGTGTGTCTGATCCACCTTGAACCTGACCGGTGCTGCGTCCGGCGCATTGGGCAGCATGAGTTGGTGCAGGCCTTTCTTGAGCCGTAGTCGGGCAACCAGCGTCTTGTCCGGCAACGTACGCCAGCCGCGGGTGTCGGCATCCTCGCGTTGCGTCTGCTGCAGGAGCGTTTCCTCAAGCTTCTCGGGTCTGTGCTTTTTCAGATAGGCCAGGTATTCGACATTGGACCGTGCGCGATGGAGCGTGCGTTGAATAATGCCTGGCATGTCATCACGCAAGGTGCGTCGCGACATGTCGCCGAAGCTGTTGAGCAACGTCAGTTTCTGTTTTTTGCCGTCCACCATGACGAAGTCCACCGGTGGCGTTGAGGAGTCGGGGACGAGGATCGGGAAAGACATGTTGGTGATGTAGGTTTCACCTTCGACTTCCACCGAAATCGGCACGCGAACCGAGCTGCGCGCTGGTGCCAGGCCAGTTTGCACGATCAACAGAACGTCGACCTCGCCGGCCTTCAGTGGGGACTTGGCCAGGTTACGCAGTGTTTGTTCGAGCAGCGGTGTGTTGGGGCGCAGTTCGATGGCCTGACGATAGCCCGGCGCGGCGAGGTCTTTTTCGTTCAGCGATTCATAAATGAAACCGGCGAGGTAATGGCTGAACGCACTCTGGTAGTTGTTTTTCAGCGCGACGACTTCGGGGGCGTCGAGGGTCGCAACCGGGTAGCCCTGAAGGTCCTGGAATTTCAGCGAAACTCCTTGCTCCTTCGCCTGGTTTTCCAGTTCGAGGTATTGCTTGTCACGCTTGTCGGCAATGGTTGCTTCGCGCTCGTGGGTTTTCTTGATCATGACGCGCGCCAGCTCCGTTTCGGAGCCGGACAGCAGCATCAAGGCCATCTGCGTGGTCAGGGCGACTCTCTCGAAATCGTAGCCATCGTATAAGCGCACTTTGTCGTTGGCGCTGTAACTGTTGAACTCGGTAAATTTTTTGAAGGGGACGAACAGGGGCGAATCGTCCCACCCTTCGATCAGCCGATCGGCGTAGTCCCAGTGCTGATAACTGCCGGTGAAGTTTCCGCTGAGGCGCAGCAACTCGCCTTTTTCGAAGTGGTAAAGCAGGTCACCCGGAGGAATGGGATTGTTGCGATCGAGCACGGCAACCGCGCCGTCGAGCTGACCGGCCTTGAAATATTCAAGTGTTTCGCTCAGCTCGGCGTTGTAGTCACGCATGGTCGGACAGCCGCTCAGTAGCAGGCATGCACTGAGTACAAACATGAAGCGCAGGCGGGTGGCCATTTGCTGTGGGTCTTCCTTGAAAATAAGCCGCCATAAGGCGGCAAATTATAGACTTGGATGATGGCACTTTGTTCCTGTACACCAGCGGCCGCTGCACACAAAGCTTGAGTGAACGTCACTGGAAGTGAACAATGTGTTACTTCGTATTTCCAATTGAGATTCATTCATGACTGCCCCGTCCCGTTTCCTGGCCTGGCTGGTGTTGCCACTGTTTGCCTTGTGCAGTTTCAATCTGCTGGCCGACACCGTGGAAGGCGCGCCACAAGCCTTGCATTTGCTTGATTACATTGGCGCCGACTACCCGCAAACGGTGCAATCGGGCAAGGTCATCGACGAGTCCGAATACCGCGAGCAGCTGGAATTCATAAAGGTCTTGCAAGGCTTGATCGCCGCGATGCCGGCCAAACCGGAAAAAGCCGGGTTGGAGCAGGGCGTCAGCACGTTGCGTAACGCCATCGCTGCCCGCCAGGACGGCGCGGACGTTGCGCGTCAGGCTCGCCAGCTCGGCGCGAAACTGGCCGTGGCTTATGAAGTCAGCCAGGCGCCGATCATTACCCCGGACCCGACCCGTGGTGCGCCGCTGTATGCCCAGCATTGCTCGGTCTGTCACGGTGATACGGGGGCTGGCGACGGCCCGGCGGGTGTCGGTCTGACGCCGCCGCCGGCCAATCTGCGGGACACGGCGCGCCTGGATCACCTGAGCCTCTACGCGATCTACAGCACCTTGGGCCTGGGCGTCGAAGGCACGGACATGCCGGCTTTCGCCGATCAGCTGGATGATCGTCAGCGTTGGGACCTGGCGACCTATATCGCCAGTTTCAGTGCCGATCCGGCCGCAGCAAAATCCGAAAAGGCCTACAACATCGCGGACCTGGCGCGTCAGACACCGGCCGAAGTGCAGACCGCCGATGGCCCGCAAGCCGCCGCGACGTTCCGGGCGCAGCGCGCGCAACCGCCGCAGGTCAAGCGGGGGCCGGCGCAGTTGCTCGACTACACCGCCGCAACCCTGGACAAAAGTATCGCGGCCTACCGTGCCGGTGATCACGACCAAGCCTATGACTTGTCGGTAGCGGCCTATCTGGAAGGCTTCGAACTGGTCGAGAGCTCGCTGGACAACGTCGACGCCAACGTGCGCAAGGACACCGAAAAATCCCTGATGGCTTACCGTCAGTCGTTGCAGGATGGTTTGCCGGTTGCGCAGGCCCAGGAACGTCTGGACGCGGCCAAAGCCAAGTTGAAGGAGTCCGCCGGGTTGCTGGGCAGCGACGGTTTGAGCTGGTCGCTGAGCTACATCTCCGGGTTGCTGATTCTGCTGCGCGAAGGGCTGGAAGCGATTCTGGTGCTGGCGGCGATCCTGGCGTTCCTGCGCAATACCGGCCAGCAGTCGGCGGTGCGCAGCGTCAACGTCGGTTGGGGCCTGGCGTTGTTGGCGGGTCTGGCAACCTGGGCGCTGGCGGCGTACGTGATCGATGTCAGCGGCTCACAACGTGAATTGCTGGAAGGTGCGACGGCGTTGTTCGCCGCTGTGATGGTGCTCTGGCTCGGTGTGTGGATGCACGACCGTCGCCATGCGGCGGCGTGGCAGGACTACATCAAAAGCAGCCTGGTGGGCGGCGGTGGACGCTTCGGTTTTGCGACGCTGGCGTTCTTCTCGGTGTATCGCGAGTTGTTCGAAGTGATTCTGTTCTACGAGACCCTTTGGCTGCAGGCCGGGCCTGCGGGGCATAACGCAGTGCTGGCCGGTGGTGCGACGGCGCTGGTGTTGCTGGTCGGGCTGGCGTGGGTGATCCTGCGTGGCTCGCAGAAACTGCCGCTGTCGTTGTTCTTCAGCATCAACGCCGGGCTGCTGTGCGCGTTGTCGGTGGTGTTTGCCGGGCATGGCGTGAAGGCGTTGCAGGAAGCCGGGATCTTCGGCACGCGGCCGGTGCCGTTCTTTGACTTCGATTGGCTGGGTATTCACGCTGATGCGTATTCGCTGAGTGCTCAGGCGGTGGCGATCATTGCGATTATCGTGCTGTATGGCCGTAGCTGGATCGCGGAGAAGCGGCGGGTGCAGGTTTCTTAAAGGGCATTCGCTTCGCTCATCATCGCGAGCAGGCTCGCTCCCACAGGGTCGCGTGTAATCTGTGGGAGCGAGCCTGCTCGCGATTTTTTTTAGAAGAGGAAAACACGATGCGTGTCTGGATCGATGCCGACGCTTGCCCACGGGCGGCCAAGGACCTGGTGGTGAAGTTCGCCCTCAAGCGTCAGTTCGAAGTGGTGCTGGTGGCCGGGCAGCCGCAGATCAAACCGGGGCTGGCCCTGGTGAAGCTGATCGTGGTGCCAAGTGGTCCGGATGCGGCCGACGATTACCTGGTGGAGCAAGCGGTACCGGGTGAACTGGTGATTTGCAGCGACGTACCGCTGGCCGATCGGCTGGTGAAAAAGGGCGTTGCAGCGCTGGATCCACGGGGCAAGGAGTTCGATGCGCAGAACATGGGCGATCGGCTGGCGGTGCGTAACCTGTTCACCGATCTGCGTGAACAGGGCCAGATGAGCGGCGGCCCGGCGCCATTTGGCGAGCGCGAGAAGCAAGCGTTTGCCAATGCGCTGGACCGGATCCTCACCCGGCTAACCCGTAAAACCTGAGCCTTACAAAGAACCCTGTGGGAGCGAGCTTGCTCGCGATGGGGCCAGCACATCCAACATTGAAGTCGACGGTCAGTCCGCTATCGCGAGCAGGCTCGCTCCCACATTGGGACCGTGTCAGGCGTCGTTTTCGTGAGTCAGTTCGAGGACGCGGTCGACCAGTTTGTTGATGCCTGACGCCGCTTCGCTGATCGATTGCGCCAGCATGTAAGCCGGGGTGCACACCAGTTTGCGGGCCTTGTCTTCAACGATGTCACTTACCGCGCAATCCTTGTGAGTGGCGCCCATTTTGTTCATGGCAGCGGCGGTATCGGCGTCGTTGCCGATGGTGCAGGTCACGCCCGGGCCATAGATTTTCGCCGCTAACGCTGGCGAGATGCAGATCAACCCCACCGGTTTGCCCGCTTCGGCAAACGCTTCGGTCAGTGCCAGGACGTCCGGTTGAACCGTGCAACCGGCGCCTTCGATGGCGAAGTTCGACAGATTCTTGGCCGCGCCGAAACCACCGGGCACGATCAGCGCGTCGAAGTCTTCGACGCTGGCCTCACGGATATCCTTGATGTTGCCCCGGGCGATCCGCGCCGATTCCACCAGTACGTTGCGCGACTCCGGCATTTCGTCGCCGGTCAGGTGATTGATCACATGCAATTGCGCGATATTGGGGGCAAAGCACTGCACCTGAGCGCCGCGCTGGTCGAGGCGCAGCAGGGTAATCACACTTTCGTGGATCTCGGCGCCGTCATACACGCCGCAGCCGGAAAGGATCACTGCAATTTTTTTGCTCATGGGTTTTTCTCCAGATTCATGGCGTTAAATGTCCACTAATTTGTCACTCGTTGCCATAGGGTTAATTCGCGGCTACACCTAGCATCTGTCCTCAAGATTCCGATCAGGGCGCGTCAATGGACTTCATTCTGTATGCGGTGCCGTTTTTCTTTGTGCTGATAGCCGTCGAGCTGCTGGCCGACCGTTGGCGCGGGGTGAGCAATTATCGGGTGGCGGACGCGATCAACAGCATCAGCACCGGTGTGTTGTCGACCACCACCGGCCTGTTGACCAAAGGCGTTGGCCTGGTGACCTATGCGTTTGCCCTCAAGCATCTGGCGCTGTTCGAACTCTCGGCCGACAGCGTCTGGACCTGGGTGTTTGCCTTCGTCCTCTATGACTTCTGCTACTACTGGCTGCATCGTATGGGCCACGAGCGCAACATCCTCTGGGCTGCGCACTCGGTGCATCACCAGAGCGAGGACTACAACCTCTCCACGGCCCTGCGCCAGACCAGTACCGGCTTTCTGCTGAGCTGGATTTTCTACCTGCCGATGGCGGTACTCGGCGTGCCGCTGCTGGTGTTCGTCAGCGTCGCCGCGCTGAACTTGTTGTATCAATTCTGGGTGCATACCAAACACATTCCCAAGCTCGGCTGGTTCGAGTGGTTCTTCGTCACGCCGTCCAATCATCGGGCTCACCACGCACAGAACGCTCTCTACATGGATCGCAACTACGGCGGGGTGTTCATTATTTGGGACCGTCTATTCGGCTCGTTCCAGGAAGAGGACGACAACGAACCGGTGATTTTCGGAGTAACCACGCCGTTGGCGAGCTGGAATCCGCTGTGGGCGAACGTGCAGTTTTACGCGCAGCTTTGGGACGACGCGCGGCGGGCTGAAAGCAAGTGGGACAAGCTGCGGATCTGGTTCATGCGCACCGGTTGGCGGCCGGCGGATGTGGCGGCCAGGTACCCGATGAACAAACCGGACCTGAGCCAGTTCCGCAAATTCGAGGTCGCGCTTGACGGGCGTCAGCAGCTGTATGTGGCGTTGCAGTTCTGCGTCTACATTGCGCTGGGCAGCTACTTGATGAACCTGGAACCACAGTTGCCGACCGCAGCGCTGGTGTTGGGCTGGGGCGCGGTGGCGTTGGGCTTGTTTACATTGGGTATGGCTCTGGAGAATCGCCCGCAGGCATTGAAGCTGGAGCTGCTGCGGCTGGCATCGAATGTGCCGCTGGTGTGGCTGGCGCCGCTGGTCGGGCTGTGGCCGGCCAGCGCGGTAGGCTGGATCGGCCTGCTCAGCTACAGCCTGCTCAGCGGCATCGGTCTCTACTGTTGCAGGGACCGTTTCACTCGATTGGCGTCTTAGTCTCGGCGGCCTTGGCCAGCTCGGCTTGCTCGTCGGCGTAGATCTTCTTCGCCAGACGGGCATTCTTGAAGCGCCGGCGCAGCCACAGGCCCAGTCCCAGTACCAGCAGGGCGCCGAGCACCCACAGCTCGTACTTCTTGACGCTGCCCAGCATGCCCTCGAGCACCGCGCCGAAGTGATACGCCGCCGCGGCCAATGCGGCCGCCCAGATCGCAGCACCAATCCCGTTGAGCAGCAGATAACGTCCCGGCGGATACCCCGACAGGCCGATCGCCACCGGCATCACCGTGCGCAATCCATAAACGAAACGGAAGCTCAACACCCAGATATCCGGGTGTTTGCGGATATGCTCCAGCGCCCGGTCACCCATCATTTGCCAGCGTGGTTTGCGCGCGAGCAATTTGCGGCCGTGTTTGCGTCCGAGGAAATACCACAGCTGATCGCCGGCATAACTGCCACAGAACGCCACGATCGTGACGATCTTGATGTCCATGTATCCGCGGAACGCGAGGAAGCCTGCGAGCACCAGAATGGTTTCGCCTTCGAAGAACGTGCCGAGAAAGAGGGCGAAGTAGCCGAATTCCTGAAGAAATTGTTGGAGCATTGTCTGGATGCTGGCGAAATGAACGCGCAGCCTAACCCTTCGGGCACATTCATGAAAGTGTCCAAATGTGTCTCGACGTGAACATTTCCTACAAGGACAATGGAATGCGACTACCTGCCGCAGGGGTGCACATAACTGTCACGTGTTGGTCATAATGGTCGCTTATAACTGTCACGCTCGCACGCCAGCGGGCTCAGGAGTCTGCCGTGAGCTTTACCCCCGCCAACCGTTTGTTCCCTGCAACCCGCCTGCGTCGCAACCGTCGTGATGATTTCTCGCGTCGACTGGTCCGTGAAAACGTTCTGACCGTCGATGACCTGATCCTGCCAGTGTTCGTGCTGGACGGTGAAAACCGTCGCGAAGCGGTGGCTTCGATGCCGGGCGTCGAGCGCCTGACCATCGATCTGTTGCTGGAAGAAGCGGCCAAGTGGGTCGAACTGGGGATTCCGGCGTTGGCGCTGTTCCCGGTCACGCCTCCCGAGCTCAAGTCGCTGGACGCCGCCGAGGCCTGGAGCCCGAACGGTATCGCCCAGCGCGCTACCCGCGCCTTGCGTGCGCAGTTTCCGGAACTGGGGGTGATCACTGACGTTGCGCTCGATCCGTTTACCACCCACGGTCAGGATGGCATCCTCGACGAAGAAGGCTACGTGCAGAACGACATTACCGTCGACGCACTGGTCAAGCAGGCCCTGTCCCATGCCGAGGCCGGCGCTCAGGTGGTGGCCCCGTCGGACATGATGGACGGTCGCATCCAGGCGATCCGCGAAGCGCTGGAACTGGCCGATCACGTCAACGTGCGGATCATGGCCTACTCGGCGAAGTACGCCAGCGCCTATTACGGCCCGTTCCGCGATGCGGTGGGGTCGGCGCTGAACCTGGGCAAGGCCAACAAGGCCTCCTATCAGATGGACCCGGCCAACAGCAATGAAGCCCTGCACGAAGTGGCGGCGGACTTGTCAGAAGGCGCGGACATGGTCATGGTCAAGCCTGGCATGCCGTATCTGGACATCCTTTACCGGGTCAAAGAAGAATTTAAAGTACCGACCTTTGTTTATCAGGTCAGCGGTGAATACGCCATGCACATGGCGGCCATCCAGAATGGCTGGTTGAGTGAAGGGGTTATCCTTGAATCCCTGACCGCTTTTAAACGGGCAGGGGCTGATGGCATCCTGACTTACTTTGCCGTGCGTGCCGCTCAATTGTTACGAGAGCAGAAATAGCCCTCCCAGGAACATTCCATGAATACCGAAGGACTCACTGAAGTTGCCGTAAAAGAAGCTCAACCGCTGGTCGAGCAAATCGCCGAGACCCCGCCGGAGCTGGAGCCTGCTCCACCCGCGGCGGTTACCGAACCCGCAACAGCGGCACCGGCGATTGCCATTCCCGGCCTGGATGACAGCAGCCTGTATATCCATCGCGAGCTCTCGCAACTGCAGTTCAACATCCGCGTGCTGGAACAGGCGCTGGACGAGTCCTACCCGTTGCTGGAACGGCTGAAGTTTCTGCTGATCTTCTCCAGCAACCTGGACGAGTTCTTCGAGATTCGCGTGGCCGGCCTGAAGAAGCAGATCACTTTCGCCCGTGAACAGGCCGGCGCTGATGGCCTGCAACCGCATCAGGCCCTGGCCCGCATCAGCGAGCTGGTGCACGGTCACGTCGACCGCCAGTACGCGATCCTCAATGACATTCTGTTGCCGGAACTGGAAAAACATCAGGTCCGCTTCATCCGTCGGCGTCACTGGACCACCAAGATCAAGACCTGGGTGCGCCGCTATTTCCGCGACGAGATCGCGCCGATCATCACCCCGATCGGCCTCGACCCGACGCACCCGTTCCCGTTGCTGGTGAACAAGAGCCTGAACTTCATCGTCGAGCTCGAAGGCATCGACGCCTTCGGTCGCGATTCCGGCCTGGCGATCATCCCGGCG
The DNA here is from genome assembly GCF_051660785.1 of Pseudomonas sp. Classification (GTDB taxonomy): domain Bacteria; phylum Pseudomonadota; class Gammaproteobacteria; order Pseudomonadales; family Pseudomonadaceae; genus Aquipseudomonas. The sequence goes on from NZ_JBOFQE010000086.1 coordinate 30,509, forward strand.
CCACGCCTGTTGCCGCGCGTCATCAAATTGCCGGAAGAAGTGGGCGGCGCGGGCGACAACTATGTGTTCCTGTCGTCGATGATCCACGCGCACGCCGATGATTTGTTCCAGGGCATGAAGGTCAAGGGCTGCTACCAGTTCCGCCTGACCCGAAACGCCGACCTCGCGGTCGATACCGAAGACGTGGAAGACCTGGCCCGCGCGTTGCGCGGCGAGCTGTTCTCCCGTCGCTACGGTGACGCGGTGCGTCTGGAAGTCGCGGACACCTGCCCGAAACACCTGTCCGACTACTTGCTCAAGCAGTTCAACCTGCACGAGACCGAGCTGTATCAGGTCAACGGTCCGGTCAACCTGACTCGCCTGTTCAGCATTACCGGCCTGGACAGTCAGCGCGCGCTGCAATACATGCCGTTCACCCCGCAGATTCCGAAACTGCTGCAGAACAGCGAGAACATCTTCAGCGTGATCAGCAAGCAGGACATCCTCCTGCTGCACCCGTTCGAGTCATTTACCCCGGTGGTCGACCTGCTGCGCCAGGCCGCGAAGGACCCGCATGTATTGGCGGTCCGCCAGACCCTGTATCGCTCCGGTGCCAACTCGGAAATCGTCGATGCGCTGGTCGATGCCGCGCGTAACGGCAAGGAAGTCACCGCGGTGATCGAATTGCGTGCGCGGTTCGATGAAGAGTCCAACCTGCAACTGGCCAGCCGTCTGCAAGCGGCCGGTGCGGTGGTGATTTACGGCGTGGTCGGCTTCAAGACCCACGCCAAGATGATGCTGATCCTGCGTCGCGAGGCCGGCGAGATCGTGCGTTACGCACATTTGGGTACCGGTAACTACCACGCGGCCAACGCCCGTCTGTACACCGACTACAGCCTGCTGACCTCCGATGACGCCTTGTGCGAAGACGTCGGCAAACTGTTCAGCCAGTTGATCGGCATGGGTAAAACCCTGCGCATGAAGAAGCTGCTGCACGCGCCGTTCACGTTGAAGAAGGGCATGCTCGACATGATTGCCCGCGAGACCCAGTTCGCCCTCGACGGCAAGCCGGCGCACATCATCGCCAAGTTCAACTCGCTGACCGATCCGAAGATCATCCGCGCGCTGTACAAGGCCAGCCAGTCTGGCGTGCGCATCGATCTGGTGGTGCGTGGCATGTGCTGCCTGCGTCCGGGCATTGCCGGGGTCTCGCACAACATCCATGTGCGCTCGATCATCGGTCGCTTCCTGGAACACACCCGGGTCTTCTACTTCCTCAATGGCGGCGAAGAACAGATGTTCCTGTCCAGCGCCGACTGGATGGAGCGCAACCTCGACAAACGCGTCGAGACTTGCTTCCCGGTGGAAGGCAAGAAGCTGATCATGCGGGTCAAGAAAGAGCTGGAGCTGTATCTCACCGACAACACTCACAGCTGGAGCCTGCAGGCGGACGGTCGTTACATCCGCAACACCCCGACCGGCAACCAGAACCCGCGCAGTGCGCAGGCGACGTTGCTGGAACGGTTGGGTAGCCCGATCCTGACTGTTCGTTAACGCTGACGTAGCGTAAAAAAATGGCGATCCCTGCGGATCGCCATTTTTGTTTGGGGGTACCTACCTTTGGCGAGGGAGCTCTGTGGCGAGGGGATTTATCCCCGTTCGGCTGCGAAGCAGTCGTGAAGTCAGCGGATGCGTTCTGCCTGATGTACCACTGTGGCAGTTTTTGGGGCTGCTTCGCAGCCCAACGGGGATAAATCCCCTCGCCACAGAAAATCCTTCACCACAGAGTTGGTATTAGCGCACGTTCAGCGTGAAGCTGACCCGGGTCAGCCATTCCGCTTCGAGGGCAAAGTCGGCCTGGGTCAGCTGGTTTTCGTCCAGCCAGTTTTCCGGGAACAACACATCGAGGCTGTCGCGCTTGGCGTGCAGGACGACCTGCGGCATTTCCTGCGTACCCCGAATGTGGTGGAACAGAATCGCAAAACGCAGCAGTACGCACAGTCGAATCAGCTTGATGCCGTCATCGCCGAAATCGGCAAAGCGGTCCCGGGGAATATTGCGCCGGTGACCCCGCACCAGTAGCGCGAGCATCAGTTGGTCTTCGCGGGAGAATCCGGCCAGGTCCGAGTGCTCGATCAGGTACGAGCCGTGCTTGTGGTACTGATAGTGAGCGATGTCCAGGCCCACTTCATGGACCTTGGCGGCCCAGCCGAGCAATTCACGCCAGACGCCGTCATCCAGGTCCCAATCCTTGGCCACTTGATCGAAGGCATGCAGGGCTTTGCGTTCGACCCGCGCCGCTTGTTCCAGATCAACGTGGTAACGCTCCATCAGCGAACTGAGCGTGCGTTCACGGACGTCTTCGTGGTGATGACGGCCCAGCAGGTCATAGAGCACGCCTTCGCGCAGGGCGCCTTCACAGTGGTCCATGCGTTGCAGTTCGAGGGCATCGAAAATGGCTTCCAGGATCGCCAGGCCCGCAGGGAAGATCGCGCGGCGGTCAGGCTTGATGCCTTCGAAGTCGATTTTCTCGACGTCGCCCAGCTTGATCAGTTTGCGCTTGAGCCAGGCCAGGCCTTCGGCATTGACCTCGCCCGTGCCATGACCACCGGCCTTCAGCGCCAGACCGATTGCGCGGATGGTGCCCGAGGAACCGATGGCTTCATCCCAGGTCAGGCGGTGCAGGGCGTGTTCGATGCTCATGATCTCCAGCCGCGCTGCGGTGTACGCCTGGGCGTAGCGGGCCGGGGTGATCTTGCCGTCCTTGAAATAGCGCTGGGTGTAACTGACGCAACCCATTTGCAGGCTTTCGCGCAGCAGCGGTTCGAAACGCTGGCCGATGATGAATTCGGTACTGCCGCCGCCGATGTCCGCCACCAGGCGCTTGCCCGGTGTGTCGGCGAGGGTGTGGGAGACGCCGAGGTAGATCAGGCGCGCTTCTTCGCGACCGGAGATGACTTCCACCGGGTGCCCGAGAATTTCTTCGGCGCGGCGGATGAACTCGCCGCGGTTACGCGCTTCACGCAGGGCGTTGGTGCCGACGATCCGCACGGCGCCAGGGGGCATACCGTTGATCAGTTGGGCAAAACGCTTCAGGCAATCGAGCCCGCGCTGCATGGATTCTTCGTTGAGATGGCGATCTTCGTCGATGCCGGCGGCCAGCTGAACCTTCTCCCCGAGACGCTCGAGAATACGGATTTCGCCGTTCTGGGCCTTGGCCACGACCATGTGAAAGCTGTTGGAGCCCAGGTCGATTGCGGCGATCAGGGACAGATTCTTGGCTTGGGATTGCGGCATGGTCATGGGGTCTCGGTCGATAACCTCGACATCGTGCCACGATCAAAGGCTGGCGCCAACGCGCAGCGTTCAAAGCCTTGATCCAGCGCAGTCCTGCAGGTGACCGCTGCGCGGTCAATCGCTAGCAGGCTAGCTGTGTAAACCCACCACGTTGTTCACGGATGCTATTCGGCTAATCGGTGGCAAATAACTCAGGCTGGCATGCGGGCGATGCCAGTTGTACTCGTGCAACCACGACGTCAGGTAGGTCGCGCGT
>NZ_JBOFQE010000087.1:0-143133 GCF_051660785.1 Pseudomonas sp.
GCGCCAATCCCCGGATGAACACCTCCACTCAGCCTCCCGAACGGGGCGGGCAGATCAACATCAAAAGCAAGATCAAAAGCTGAAGGCGAGCTAACGCTCGGCCTGATGAGTGGTGAGAAGCAAAAGCCGTACGCCGATCCATTGTGGGAGCTGGCCTGCCAGCGATGGCGGCCTGACAGCCGACCAACATCTTGCAGATGTACACGAACCCTGTGGGAGCTGGCTTGCCAGCGATGGCGGCCTGACAGCCGACCAATCTCTAGCAGATGCTCACCGAACCCCTGTAGGAGCTGGCCTGCCAGCGATGGCGGCCTGCCAGCCGACCAATCTCTAGCAGATGTTCACCGAACCTGTGGGAGCTGGCCTGCCAGCGATGGCGGCCTGCCAGCCGACCAATCTCTAGCAGATGTTCACCGAACCCCTGTAGGAGCTGGCCTGCCAGCGATGGCGGCCTGCCAGCCGACCACTAACTTGCAGATGTACCCCGAACCCTTGTGGGAGCTGGCCTGCCAGCGATGGCGGCCTGACAACCGACCAGTTTCTAGCTGATGTACACCAAACCTGTGGGAGCTGGCTTGCCAGCGATGGCGGCCTGACAACCGACCAGTCTCTTGCTGATGTACACCAAACCTGTGGACGCTGGCCTGCCAGCGATGGCGTCCTGACAACCGACCAATTTCTTGCTGATGTACACCAAACCTGTGGGAGCTGGCTTGCCAGCGATGGCGGCCTGACAACCGACCATTTTCTAGCTGATGTACACCAAACCTGTGGGAGCTGGCCCGCCAGCGATGGCGGCCTGACAGCCGACCAGTCTCTTGCTGATGTACACCAAACCTGTGGGAGCTGGCCTGCCAGCGATGGCGGCCTGACGGCCGACCAGTCTCTTGCTGATATACACCAAACCTGTGGGAGCTGGCCCGCCAGCGATGGCGTCCTGACAACCGACCATTTTCTAGCTGATGTACACCAAACCTGTGGGAGCTGGCCTGCCAGCGATGGCGGCCTGACAGCCGACCAGTCTCTTGCTGATGTACACCAAACCTGTGGAAGCTGGCCCGCCAGCGATGGCGGCCTGACAGCCGTCCAATTTCTTGCTGATGTACACCAAACCTGTGGGAGCTGGCCTGCCAGCGATGGCGGCCTGACAACCGACCATTTTTTAGCTGATGTACACCAAACCTGTGGGAGCTGGCCCGCCAGCGAAGGCGGCCTGACAGCCGACCAGTCTCTTGCTGATGTACACCAAACCTGTGGGAGCTGGCCTGCCAGCGATGGCGGCCTGACAACCGACCATTTTCTTGCTGATGTACACCAAACCTGTGGGAGCTGGCTTGCCAGCGATGGCGGCCTGACGGCCGACCAGTTTCTTGCTGATGTACACCAACCCCTGTGGAAGCTGACCCGCCAGCGATGGCGACCTGACAGCCGACCATTCTCTTGCTGATGCACCCCAAACCCCTGTGGGAGCTGGCTTGCCAGCGATGGCGACCTGGCAGCCAACTTGGTACCGATATAGAACTCAATCCAGAAGGCCGATATATTTGCCCCACCCGAATACAACAACCAACCCAACGAACGAACACGCATTCATGCGATAGGGGATCTCGATCCAGCGTCGCAAGTGCAGAGGAAAGCAACGAATATCATCAAGTGCACGAGGATCGTCCAGTAAGAGTAAAGAAGGTGGTTTGCTTAGCATGGCCGTAATTAAGTTGAGGCTGTATCTACGGCTGAAGAAACCGTATCCGTTTTCCCGACGGTTAGCCTGGATGAGATAACAATTTTCAAGAAGTGATTCCATTTCCTTGAGCTTGAAAAGTCCTACATAAACCATCATCACCAAGTTGATGATCGCCACAGTGAACAAAGAGATCACGACGGCAGCGTAGAGCAGTCTTGTTTCAGTCATGGGTACTCGATTCGTATAAAACTTCAGCGGTTGACTCGACGCCTTTCGAACCTGCGTTACCTCCAAGCGACGCTGCCGCACCGCTTATGACCAAGACGCAAATCACTCCACCGATACCACGCGTTTTCAGTGCCACACCTGCGCGGTACTCCATCGTAATCGGTGCCGTGTAGGTCGTCGCGATGGCCGCCCCACCAACGTTGCCCGTCAGTTTTGCTCCTTCGATATATTTCACCTTCCGGCAGGGCTCATCAGCTCCTGCCCGACAGACTTCATTGATCCGCATACTGGCCGCTGCCGTCGCCAAACCAATTCCGACGTAACCAGCGGCTTTCATATATTTTGCCGCTCGCGAGACACCCTCAATGTTCGTTGCATACCCAGGCACCTGTGTCGGCGCCCCAGCCTTGTCCCACCGATGAATCACTCTGCGAGTTGACAACCTCAAGGCTCGCTTGAGTTTCGGGTGATCCGCAATGCCAGTGCCTTTGCGTATGAGCGGCCCAAGCGACTTTCGAACATCCCTATCGAGAATCTATTTAAGCGCCGGGCTCAAGGCGGCAAAGTGATTGCCTGACTGATGAATTAGTAGAAAAACAACCCTCCATAAAGCGAGGGGGATGGGATTCAGGGAGGGAGTCATCACAGGTAATCCTTAACATTAATCCATATCAAGATACCGCCGCCCCAGACGAGGCAAAACGCATTGATATGGCCGGGAACAATGACCCAAGGCCTCAAATGTCCAGGGAATAGCTTAACTTCCTCGATTGCGTCAGGATCCATTTCTCGGAAGAACTTGAACATCAACAGCGACCATATCAACACCAAGCTTCCGGCCCGGAAAATGATCGGGGTACTGGTGTCACTTCGGTGGGAGTTAACCAGGCGGGAGTTTGCAAAGTGATTTTGTATCTCTTTGAATTTATACGTCACTACATAAGCCATAAATGCGCAATTCATAATAAATAGCGTAAAGAGTGGAATGCCGGACAAGCCAATAACCTGGTCAAGACTCATCACTCAATAATCTCATGTAACTTCTCACCGATGTATTCGCCGGCTTGACCTCCACTGTCTCCCATTTGCGCAGCTAGCATTCCGCTTACCACTAGTAGGCAAACCATCCCGCCCAATCCATAAGTCTCTGCGCCAATGGCTAAACAAGTGCCCTCAGCGACTGTTGCTCCAATGGCCCCCGCAAGAACGCCTCCAGTGACATTCCCCAAGAGTTTCCCGCCCTGTACAAACTTGACCTTTTGGCATTCATCTTCTCGCCCGACTCGGCACGTTTCGTAAATTTTCATCGCTGCTGAACCAGCGCCAAAACCTATCGCTACATAACCACCTGCTTTTATGTATTTGGAGGCTCGCGCCACGCCATCGATATGGGTGGCATAGCCGGGCAACTGACTAGGCGCGCCAGCCTTGTTCCAATGGTGAACTACGCGACGCGTAGAAAGCCCCAAGGCACGTTTTAGTTTGGGATGATCCGGGATCCCTGTGCCTTTGCGAACCAAAGGCCCCAAACCGGCATCCAGTTTCGTCATGAGTCGCTTACGCTTTGCAAAAAAATCGGGAGATTTAAGGTGGCCGTATTCACGATATTGTTCCGAATGTAAACGCTCAAGTTCTTTGAGGGTCCCTTTCAGCGTTTCCAGGTGCTGGCCAACCATGAACGACGCTACGCCCAATCCACCCGAGCCAACTCCCAAAAACGGCTCAATCACCTCATGGTGCTCAACCATGAACGAAGCCTCTTCATCACTCAAATCCCTGAGCGCCTCGTTAACCTTCTGCGCAGCAATCATCATCTGCGCCTCTTCACGCCGGCACATGTAATGCCGTGAATCGCTGAAGATCACCATTTGCCCCGGCTTAACGTGTTCACCCAGATGGCGGTTGAGCGAACGGAATTCGCGGCGTAATGCATCGCTTGGCGAGTTCTCATACAGCGAGCGTTCCAGGGACTCGAGGCTCATGGTCTTTCAACAATGTGAAACCCCGACTCGGCCGGTTTGGGCTGGGTGAAGGCGTGATCTTCGACCAGATGTTGCGCCGGGGGTGGTTCGGTTTGGGTCTTGAATCCATTCCATGAGCCGCCCCCGTTATCCGGATTGACGCGAGGCGTGACTACTGCCCAATCGCCGCTGCTCACGGCGTTGATCAGTTTCTGCTGGTGGGCGGCCTGCATGTAGTTGGAGCGGTTGGCGCCCACGGCATTGAGCAGGTCGTCGAAGCCTTGCACGTCGTATGGGTAGTTGAGGGCTTGGCGAAGCGCGTCGGCAGCTTGATGGTTGTCGAGTTTCGGGCCGCGCTCGCTGGCGAGTTGGTGCTGGGGGATGAGTTTGGTCACGCGTTATGCCCGGTCCTTGGAAACGGGGCACTTTGGCGATGGGGCTGAAGGGTTGATGTCGGGGGATTCAGTAAAACTTGTAGGGTAAGTCCGAAATCTTGGGGACGTTTGGGGGAGGGTACTTAATCAGCTGGATTGAAAGGCCAAACGCAGGCTTTCACGCAAGGCGGCCTGACATCCCACATCGAAATGGACTGACAGGGCTTTCTCGCAGAAACGGATATGCCCCCCACTTCGATACCCCCCGAAACGCAGTAACCACCCCTAAGCGACGAGCTGAACGCATCACTCATCATTCTGTTGGAACTCCCCGTCACCCGCCTTCGTCATCTGCAGTGAGGGAGGCTGCACTCACTGCGAACTCCCGGAACGCTTGTTTACCGACAGAAGGCGAGGGAAGACATGAATACTTCAGACAACACGACCGGGAGTCAGCCAGATAAACCCGATACTGCAGGGGCGGAGCAGCGCTTTGACCACTTGAAGGAGGACGTGACAGAGGCCCTTGAGGGCGCCCGACAACAGGCGGACGCCCAATTCGGGCAATACCGCGACACCGCGGCCGATCAGATCGAGGCGTTGGCCCAAGGGGCGAAATCGGTTGTTTCCGAGCTGGAAAGCAAGGACACGCTCGGCATGTCCGACTACCTCGCTGACATGGCGGAATCGATGAGTGGCCTGGCCGGCAATCTGCGCGGGAAAAGCGCCGAGCAGTTGCTCCACGACGGTGCCGACCTGGCCCGCAGCAATCCTGGGCTGTTCATTGCCGGGAGCATTGCGCTGGGCTTTGGTCTGTCGCGGTTTCTCAAGGCGGGCAGTGCTCCGGCGGCAACATTCACTGATGCCAACAACCCCGCAGCAAGCAACTCGATGCCACCGTCAGGCGGCTTTGGTGCGCAACGTCCCTATGAAACCTCCGTGGCGTCCCGTACCGAGCAAAGCCCCGGTGTCACACCGGCCTCGCCGAACGATCAAGACCATCCTTCGAACTTCGCGACGACCTCGACACCGGGTTCGGCCAACTTCAATGGAGCACTGTGATGAACAGAGAAGATCCAGATTTTCCGGGGACAAGACCGGTGGCACCCGCGCCAGATGATGCCTCGGTCGTCGGCCTGTTACGCCAGTTATCCCGTGAAGTGCCCGCGTTGTTCACCAAGGAACTGGCGCTGGCCAAGGCCGAGTTGCAAGCCAGTCTCACGACGCTCAAAGCCGGCATTGCCGGGGTTGCGGGAGGTGCAATCGTCCTGCTGGCGGGGTTCATCATTTTGTTGATGTCCGCGGTCTATGGCCTCAGCACCGTAATGGCGCCGTGGCTGGCAGCACTGATTGTCGGCGTTGTGGTGATGATCGTCGGGTTCGCCATGCTGCAGTCCGGAAAAAAACAATTCGAGCCGTCCCACTTCAAGCCTGATCGCACGCTGGATGCCTTGAACAAAGACCAGGAAGCGCTGCGGAGGAAAGTCTCATGAACAGTGAATTCGACACCGAAGCGGCAAAAAGTCCCGAAACCATCGAGCGTGAAATTGACGCTCAACGGGCGAGTATCGGCAACATCGTCGATGCGCTGGAAAGCAAGTTCACCCCTGGCCAGATGTTCGATCAGGCGCTGACGCTGATGCAAAGCAACGGCACGACATTCCTGAGCAACCTTGGCACCAGCGTTCGCAATAACCCCGTTCCCGCCGTCCTGACATCCGTCGGATTGCTGTGGTTGATGATGAGCCAGAATCGCCCACCGTCACCCCGTCCAGGCTATCGCGTGGGCCCGGATCAGGACAAAGTCGGCGAGTGGGCGGACGGCCTGGCTGACGGCATCGACAGTGCCCGTGACCATTTGCACCAGACGGCTGACACGCTCAAGGAGGGTTATCAGAGCGTCAAGGGCAAGGCCGCACACCTGGGCGACAACCTGGGTGCTGCTACCGACAACATCAGCCATGCCGTGCATGACGCCAGTGACCGATTGGTGCGTAATACACAGGTGCTGGGCAATCAGTTCAGTCAGTTATTGAAGGATCAACCGCTGATGGTCGCCGCTGCGGGCATCGCCTTGGGCGCCATGCTGGGCGCGGCACTGCCTTCGACAGCGACCGAGCAACGCTTCATGGGTAAAACCAGCGCAGGCCTCGCCGACAAAGTAAAGCAGCAGGCGAAGGAGGGATACGAAGCCGTGCGCGACACCGTGACCAAAACCACCGATCACTCGGACGTAGAAGAGAAGCCGCAAGGGGAGTACCGCGCAGCATCCGATACGCCAGCCGATCTGTCCCGGGGTTTGGGTACTTCGTAATCAGGCTTTTCATAAAGGGCTGCAAAAAGAGCGGGAGGTCTGACACAGGCCTCCCGTTTTTTTAAACGATTTTCGCGGACCCTCGCACTATGCAAACTTTGGTGAATGCGGTGGAGATCGGCAGGCGGATAAAAGTTTGAATCGATTGATCGATCGCCGACGACTGGTGATAAAACCGCGCAAAATTCACTCTCCAATGCCGCCTGTCGCGAGCGGCCAATTTTTTTAAAATTTTCTCAGGCTTAGCACCTTCAGATAACTGTGGGCGGCGCATTGGGTCATTCACCGAATGAGTATCGCCGCCTTTAAGGCCTGAGGAGATTCGTCATGTTTCTACATAACAAGCGACTTCAATACACGGTTCGTGTGGCTCAACCCAACCCGGGGTTGGCAAACCTTTTACTCGAACAATTCGGCGGTGCCCAAGGGGAGTTGGCGGCGGCGTCCAGGTATTTCACCCAGGCACTGGCCGAGGATGATCCGGGAAGAAAGGATCTGCTGATGGACATTGCCACCGAAGAGCTCAGTCACCTCGAGATCGTCGGGTCGATCATCGTGATGCTCAACAAAGGCGCCAAGGGCCGACTGGCAGAAGGCGTGGAAGAAGAAGGCGAGCTGTACCGCGCCATTAACGGAGCGGGCAACGACTCGCACATCACCAGCCTGTTGTACGGCGCCGGTGCACCGCTGACCAACTCGGCCGGGGTGCCGTGGTCGGCTGCATACGTCGATACCATTGGCGAGCCTACCGCCGATTTTCGCTCCAACATCGCCGCCGAGGCTCGCGCCAAGATCGTCTACGAGCGCCTGATGAACATCACGGATGATCCCGGCGTGAAAGAGGCGCTGGGGTTTTTGATGACTCGCGAGATCGCCCATCAACTCTCCTTCGAAAAAGCGCTGCACGCGATTCAGCCGAACTTTCCACAGGGCAAGCTTCCCGGCATGCCCGACTTCACTAACGTCTATTTCAATCTGTCCCAGGGCGAAGGCAGCACGCGCGGGCCGTGGAACCAGGGTGACGACTGGAGTTACGTGGACGATCCACAGCCGGCAGTCGATGGCGGGGATGGCACGGCGAGTGTCCAGCTTAGCGCTGAAGACGAGGCGCTATTGCAGGCCATGAAAGCTCGCACGATGTCTGACCCGCAAAGCGATCCGATTACGGGCGCCGATCTGGGGGCTGGCGTGCAAGGAAAACCCGATGCGTGATGAGGGGCACCGCACGCCACCCGGCGTGCGGTTTTTTTGTGTTGATGGAGAGTTGAGGTGAGTCACATGAATTCCAATCCAGACGCTTTTTTCGCAGAGACCACACGGGACTTTTCCCGTCTGTTCAATGCCACTGCAATGGCGTTCGAACAAGACGCTTTGCGCATATCCAGACAGATCAAGGTGGCCGCACCGAGAGCGAACCGTAAGCGCTCCAACGGGAAATAGGTGGCCTTATGTCGGAACATTCTTCCCCCGTAAGAGCCCCATGGCGTGCCTGGTTTGACCGGGGAAAAAACGGCAGTTGGCAGAGCATTCTGTTCTGGTCGACCCTGGTGGGCGTGACTGTTCTGCTGCTGGTCAGCGGGTACAGCGCCTTGGCGGGGGCGGACAGGGTCAACTTGCAGTATGCGTTCCTGGGCGGTGTCTCGGGATTCGCCGCGACCGCGCTCGGCGCGGTGCTCGCCGTGGTCTTGCGCGACATCGCCGCACGGACTCAGGACATCATGCTGGGTTTCGCCGCTGGCATGATGCTCGCGGCCAGTTCTTTCTCTCTCATCCTCCCTGGCATCGCGGCGGCGCAGGCCATTTGCGATAACAAATTGCTGGCGGCGTGTGTGGTGGTGCTGGGGTTGGGTTTGGGCGTGGCGTTGATGATCGGCCTGGATCGCTTTGTTCCCCATGAGCACCAGAAGATTGGGCGCAAAGGGCCGCATGCACAGCGCATCAATCGGGTCTGGCTTTTCGTGTTGGCCATCACGCTGCATAACTTGCCGGAAGGCATGGCCATCGGCGTCAGTTTCGCCAATGGCGACATGAAGGTCGGTTTGCCGCTGACCACGGCAATTGCCATCCAGGACATTCCCGAAGGACTGGCCGTTGCACTGGCGCTGCGAGTGACAGGTATCTCGACGTTGCGGGCGGCGCTGATCGCGGTCGGCTCAGGGCTGATGGAGCCCTTGGGCGCTGTCGTGGGCCTTGGCGTTTCCGCGAGCTTCGCGCTGGGTTACCCGGTGGCATTGGGCCTGGCGGCTGGCGCGATGATCTTCGTGGTCTCGCATGAAGTGATTCCCGAGACGCACCGTAATGGCCACGAAACCCCGGCGACCCTGGGCCTGATGCTGGGATTCGGGCTCATGATGTTTCTCGATACCGCCTTAGGCTAGGCTTGTAGTCAAGGCGCAAGGCGAGGGGTGAAGCGATGGACAGACACCTGAAGTTTGGCATTGAAGAGGAATACTTCATCACGGACCTGGGCACCCGGCGGATGGCCGAGAAACCTCCCACTTCTGCCATTGAGGCGTGCCAGGAAGTGCTGGGCGAATGTTTCGCGCATGAGATGTTCCGTGGGCAAATCGAAGTCGCTTCTCCCATCTTCACCAGTGTCGCGCAAGCAACGGAGTACCTGTTTTCAGCTCGCACAAGGTTGCGGCAATCGCTCGAAGGGTATGGCCTGGGACTGCTCAGTGCCGCGAGCCACCCGTTGGCTGATTGGCGTCAGCAGCAGGCCACGGACCAGTCTCATTTTCTTCAGTTGTTTGAAAACTACCAGCGCGTGGCAAGCCGCAGCGTGCTATCCGGCCTGCACGTGCATGTTGAAGTACCAGCACAACTGGATCGTATTCAGGTGATGAACGAAGTCCTGCCGTGGATGCCGTTGTTGCTTTCACTGAGTACGTCCTCACCGTTTTGGGGCGGCGCCGACAGCGGCTTCATGAGCTATCGCCAGACCGCCTGTGACGAGTGGCCACGGATGGGTATTCCGGAGTTTTTCGAGGATCAAAGCGCCTATGACGCCTACGTCGCCTTGCTGATCCGCACCGGTACGATCAAGCAGGCGGGCGATTGCTGGTGGGGCCTGCGACCTGCCGCGAAGTACCCAACGCTGGAGATGCGGATGACAGACGCCTGTCCACGCCTGGATGACGCCTTGTGCATTGCCTCTCTGTTTCGCTTACTGGTGGCCCATGCCATTGAACAACCCCGTCCGGGGTCGAGCTATTCGCAAGCGTCGCAATGGATCCTCAAGGAAAACCGGTGGCGGGCGAAACGCTCCGGCATCCATGCAGCATTCATCATGGAAGGCTACGACCGGCCGTTCTCTGCCGGGCAATGGCTGTTCAGGGCACAACAGATTCTGGGTGATACCGCGAAGAAGATGGATGTGGAGAACGTGTTTGCCCAGGCCCGGCGGATTCTCCGGGGCGGGACCAGTGCAGATCGGCAGCGGGAGGTCTATGCGCGAGCCTTGCGCGGGGGAGAGGATGTTGACGCCGCGCTGTCGCAAGTCGTGGATCATTTGCTGATGGAAACGTCGCAAGTGCCGTGCACCAGCGAAATGGCGCTCACGTAAGCGCGGGCACCAGTTTTTGTGGCGAGGGAGCTTTTGTGGTGAGGGGATTTAGCGAAACATCGCACCGCCCCGTTGGGTTGCGGAGCAGCCCCAGCGTCCGCCTAGACAAATCGAGTTGTCCGGATTTACGACTGCTTCGCAGCCGAACGGGGATAAATCCCCTCGCCACAGGGGCTGTTTCGCGACCCAATGGGGATACCCCCCCCTCACCACAGGGGGGCTTGCTCGGTTGACGTTCCGCTCGTAGTTTTTCAGCTCGACAACGGCGGGGTCCGAGGCGGGACCAATCGTTTGGAGCCAACCGACTCAAACGCCGAAGCAAAGCGCAGCAGCGCTGAATCGTCATAGGCACGCCCGGCAAAGGTCAGCCCGGCCGGCATGCCGATGTCCGGCATGATACCCATTGGCACCGTCACCGTCGGAACCCCGAGGTGGCGGATGGCGAGGTTGCCGTTGGCGACCCAGATGCCGTTACTCCACGCGATGTCCGCCGACTGCAGATCGACATCGGCATTCGCCGGGCCGACGTCGGCCACTGTAGGGAACAGCACCGCATCAAGATTCAGCTGATCCATCCAGTCTTCAAGGTCGATTCGACGGGTCTCTTCCAGCCCGCGCAGGCCGTCAGGCACCGTGACGATCTGGTCCCATGGCGTGATGCCGCGTTCGGCCATCTTCACGTATTCGTCCATGCCCGCAGCGAGATCGTCTTCGCGATTGGGCAAGGTGCCCGGGTCGTGCGGAAAAATCAGCGGCCCGTCGACATCGGCCAGACGGTTCAGTTTCGGATCACCGTTGGCCCGCAGGAAATCATCGAACGCCCAGGCCGACAGGTCCCACAACTCATGGTGCAGGAACTCCTTGGACACCAGGCCTCGGGTGAACACGGTCGGCGCGCCCGGACGATCACCCTCGCAATTGGAGACCAGCGGGAAATCGACTTCGATCACCTCGGCGCCCGCGGCTTCGAGTGCCTTGCGCGCATCTTCCCAGAGATTGATCACGCTAGGGCGGGTGTTGATTTTCTGCCCCGTCGGGCCACCGATGCCTGGCGCGTCGCTGGTGCCGGCTTCGGGGTCTGCGTTGATGTACATGCGCGGCACGCCGAAGCGTTTCCCCGCGAGCGAATCGGCCTTCGCGGCCAGCTCGGCATAGGACGCGGGGCGCACCGAAGCGACGCTCGGAATCGGCACCCACGGTTGCATGCGCCACAGATCGCCGCGGGTGTCGGGATCATCCGCCACTACCACGTCGAGCACTTCGAGCAGGTCGGCCATGGTTCGGGCGTACGGCACGACCACGTCCATCGTCGGCGTCAGCGGCCAGTTGCCGCGCACGGAGATCACCCCGCGCGAAGGCGTATAGGCGCACAGCCCGTTGTTCGAGGCCGGACCGCGTCCGCTCGACCAGGTTTCTTCAGCAAGGCCGAACGCCGCGAAACTGGCGGCGGTGGCAGTCCCGGCGCCGTTCGAGGAGCCCGAGGCAAAAGGCGCTGTCAGGTAGTCAGCGTTGTACGGGCTCTCGGCACGGCCATAGACCCCGCGCTGCATGCCGCCATTGGCCATCGGCGGCATATTGGTCTTGCCCAGGCAAATCGCCCCGGCGCCGCGAAGCCGTTCGATGGTGAACGCATCGCGATAGGCCACCAGGTTCTTGAAGGCCGGGCTTCCAGAGGCCGCAGTGAGGCCCTTCACCAGATAACTGTCCTTGGCGGTGTAGGGAATGCCGTCCAGCGGACCGAGCGTTTCGCCCTTGGCCCGACGGGCATCGGAGGCCTGCGCTTCCTTGAGCGCCTCGGGATTGCGAACCACCACCGCGTTGAGCGCAGTCGGCGTGTCGGGGCCGTCGTAGGCGTCGATCCTGGCAAGGTAGGCCTGGACCAGTTCAACCGCAGTGGTCTGGCCAGACTCCAGCGCAGCCCGCAGTCGGGCAATGGAAACTTCGGTGACTTCGATCATGCTGTTGTCTCAAAATGGGTGTTCATATCGGTTTCTCGTTGCACGGCAATACGCGACAGGGTCTGGGCTTGTCACCTGGGCGTCCTATTTAGCACCAAGGCGGGCGCAGAAGGAAACGGTGAAACGGTTTAGGCGCTGTTGTGGGTGTGGCCGGTCGCTTCCTGTTCCAGCCAGTCGAGGAACTCGGAAAAGCCGCTGGAGCGCTTCACCCGCTTTGGATAGACCAGCGTGTAACGCCCGCCCGTGACGATGCGGCCCGCATGCACGCGCATCAGTTGCCCGCTGAGCAATTCATCGCGGGTGAGCACGGCGTCGACGAGCGCGATGCCCTGGCCACATTTCACGGCGACGATGGCGGACTCCAGCGTATCGAATGTCAGATGCGCGTTATCGACCCCGGTCGAGCCCGGGTAATACTCTTCCCAGCGACGCCAGTCCAGGCGATCCATGCTCGAGTCCACCAGCCGCCCGGTCCTGAGGACTTCTTGCGCAGTTGTCCCGGCAAGCAGTGCCGGCGAGCACACCGGAATCAGTTCCTCTTCCCATAACTCCAGCGCTTCGAAGTCAGGCCAGGTGGCAGTGCCGTAGGCGATCATGGCGTCGATCGATTCGAACGCAAAGTCGGGAAAGCGGTGGTACACCGTGTCGACACTGACAGTCACTTGTGGGTGCAAGGCATAAAACGCCGTCAACCGAGGAATCAGCCAGCGCGCGGCCATGGTCGGGTGTGCCCGCAGGCTGACACTTCGTCCCACCGTGGCGAGCATGTGCGAGGCATCCGACAGCAAACCGATGACCTGCTCCGCCACCGGCACCAGCGATCGGCCTTCGGCGGTGAGCACGATCTTGCGCGTGTGCCGCTCGAACAGCCGGTTATCCAGCCGCGCCTCCAATTGCGCAATCTGCCGGCTCACCGCGCTCTGGCTCAGGTTGAGCTGCTCACCGGCCTTGCCAAAGTTGCCGGTCTTCGCAACCGTCAGGAAGGCCTGCAAAAGCTCGATGGATGGCAGTTGGCGGCTCATGTTTCTATGCGCTCCTCGCATGGGATTAATGCAGATACATCACTGTAACTTCAGATGATCGAGGCACATTCTTAGCCGAAACACCGATGCCGCGCTACGCGTCATTCTCAACCTGACGGTTACCCATATGAACACTCCAGCAGCCGCATTCACCAAAGTCCCGGCCTCCAGGGACGACCTCCTGCCTCGCGAAGTCGACGTGGCGATCATCGGCGGCGGGCTGATGGGGTGTGCGTGCGCGTACTACCTTAGCAAAGCGGGCGCCAAGGTTCTGGTCCTCGAAAAAAGCCTGCTGGCGGGACAGCAATCGTCTCGCGCCTGGGGCTTTGTTCGCCAGCAATCGCGGGATGAGGCCGAGGTGCCGCTGATGCAAGCCAGCATCGAGATCTGGCGTTCGCTGGAACAGGAACTCCAGACCGACCTGGGATGGCGCAACGACGGCTGTCTGTTCGTTGCGGGCAATGAGGTCGAGCGTGAAGGATACGAATCGTGGCTGTCGGTCGCGCGCAGCTTTTCGCTCGATACCGTGATGCTGTCGCCGCGTGAGGTGGCCAAGAAACTGCCGGGTTACGCGGTCCCGCAACTGGGTGGCTTGTTTACCGCCAGCGACGGTCAGGCGGAGCCCACGCTGGTGGCTCGCGCATTCGCGATGCGCGCGCGTGAACTGGGCGCCCACATTGTCGAACAGTGCGGCGCCAAAGGCATTGATGTCGCCGCCGGCCAGGTCGTCGGCGTTGAAACCGAGCGCGGCTACGTGAAGGCGAAAACAGTGGTGTGCGCCGCCGGCGTCACGACGTTCCGCCTGCTGAAGATGCTCGGCATCTCCCTGCCGCAGCAACTGGTCAGGGGAACGGTGGCGCGGACCACGTCCGGCCCGACGCTGAGCGGCATCTCGACCATCGCCAACGGCGTGGGCTTCCGGCAACGGCTCGATGGCAGCTTCAACATCGCCGACGACGCCCATGTCGACGTCGACATGACACTCGGTCATCTGCGCGCACTCCACTGGTATTTGCCTTCGCTGTGGGCACAGCGCAAATCGTTTCGCTTCAATCTGAACGGTGCGTGCCTGACCGATCTGCACCAGCGCATGCCGTGGTCGCAAGCGTCGCGGCTCGGCGCGGGTATTCACCAGCGCAATCCGCTTGTCCATCCCAATGACAAGGGGCTGGGCAACGCGATGCAGGCGCTCAAGGCCGCGTTTCCCGGGCAAGTGAATACGCAGATCGCTGATCGATGGGCTGGCGCAATCGACGTGTTGCCGGATGGCATTCCGGTGATCGACGCACACACCTCGCCCCGCGGCCTGGCGGTGGCTACCGGATTCTGCGGCCACGGCTTTGCCATGGGCCCCATCGTCGGCAAGACCCTGGCTGACTGGATTCATTCTGGCAACCCGGGACTGGACATGCGCCAGCTGCGTCTGTCGCGCTTTGCCGAGGGCGACGTCAAGCCGCCGTCTTCGTTGTTTTAGTCCGCACCTATGCATCAGAGCTCACGCGCCTGACTTTCGGGGGAAACACCGTGAAACGACCTATCTCACCCAACATCTACTACGACCCCGCGTCGGTGGCCGGCAAAGCACCGCCGATCAGCGACGAGACCGATATTCTCATTGTCGGCGCCGGCCCGGCAGGGCTCGCGGCCGCATTGACCGCCGCTGGACAGGGGCTGCGCGTGACCCTGGTGGACGAAAATCCGGTGCCCCTCGAAACCATGGGCGAGGAGGTGCCGCTGCATTTCGGCGGACGAATGGGCGCAGCGGTGTCCAACCGCAACAGCGTGCTACAGACGCTGCTCGACGCCCGTCCGGAGATCGCCGAGGCGCTCGAAGCCGGGGTCGACGTGCGGCTCGGCACGGCGGTCTGGGGCCTGTTTCCCCAGCAACGCACCACGGCGTGGATCGAGGGCGCCGTCGCCGGCCTCGCGGATGACGAAAACGCTTGGTTGCTGCGCTTCAAGCAGGTGATCGTGGCTGCCGGAAGACGGGACATGGGCCTCGCCTTCGACGGCTGGCATCGCCCCGGCGTCATGGGCGTCAACGCGGCGCATCGGTTGGCGACGGTTTACGAGGCGCTGGACTGCAAGCGCGCCGTGCTGATCGGCAGCGATACGCAGGCGCTGGTGTCGGCCCATGCGTTGATCAGCAAGGGTGTGCAGATTGCGGCAATCATTGAACAGGCCGGGCAGGTGAGTGGCGATCCCGCGCTGCTCGGGCTACTGGTCGAGCAGGGCGCTCAGGTGCTGACCGGGCATGTCGTTCGCGAAGCCGCCGGAGATGCCTTGGGCGTCAAGCGGATTACGGCGGTGACGGTCGATGCGGCGGGCAGCCCTGTTGGCGGATCTCTGACCGAGATCGAATGCGATACGGTGTTGTTGGGGATAGCGGCCATTCCCGCCATCGAACTGGTCGAGGCCGCCGGGTGCCGCACGGCATTTCAGGCCGACCGAGGCGGCCACGTCCCCGACGCGGACTCTGCACAGCGCACGTCGTTGCCGTTCATTCTGGTGGCGGGTGATTGTGCCGGGGTCTGGGCCTCGAAAAGCCTCGAAGAGACGATCTCCCGACGCGAAGGGCGGATCGCCGCGCACACCGCGTTGGCTGCGTTGGGTGTCGACATTGCGCAGAACGACAGGGTCTCGTTGCCTGACGCGTCTGTCTGTGACGTTGCCGCCCATCGCGAGGCCTGGGTGCGCGCGTCCACCGTCCATGCGCAGAACGAACCCTTCGTCTGCCTGTGCGAAGAGGTCACGGCCAGCGAGATCCTCGGACAGCAACCGCCGCGTTATCTCGACTGGACACCCGCTGATCCAGCCTTGCAAAACACCATGAGCAACGACTCGCCCCACCCGGATGTGACCAAGCGTCTCACTCGGGCCTGCATGGGGCCCTGCCAGGGACGACGTTGCCGCGAACAGGTGGCGGCGTTGCTCGGCATCGGCGCCGGACTGAGCGTCGGCGAGATTGCGCTGGCCTCGTTTCGTCCGCCAGTCCGCCCGCTGTCACTGCACCAGATCGGACAGGTCGAGGAAACCTCGTCGATGCATCGTCGCTGGGATGCCTGGTTTGACATGCCGTCACAGTGGACGCCGTTCTGGCTATGTACCGGGCAGCCCACAGTCGCCAGGCGCCCGCAGGATGTCACCGATCACCTGAATCCGTCGCAGACCGAGGGCTGACACCATGCACGCAGTCAAAAGATCATCCAACCGTGCGTCCGTCGTCATCGTCGGTGGCGGCGTGACCGGCCTGAGCGCCGCCTGGTGGCTGGCCCGCGATGGCGTCGACGTGCTGGTCCTCGATGCCAATCTGATTGGCTGGGGCGCCTCGGGCCGTAACGGCGGCGGGTGTTCGCATCACCACAGTCCGCTGTTTCTGGAAGAACAGCGGCTGTGGCCGATGATGGACGAACTGCTCGGTTACCCGACCGAATATCGCCCGGATCGCATCAGCATCGATCTCACCGAACACCAGTTGTCACTCGACAAAAAAGTCGTCGACGAAGCCAAGTATTATGGGTTGCGCGCTGACCTCCTGGACCCTCAGGAGGTTCGGGAACTCGTGCCCTTCGCGGGCGATAACGTGTTGGCGGGCTACTACTACCATTTCGGCGGCCACGCCAATCCGCACCGCACGCTGCAGGCCTACGCATGGGCGCTGCAAAATCTGGGCGGCCGCATTCTCGAGCACACGCCGGTCGTCAGCATCGAACGCCAGGGCGACCGCGTGACGGGTGTGCGCACGGCACAAGGTGTGATCGCCTGCGACCATCTGGTGATTGCCGCCGGCCCGCATACCGGTGAATTGGCGGCGCAACTGGGCGTAGACATTCCGCTGGTCACCGCGCGCGCCGAAATGATCGTGACCGAGCCGCTGCCGTTACTGGAGGTCGGAGGTGTGGATGGCAATGGTTTGTATGGCCGGCAAACCCTGCGTGGCAACCTTGCGTACGGTGGCGGCCCGCACGAATGGGTCGATCTCGCCGATCTGCGCGGCACACGTCCGCAGTCGACACCCCTGCAATGCAATATCGCCAAGCGACTGGCCGAACTGTTTCCCAAGATTGCGCACAAGCGGGTGATTCGCAGTTGGGCCGGGTTTATCGAAAACACCCCGGACGGTCGCCCCGTCATCGACCGTCCTGCGGCGCTGGATAACGTCACCGTTGCGACGATGTCCGGTGTCGGTTTCGGCCTCTCGCCGGCGAGCGGTCATGCCATCCGCGATCTGGTGGTCGACGGTGAGTGCAGTTTCGCCGACCTGTCGACGTTCTCGCTCTCACGTTTTGCGGCGCTCGAACCAGATTGGCAAGCGATCCAGGGATGGCTGCCGTTGCCTGTGCCCGGGGCTTAGAAAGGCTTTTTTGTGCTGCTGTTGAATCGTTTTATTCGCAACCATCCTCCTGAAAAAAAGGGATCGACCATGAAACGAATATTCCGCAATCTGGTTTTACTGGCCTCAATCGGTTTGACGTTGAGTTCCTTTACGGCTCCGGCCAGCGCAGCAGACGACAAGCTGCGTTTCGGTGTGGCCGCCGAGCCGTATCCACCGTTTCTGGTCAAGACACCCACCGGGCAATACACCGGGTTCGAGCCCGACCTGATCCGTGCGCTCTGCGAGCAGATGAAGGCCGAGTGCGAAATCAAGGAAGTGGCCTGGGACGGTATTATTCCGGCGTTGCTCGCCAACAAGTTCGACGTACTGTTCAACTCAATGGGCATCAGCCCGGAACGGCAGAAAGTCATCGCTTTCTCGCGTCCCTACTACGAGACGACCGGGATCTTTGTCGCCGCCAAGGACGTCAACCTGACGCTGACACCGGAAGGCCTGGCCGGTAAATCCATCGGTGTGCAGGGCTCGACCACCAACGCCGAGTTCATCCGCAGCGCTTACGGCAAGGCCTCGGACATCCGTATCTACACCACGCAAGACGATTGCAACGCCGATTTGCTGGCGGGGCGTATCGACGTCATGTTCCTCGACAAGCTGGGCGACATCGATTTCCTGAAGTCCAGGGACGGTTTGGCGTACGAGGAGAAGGGCACCGGCAGCGTCAAGATGGACCCGTTGCTCTATGGCCTGGGTGTCGGGGCGGGCCTGCGCAAGAGTGACACCGCTCTCAAAGAGCGAATCGATGTGGCGCTCACGCAATTGCATGCCTCGGGCAAGTACACGCAGATTTCCCAGAAGTACTTTCCGATCGACCTCTGGCCACACTGACATCCGGCAGCGGGAGGTTTATCTAGCGTGCGGCCGCTGCATCGGCCAGTGCAGCGACCACCTGTTTCTCGATGTCCTTCTCATCCATGCCGCGACCGAAATGCTTGAGGTAGCGGCCCTGGCTGTCGAGCAGAAACAGGATCGTCGAGTGGTCCATCATGTATTGGTCCGGTGTGTCGCCGGACGGCACTTTCTTGTAATACACGTGATAAGCGTCGGTGATGCGCACGATGTCTTGCGCCGAGCCGGTCAAACCGACGAAGTCGTTGGCAAAGTAGCTCACGTACTCCTTGAGTTTTTTCGGCGTGTCGCGCTCGGGGTCGATGGTGACGAAGATCGGTCGCACCGTGATGCCTTGCTGTTGCTGTAGCTGCCGACTGATACGGGCCATTTTTGCCAGGTCGGTCGGGCAAATGGCCGGGCATGTCATGAACCCGAAATACAGCAACGCCGGTTGGCCAAAACTGCGTTCAGTGACGCGCTGGCCATTCTGATTGGTCAGTTGAAACGGCCCGCCGATGTCGGTACGGGTCGCCGCGGTAACATTGGCCGCCAACCCCATCAGCAACAGAAGGCCTGCCGTGCGCAGCCTGTTCATCGATCAATACCCTCCCGAATAGGTCAACGCCAGCCCGACCAGTTCTGACATCTGGCCATCCTGTTTCTGCGTGCCGGCGGACACGCCGATCTTGAGCTGGCCGGTGATGTTGTAGGTCAGGCTCAGCTCGTTGAGGTAATCCTGTCGATCCGCGCCCCCCGTGGATTCGCGATGCTTGTCGGTGCGTGTCGCGCCCAACGCCCAGTCACCGAAATCGAAGGTCAGCGAGGTGGTCAGGTAGCGGGTGTCATTGCCTTTGATGCCATCTTCATTGTCGACATCGGCGAATTCGATGAAGGGCACGACATCAAAGTAACGCCCCGCCAGCGTCGGCTCCAGGTCGGTGCTCGGCGAGTAGGCCCAGATATAGCGGGCGGAGGCGATCTTGATGGTTTCATCGTCTTCGCCAGGCGGATTGGCTTGCGTCTCGTCCTCGGCCTTTTTGTTGAACATGTAGCCGGCCTGCATTTCCAGATAGGGCACTGCCGGAATGGCCAACCAGTTCACCGTCAGCGCATAGGAGTCGAGTTTGCCGGTGTTCGACGGGCCGCCATCGCTGCGCTGGAGCTTCTCGCCATGGCGCAGGTAAGGCCGGCCGAGGAACGAATTGTCGGCGGTGTAGAGACTGACATTGGGTTCGATCATGCCCAGGCGCTGATCGAAAAACCGGTACGCCACCGTGCCGCCGAGCATGCCGTCCAGATCGTAAGTGGCGACGAAGTCTTCGGTGTACAGACCGGGCGCCTGGTCCTGGGCGCGACCGAACGGCACGTGGTATTTGCCGACCATGAAGGCCGAGTTGGCGTTGTTCTGGTAATAGTTGAGGTCGTTGATCACCAGGCCCACGTCTTCGAAAAAACGCTTCTGTCCAGGTTCCGGACCTTCCACGGGATTGATCTCGGTGGAAAACTGAATCTGCTGATCGTGGCTGAAGCGGAAGTAAAACGTGCTGTTGATGTCCGGGTAAGCATCCGAACTGTTGCGATTGCCGCCCTGAGGCGAATCGGCATGCACATGGTCAAACTGAAAGGTCGCGTCGTAATCCATACCGACGTTGGGGTATTGCCCGTCGTCGGCCAGCGTCGATTCAACGGCACACACCGATCCCACAAGCAAAACAGCCAAGCGATAGTTGCACATGGCATTGCCCCTTTTACTTGATCAGAGGGCTGGACGCTTTCGGGTCCTGTCCGGTGTTGCGCAGGTAGGAGCACAACTGGTTGTTTTCACCGTACAGCCCGCCCAGGGGTTCGAGCTTGACGGCCTGCTCGTAGTCCTCGGGCTTGACCACCTGTATCGCCTGCATCATGCCGCCGTCCTCGTGTTCGAGGATGTGGCAGTGGTAGACGAATTTGCCGAGGATCACCGGATCGCGAAACGGAATTCGCACGGTGATCGAACCCGTGGCGGGGATGAACACATTGTCCCGATAGCCGCTGAACTGCACCGGTTTGCCATTGATTTCGGTGACCTGGAAATCCACCTGGTGAATGTGAAACTGGTGCAATTCCTGGGACGGGTTGAACAGCCGCCACTCTTCCACGTCGCCGAGCTTGACCGTGGTGTTGACCCGGTCCAGTTCGAAGCGGGTGCCGTTGATCAAGAACGCGTTGGGGTCGGTGTCCGAATCCTGAAAGGCGAACTGACGCGTCTTGTTCACCGCGATCTTGCTGAAGTCCTCTGCCGGCGGATACGCGCTGGTGATCTGCCGGGTCGCAACGCGCTCACCACTGGAGCGCAAGATCGCCAGTTTGGCCGCCGGGTAATCATCGCCGGCCGGACCGGTATTGCCGGAGCCTGTTTCGACTTCGTAGGAGCCTGCCGCAGGCCCGACCACCAACACGCTGAACCGCGCCGACGGCCCGATCAGTACCTGATCGGCGTCAACTCTGCGTGTAACGGTATTGCCATCGCGGGACAGCACCTGCACCGACTGACCGTTGATGCGAATCCGGAAATACTGGTTCGCCGCAATATTGATGAAATGCCAGAGCTGGGTTTCGCCAGGCTTGATGTCGATGATTGGCACTTCCTGGCCGTTGACCGTACGAATCGACGGCGCGCTGGTGATGATTTCGCTGGCGACTTTGCCGGTCAGGGTTTTCTGAAAGTTGCGCAGCACCAGGACCTGTTCCTTGATGCCCTTGAGTTCGGGAAACGGGTCGAGCATGCCGTCGACGAGGATCGGTCCGGCGATCCCGGCGGAAACCTGACGCTGGGAGCCACCGTGGAAATGGCTGTGATACCAGTAGGCGCCAGGGCTGTGGTTGAGCGGCAGTTTGACGTTGTACTCGCCGACCTGATGGGGCTGGGTCACGCGAAAAATATTGTCGCCCTGGTCCAGAGGCGAGACCTGCATGCCGTGAAAATGCAGGTTGGTGATTTCGTCCATGCGGTTATCCAGACGGATCGCCATAGTCCCGCCTGGTCGCGTTCGAATCAGTGGCGAATCGTAGTCGCCGTTGAACACCAGGGACACGTAACGCTCATTACCGACGTTGACCTGCTGTTCGGCGGCCGTCAGCGTGGCGTGGGTCACACCGCTGGCATCGTAGGAGAATTCGGGGTTCTGGCGCAGCGGTCGGGACGCAGGTTCAGTGGATTGCTGTGTCGCACAACCGGTCAGTGCAAGCGCAAATACACTCGCGCAGAGTGCAAAGGGGCGGACGCTGAAAGCTCTGGGCATGATCGCGACCTTCGGTGGCTTGGCGAGGAACTGCGTGCGCAGTCCGCCTGTGCGTTGCCGAAGGGTGATCAGAAGACACCGCGCAAATGCGCAAGGCCATGTCCTGCGTGGCTTTGAGGGGTTTTGCGCGCAACTTTTCGCAGTTTAGAACAATTCTCGTTACGCGCAAGTTTTGGGATCCAAGGCACAGCATCCAGGTGATGAGCAGCACGTCTGGACAAGCATCAGAGGTGTTTCTTTTCTTCTTTATCCAAATGACGATCTTCTTTATGTCGCTCTTTATCCAACTCCTTTGCTTCTTTATCGATGTCTTTTCCGTCGCGGTCGACATCTTTATCCACATCACGAACGTCTTCTCTGACGTCTTTCGCAATGTCACCCTCGGCATTCGCGATGCCCATATGAACAATCAGGCCAGCCCCTAGCAGTGATGTAACGAGAATTGCTTTGAGGGATCGCATTTGATGGCTCCTTTTCGTCAACTCTGTCGTGTAAATCGGAGCTGAAAAAATAGGTGTTATCGCCAGCTATTGCCAACCCGCCGGTCGCTTGTTCAACAGGCGTGAGTCATTGCGCCGACTATCTGATTTCCCGGGTCGCAGAATGCCGATTTTGACATCTGGGTTACGCTGAACCTGACCCACTGCGTGCAGCAGTAATCAGCACCTGCAATGACGAGGTGACTCGATGATTTCCGAACGAAACACCACGCTGGATGACGACATTTGTGTCCACATATTCGCTTCATCCGGCGCGATGGTGGGTGTCTGCCTCACCGTCGTCGGGATTCTTCGGGTGGTGATCAACGTCCGCCAGGAGGACCTTATCGGGCAGAACCTGCTGGCGATCAACGCGATCGTTTATTTGACGACGTGCCTGATTGCCTATTGGGCGCTACGGACGCGCAAGGCCAAGCGCAATTATCAATTGGAGCGAATTGCCGACGGCCTTTTTTTGCTCGGACTGACCTTGACCACCATTACGACGGGGTTCATCACGTTTGCCATGTCAACGGCTTGATGCGGACTGCACGAGCCTTCGAAGATGGACTCAAAGGAGACGCAACATGGACCGATTCACCGGCGGCTGCGTGTGCGGCAATGTACGAATCGAGGCGTCAGGGCGACCCTACCGGGTTGGTCTTTGCCACTGTCTCGACTGTCGCAAGCATCACGGGGCCCTTTTCAACGCCAGCGCGATATTTCCTCAAGAGGCGGTGAAGATCGTGGGTGAAACACGCGACTACGCCGGACGGCATTTTTGTCCTCGCTGCGGCTCGTCCGTTTTCGCTCGCACTGCCGACGAAGTCGAAGTGAACCTGGGATCTCTGGATGCACCTGACCAACTGATGCCAACTTACGAAAGCTGGATCGTGCGTCGCGAAAGCTGGCTACCAGCGTTTCCGCTTGCCAGACATTACGAGCACGATCGGGAGGGGACGGGGCGTTCTGAGGAGTAGACCCCCAGGCATCCATCAAGCCTTGACCCAGCGTTGACGGCTCCAGCTGCTCAATGAATCGACGGCGAACACCAGCAGCAGCATGGCCAGTATCACCGTGCTGGCTTGAGCTTCCTGGAACAGGCTGAGGCTGACATAAAGCATTTGCCCCAAGCCACCAGCGCCGACGAAGCCAAGCACACTGGCCATGCGGATGTTGTTTTCCCAGCGGTACAGGATGTAGGCCAGTAGTTGCGGCAACAGGTTGGGCAGCGTGCCGTAACAGAACGCCCAGACGGCATTACCGCCCTGCAAGCGGATGGCTTCGGCCGGTTCGGGCGGGGTGTTTTCCAGTGCTTCGGCAAACAGCCGGCCGAGCACGCCAGTGGTGTGCAGGGCCAATGCCAGGGTGCCGGCATTGGGGCCGAGTCCGGCGGCAAGCACCATCAGCGCGGCCCATACCAGCTCCGGAACTGCGCGCAAGGCATTGAGGACCAGACGCGACGCACTCTGAAAAGGCCAGCCGAAACGCCCGGCCGCAGGCAATGCCAATAGCAGACCGAACACCGCCGCGAGCAGAGTGCCGAGGGCGGACATGGCAATGGTTTCCAGCGCGCCGTGGCCAATGGCTTGCAGATGACCCGCGCTCAGGTCCGGACTGAGAAAACGCTGCGCATAGGCACCCATCTGTTTCAGGTTGCCGGCGCCGCCCAGTTCGCCGAGGTCGATGCCAAGGTAGATGAACGAGGCGAGCACGGCTGCACCGATGCCCAGGATCAGGCCCAGGTTGATCAGGCGATTCATGCCAGCCTCCAGCGCAGCAGGCGGCTGAGTTGATCGGCGAGCAGCACCAGCAAGAGAAACGTCAGCAACAGACTGGCCACTTCACCGCCAGCGAACATGCGCAACGACAGGTCCATTTGCTGACCCAGACCGCCAGCACCGACAAAGCCCATCACCACCGAGGCGCGGATCGCGCACTCCCAGCGGTACACCGTGTACGACATCAACTCCGCCGCGACATTGGGCAGGATGCCGTAGCAAAACGCGGCAAGCCGCCCGCTGCCTGAACGCAGCAACGCGTGGGCTGGACGCTGGTCCACCGACTCGAAAATTTCCGCATAGACCTTGCCCAACATGCCACTGTAGGTAATCGCAATCGCCAGCACCCCGGCCGTCGGGCCGAGGCCGACGGCGCGCACGAACAGCAGCGCCCAGACGATTTCCGGCACGCTGCGCAGGAAGATCAGCAACCCGCGTACCGGCCAGCGCAGCAGTTGGCCGCCGAAGCTTGGGCGACCGGCGCGGGAGGCCGCCGACAGCGACAGGGCGCGACTGGCCAGCAGGCTGGCGGGAACAGCCAACAACAACGCCAGGGCCATGCCGGCCGTGGCGATGGCCAGGGTCTGCAAGGTGGCTTGCAACAGCAGTTCAATGAACTCCCCGTCATGGGCCGGTGGCCAGAAGGCCGATACAAACCGGCCCATCTCGCTCTGACTGTCACTCGCCACCAGAACGCTGAGGTCCAGTTCGCTGTAGTGGATGCCCGGCCACAGCAGGGCGATCGCCAGCAGGCTGAGCAGCAGACGGGGCAGGGTGGCAGGATCGCGGGTGGCAGACGTCAGCATCGGGGAATCTGCACACTCAAGAAAACGGGAGGTACCGGCGAGGATTGCAGTTGTTCGTTGGCGTAGAGCTTGTCGAGCAGCTCGCGGTCGACCTCGTTAGCCGCAAGGTCGAACAGGATCTGCCCGTCACGCAAGCCGATGATCCGCGAAAAGTGCGCCAGCGCCAGCTCCACCGCATGCAGGCTGGCGACCAGAGTGACGCTGTGCTCCCGGGCATGGCGGCAAAGTACCGAAAGCGTGTGCTCGGCCAACACCGGGTCCATCGCCGAAACCGGCTCATCCGCCAGCAACACTTCGGGCGCTTGATACAACACGCGGGCAATGCCCACGCGTTGAAGCTGTCCGCCGGACAGTTGCTGGCATTGCGCGAACAATTTGTCGCCAAGGTCCAGCCTGGCCAATGCCGCGCGAGCGCCCGGAATATCC
This sequence comes from Pseudomonas sp., assembly GCF_051660785.1. GTDB lineage: Bacteria > Pseudomonadota > Gammaproteobacteria > Pseudomonadales > Pseudomonadaceae > Aquipseudomonas. The sequence goes on from NZ_JBOFQE010000087.1 coordinate 25,104, forward strand.
AGCGGATGCAGCAGGTTCAATAAGCTCTTGCCCAAACCCCATTGCCCCAGCTTCCCGGCCAGCACCGCCGTGACCACGCGCTGACGCGGAGGCAGGGGCGGCGATTGGTGGATCAGGCCGATGCGTGCGCGCAGCCGCTGACGCTGCCGGGCAGACAGTTGCCACGCGTGCTCGCCAAGCACCTGCAGTTCGCCGTTGTCAGGTCGCAGGGCGGTGGCCAGCAGGTTGAGCAGGCTCGACTTGCCGGCGCCGGACGGGCCGATGATGGCAACCTGTTCGCCTGCGCCGATGTGCAGGTCCACGCCGCGCAACGCCTGGACGCCGTTGACGTGGGTCAGGCTGGCCTGGGTCAGACGCAATGTCATTTCAGCAGTTCGGCGGCGCGGGCGGCTTCCTCGATGCCTTTGTAATTGTCAGGACTGGTTTCGATGAACCGGCTGGCAGCCTGCAAATCGAGAATTTCCTTGTCCTTCGGGTTCGCCGGATCGAGTGCGAGGAAGGCTGCTTTTATTTTCGCTGCGAGCGCCGGGTCGAGGGTCCCGCGCACCGTCCAGTTGTAATCGAAGTAGGCCGGGGTGGTCGCAAACACTTTGACCTTGTTGGTGTCGACCTTGCCGGCCGCGACCAGTTTTTCCCACACGCTGGCGTTCAGCACCCCGGCGTCAACCTTGCCAGCCTGGACCCAGGCAACGGTGGCGTCATGAGCGCCGGAGTAGCCCACGCGGCTGAAGTAGGTTTCCGGCTTGATGCCGTCCTTCAACATGAAATAACGCGGCATCAGACTGCCCGACGTCGAGGACACCGAGCCGAAGGCAAAGGTCTTGCCCTTGAGGTCGGCGAGGGACTTGACGTTAGGGTCAGCGGTGATGAATTTGCTGGTGAACTGGGCGTCCTGTTCGCGCTGTACCAGCGGGATCGCATTGCCGGTTTTCAGCCGCGCCTGCACGAACGTGAAGCCGCCCAGCCAGGCCATGTCGATGCGGTCAGTGGCGAGCGCCTCGACCACGGCCGGGTAGTCACTCACCGGTACGAACTCGACCTTCATGCCCAGTTTTTGCTCCAGATAGGCGCCAAGCGGCTTGAACTTGCGCAGCAGTTCGGTAGGGGCTTCATCGGGAATCGCGCTGACTTTCAGGGTGTCGGCGGCTTGCACCAACAGGCTGCCAAAGGACAGGGTAAAGCCGACGGCCAATGCCAGGGTACGCTTGAGCATGGAAGCTCTCCGGTGAAATGAACAAAAAGAATATCGATGCGCCGCGCACAGCTGATTGCTGCCTGGCGCTTTGTGAGGGTAGACGAAGCGCAGCGATATTAAACGCTTTTGACCTGATCAATATGTGTCGTGAGGGGTGGCAATCGACACAATGCGGACGGATCGGCTCTGACTCGGACAGGTCCGTCGATGGCGGTTAGAAACACCAGCCCTCAGCGTTTACAACACGACAGAATGGACCCGCGAGGGTCGCATTGTGATGAGCGACAATTTCTTCGGCCTTCAGCAAAGAGGTGTCCGTGCAGGAATGACCATCGGCGATCAGCACCGCATCGAAACCATTGTCTCGTGCGGCGCGGCAGGTGCTGTCGACACAGTATTGGGTCTTCATTCCGGCAATGACCACACCCTGAGTACCACAAGCCCGTAGCTGATCGGCCAGAACTGTCTCGGTGAAGGCGTTGGGTCGACTTTTTTCGAAAATCACTTCGTCGCCCTGCAGCACCAGTTCCTGCACCAGCTGCGTCAACGGGCTCCCAGGCTCGATTGGCGAACCAGGTGGACCAATGTGGCGGGCGAGAAAAATGGGGGCGCCCGCACTCCGGGCTTTATTCAACAGATTGTTCAACGTGTCTACCAGCGCGTCGCCAGCCCACGGTTTATCCGCGCCATGAAACAATCCAACCTGCATATCGAGAATCAACAGTGCATACATAGTGCTTTTCCATGCGTTTTGGCCAGCGACACAAGGGCAAAAGAAAAGGCCCTATCCATCGCTGGCGGGCCTTTGAAGTTCGTGCGTTATTGGCTCACGACACCTCTCACGACCCGCCCTTGGCGGTCGTGGTAGTCGTGGTCAAGATAATTAGTGGTTGATTCATAGAGCTGACAGTAGCTGCGCGGTACCGGGTTGGCAAGTGAACGCTACGAGCAGAGCAAACAAACTCGCTGCCCCTATCTGAATGCTTTACGTAAATCATCTATAACCCGGTCGATTGACGGCCCTTGCACTGCCGGCGGTTCCGGGCTCTCTCCAAATTCACGCCAGATGAACAGCGTCAGTTCCGCCCCGTCAGTCAATGTCAGCTGTTGTGAAGGGCACCGCTGTGTCTATGCGCTCTTCGCATCGGATTAATACCGATTCATCACTGTTCTTTCAAAGGACCGGGGCACATTCTTTGCCGAACCCCGACGCCGTACTGCGCGTCTTTCTCAACCTGACGAAGAGCTATAAAAATGAGCGTATTCACTCACGTTACAGTCGGCACCAATGACTTGAGCAAGGCCCGCGGTTTCTACGACAACGTACTGGGCGAACTTGGCCAGAAACGTATCGCCGACCTCGGCGACAACGGTTCTATCTGGGGCGAGAACTCGCCGGCTTTCTTTGTTCTGAAGCCGGCGAACGGTGCACCTGCCAGCGTTGGCAATGGGGTGACCGTGAGTTTCGAGGCACCGACCCGTGCCGCCATCGACGCGTTTCATGCCGCCGCATTGGCTGCTGGTGGTACCTGTGAAGGCCTCCCGGGACCGCGCGGCTGGGCACCGAACGCCTACGCGGCGTATGCCCGTGATCTGGACGGTAACAAACTGGCGGCCTATTGCTTCAGCCCCGATTAAGTCCGGTTGAGGCTGATGCTATTCGCTTGAAAACTATCTTCAGTTGAGTACGAGTGAGCTTGTGTGGCGAGGGGATAATTCCCCTCGCCACAAAGTGGGCGTCTGTGGCCAACGTCTACTTAACGGAGCCGCCACCCTTCGCGGTCAAACGAAACGGTGGCAGCTGTTCGCGGGTTGACCGACCGGAAATGAAGGAATCCGGCACACCTGAAGGTGTCCCGCGCACAGCCACCACAAGCCGAACCCGTCATTGGTCAGGCGCTAAAAGCCACGTACTCACCACCCGCCGATCCAGCTCCTCCCAATCCGCCATGCCCAACACCCGCGTAGTGTTCAACCCACGCAGATAGCCGCGCAACTGATTGGCAGTGGCACGCGTTCGCTCCGGGTCGGGCGCGTTTTCGCTCATCAGTACGCTTTCGTACTCGATCAAATACTCGCTCACCCGGTCGCGGAAATCGGGCAGGACGGCGTCGCGGATCAGGTCAAACGTTCTCAAGGAGAGGCCTCATCAGTATTTTTCGGTTGTGATGGAGTGTGTACGAGTCTGCACGGCGCGCAACTATTGCGTGAAGTAATAGTGACAATCACCAAACACAAGTTCTGCTTTGTCGGCAATCACCGGAGAATCGCCCCCATCGAACACCGGCCCTGACGCTGTCTCGTCACTGGCTGAACCGGACTTTTTATTTTCAGGATGACATCCATGCGCCCGTTATTTGTGCCTGCCATGGCGTTTGCCTCTTTGTTGCTCGCCGGTTGCGCCTCTGCGCCGAACGACCCGACGCTGACCTTGCAGACCAGCAAGACACCCGCTCAATACGCCGACTGCGTCGTACCGAAATTGCAGGGCAGTGCGTTGAACCCGACCGTCTCGCAGACCCAGCGCAGCTACCGGATCGTGGTGCCGAGCAAAGTCTCCGCGGACAACGTGCTGGAAGCCTACAAGACTGGCAGTGGTGGCAAGGTGTTTATCTACGAGCGGCAGTTGCTGGCTTCAAGCTTTCTGCCTTCGAGTTTTGGACGCGCCGCACAGGATTGCATCTGACACCGGCCCGTAAACGTTTTTCAAGCGCTCCTTTGGTTGGCCGCAACCAACCAATTTTCTGCCCCGCACCGCATTTCGGTCGCGGGGCTTTTTTTGTCTGCGAATGAATACGGGCGCAGCCCACGCGGGTGCTTTACCCTGCCTCCCTCACCAAGCATCATGGGCCCCCGCACCCATGCCAGGCGTGCCGGACATCGTGGTGAAAAGGAACTGCAGTTGAACGAACAGACATTGTCCATGCGCCTGGAGCGCGTGGCAGCCCACATGCCAGCCGGTGCGCGCCTGGCCGATATCGGCTCGGACCACGGCTACCTGCCGGTGGCATTGATGCGCCGTGGCATCATCGCGACAGCGGTGGCCGGCGAGGTGGCATTGACACCGTTCCATTCGGCACAACGTACCGTGCGCGAGAACGGCCTGGACCAGCGCATCACCGTGCGCCTGGCCAATGGCCTGGCGGCGATCGAGCCGGAAGACGGGATCACGGCGATCAGCATCTGCGGCATGGGCGGCGAGACGATCCGCGACATTCTCGACAGCGGCAAAGCGCGCCTTGGCGGGCAGGAACGCCTGATCTTGCAGCCCAACGGCGGCGAGCAGCCATTGCGCCAATGGTTGATGGAAAATGGCTACCGCATCCTCTGCGAGGAAGTACTGCGGGAAAACCGCTTCGACTACGAAATCATCGTCGCCGAGCGCGCCGGGCCGGTCCTGTATACCGCCGAGGAGTTGTACTTCGGCCCGTTGCAGATGCAGGCGCGCAGCCCGGCATTCCTGGGCAAGTGGCGGCGCATACTGCGCCACAAGCAGCAGACCCTGTCCCACTTCGCCCGGGCGCGGCAGGCCGTGCCCGAGGAAAAGGTGCAGGACCTCGCGCGGCAGGCCCGCTGGATCACCGAACTGTTGGCTTGAGCCGGGTTCAGGGTCAGGCTTCTCACACCCTTTTGCATGAAGCGATCACGCTAAAGTGCATGCCCACCATACCCAGGTATGGTAGCTGGCGCGGTGCGTCGCGATGCAGACTCAGGCTCCAGGCGATCCGTCCTCTCGCACCGAGAGCGCGGCTTTCGCTCAAGATTCCTTGAACCAGGCAATCGGAGAATGAGCATGACGACGCATCTGAACTTCCCCATCCCAAAGGATGGATCGCACCAGGAAAGGATCGGTCAGCACGACAGCACCTCATACGCCGGCGGATCAGGCGTCGAGGAACTGGTTTCTTCGCGCTATGCACTGCGGGTCGGTGAGATTGACGTCATCGTGATCAGTGATGGGGTACTACCGTTGCCGACCTCGACGATGTCCACCAATGTCGACCCTGCCGATCGCGCGGCCTGGTTCAAGGACCAGTACCTGGGACCGGACGCGTTCGATTGGCCACTGAACGTGCTGGTGCTGCGTAGCGGCGACCAGACCATACTCGTCGACGCCGGACTGGGAGGGCAGTTCCCTGGCTTTCCGCGGGCCGGGATGTTTCCCAAGCGACTGGAGGCTGCCGGCATCGATCTTGGGTCCGTGACCGACGTGGTGATAACCCACATGCACATGGACCACATTGGCGGGCTGCTCGTCGACGACGTGAAGAGCCGATTGCGTGCGGACGTGCGAATCCACGTTTCGGCAACCGAGGTCGCGTTCTGGGCGTCCCCCGACTTCTCGCTCACTACCATGCCGTCACCGGTGCCGGACGTCTTGCGCTCAACCGCCGAACAGTTCATCAACGAATTCCACAGCAAGCTGTGCACGTTCGAAGACGAATATGAGGTGGCGCCGGGAGTGCTCGTCAAACTCACCGGCGGCCACACCCCGGGGCACAGCGTGGTCTACGTGACGTCCGGCGGCGAGCGGCTGACATTCGCCGGCGACGCGCTGTTCCCGGTCGCCTTCGAACACCCCGATTGGCATAACGGCTTTGAACATGACCCTGAGGAATCGGTGCGTGTCCGGGTGCGCCTTATGCAAGAGGCGGCGGCGAGCGGCGAGCTGTTTGTGGCCACTCACCTGCCGTTTCCCTCCGTTGGCCGAGTGGCAATCGACGGTGATGCGTTTCGCTGGGTAGCGGCCTACTGGGACTACTGACCGGTTGTTCGGTCCGGGCCTCCGTCCAGGCCAAGGCAGCCCGCTCGCGCAGGGGATGTAGGCTGGACGGAGGTTTCAGTCGTTGCGGGCAAGCTATCGAGAAACGCGGCAATCTGCCGCGTGCCGCGCAAGTGCAGTGTAGGAATGTGCGGGCCTATGGCCTGGCGCACCGCCTCGATACCTGGGCGATAGCCACGATCGAAATTCCACACGAAGTTCAGAAAGGTCAGGAACGCCCGATCGAGCTTCTCTGTACAGCCTGCTGGAAGGTCAGCGCGAGGGCGATTCATTACGCTGCGCATGATCACCCGGGTGAAACAGGTGAGGCGCGACGTATCGAGCCAGATGATCAGGTCGGAATGGGGCAGGCGAAGGTCGAAGGTTCGCCGCGCATAGTTGCCTTCACAAATCCAGGCATTCGGTGCGATCGCTGCGCGGACCCGTGCGCGGAATTGCTCAGCATCAGGCTCGACCCAACCAGGCTCCCAGAACAGCGTGTCCAGGTGGACCACGGGCAGGTTCAGGCGCTTGCCGAGGGCGCGGGCCAAGGTAGATTTGCCGCTACCGGCATTGCCCAGAATGACAATCCGTTGCATGGGGGGACTTCCTGTCGCGAAAAAAGCCGGCGATTGTGCAGGTTTTGGATGGGCAGTTAAAGGCTTACAGGTGAGGCGGCCACACCATGGGAATGAATGTAGTCACTCGGTCATACGTTCTCATTGTCCGACCGGGTAAACGAATAGCGATCGATATCAGACCTGAGCTGCCAACCCTGTCTTTGCCAGTAGTTGGCAGCTGGCCCATTGGTCTTGAAAACGAAAAAAAGTAAAGGATTATTGGAAGCGGTTTTCAACGATGTGATGTAGAAGAGCACCGCTCATCTCACGCAAACGCATCCTCGATAAAGGCTTCCAGCGCCTTGTCTTCCAATATCTCGATGGAGAAGTGTCCGAAGCGCTTGGGCAACCAGATGATGCGGGCCCCGGACGGGGATTGCAGGTTCGCGCGGGCGAGTGGTTCTCCATTTTCGTCCTCGGGCTGAACACCCGCGGCCATCAGTTCGTCGTAGGCTTTCTCGATGTCCGGTGTGGAGTAGCAGTGGCGGTAAATCATGCCTTCGCCCGAGGCGTCCAGGAGCTCCTTCAGGTTTCCCGCCAGTGGTTGCACCAGCATGAAACGCTCCTGACCGATCAACGCAATCGCGTAGCGCACGTGCAGACCACCACGTTCCCATACGAGCGTTTTAGAGATTCTGGCTTTGAGTATCTGTGCGTAGTACGCACAGGCTTCTTCGAGATTCATGACCAGTACGTCGACGTGACTGAATTTCAGCTCCATTGCATTTCTCCTGTCGAACCGGTGTCCATGGTAACGACGGCAATCTCAGAATTAGAAGGGGGCTGGTATGGCTGTTTCCTGACCGAACAGTTGAACCAAGCGCTGACCGTTGAGTCGGGATAATAAGCCGTACTGTTTTTTCGCAGAGGATTCCCCATGCATAAATGCACCCTGGACTACCTGTTCCACGATGAGCCCCGCAGCCACCTGTTCGAAGTGGAGCAGGCTCAGCTGCCTGTCCATGAAGCAGCGATGCACTTGCTACAGCTGCATTTTGGGGATGCTGAAAACAGCCTGATCATGCCCACTGCGGACGCGACACCGGAGCAGATTCTGGAACAGGCTGAGCGGCTGGGGCTGACGCGGATCAGGGTCGTCGATCAACCCGGTTAATGCCGGGTGCAGCGGCCCGCCACGTCAAAGCTGCTTGTCCTCACCGGGTTACACGCTGTTCCGATTCCTGAAGCTGCTGCGGAGCCGAACATGAAAGTTGGCGTGATTTCCGATACCCATGGCTTGCTCCGCGCTGAAGCCCTTGCGGCCCTGGCGGGTTGTGAGCGGATCATTCACGCGGGTGACATCGGCAACGCCGACATTCTCGATCAACTACAGGCAATTGCCCCGCTGTACGTCGTGCGGGGGAACAATGACCTCAGCGCCCCGTGGGCAGAAAAGATCCCCGACCTGCTTCGTTTCGATCTCAACGGATGGGAAACGCTGCTGGTGCATGACATCGCCGATGTGCCGGTCGCGCTCGACTCCGCCATCAAGCTCGTCATCACCGGTCACTCGCACAAGCCACGCATCGAGTGGCGCGGCGATCAGCTTTATCTAAATCCTGGCAGCGCGGGACGGAGGCGGTTCAAGTTGCCGGTAACGCTGGCTGTGCTGGAGGTGCTCGGGACTTCCATGGAACCGCGCCTGGTCTCGCTGCTGGAGTGATTTAAAAGTGCGTGGGTCACCAGCGCATCTTCACAAAAAAACGGCTCGTTAATAAAACGAGCCGTCGTTGTGAACGTGCTGTTTCAGATCGGCGTCAGAGGTGATCCGCGTCAATCACCGCTTTGGCAAACGCCTTTGGATCTTCCTGCGGCAGGTTGTGGCCGATGCCGCCGCTGATCAGCCGGAACTCGTATTTGCCGGTGAAACGCTTGGCGTAATCCTCAGGCTTAGGGTGCGGCGCGCCGTTGGCATCGCCTTCGAGGGTGATGGTCGGCACGCTGATGGACGGCGCCGTGGCCAGTTTCTGCTCAAGCGCTTCGTATTGGGGTTCGCCCTGCACCATGCCCAGACGCCAACGGTAGTTGAAGACGGTGATCTCGACGTGGTCGGGGTTATCCAGCGCCTTGGCGCTACGGTCGAACGTGGCATCGTCGAACGCCCATTTCGGCGAGGCCAGTTGCCAGATCAACTTGGCGAAGTCGTGGGTGTTTTTCTCGTACCCGGCGCGACCACGGTCGGTGGCGAAGTAAAACTGATACCACCACTGCAATTCAGCCTTGGGTGGCAGCGGGTTTTTGCCGGCCGCCTGATTGCCGATCAAATAACCGCTGACCGAGACCAGCGCCTTGACCCGTTCTGGCCACAGCGCCGAGACGATGCCGGCCGAGCGCGCGCCCCAGTCATAGCCACCGAGCACGGCTTGTTTGATCTTCAGCGCATCCATGAAGTCGATGACGTCACTGGCCAGCGCAGCCGGTTGGCCATTGCGAAGGGTTTTGTCGGACAGGAAATGCGTATCGCCATAACCACGCGCATACGGCATCAACACTCGATAGCCTTTCGCGGCAAGCAAGGGCGCGACCTCGTCATAGCTGTGAATGTCGTACGGCCAGCCGTGCAGCAAAATCACCACAGGCCCGTTGGCCGGGCCCGTTTCGGCGTACGCCACGTTCAGCAACCCGGCATTGACATGTTTCAGCGGGCCGAATGGGGAGGGCGCTGCATAAGTGACATCGGCCTTGATCGTGGCCGGCTGTGGGGCGGCGGGCGTTTGTGCGTGGGCCGCCCCAAGAGCGCCAAAAAGGGCAAACGCCAGGATCGACGCGCTGACCAAGCGGCGGCGAGTGCTGCCGATGTTGTTATGCATTGCCATCTTCATTGTGATGTCTCCGTTGCAAGCCGTTGGCCAGGGGGTCTGGCTGATCCCCTTGAAACCTTGGATACATTTGAGCGCGGTGACGTATCTGGCCTGTGTCGAAGTGCAAGCCGGGTGAAAACTGATGTATCAAGAGGATAGCCATACACACTCTGATACACAGTCTTTGGTGCCTTTAAATATCGGCGTGACTGACGTTCCCCTCAGCGGACACAGGTCCATTGGGCGTGATACGCCTTTCGCGCAAACGGGTTCACACTTATGTGATTCTGGTATCAGTGCTATTCAATTGGTGCTGTTTATCCATCAATGTTCGAAGGGTAAGTTGCCTCTCAGCGATTCCAAGCCGAGAGCAGCCTATGACCCATCACCTCATCCGCAAATGTGTGCCCGCCATGGCGAAGGCCGGCACCCTGTGTTTCGCGCTGTGCACGGCCGCGGTCGCGGAGGCGAGCGAGCGCAGTCCGTTGGTCATCAAGGAGCAGGGCAGCCTGACGGCCGGCGGCGCAGTGATGACCCAACCGGGTGTCTTCGATCCGTACACACCGATGAAGCCCGACGGCCAGACCTTCCACGGCGATCACCTGTATGCATTCTACCAGGTGCCGGTCGACGCTCGGCCGCTGCCGATTGTCATGCTGCATGGTGCCGGGCAGTCCGCGAAGTCCTGGGAGACGACGGCCGATGGTCGGGAAGGGTTCCAGAACCTCTTCCTGCGGCGCGGCTTTGCCACCTATCTGATCGACCAGCCGCGCCGTGGCGATGCGGGACGCAGCCTGGTTGGAACGACGATCAAACCGGTGCCGGACGAGCAGCTGTGGTTCAACCAGTTTCGCATTGGTGTGTGGCCAAACCACTTCGAGGGCAGTCAGTTTCCACTTGGGCAGGAGGCGCAGGAACAATTCTTCCGTTCGATGGCGCCCAACACCGGTCCTTATGACATTGAGGTGATTTCCAATGGCGTCTCCGCGCTGCTGGAAAAGACCGGGCCGGCCATTTTGTTCACCCATTCGCAGGGTGGCGGCCCCGGTTGGCTGACGGCGATCAAGAGCCGCAATGTGCGCGCCATTGTGGCGTTCGAGCCGGGCAGCAGCTTTGTGTTTCCCGAGGGCGAAGCCCCCAAGCCGATTCCCAGCGCGTTCGACACGCTCTCGGCCCAGGTCGTCTCAAAGGCGCAGTTCGAAGCGCTGACTCGCCTTCCCATCGTCATTTTCTATGGCGACAACATCCCCGAAAAACCTGTGCGTCTGCCCGCGCAAGACAGCTGGCGAGCCCGGCTCGAGATGGCGCGTCTGTGGCGAGATACCGTCAATCGGCATGGCGGTGACGTCAGGCTCATTCACTTGCCGGAGATCGGGATCAAGGGCAATTCCCACTTTCCTTTTTCGGACCTCAACAACGTCGAGATCGCAGATCTCGTTTCGAAGTTTCTCGCAGAAAATGACCTGGATTGAACACGCGCGGCGAGCGTCGCCGTGCCCCTCAGAAGTCGAATTCGCAGGATTATTCAGATGACACGAACCACCCTGAAGGCCACCGTTCTGGCCGCCATGATCGGACTGTCAGCAGCCGAGTCCGAGGCCGCTGACTACAAGCAGAATCCATTCACCTTGACCTACGGCGGCGCGCTGACCAAGAACGAGCCGGGCAAGGTCAACATTCATCCGGTCACCTACAAGCTCAATGGCCTGGACATTACCGCCAACGTCTACACGCCCGCGAACTATGACTCGGCGAAGCAATATCCGGTGGTCGTGGTGGCGCATCCCAATGGCGGGGTGAAGGAGCAAGTCGCCGGTTTGTATGCCCAGCGTCTGGCTGATCAGGGCTACATCACGATCACCGCGGACGCGGCGTATCAGGGCGCCAGTGGCGGTGAGCCGCGCAATGTCGACAAACCCGCGTATCGCGTCGAGGACATCCACGGCATGGCAGACTTCATCGCCGGCTATCCTGGCGTCGACAGCACGCGTCTGGGCCTGCTCGGCATCTGCGGCGGTGGCGGCTATTCGTTGAAGGCGGCGCAAAGCGACAAGCGTTTCCAGTCGATCGCGACCTTGAGCATGTTCAATTCAGGTCTGGTTCGCCGAAATGGCTACCGGGATTCGCAACTGTCCACGGTTCAGGAACGCTTGCAGCAAGCGTCCGCTGCCCGTGCGCAGGAAGCGGCCGGCGGCGAGATTCTGTACACCGGGGATGCCAAGCTGACCGATGAGCAAATCGCCAAGTTGCCGTTTGATCTGTATCGACAGGGTTTCGAGTATTACGGCAAAACCCATGCTCACCCTAACTCGACGTTCAGATACACCCTGAGCAGTTTGCTGGACCTGATGAGCTTCGATGCAACGGACCAGATCGAACTGATCGACAAGCCGTTGCTGATGATCGCCGGCAGCAAGGCCGACAGCCTGTACATGTCGGAGCAAGCCTTTTCCAAGGCCACCGGCACCAAGGACAAATCGTTGTTCAAGATCGATGGCGCGACCCATATCGAAACCTATTGGGTGCCTGCCTACGTCGACGTCGCCATGGACCAACTGACCGCGTTCTACGCCAGAACGCTCTGACTTCAAGGAGCCGTCATCATGAACAAAACCCTTTTCGGGATCGCGATGTGCGCCGCGGCGCCCTTCGCCAGCGCCGCCGGATCAGCCGACAACGCCAGTGAATCCCTGACTTCCCAGCAGATCCGCCGTGCAGGCACTCAGGCTTCGGCAGCGGGGCTGGCGGATTATTTCACCGGGCGGGTACGCGTCGATCCCTTGTTTACCGTCACGAATGAAATCAACGCATCCGGTGCTTACGTCACCTTTGAGCCCGGTGCGCACTCGGCCTGGCACACCCATCCCGCAGGCCAGCGATTGGTGGTGACCGCCGGTGTGGGTTTGGTTCAGGAGTGGGGCAAGCCCGTGCAGGAAATCCGTGCGGGGGATGTGATCGTCTGCCCGCCGGGCGTCAAGCATTGGCACGGTGCCGCACCGGCTAGCGCCATGACTCATCTGGCCGTGACCGGCGTGGTGGAAGGCAAGAGCGTGCAGTGGCTGGAGAAAGTCACCGACTACCCCAGCAGCGCACCAGGTCCGGTAACGCTGCCAGCAACGTCCGCCGAACACAAAGTTTCCGAAGTGCTGTCAGCCAGGCAACGGGCGATCCCGTTGATTGCCGCTTCAATGGCCACGAGCAACATGCCCAAACTCAATGCGGCCTTGAACCAGGGGCTGGATGCGGGCCTCACCGTCAGCGAGGCCAGGGAAATCCTGGTGCAACTCTATGCCTACAGCGGTTTTCCGCGCAGCCTCAACGCCCTCGGCGAGTTGATGAAGGTGGTGGAGGCGCGCAAGCAACGCGGGATTCAGGACGACCCGGGACGCGAGCCCGGTCGTGTCATTCCCACCGGCAACGAATTGCTCGCCGTGGGCAAGGCCAACCAGACGCGCATTTCCGGAGCGCCGGTGCAGGGCCCGCTGTTCGATTTCGCACCGGTCATCAACCAATATTTGCAGGCGCATTTGTTTGGCGACATCTTCGAGCGCGACAACCTGGACTGGCAAAGCCGTGAGCTGGCCACCGTCGCAGCCCTGGCCGCCACCCCCGGCGTAGAGGCGCAACTGCGTTCACACATGGCCGCCAGCCTGCGGGTCGGTTTGAGCGTCGGGCAATTGCGTCAACTGATCCAGGGACTGGCCGACCATGGCGATGCCGAGGCGGCCAGACGGGCTGGCGAGGCGCTGGACAAGCATCTGGCTGCGGCGGCGGGGCGGCCCTGAGTCAGGTGTAGCGCAGGGCTTCGCGCAGCAACGTAAAGGCCGGTGAACTTTGTCGCCAGCTCGGGTAGTAGAGGTGGTATCCGGAGAACGGCTCGCACCAATCGGCGAGTACGCGAATCAACCGGCCCTGCGCGACATGCTCCTGCACCACGTTTTCCGGCATGTAGGCCAGGCCCAACCCCTGGAGCGCGGCCTCCAGGCGCATGGCGATGTTGTTGAACACCATTTGGCCTTCGACGCGTACTTTCAATTCCTCCCCTTTCTTCTCGAACTCCCAGAGGAACAGGCCGCCGTGAGTCGGCATGCGCAGGTTGATGCAATTGTGCTGCATCAGATCGCTGGGGATTTTCGGTTTCGAGTACCGTGCGAAATACGTCGGGGAGCCGACCACCGCCATGCGCATGTCGGGCCCGATGCGCATCGCGATCATGTCCTTGGCCACCTGTTGGCCTAACCGCACCCCGGCGTCGAAGCCTTGCGCCACGATGTCGGTCAGGCCGTAGTCGACGATGATTTCGATGTTGAGGTCGGGATTGTCAGGCAGCAGCTTCGCGAGCACAGGTTGCAGGACCGTGATCGCGCAATGCTCGCCAGCGGTGATACGCAGTTTGCCCGCCGGCTTGTCGCGGAATTCGCTGAGCAAGGCCAGCTCGTTGTCGATCTCTTCGAAGCGTGGGGCGATCACTCGCAGCAGATGTTCGCCCGCTTCCGTGGGGGAGACGCTGCGGGTGGTGCGAGACAGCAAACGAACACCCAGTCGCTCCTCCAACTGCCGCATGGCCCGGCTCAAGGCGGGTTGCGACATGCCCAGTCTGGCAGCGGCGCGGGTGAAACTGCGCTCCTGTGCCACGGCCGAAAAGATCGCAAGTTGGTCGTAACTGTCAGCGGTCATTAATACGCCCCTGTTATAAACAGTTTGCGATTATGCCACCTGTACGACCTGGCGTCCGGCGCCACTTTCACTCAAGCCCTGGTGTTCCAGGTCACCGCACAGAGCGCCAGGCCGGCCACATTGAGGGTGACGGGATTGAAGGCATCCCTGAGCATGGACGGGTTAAAAATCGCGACATCCAGCAGCAGGCCAGCCAGTGCCGTCGAGGCGACAATCAGCGGCCAGGCAATGCGCGACGCGAGCAATAGCCATAAGGCCAGGGCAATTTCCACGACCCCGGCGGCATAGGCAAACAACTCCACCTGATCGATACCATGGGCTTGAATCATGGTCCGCTCGCCAGTACTCAGCCACAGCAGCTTGGGCACCAGACCGTGGTAGGCAAACATGAACGCCAGGCTTCCCCGGGCGATCCAGTGGGTGCGTTTCAAGGCGCTCACGTGGGCGTTTTCAAGAATCGACGTTCATGGTCGGGACTGGGCAACAGGCACGTGTCGTATTTTCCAAAAAGCCGATAGCGATTCAGTGCAATGCGATCGTAGGCCCAATCGCGCAGCGTGCGTGGGCAGACGCGCAACAGTCCCAGTGGACGCCAGGCACGCGGCAATTGGGCGATGATTTCGACCACGGCATCCGAACGCACCCAGTAGTGCCGGTCGCGGATCACGGCCATGGTGTCGAATTGATCCAGGGGCAAACCTGCCCACGCCAGCAGCGCTTGCCCCTCGGGCGATTGCACTGCCGCGAGACGCACGCGTCGATGGCGATCATGACGGATCAAGAACCTCGCCCAGCCATTGCAGAGCTTGCACACGCCGTCGAACAAGACCACGGTTTCGCCTGGCTGGAGTAAGGGCGCGGGAGAGGGGCGGGTTCTGGACGCTGGCATAGGTAGGGGGCTGTAAGGGGGGGATCCCGGATCATACCCGCGTGTCTGGCCGAAAGTCTTTTCGGATTGCCTGTCACATTAGCCTGTCAGTGTGGTGCATGTGAAAGTGCGTCCTATCGGACAAGTCTCCCCACAAGCAGAAACGCTGCTCTACTCTAATCAGCGCAACCCTCTTCCAGTTCACTCTTACCACCGAATAAAAAGGGGAAATGACCATGACCGACAAACGCCGTGTTCTGTTCGTCTGCGCAAAAAATGACATTCGTTCATTGATGGCGGAAGCCTTGCTCAAGCATACCGACTCCGATCACTTTGAAGCGTTCAGCGCAGGCCTGGAGAGCAGCGAGGTCGACCCGCGTACGTGGGATTCGCTCGACCATATCGGCATCGATATAAGCGGGTTGCGCAGCAAATCAATCGAAGAGTTTGAGGGGCAGGCGTTCGACTATGTCATCACGTTGTGTGACAAGTCATCAGCAGAGGCAGGCAGGATGTCGTTTCCCGGCGAGGTGATAACGTGGAACTTTGAGGATCCGGCAAGCAGTGAGCGGCACGAGCCCTTTCGTCATGCGCTCCAGGAAATTCACGATCGCGTCAAAATGTTCGTCACTGTAAAGACTCGCCCTTCAAGCGCAGAGGCTGGCGTTGCGCCACCAGACACCACTCAAGCCTGATCGCGTCCCACGGGTATGGAGGCGGCAGTCTCTATTGAGACTGCCGCAAGCGCAAACTACCCCGTCTAGCCGGCCTCAATAAACCTGAGGCACAATGATTTCCGGTGGCGTCGGATTGCGCGAATAGTCTTCCTGGCGCTCGCGTTCCGGTAACTGGATCACCGCCTGTTCCACCTCTTCATAAGGCATCTGCTTGAGCAGGTGATTGATGCAGTTGAGCCGGGCTTTCTTCTTGTCGTCGGCCTGCACCACCCACCACGGTGCTTCGGCGATGTGGGTGCGTTCGAGCATGATTTCCTTGGCCTTGGTGTAGGCCTCCCAGCGTCGACGGGACTCGAGGTCCATGGGGCTGAGTTTCCATTGTTTGAGCGGGTCATGAATCCGACTGAGAAAGCGCAGGTGCTGTTCCTGGTCGGAGATGGAGAACCAGTATTTGATCAACTGAATACCGGAGCGGGCGAGCATCCGTTCGAACTCCGGCACGGTGCGGAAGAACTCTTCATATTGGTCGGCGTTGCAAAACCCCATGACCTGCTCGACACCGGCGCGGTTGTACCAGCTTCGGTCGAACAGGACGATTTCACCCGCGGCCGGCAGGTGCGAGACGTAGCGCTGGAAATACCATTGCGTGCGTTCGCGGTCATTGGGCGCGGGCAGGGCGGCTACCCGGCAGACCCGGGGATTGAGTCGTTGGGTGATGCGTTTGATCACTCCACCTTTACCCGCCGCATCACGTCCTTCAAACAGAATCACCACTTTGTGCCCGGTCTTGACCACCCAGCTCTGCAGCTTCACCAGCTCGCCTTGCAGGCGGAACAGTTCGCTGAAGTAGCGGCGTCTTTCTTCCTTTTCGTTGTTGTCGCTCAGGTGTTCGTCAAACAGCGCGTTCAGGTCGTGTCCGTCCTCGAGCAGTTCCAGTTCCAGTTCTTCATCGCTGTGATCGAGCAGCTCGCGATGGATGCGTTGCACCAGGGTGTCATTGGTTAGAAGCATGGCTGGAACTCCTGACGAAGGTGGAAGTGGCCATGCTAGGCCGGGGGATATGACGGAGAGGTGACGATGACGGGGCGGGGCCAATAAAGTGCGGTGTCATCCTGGTGTCACGTAAGGCGTGGCAGGATCATCACAAACCGTCTTGAACACCCGTGAATTTGCCAGGATGCCCCACCATGAAAGGAGACGCCTCCCTGTTTGCGGCCATTGACCTGGGCTCCAATGCGTTTCGCCTGATGATTGGCCAGTCGGTCAGACGCAACCAGCAGATCGTGATCCAGGAAGTCAAAACCCTGCGCGAGCCGGTCCGTTTGTCGGAAGGTTTTCAGGGCGGCGCACTGGATGAGCTGGCGCTGGATCGGGGATGGCAGGCACTCGCGCGATTCGGCAAAAAACTGCGCGGCTTCGAGGCCGGGCGGGTGCGCGCCGTGGCCACCAGCGCGGTGCGCGAGGCCGACAATGCCCAACTGTTTCTGACCAGTGCCGAGCGCCACCTGGGTTTTCGGATTGACGTGATCTCCGGGCATGAAGAAGCCCGGCTGGTGTATGCCGGCGTTGCCCATACAATACCGAGTGCCGCGAGTATGCGACTCGTCGTGGACATTGGCGGCGGGTCAACCGAGTTGATTCTGGGGCAGGGCACTCAGCCGCTGTTGACCGAAAGCATCGCCATTGGCAGCGGCACTTTTGGTACACGTTACTTTCAGGGCGGGTGCATTACGACTCAGGCTCTTCTGGAAGCCGAGCGTGTCGCCACGGTGCAGTTTGAAAAGATTGCACGACGTTATCGGGCATTGGGTTGGCAGCAGGCCATCGGCTCTTCAGGCACCGCGCGGATGCTCGCCAAAGTCCTCAAGGCCAACGGCTTGAATGACGATGGCCACAGCGGAATCACTTACGGCGGCCTGCTGCGCCTGTCGTTGCGCCTGCTTGAAGCGGGGCATGTCAATCAACTCAGGTTGGCGGGTTTGCAAACTCATCGCCTGAGTACCTTGCCGGGCGGTCTGGTGGTCATGCTGGCCGCGTTCAAGGTATTTGGTATCGCGCAGATGACACCTTCTGAAGCCGGGTTGAGACTTGGGGTGTTGCATGGGTTGATGGCCAGGCACTGACTGGGTGCTGCACGCCTGGCGTTACCTAGGCGCAAACCGTCAGTCAGCGAGACTCAAGCGGCGGGAAAACGGCAACTATCCTGGAGCGGGCGAAACCATCCTGACAGAGGTGGCAACCCCATGAAGAAGGAAGCCTTCGCGCAAAGGAAGGAGAAGGGGAAGATGCCTCTTCGCTGATAGACGCGAGAATCAAGGAGCTGAGTGATTGGCGGGGCGAGACCCTCGCCAGGGGCCGAGGGGGCAATTGCAGCTGGCGAGCCTTTCGGAACGCCCGGTGGTACATTGCTGCCCTCATTAAGAGCAACCAGAAAGGAATCTGAGATGGCAAAGCCTGCCGCCCGCATCAATGATCCTACCGCGTGCCCCTTGCCTGGGCATAATACAAATCCGATCGTTTCCGGCTCCCCCGATGTTTTTTTTGATGGACTGGCTGCAGCCAGAAAATCGGACACGAGCGCGTGCGGAAGCGCGTTGGTTGGTGATGTCTCCGCTACTGTTTTCATTAACGGGTTAAATGCCGCGACTGTGGGGAGCACTGGAACTCATGGGAACTCCGTCACAGCGGGATCCGGAACCATCATCATTGGAAGCTCTCACACCCCAGCCCCATTCATTGCGCCACTCCCGTTGTCCTTTCAAAAAGTATTCGGGCAATCATTCAGCGTTAGCGATAGCGAAACTGGGCAGCCTTTGGCTTTACGGGAGTTTGTCGCCACCGTTGATGGTGTGCAAACCCCGGGAGTGACCGATGCGAACGGGGTCGCACATGTCAAGGCGCCGTCCCCCGATTCTATAATCTCCCTGCATATTAAATTCAGCGCGCCCGCGCGTACTCTCCATGAAATGTCGGAGGGCGTTTGAATGGGCGCCAAATTTGCTACCGAGGCGACCGCTAAGGAGATCAAGCCTGGCGAGTTCATGTGCCCGGTGCCGATCACCATTAATGACCGTGCTGCCACTCGCGAGGCAATCATCAAAAAGGTCCAATCGCTTGGGCACACTTTCACTGAGCGCTCAGAATGGGGGGCTTTGAAAGGAAAACCGGATATGGTGAAAGACTGGGACTACACAATGATCGCCTTGCACCATGCTGGCCGGTCATATGAATGCACGCCTGGTGGAGTCAAACAGATGCAGGGCGTTCAAGCACACCACATGGGTAACAAATACGACGACATCGGCTATCACTATGGCATCGCCTGTGACGGTACCGTTTTAGAAGGGCGTGATATCCGGTTACAGGCATCCAGTGTCAAGCTATTTAACACAGGCGTTATTGGCATCGTCCTTCTGGAAAATCTAACGACCGCAGAAGAGGGCGGAGACATCGTTGCCAAAGGGCGTGAAACCCTTGAGTACTTGGGCTATAGCACAACGAATGTCATACCTGCGACGCAAATAGACGCTCTGCTGCACCTAGTGGAAGCCCTGAAAAGTGTATTTGTCATTGAGCGGTTTGGCGGGCATCGAGAGTTTCCAGGTCAAGACAGAGACGGCAAGATTTGTCCGGGGAATATTGGCATGGAGCTGGTAAGGAATATCCGCACTAAAACGCAGCTTCTGCCACCGCCTCGGCCGGCCGTAGAATGAAGTACTTTCTATTAGCAGGCGTGCTTGCATTGCTGGTGGTGCTAAACATTGGCTACTACAACGAAGTTTCAGATGGTGAGGTCAACACCATCTTCTTTGTGAAAAAGACGCCTACGTTGAGAATGAAATTCTTCAACATTCACGCCAACGACGGTGACTACCGGAAGGTAGAGAAGCTGAGCGATGAGTTACGCCAGGACATCATTGACTACTGCAAATACAGATTGGGCATTGAAACGGAAGTGAAGACACAGGCTGACGTCGAGATGTGCGCAAAAATGTAGGTTTGTCTTTGCAGGTAGGGTCGTTGCTCATACTGCGGCAATTGATCAGAGGCCCCGACGAAGTCGGGGCAAACATCTGGAGTGATTAGCCGCTATTTTGCGACTTTCAGACTCGCTCTATCAGGTCGTGGCGTAACCGCTTTGACCACATCATCAATTACCGCTTTCCCCATTGCCGTCAAATAGTGCGCAGCCCACGAAAAACGGTCCGTTTCTCTGTCATAGGCGGCGTCTTTTGTTAGCGCCTTGGCCAAGAACAGTAGATCTGAAGCCATTGCCAGTGCTGCATCGACAGGAACGCCGGCGCTGACGTGGAACAGTGGGCGGTCGACGCAATAGATGCAGGGGGTGAAGCCAATGGTTTTTGCTTCTGTTGGTTCGGTCATTGATCACCTCCATAGACGCAAAGGTGAATAGGTGACGAACAGCACCGCGCAGAAGGCAGGTGGGTGAGAAGACGTATTTCGGACGGATTTATTTTGTTCATTATCAGTTCCCTTGATTGGAGGAACTGCCACTTAGCTGTCTCAAAAGCGTGGGTGGCAGCCGTGCGTGGTGTGAGACCCGGCAATCAAGGTAACCGGTAGGCCCGAAAGCCTTCCACGCACAGCCGCCATAAAACCTGATCGCTGACGAAAAAAAACGCCGCAATTGGTTCTGTGGCGCTTTGCGCCTTGATTGTCTCCGGGGTCTCACGCCCGGTCGCTGAATGTGCAGCGACGTCTGGAGAGTATCCCGACAAAGAGAGGACCAACAAGGCGGCAGCAAGGCAAAAAGAGCACAAAGCGTACCCCCTTACGCAGCTCTCGGATTTTGCCTACAACTCCGACATGTAGCCACTCAATATTCTGAAAAGAGCACCGCCAGCGACGAAGACGGCCCGCTGCTCGGCGAGGTCGCAGCGCTGGCAAACGGCAGACGAAAAAAAACCGCCTTTGCGGGGCGGTTCTTTTGTAAGCCTCAGTTTGCGGCTGGGACTTGGTGCTTCTCATGGGAGACACTAGCGTGGGGGCATAATATTGAGCTTTGCTTATCCCTGCAACGTTATTTTACTTCGGTTGATTTACGTCATCTGAAGGCACCAGTAGTGACTTATGGTGTTCAATGCGATAGCAAGAACCTGACAGAAATAACGTTTTACAAAAACACGTCGTCCCTTTGCCTTGAAACGCTAAAGACCAGCCGCTGCGCTTGAGTTTCTAGGTTAATATGCCGGCGCTCACAGGCTGGTGCGGCTGTGAGGTTTGGCCGGTGACATAACAGTTTCACGCCCTCTGACACGGTTTTGCACCCGTGCCGGGATGATGGTTCGGAGGGAACTCAACCGGCCGCCTCATGGGAGATACTAGCGTGTCGTCCCTAAGGCTCGCGTGATCCGGTAAGTGCGCTGGAGGTTTGGCCCCTACCTGGAGGCCAAAACGTATGAAGCTATTGCTGCGTACGCTGAGCCTCGTATGGAGATTGTTGAAAGCGTTTCGCTTTTACGAATTCCTGCGAGACCACTTTGACGACCTGAAGTAACGGTCGTTGATGTGGGGAAAAGCCCGTTTCAGTTTCGGCTGGGACGGGTTTTTTTTGTCGCTAATAAGCTGTCATAAGTAGGATATTTCTCGTTTTGTTTTCAGGCGCGTGTAGGGTGCTTCGTCGCTATCCGTAAGAGCTATCCGAAGATCTTCCCGGCCACACCCTTCTCAAACCACATTCTGTGAACCCCCACCCCACGTTTCGCACCTTGAAGCCCCAGCCCGTCGGCCTAGGATGGGCCTCAGTGGTTGCACCGGATATTCGGCCTGCGTTACGCCATCGGCGCTCCCCATAACAATAAAAAACCCACCTTGCCTGGACAGGAGAAAAACTGATGAAACCCCTGATTGGACTTATGCTGGGCGATGTCACCGGCATTGGCCCTGAGTTGGTCGTCAAGCTGTTGTCGACGCCTGAGGCACGTGAGCGGGCGGATGTGGTGATCATTGGGGACGAGCGTGTGCTCGAGCTCGGCATGCGTGACGCGGGTCAGCGCATTCCGTACCAGAAGATTGTGCACCTGCGCGAAGCCGACCATTCCCAGGCCGCCGTTCCCTTGATCGATTTACACAACGTGGACCCTGCGCTGTATGAGCGTGGCCTGGTCAATGCGGAGTCGGGCCGTCTAACGGGCGAAACCCTGAAGATCATGACCGACATGGCCCTGGCCGGCGAACTCGATGGCATCTGCTTCGCGCCGCTCAACAAGGCCGGCCTGCATCGCGGTGGCTGGAAGTACCATGACGAACACCAGATGTTTGCCGCCTGGACCGAGCACGTCGGTTACTTCGGCGAAGTGAACATCATCCCGCAGTTCTCGACTTTCCGCGTGACCTCCCATGTGGCGCTGCGCAAAGCCGTCGACATGGTGCAACCGGACCGCATCGAAGGTGCGCTGCAACTGGCCCACGACACGTTGCGTGCATTGGGCAATAACGCGCCGCGGATCGGCGTCGCGGCACTCAATCCCCATGGCGGCGAGAACGGTCTGTTCGGCGACGAAGAGATCACGATCATCCGCCCGACGCTCGAAGCCTTGCGCCTCAAAGGCCTGGCCTGCGAAGGGCCGTTCCCGTCGGACACGGTGTTCATCAAAGCGCGCAACGGCGATTTCGACGCGGTGGTGATCATGTATCACGACCAGGGCCAGATCGCGACCAAGTTGCTGGGCTTCTCTTCAGGCGTGACGCTGACCGGTGGTTTGAAGACTGTGTACGCGACCCCGGCGCACGGCGTGGCTTACGACATCGTCGGCAAAGGCATTGCAGATGTCGGTGCCATGGCTGCCGCGTTCCGTGTCGCTGCTGATAACGCGGCCGCGCGCAAATCCAAACGCTAAGTGATCGAGAAAAGAATCGAGGCTGACACCATGTTCGAGAATTTCACCAAGACCATCACCAAAACCAGCGGTGCCGAGATTGTTACCGTCGTCGGTGGCGAAGGCCCGCCGTTGCTGTTGATGCATGGCAACCCATTCAATCACCTGTCCTGGCACAAAATTGCGCCGCGCCTGGCCAGAGATTTCACTGTGGTGTGCACCGACTTGCGCGGATACGGCGACAGCTCCAAACCGGAAGGCGGTGGCGATCATTCGGATTATTCCTTCCGCGCCATGGCCCAGGATCAGGTTGAAGTCATGCAATCGCTGGGTTTCGAGCAGTTCTATGCCGCTGGTCATGACCGTGGTGCACGGGTGCTGCATCGCATGTGCCTGGACCACGGCGACAAAGTGCTCAAGGCGGGTTTCGTCGACATGTTGCCGCAGCATTATTTGCTGAACAACGTGACACGCCAGTGGGGCAAATTCTCCTGGCACTGGTTCTTCATGACCCAGGACGCGCCGACACCTGAGCGCATGATGAACGCCGATCCGGAGTTCTTCATCCGCCGCAAACTGTCGAAGACTGATCAAGGCACCAGTTTCTTCGGACCCGAAGCACTGGCCGATTACATCCGCTGCATCAAGAACCCGGCCACCACCCATGCGATGTGCGAAGACTATCGCGCGACCTTCGGCATCGACCTGGACATGGACACCGCCGACTTCGATGCGGGCCGCCGGATCGACAACCCGGCGCTGATTCTCTGGGGCGAAAAGGGCGGCGTTGGCCGCAACCATAACGCTGCAGAAATCTGGAGCCGCTACGCCACCAACATCGTGCAGACCGCCACTGTGCCCTCGGGCCACTACCTGCAGGAAGAATGTCCGGACGAGACCTACGAGGTGTTGCACGGCTTCTTCAAGTAACGCAATGACAGGCGGTCCGGGATGACCGCCTGCCCACTACAACTATAAAAAAAGGTGGAGAAAATGATTCCGACTACGCTTGCGCAAAAACGCAGGGCAACGCTGACGTTCGTGTTGCTTTGCATCATGGCTTTCATCATGTACGTGGACCGCACCAACCTGGCCGTCGCGGCACCGACGATCAGCAAGGAGCTGGGTTTCAGCAACACCAACCTGGGCATGATGTTTTCCGCCTTCGCCATCGCCTACAGCTGCTTCATGATTCCCGGCGGCTGGTTCAGTGACCGTATCGGCTCACGCAAGGCGATGCTGCTCTACGGCATTATCTGGTCGGCGGCGACCATTGCCACGGGGCTGGTCAGTGGTCTGGTGGTGCTGGTGATTGCACGCTTCGTGGTCGGTATCGGCGAAGCGCCGATCTACCCGACAGCGGCGCGCATGATCGCCCGCGCCATCCCCATCACCCAGCGCGGCACGGCCCAGGGCATGATGCATGCGTCAGGACGCCTGGCCAACGCACTGGCGCCGTTGATCGTGACGTTCATGATCATCCAGTTCTCGTGGCGCCTGACGTTCGTCATCCTCGGCGTGGTGACGCTGATCTACATGTTCATCATGTACTTCAGCCTGAGCGAATCGAAGAAACTGGTCGAATCCACCGCCGCCGTGCCACTGCCACCCGTGGCGGCCAAACCGGTCAACTGGCCGCAGATGCTGCGCAAAGTCTGGCCGGCCGCTGCCACCTGTTTTTGCCATGGTTGGGTGCTGTGGTTTTTCCTCAACTGGATTCCGTCGTTCTTCACCCAGCGCTACGGCATGGACCTGACCCACACCGCGCTGTTTTCAACCTTTGTGCTGCTGGGCGGAACCGTCGGCACCGCGGTGGGCGGCATGCTCTCTGACTGGCGTTTCAAGGTCACCGGCAACCGTCTGCGCTCACGTCGCGACCTGATCATTTTCGGCTTCCTGGCCTCGATCATTGGCTTGATTCCGCTGATGTTCACCCACGACCTGATGATCTGCGCCTGCGGCCTGAGCTTCTCGTTCTTCTGCTCGGAACTGGCCGACTCGCCGCTTTGGGTCATAGGCACCGAGGTGTCCCACGAACACTCCGCGACCTCCAGTGCCTGCACGTTTACGGGTATGGCCCTGGCCGGCGCGGTGTCGCCGGTGGTGATCGGTTGGTTGCTGGACATCACGGGGAACAACTGGGCGGTGGCGTTCGGCGCTTCCATCGTCGTGGTTTTGATGGGGCCGGTGCTGGCAATGTTTATCAAACTGGACGATGAACCTGCGCCCGAGCCTGTTTCATCTGCGCATTCACAAGCCGCTGTAACTCAGTCGTAAAGCGAGAGGCGGACACACGCTGGCGTCCGCCTGTCACGCCGCTAAACAGCGCTATGAATGACTTCGATAATTCGCTTCGCGATGTGGTCCGCATGGGTTTCCAGCGCGAAGTGCCCGGTGTCCAGCAACTCGACAACGGCATTGGGGTTATCGCGTTTGAAGGCTTCGGCGCCGGGCGGTATGAAGAACGGGTCATTTTTACCCCAGATCGCCAGCGTCGGCAGTTTCGTTTCCCGGAAAAAATCCTGGAACGCTGGATAGCACTTGAGGTTGTTGGCGTAGTCCAGAAACAGGTCGAGCTGAATGTCCTTGTTCCCCGGCCGCTCCATCAACAAGGCGTCGAGCGTGTACGACTCGGGTGCGATTTTTTCCGGCGTGCTGACACCGTGTTCGTATTGCCAACGCGTCCCCTCCAGATGAAGAACCGCATCGGCGATGGCCTGGCGATTCTCGGCCGAAGGTTCCGCCCAATAGGTCCTGATGGGCGCCCAGGCATCACCCAGTCCTTCCAGATACGCATTGCCATTTTGCGAGATCAGCGCGGTCATCCGTTCAGGATGCTTCACCGCCAACCGCAGACCCGTCGGCGCGCCGTAATCGAACACATACATGGCGTACCGCTTCAGTCCCAGCACGTCTACGAAGTGGCCGAGCGATTCTGCCAGCGCATCGAAGGTGTAAACGTATTCACGCTCGGCCGGTACTTCGGTGAAGCCGAAGCCGGGCAGGTCAGGCGCGATGATATGGAAGTGTTCCGCGAGCAATGGAATGAGTTGCCGGAACTGATGCGAAGAGCTCGGAAAGCCATGGAGCAAGAGAAGGGTCGGATGCGCGGGGTTGCCGGCCTCTCGGTAGAAGACGCGGATGCCGTCGGCGTCGGCAAACGTGTAGTTGATCGGGGTCGTGACAGGCGTGGAAAAAGTCATGATGAGTGCCCTCGTAACTGGTCAGATGAGTTTTAACCGGTTTGCAGGATTCACTTTTGCAGTCTTTTAATAACCTGTCAAATCAATTTAAACAGGTTATTTATTTGTAGGGGGCAAACACTTCAGACGTCCAGGTTTTTCTTTTGTCTCTCGCGGTGTGCGGCGGCTTTCGCTCGGTTTCCGCAGACTGCCATGCTGCACCAGCGACGTTTTCTGCCCCGGGTGTGGTCGACGAACATCAGGGTGCAACCGGGTCCCTCACAGCATTTCACATCGGAAAAATCTTCCTTGCACACGAACTCCGCCAGCACTTCGCCGAGCGGCAGAAGCAGGGAGTCCGGGCCGCGCCAGCGGCGCTGAAGCTGCCAGGACAGCTTCGGTGTATCGCCTTCCTGCACAGTGATCGCCGTGAACTTTTCGTCCCGTTCGAGCAGGCGATTCAACGACTCGAGCTCCTTGAGAGCCGACGCCTCCAGCGGTTTGCCTTTGTATTTCAAGACAAAACTGCGAAACCACTCCCTCAAGGACCTGGCCTGCGCAGCAACCGTCTCCAGTTCTCCCGGCATCGCTTGCGCTTGAAGACGTTTGAGTATCGATTCCTCTACCCAGCCTGATTGTTGCAGCCATTCCAGCCAGCCAGCACCGTCGTCGATCCAGTCAACGGGTTGATCGACTGGAGTCGCTATCGAATTCAGGAAATCGAGGGCTGCGGCATCGGCGACAAAGATGGCCGGGCCGCGGGGAGTCGTGCTCATGGGAATGTCCTGAAGACGTTGATGGATGAATGGTCAGCGTAACCACTCAAAACTCATTTGACAAGTTACGAGGATGGACATAACCTCTTAAATGTCTTCGGTGTGGTTACGGCCTGCCGGCGGCGATAACGCTAATAATCCACTTGCTAAGGGTGAGGTCGGGTTCGTTCAGGATCTCCCTCCCCGGGACAGACATCATGAAAGCGATCGTTCTTGAAAAATTCGGTGGACTCGACAGCCTCGTCTACAAGGATCTTCCTGAACCCGAGGCGATGCCCGGGCATGTGGTGATTGAGATCAAGGCCTTCGGAATCAATCACGCGGAGATGCACATGCGTCGTGGCGAGTGGGCAGAAGCCGCTCCGGTCTCAGGCATCGAGTGTGTAGGGCTGGTCAAGTCATGCCCGGGTGGCGAATTTCCGGTAGGGGCCAAAGTCGCTGCACTCATGGGTGGGCTGGGCCGCACCATCAATGGCAGTTATGCGCAGTACACCCGTGCGCCGGTGTCGAATGTGGCGTTGATCGAGGCTGATCTGCCTTGGGCAGAACTCGCCGCAATACCTGAAACGTACGCAACGGCCTGGACCTGCCTTTTCCGCAATCTGCAAATTGAAGAGGGGCAGAGGGTGCTGATCAGAGGCGCCACGTCTTCGTTTGGCCAGGCTGCGGTGAAGCTGGCGGTGAATGCCGGCGCACAGGTTGTCGCAACGTCCAGGAGCCCTGAGCGGTTTGAACAGCTGAAGGCTTTGGGCGCTGTGAGTGTCGAACGGGAAGGGCCGCAGCTGTCGAGCCGAATCACCGGAGCGGGGCAGTTCGATGCGGTGCTGGATCTGGTGGGCAACAGCACAATACTGGATTCGCTTTCGATGGTTCGCCGCGGTGGCAAGGTGTGCCTGGCGGGGTGGTTGGGCGGCCTGGAACCGATCGCCGAGTTTAATCCATTGCTGCAAATGGCAAGTGGGGTCTACCTCACCTTTTTTGGCAGCTTTGTTTTCGGAACCCCGGGTTTCCCTTTGGCGGACGTTCCATTGCAGTCCATTGCTGAAGATGTAGTGGCGGGGCGATTGGATGTCAGGCCGTCACGGGTCTTCAAGTTCGAGGAGATTCGTGAGGCACATCGGGTCATGGAAGCGAATGAGGCGGGTGGGAAGATGGTGGTTGTGCACGATTGACTGAAGGGTGGCTAAGGCTTGTCGAAAGCCGCCGCTGAGCCGCGGTGGCTGACGATACCAATTGGCCACCTCATCCGTTAGAGTGTGCGCCGCCCGAGAAACGGATCCCGGGCAACATCTCATGGAGTTTTTCAGTGAAGTACCTCAGTAAAGCAGTTGCCGTCGCCCTGTTCGGTCTGGTTCTGGCGGGTTGCACCGGCACGCCGATGAACACCCAGCATTATGAAAGCAGCCAATACACCGTCCTGGGTCACAGCGAAGCAAGCGCCACTGGTCTGCTGCTGTTCGGCGTGATTCCAATCCAGCAGAACAACCGTTTTGTTCGCGCGCAGAATGCAGCGATCAAAGCCAAGGGCGGCGACGCGATGATCAACACCCAGGTGCAGGAAAACTGGTTCTGGGCCTGGGTCCTGACCGGTTACACCACCAAGATCTCCGGTGATGTGGTCAAGCTGAAAAACGTTCAGTAAGCGCTATACCCGGTCTTGTCGACGGGCACGTCATTGTGGCGAGGGAGTTGCTTGGTCAGTGGCGTTCCGTCATACGAGCCTGCTGCACTACCCGATTCCTTCCCGACCATTTCGCTTGATAGAGCTGCTGATCGGCGCGTTTGATCAGCGCGGTCGTATTGCTGTCCGATGACTCGGCGAGCCCGATGCCGATACTCACGGTGACGTGTCCGACCGTGGTAAACGAGGCCTCTGCAATCGCAGCGCGGATCTTCTCGGCAACGACCCCGGGACTCTCTGGCTCTTCGACTTCCGGTAACAGCACCGCAAATTCCTCACCCCCGTAACGGGCCACAAAGTCAGTGGCGCGGGTGTTGTCCTGAATCAGCCGGGCGAGTTGGTGCAGCACTTCGTCACCAACCGCGTGGCCATGGGTGTCATTGATTTGCTTGAAATGGTCGGCGTCGATGAACAGCAAAGCAAACGGCCGTCCGGTGCGTTGAAACAGCAGGTTGCACTCGTCCAGCTTCTCGTCGAATCGCCGCCGGTTGTACACGCCGGTCAGCGCGTCGTGGGTGGCCAGTTTCAACAGATCGGCATTGGCCCGGGTGAGGGCGGCGGTGCGTTGTGCGACGGTGGCTTCCAGCGACGCATTGGCCTCCTGCAACTCGCGCTCCTTGCCGAGCAAGGACTGCGTCATGCCCTGGAGGGATTGGCCCAACTGGGCAATTTCTCGCACCGAATGATCGCGGGGGAAGGTCACGCCGGGTTGTTGGTTCTGCACTTGTTTGGCCGACTTTGCCAACTGCTCGATCGGGCGGCTGAGGTAGAGCGCCAGGTAGTAAGCCACCAGACCAAACACGATCGCGGCAATCACGCCCAATACCAGCAACTTGTAAAACAGGATGCGTGCGGGCTGAAGCGCGATGTCCAGGGGTTGCCGCACTGCGATGTACCACGCAAGGTCGGTGCTCGATGGCGTCGGCACCGCGACAACGCTGGTCAGGTAACCGTTGCCCACGGACCAGCCAGAGGTATCGGAATGGTTTTCCCGGGCCACCGGCATGTTCGGCACGAGTTGCCCCATGAGCGGTTCCGGGTAGAGGACTTTACCGTCGTGGTCGACGATCAGCGCTTCCACTTCAGGCGTCATGTCCTTTCGCAGCACTGCCGCGTCAACGATGCGCGTCACCCAGCTCCAATGGGCATGAGCGCCCAGCACGCCGACAACCTGGCCTTCGGCATTGCGGATCGGTGCGGCGAAATCGATGAAGCGCAAAGGCTCGCCACTGGCGGTGCCCGGCAACAGTTTGGCCAGTAAGACTGCCTCGTGTGGATCACCGGTGTAGGCACCGCGCAACCCGGCCTGAAACCAGGGGCGTTGTTTTACCGATTGATTCACCAGCAAGCCATTCACCGCTTGGCGCACACGGCCATCTGCATCCGCTACGCCCATCCAGGCGTACTCGGCGCGGGACTGCGAACGCAGCTCGATTGAACTCAAGATATCCGGATCGTCCAGATCGCCATGTTTGAAAAGCGGGGCTCGACTGAGCAGGGACACTTCAAGCTGGCGTTCATGCAGCTGCGCACCCAACAGCTCGGCCGCAGACCTTGCCGTGCTCAACAACGCATTGCCGCTCGCCTGCTTCATCTGCTCGGTGGCGATATGGCCTACGTAGAAGCCCACGCTCACTAACGTGAGCAACGACAATCCGGCAAACCAGAGAGTCAGGTGGCTTCGCAGACTGGCTTTGATCATGAGGGCCTGGCTGAAGTTTTTTGGAGTCGCGGCATGGTATGCGCAATGGAGGGGGCGCTGCCAGTGGCGGCGCTTTCATGGCCTGGGTGGAACGACCTTTTTTCGGAGCACTTTCATACGCCCCATCCTTCCCTCACAGCCCGTCGGATCCCCTCGAGCAACATCGCAAATGCCGGGTTGTCGTTGTTCTCGCGCCAGATCAAATGCAATTCGCTCTGCACCCCTTCGCCCAGGTCGATGTCGCGAAACGCCACGTTCTTGAATACCACGCTGGTGGCGCAGCGGGGCACCAGGGCCAGGCCCATTCCAGCGTTGACCAGGGCCAGGATGGTCAGCGACGAACCGAGCCATTGCACGTATTCCGGGGCCACGCGGGCAGAGCGCAGCATACCGGTCAGCAGTTCGTTGAACGGCGGGTAGGCGGCATGGGAGTACATTAGGAACGGTTGCGCATCGAGGTCTTTGACCGACACGGTTTGCGTGCTCGCGAGCCGGTGGTGACTGGGCACGGCCAGCACAAAAGGTTCACGCACCAGGCACTCGGTGGCGTAGCCCGGCTCCAGCAATGGCGCGCGGACGATACCCAAATCGATACGACGGGCACGCAGGGCTTCATGCTGTTGGTAGGTGTTCATCTCCGACAGATCGATTTTCACGTGCGGCTGTTTGAGTCGCGCTTCGGCGATGACCTTGGGCAGAAACTCGTACACCGCGCTGCCGACGAAGCTGATGTTGACCGAGCCGATGTCGCCTTCGGCGAAACGCCGTGCGGTCACCGCCGCTTGCTGGGCGCGCTCCAGCAGGTTTTGCGCTTCGATAAAGAACGCGCGGCCGGCGGCGGTCAGGGCGACGCTGCGGGTGGTGCGGGTAAACAACTCGACGCCCAAGTGGTGCTCCAACAGTTGAATCTGTCGACTAAGCGGCGGTTGGGTCATGTTCAGTCGTTCAGCGGCGCGACGAAAGTTGAGTTCGGTCGCCACCGTGGTGAAGCAACGCAGTTGAGTCAGTTCGAACATTGATCTAATCCAGGTATCAATCGAATGCCAAGTTAGATTAGACGGGATCAATACCGGCGTCCATGATCGGCCTGTCCCTAAAAAAACAATGATCGGGAGTCACCCCTTGAATACCCTCCAGAGTCCGCCGGACCCGAATGTGATCGCCCGCGCCGCGGCCAAGGTGAAGCGTCACGTGTTGCCGCTGTTCGTGGTGATGTTCATCGTCAACTACATCGACCGGGTCAACATCGGCTTTGTGCGCAGCCACTTGGAAACCGATCTCGGCATTGGCGCTGCCGCCTATGGCCTGGGTGCCGGGTTGTTCTTCATCGGTTACGCAATCTTCGAAGTGCCGTCCAATATGTTGCTGCAACGCTACGGCGCTCGCGCCTGGCTGACGCGCATCATGTTCACCTGGGGCGCGGCGGCGATGGCGATGGCGTTCGTGCGTGGCGAAACCAGTTTCTACGTCCTGCGTTTTATTCTCGGGGCGGCCGAAGCAGGCTTCTTTCCCGGCATCATTTACTACTTCACTCAATGGCTACCGTCGACCGAACGGGGCAAGGCCATGGCGATTTTCCTCAGCGGTTCGGCGATTGCTTCGGTGATTTCCGGACCGGTGTCCGGCGCGCTATTGAACGTCAGCGGTTTCAGTCTGCATGGCTGGCAGTGGATGTTCCTGATTGAAGGCTTTGCCTCGATCGTGCTCTGCGGATTTGTCTGGTTCTGGTTGCAGTCCCATCCACGTGAAGCGAAGTGGTTGAGCGCAGAAGAGAAAGATGCACTGGTAGGCGCCATCGCGCTGGAGCAGCAGGCCCGCGAAGCCACGCAGACGGTCAAGCCATCGATGTTCAAATTGCTCGCCGACAAGCAAATCGCGCTGTTCTGCTTCATCTATTTTTCCATCGCCCTGACCATCTACGGCGCCACGTTCTGGCTGCCGAGCATGATCAAGAAAATGGGCAACCTTGGCGACTTCCAGGTCGGCCTGTTCAACTCGATTCCCTGGATCATTTCGATCATCGCGATGTACGGCTTCGCCGCCATGGCCAGCAAGTGGAAACACCAGCAGGCCTGGGTTGCGCTGACGCTGGTGATCGCCGCGTTCGGCATGTTCATGTCTACCACCGGCGGGCCGGTCTTCGCCTTCGTCGCTATCTGCTTTGCCGCGATTGGTTTCAAAGCGGCCTCGGCATTGTTCTGGCCGATTCCGCAAGGTTACCTCGATGCCCGCATCGCAGCCGCGGTGATCGCCTTGATCAACTCCATCGGCAACCTCGGCGGTTTCGTGGCGCCGACGGCGTTCGGTTTCCTGGAGCAGAAAACCGGCTCCATCGAAGGCGGCCTCTACGGGTTGGCGGCTACTTCGCTGGTGGCGGCGGTGGTGATCTTTTTCGCTCGCACGGCACCTCGTGGCGATGCACGCAGTGTGCTGACCGCCACCCCTCAACAATCTCCAAGTCACCCCGCATTGAAACCTGAGCCAAAGGGAGCAGCCTCTTGAAAATCACCCGAGTCACCGTCACCCCAATCGCCTTCCGTGATCCGCCGTTGCTCAATGCCAGCGGGATTCACGAGCCTTTCGCACTGCGCTCGATCATCGAGATCGAAAGCGACAACGGCTACATTGGCCTCGGTGAAAGCTACGGCGATACCCCTGCGCTGCTGATCCAGCAGCAGTTGCAACAGCAACTGATCGGCCTCGACCCGTTCAACCTCAATCAGCTGCGCCGCATCGTCCAAGCCACTGTGGCGGCGAACAAACCGGCGAGCATTGCCGGTGCGGAACTGGCGCCCGGTTCCCATGCCAGCAAAGCGGTGAGCAACGCGTATTCGGCGTTCGAGGTGGCGTTCCTTGATCTGCAGGCGCACTCGTTGAATGTGCCGCTGGTGGACTTGCTCGGCGGGGCGATCCGCGATGAAATTCCGTTCAGTGCCTACCTGTTTTTCAAGTACGCGCAGCATGTCGATTCACCCTACAAGCCGGACAATTGGGGCGAAGCCCTGAACGAAGAGCAGATCGTCGCCCAGGCGCGGCGCATGATCGAGGCCAATGGTTTCAAAAGCATCAAGCTCAAGGCCGGCACACTGCCGCCGGAGCACGAAGTGTCGTGCATCAAGGCGCTGAAAAAGGCTTTCCCCGGTTACCCGTTGCGCATCGATCCGAACGGCAACTGGTCACTGGAAACCTCGATCCGCATGGCCGAATTGCTCGGCGATGACCTGCAATATTATGAAGACCCGACGCCAGGCCTCGACGGCATGGCCGAGCTGCACAAACGCACCGGCCTGCCGCTGGCGACCAACATGGTGGTTACCGATTTCGACGAGTTCCGTCGCAGCGTGGCGTTGAACAGCGTGCAGATTGTCCTGGCCGATCACCATTACTGGGGTGGTCTGCGCGATACCCAGGCTCTGGCGAAAATGTGCGACACCTTCGGTCTCGGTGTGTCGATGCATTCCAACTCGCACTTGGGCATCAGCCTGATGGCGATGGCGCATGTGGCTGCCGCCGTGCCCAATCTGGATTACGCCTGCGACACGCATTACCCGTGGCAGGAACCGGATGAAGAGGTGATCAAGGGCGGCAAGATTCCGATTGTCGACGGCTGCGTGAAGATCACCCGTGCACCGGGTTTGGGTCTGGAACTGGATCACGATCAGCTCGGCAAACTGCATGATCAATACCTGACCTGCGGAATTCGCCAGCGCGATGACGTGAAACAGATGCAGCGTTACAAGCCGGACTGGAAAGCGGTCAAACCACGTTTTTGAATTCCGTCAGCAACCGCTCGATCTGCGCCAGTTCCCAGGTGCTGAGCAAACTGACCGGGTCGGTGCGTTGCCAGCGGTCGAGTTCACCCTCGCGGCCGTCCGGGCTCTGGCAACGGTGGCAATGCAGAAGGTGACTGCCGTCGAAACCGAGGCTCAGGCGCCAGCCTTCGATATCGACGTGCATGTGGCCGGGCTCGGGTTGTTCGGCCAGGTATTTCAGTGGCCGAACTTCCAGCGCGGCGTCGCGCAATTGCTGGTAAACCTCTCGGGCGGTCAGGGGTGGCACAGAGGTCTCCGGTGAAGTCGTGGCAGGCATTCGGGTGCACAGGATAGAGTCTGCGCTTGTTGCTGGACAACATCACCTTCGCAGTGGGCTACGAAGATGCTCATTTATTCCGTAGACTTTCCCGCCAGCGGCTTACAGGAACAAACTCCAATCGGGTGCGAGTCGATTCACAAGCGATAAGCCGCAGATGATTGGGAGCAGCACATGAAGAAAGCCGCACTCACCTTGGCGTTGTTGCTCAATGCCGGGTTGCTCAGCGCGCATACACAAGCGGCCGGCGATGCTGAAGCGGGCGCTACTTTGTTCAAACGCATATGCGGCGGCTGCCATCAAGTCGGGGAGTCGGCGCGGGGTTCGTTCGGGCCGCAACTCAATGGCATTTTCGGACGCTCTTCGGGCAGTACCAGGGACTATCAATATTCCGACGCGATGAAATCAGCCGGCATCGTCTGGACCCGCGAAACCCTCACGGCGTACCTTGAAGCGCCAAAGAAAGTGGTTCCCGGTACCCGCATGATTTTCTGGGGACTCAGCGATCCGGATAAGATCGAAAACCTGTTGGCGTATCTTCAAACTTTTCAGCCGCAGTAGGGCTTCTGCCGAGTCTGGTTTACTGGAGTGGTTGCAGCTTATGGGCGTGCACTCCGGGCGAGGGTGGCCGGGGCGTTTTTCGACCGCCGTTGACTTCGATGTGTCATGGGCAGAGTCTTGGCTTTGATGTTCCCCGGCGTTTTGTTTCTGAATCAACCCGGAATAATGGTTCCTGGGCTTGCGCTTACATGATGTAAGTGTGGTGAATCAACAGAAGTGATGTTAATGACTTCTTGGAGGCAAGGATGCGCAACTTGATTATTTTTAGATATTTCATGGCAAATCCCTACCGCGAACTTCTCACCACCCCCGGCGTCATGGGGTTGGTGATTGCGAGTTCCATTGCCCGTCTGCCGCAGGCAATGATCGGCATCGGCATCATTACCATGTTGGTGCAGCAGAGGGGTCTTTATTGGCTGGCTGGCTCGGTCGCCGGTACCTTTACCCTGGCGAATGCGCTGATCGGCCCGCAGGTGTCGAAACTCGTTGATCAGCGGGGGCAGAGTCGGGTTCTGCCCTTTGTGACTGCCTTCAGCATTGGCATGTTGCTGGCGCTGATATTCGCCGTATATATGAGGGCTCCGGCCACACTGCTTTTTATTCTTGCGGCATTGGCGGGCACGATGCCCAGCATGCCCGCCATGATCAGAGCACGCTGGACACAGCTTTTCCGTGGCAAGCCGCAGTTGCACACGGCTTTCTCCCTGGACACGGTTCTGACTGAACTCGCCTTTATTATCGGCCCGCCACTTGCCATTGGTTTGAGCGTCAGCTTCTTCGCCGAAGCCGGACCTCTGGTCGCCGTCGTGCTGCTGGTCATCGGCGTGACGGCTTTTCTTCTGCAGCGGCAGACAGAACCGAAGGTGGTCGTGAGCAATAGCCGTAGCACAAGCTCGACCCTGCTTATTCCCGGCGTTCGGACCATCGTTCTGGCGCTCCTGGCAATGGGTGTGATTGGCGGGTCAATCGATGTGGCGGTGGTTGCCTTCGCCAATGCACAAGACTGGCCAGCGTCCGCCAGCTTCATCCTTGCAGCCTATGCGCTCGGCTCAATGATCGCGGGCCTGACCTTCGGTGCAATTAGGGTTTCCTTATCGATTGAAAAGCAGTTCTTTGTTGGGGTGCTGGTAACGGCCGTCACTGCCGTGCTGCCCATTTTCTCACCGGACGTCTACGTCCTTTCGGGGATGCTGTTTGTGGCGGGTGTGTCGTTTGCGCCCACGATGGTCGTCGTCATGAATCTCGGTACGATCATTGTTCCACCGTCCAGGATCACCGAAGGACTGACATGGATGACGACAGGCATCAGCATCGGCGTTGCGCTCGGTGGCGTACTGGCCGGCCTGGTCATCGACCGCTATGGCGCGCGGGCAGGGCTCGGCGTCGCCATTGTTGCTGGGCTGGTGATGGTGGTGATCGTGCTGCTGGGGCTGCCTACACTTCGTGCTACGTCAGCGACTTGCGCCGAGCCGAGCTTCCAGTGATCAGCACTTTTCACTTTCCTGTTCCGGCGCGGCGGGCCAGGCACTGATGAGCGATTGCAGGAACTGCTCGGATAACTCAGGGTTGTCCAGCGCTCTGGCAATCAGCATCGCCCCCGCTATCGATGCGAGAATAAGCGCGGGGCCTGTGTATCGTCGTGTATCCAGACCCGCTGCGACGACGCTGGTGTACAAATCCCCTAGAAGCGGATACATCCGGGATACACGGATGCAGTCAAATGGCCTGGCCTTAGCGAGAAAGCAAACGTCCCTCGCACCACGGCTTATCGCCCAAGTGGCTGACCCTGAGCGGCCTCGCCGCACACAGTATCCGGAGAAATAACCATGTCCCGTCTCTCGAACAAATCCCGTATTGGCTTGATCGCTGTTTCGCTGGTTGGCTGCATGAACCTCGCTTCGTCTGCCTTCGCCGCCGACGCACTGCCTCAAGGTTACCAACTCGCCGCGGCGGAGAAGACCAGCGAAGGCAAGTGTGGCGAAGGCAAGTGCGGCGCCAGCGAAACCGGCGCCAAGGTGACCAAGGCCGGTGAAGGCAAGTGCGGTGAAGGCAAATGCGGCGACGCGTCCTTCGCCCGTACCGACACCGATCACGACGGCCGAGTTTCCCTGAAAGAATTGCTGACCGTGGCCCCGCAGGGCGGTGAGGAGTTCAAGGCGATGGACACCAACAACGACGGTTTCCTCTCCGAAGGCGAGGTCTACAAATTCCGCACCAACCAGTTCACCTCCAACGGCAAGAAAGTGCCGACCGAGCTGTTCACCAAAATGAGCAAAGCACAAGGCTGATAGGCGCTGCTGCCGACTCCTGCAACACCGGTATGGCGAGACGGGGTTTTCTCTGTCTCGCCAGCACTGGTGTTTATTCGTGACTCGCTTCCAGGTTGCTCAACAGCCATTCGACGAAGGTCCGCGCCAGCGGATTGTTTTCACTGTCGCGATGAGTCAGCAAGGCCCAGTTCGGGCCGCGAATGGTGCCCTCGACCAAGGGTTGCAACAACCCGTTTGCACGCGCTGGCCGACTCAGCAACTGGCTGACCAGTGCGATGCCGAGCCCCGCGCACGCCGCGTCCAGTAACAGGCCGGGATCGGAGAAATTCAACCCCTGATCCTTCTGGCCGACATCAATGCCAGCCTCCACGGCCCAATGACTCCAGTCCATTTCCCGCTCGCCGTGAAGCGTGGTGCGCTGCTCGACGGGCACCGCCAACAGGTCCGGGTGGCAGGCCGGATAGAGGCGGTCTGCGTGCAGCACCTTGAAGCTGCACTCGGCCTGGGAGCTGATGTCATCGCGCACCGCGAGGTCGATGGTCTGGGTGGCCATGTCCGGGACTTCATCGGTGCTGAAAATCCACAGGTCGACCTCCGGATGCTGACGGCGAAAATCTTCCAGGCGTGGAAGCAGCCAGTGCCGGGCGAACGTCGGTGTGGTGTTGAGCACCAGTTGGTTGGGTTTCTGGTATTGCCCGAGACGACGAATGCCGACCGCCAGTTGCTGCAATAACGCTTGCGTGGTGCTGAGCAAATCGTGACCGGCATCGGTCAGGCTGACACTGCGTCCACTGCGAAAAAACAACGGTTGCTCAAGGTAGGCCTCAAGCGTGCGGATCTGTTGGCTGATGGCCGACTGGGTCAGGTGCAACTCGTCCGCAGCCTTGTGAAAACTGCCCAGCCGCGCGGCGGCTTCAAAGCCGCGAAGGGTGCTGAGCGGAGGCCAGTGCTTGAGCATATTGATAAGTTCCTCTAATCACTTTTCTACAAAATCCATCGTTTGTTCGCCTTATTTCACAGCCGTAGCATGCATGCCAAGACCGCGAAGGCAGTTTTCATTGAACACAATGACTTAACTCAAAGGTACTTGTCATGCAGCAGAACGAACTTCAGAACAGTGGCTGGCGGATGCCGGCAGAGTGGGTCAAGCACGCCGCGACCTGGATGGTCTGGCCGCACAACCAGGCGCTTTGGGAATCGGGTTGGGGCGTCACCTTGCCGCTGGTGCAAGAGGATTTCGCCCGTGTCGCCAACGCCATTGCCCGGTTCGAACCGGTGAAACTGGTGGTCGACCCGTCGGCTGTCGCGAGTGCCGAGGCGCTGTGCGGGCCCAACATCGAACTGATCCCGCTGGCGGTCAACGACAGTTGGTGCCGGGACTCTGGCCCGAGCTTCGTCTGCCATCCGCAACACGGTCTGGCCGGTGTGAGCTGGCGCTTCAATGCCTGGGGTGGCAAGTCGCTGCATAACCTGGATGAAAGCCTGGCGCGTCGCGCACTCAATCGTCTCGGCGTGCCGTGTTTCGGCACCCCGCTGAGTAACGAAGGCGGCGCGATTCATGTCGACGGCGAAGGCACGCTGATCACCACCGAGTCGGTGTTGCTCAACCCCAATCGCAACCCGGGGATGACCAAGGCCGAGATCGAGGAGATCTTCACGCGTCTGTTGGGGGTGAAAAAAACCATCTGGCTGCCGGGTGATCCGGACTACGTGACCGGCGATATGACCGATGGCCACGTCGATGGCGTCTGCGCCTTTGCGCGTCCCGGTGTGTTGCTGGTTGACGCCACTCACGACAAACAGTCGGTGTATGCCGAAGTTGCACGGGAAAACCGTCGCGCGCTGGAACTGGCCACCGATGCCCAAGGGCGCACGTTCGAGCTGATCGAACTCTTTGAAGCCACCGATGCCGTGGACACCGAAGCCGAAGTGTTCTGTGCCTCGTACACCAATTTCTACATCGCCAACAACGCGATCATCATGCCGGCCTATGGCATCGATGCCGACAACGCGGCGGCCGAAGTATTGGCTCAGGCGTTCCCGGGCCGCGAAGTGGTGCCGGTGCGGATCAATCACCTGGCCCATGGCGGCGGCGGGGTGCATTGCATTACCCAGCAACAGCCGGCCTGGCCGGTGCAGGGGTAATGCCATGACCCTGTTGACGATTGCCACCACCCAGATGCCGTGCACCTGGGACTTGCCGCACAACCTTGATCGGGCCGAGCAATTGGTTCGTGAGGCGGCTGCGAAGGGCGCCCAGGTCATCCTGTTGCAGGAGCTGTTTGCCACGCCGTACTTCTGCATCGAACAAAGCCATAAACATTTGGCGTTGGCCGAAGAATATCGATACAGCGGTGTACTCAAACGCTTTGCCGCGCTGGCCAAGGAATTGGGCGTGGTGCTGCCACTGAGCTGGTTCGAAAAGGCCGGCAATGCCTACTTCAATTCCTTGAGCGTGGCCGATGCCGACGGACGTTTGCTGGGGGTGTACCGCAAGACCCACATCCCCAATGCCATCGGTTACCAGGAGAAGGAATACTTCAGCCCCGGCGACACCGGTTTCCGCGTCTGGGACACCGCGTTCGGGCGCATCGGCGTGGGGATCTGCTGGGACCAGTGGTTCCCTGAAACGGCTCGTTGCCTGGCCTTGATGGGCGCCGAAGTCTTGCTGTTTCCCACCGCCATCGGCTCTGAGCCAGGCTGCGCAGCGCTGGACTCCCGAGACCACTGGCAGATGACCATGCGTGGCCATGCCGCTGCCAACATCTTGCCGGTGGTGGCGTCCAATCGCGTCGGCCGGGAAGTGGCAACCACCGACCCGGATTTGCAGATGAGCTTTTACGGTTCGTCGTTTATCTGCAACCACAAGGGCAAGTTGCTCGCCGAGGCCGACCGTGACAGCAGCGGCGTGCTGGTCCATAGCCTCGACCTGGCCGCCATGCGCGAAGAACGCCTGAGCTGGGGCATCTACCGCGACCGTCGCCCAGACATGTACGGGGCGTTGTTGAGTCAGGACGGTCGTCACCTTCATGCACGCTGGAACTCTCAAGGAGTTTGATATGCATATTCCCCGCAAGCTGATGCTCGGCGCCTTGGGATTGGCACTCGCCTCGTCGTCGCTGCATGCCGAAGAAAAAACCTTGAGGCTGTACAACTGGGCCGATTACTTTGCCGAAGACACGTTGGCCAAATTCACCGCCGAGACCGGGATCAAGGTGATCTACGATGTTATGGATGGCAGCGAAACACTGGAAGCCAAAATGCTGGCCGGCAACAGTGGTTATGACCTGATTTTCCCCGGCGACACCGTTGCCGAACGCTTGATGCGCGCTGGCAGCCTGATGCCGCTGGACCGCTCGAAACTCACCGCTGTGGATGACATCGAACCCGGTTTGCAGAAGCTGCGCAGGCAGTATGAAACGTCGAGCAAGGCCACCGTCCCCTACACCTGGGGCACCATCGGTGTGACCTACAATGACGAGCAGATCAAACAGCGTTCGCCGGACGCCCCGGTCAACAGCCTCGACATGCTGTTCAAACCGGAGCTGGCCGGAAAATTTGCCGATTGCGGCATCTCGATGATCGATTCGCCGGACGAGGTGTTGGCTGTCGTGCTCAATTATCTGGGGCGTGAGCCGCGCAGTGCCAAGCCTGAAGACCTGGCCGCAGCGAGTGAGTTGCTGATGAAACTGCGACCGTACATTCGCAAGTTCCAGTCGCAACCGGTGACCGACCTTGTGAACGGCAACCTGTGCCTGTCCCTCGGTTACAGCGGCGATATGACTCAGGCACAACGCACGTCGGACAGCGCCGGCAAGCACACCCGCTTCGAATACCGCGTTCCCCGTGAAGGCACCACCGTGTGGATGGACACCATGGCGATTCCAGTCGACGCCAAACACCCGGAGTACGCCTATGCGTTCATCAACTTTGTCATGCGCCCACAGAACATGGCCGCCATCAGTAACTTCACCGGTTACCCGACTTCCAATGCCAAGGCCCGACCGGACGTCGATGCGACGATGCGCAACAACCCGGATATCTACCTCGATGAGGCCACCTATGCGCGGCTGATTCCGGGCAAGGACATTCCCCAGTCCGACATGCGCGCGCGGATGCGCACCTGGACCAAGTTCAAGACGGCCACCGCAAAATGAGTGCTTCACACAAGGACCCACACATGCCGACGCGTCGGGGTTTCATCAAACAGGTTTCGCTCATTGCCGGTCTCGGCGCCGCTGCCTCCATGGGTTTCAGCCTTACGCCCGTGCACGCAGCGACCCAAGGTCGCTGGCGCATGCCGGACGAGGGCGACCGACACGAACGCGCCTTCATTGCGTTTGGTGCACAGAAAGCTATCTGGGAGGATTTCACTCCCCACGTGCAAGCGGCCATCGGCCTGATCGCCCGCACCATCGCTCGTTATGAACCGGTCACCGTGTTCTGCCGCCAGCGTGAGCGGAGCCTGGCGGAACAGCAGTGCGGCACCACCAACATCACCTTCGTCACCACCGAATTGGACGACATCTGGATGCGCGATATCGGCGCCAATTTCGTCATCGACGGCGAAGGCGGTCTCGGCGCCGTGGATTTCAACTTCAACGGCTGGGGCGACAAACAGCAGCATGACAAGGATGCGCAACTGGCCGCTCTGGTGGCCGATACTGTGGATGCCCGTTACCTGCGCAGCGAACTGGTGGGCGAGGGCGGTGGCATTGAAGTGGATGGCCACGGCACGGGAATCATGACCGAAAGCAGCTGGATCAACCGCAACCGCAATCCCGACTGGAGCAAGGCCGAAGTCGAGCAGGAACTGAAAGACCGTTTGGGCTTGCGCAAAATCATCTGGCTGCCGGGCATCAAAGGCAAAGACATCACCGACGCGCATGTCGATTTTTACGCGCGTTTCGTCAAGCCGGGTGTGGTGATCGCCAACCTCGACAACGATCCCGATTCATACGACCGGAAAGTGACCTTGGCGCATTTGGTGATCCTCAAGAACGCCACCGATGCCGACGGCCGCAAGCTGCAAGTGCACACCCTGTCGCCGCCGCTCAAGCCACGCAAGAGTCAGTTCAACCGTGACAACCCGGATTTTGCTGCGGGTTACATCAACTACTTCCTGGTGAATGGCGCGGTCATTGCGCCTCAATTTGGTGACAACGCAGCCGATGCGAAAGCGTTTGACCTGTTGTCGCAGCTGTACCCGGACCGGGAAGTGGTGCAGCTGAACATTGACGCTATCGCGGCGGGTGGCGGGGGGATTCACTGTGTGACCAGTCACCAGCCGGTGGCTTGATCGGGAATGAGCGAAGGCGCAATGCCTTCGCCGACGCTGGCGAGCTTCGGTAGCCTTTTGCGAATGTGGGTCATATTGACGGCTCCCTTAAACTAGAGTCGAAGTTGACGACCAGCGTTGTGCGGTTGCACTCGCTTAGGGGCATTAACGTCAATGCGAACAAACAGGTGCAATTCGGACACCATTTTCAAGGTGGTCGAATTGAGTTTTTTTGCGTTTTGTACCGATGTCTGGCTTTTTTAAGGGGCGAAGCCTGCCGCTCAGAGGCCTGGAGGGCCCAATGCCGTCCATCACAACGCGCCTGATGGTGCTGTTTGTTCTTTGCCTGACACTTGAAGTGCCAGCCCAGGGCAGCGCGTGCCCGGCTGGCGAGAAACAAGTGTGCCTGGACGGCTGCATCTGTCTGCCAGACCTGGGACAGGTGCTCGGCCCGCTGCCGGAAGACCTCTACCAGATCGCGGCACCGGCCCTGGCCCTGTGGCTGACCCAGGCCCGCGCTGAAGCCGCCAACACCGGCCTCCAACCGATTCCACCGCACATCCGTGAGCAACTGCTGCGCTGGTACGACCCCGGCGTCCTCGATGCAGCGCGCTACAAAATCAGCGACAACGGCCAATTCAGCGCGGCCACTGCCATGCTGCAAAACCCCGATGTCGGTGCCGTGACGCTGATCGACATCATCCTCTTCCGTGACGCTCAAACCGCAGAGCAGAACATCACGCTCTGGGCCCACGAACTCAAACATGTGCAGCAGTTTCAGGAATGGGGGGTAGAAGGATTTGCCCAGCGATACACCCAGGATTTCAATGCCGTGGAGGCACCAGCCTATGCCATTCAGGCTGAGGTCAGAAGGTCGTTGAGAGAAGGCGCTGACTGAAGGGGCGCGAAGCTGCGCTCACACCTTCACTGCCTGAACGCCTCGGACAGTACGCGTCAATTGGTGCGCTCTCGAACGACAGCCTCGCATGGCAGCAGTCTGTGGACCTCGTCGAGTTCCCTGGCGTGATGGATGCCCCATTCGATCAGGGATTCCAGGATGGAGCGCAGGCTTTCGCCGAGCGGGGTGAGCAGGTATTCGATGCCCTGGCGATCCAGGGCACTGGGCTGCCGGCTCACCATCCCGTGTTCCTCAAGCGCTCGCAGTTGCTCGATCAAGACCTTCTGTGAGACGCCCGCAATGCGCTTCTCCAGATCACAGGTACGGTGCGGGCCGTCCAGCAGCACATGCAGGATGACCGCTTTCCAGCGGCCAGAGAGGACAGCCAGCGTGCGCTCGATCGGCAAGCCCGGCAGTCTATTGATTGTCTTCATTTGCCACCACTGACTAAACGGTGTGTAGATGGGCGTGACTGACGAAAAGTACGCTTTCCTTCCGATCAATACCGACCCGAAGGAAGACCCCATGATAGACCTGTTTGAATCTCGATTGCTTGGCGGCAGCGTACTGCTGAAGAACCGTATTGTCATGGCCCCCATGACCCGCACACGGACGTCCGAGGGCGACGTCCCGAATGAGTTGATGGCGACCTACTACGGGCAGCGAGCCAGTGCCGGCCTGATCGTCGCCGAGGCGACGGACGTTGCGCCCTCCAGCAACGGCTACGCCATGACACCCGGCATCTACACGTCCGCTCAACGGCAGGGCTGGCGTCTGGTGACCGACCGGGTTCACCGCAATGGCGGCACGATATTTCTGCAACTGTGGCACGTCGGCAGGATGGCCCATCCCTCGCTCATGCCGAACGGCGAGGCGCCTTGGGGGGTGACCGAGGAAAGGGCCGAGTCGCAGGTGTTTGCCCACGGTCCGGACGGCAAGTTGGCCCATATTCCGGCAGGTACGCCTCGGCGCCTGAGGCCGGAGGAAG
The DNA here is from genome assembly GCF_051660785.1 of Pseudomonas sp. Classification (GTDB taxonomy): domain Bacteria; phylum Pseudomonadota; class Gammaproteobacteria; order Pseudomonadales; family Pseudomonadaceae; genus Aquipseudomonas. The sequence goes on from NZ_JBOFQE010000087.1 coordinate 68,968, forward strand.
TGATGGCGTTGGTCGGCACCTTTACCCAGGGCTGCGTCCAGGCTCGGGAGGCTGGATTTGACGGTGTCGAAATCCACGGAGCCAACGGTTATCTGTTCGAGCAATTCATGAACTCGGTGCTTAATAAACGCACCGATTGCTATGGAGGCGCCAGCGTCGAAAACCGCACACGGTTCCTGTTGGAAGTCGTTGAAGCGGCGGTCCGTGAATTGGGGCCGGGGCGCGTGGGTGTGCGCCTGTCGCCGTTCGGCAGGTTCAACGGCATTCCAGCGGACCCGCTTACCGAGGAAACCTTGTTGTACGTTGCCGAGAAATTGGGACGTCTTGGCGTCGCCTATCTTCATCTGGTCTACGAGCTGATGCCTGCGGAGAACATGGAGGTGGCCGAGTTCCAATCGCACCACCTCGACCACGCTTTGCTGGCCAGGGTTCGGGCAGTGTTTCCCGGCGCAATCATCTGGTGCGGCGGATTCACTGATCGCCAAGGCGCACAGGTTGCGCTCGACACAGGGTTAGTGGACTTGATCGCCTTCGGCAGGCCCTATATCTCAAACCCGGATCTGGCTGAGCGCCTCAAGCACGGCTGGCCGCTAGCCGAAGCGGACCGGTCAACGTATTACACCCGACGCGGCGAAGTGGGTTACACGGACTTCCCTGCGTATGCCCTCTGGGGTGCTGCGTGCAGCGCAGGTTGAGAACGGCGGTGCAATGCCAGGCATTGCTTTGATTACATTGCGTATCAACTGAAATGCGCGTCGGCGGCATTATCACAACAGAGGTCTGCCACTACATTGGAGAGGCTATCTTTCTCAGGTGCCTCTCATGATTCAGAACATTATGAAAACCGTATGCCTGACAACGCTTCTTGTCGTATGTGCGGCAATGCCGGTCGTTCAAGCACAACCACTGCCGCTCGGTAAAACCGGTGCTTTGTACAATGAAGATGTGGAGTGGCAAAACTTTCCAGCGTTCCCGAAAGAAGTAAAGCTGGCTGTTCTAGTCGGTGATCCTGCTAAACCAGGCCCCTACGTTGTGCGAGTTAAAGTGCCGGGTGGCACGAAATTAATGCCCCATACGCATCCTGAAGATCGTATATACACCGTCATGTCCGGCGTGTTTTATATTGGTTTTGGGACTTTGTTCGATCCGGACAAACTGGTTGCTTATGGCCCGGGGAGTGTAATAGTGCTACCGGCTAATACTCCGCATTTTCATTGGGCCAGATCAGGAGAGTATATTTCTCAGGTTTATGGAACAGGTCCGCTAGGCCTTGAGTACATTGATAGCAATGACGACCCTCGTCATTCTTCAAAGTAATCGCTGCGGTATTCACCCCTTGGCTCGATGACGCAAGCGCGAGTAAGAAATCAGCATGCTGGTCAGTTCCTGTGTGACTTGGGTGAAGGGCGACACTCGGCGGCTGATCAAGCACACCTCACCTGACTCCAACGGCTCCTGAACCGAAATGCTGATAAGTGACGCGGAAAACAGCTTCATGCCGGGAAGCATGCTCGGCTCTATGGTCAGGTAATCCGTCTCGGAAATGACGTGCAGGATTTCCAGCAGCGATTCGGTGGTGATCACGATCTTCGGTGGTGGTAAGCCTAGGGTCCTGAACAGCTCAATCAGATACTTTTCCGCGCTACCGACGATCCCGGCCGGCCGGACGCTGATCCACTGGCAATCGGCCAGGTCGCGCACTGATCGAGCCTCCGCCAAGGGGTGCCCCTTGCGCGCAATGACACTGGCTTTCGAGCTGTAAAGCCGCTCGATGTGCAGGTCGATATCGCAGACGTCGGGATTCAGTGGACACATCACAAAGTCGAGCCGGCCAGCGCGAATCATCTCGATCAGCATCTTCGACTTTCCGCCGGCGACGTGTAACTGCACGTTTGGAAATCGGCGGGTAAAGCTGCTGAAGACCGGCATCAAACACGCCGCCAATGGTTCCGCGGTGACACCCAATGCAATCTGACCTTCGGGCGTTCCATTCCATTGCCGGACGTCTTGTACCGCGCGATCGCAATCCAGAATGATCGAGCGGGCCCGGGTCAGGAACACCTTGCCGGCCAGGGTCAGGCTGATGCCTTGATTGGAGCGCACCAGCAAGGTGACCCCCAGTTCTCTTTCCAGACTTTGAACCGACTCGGTCAACGTGCTTTGGGCCGCGTCCAGTTCCCGTGCCGCCGAACGAAAGCTGCCCCTGTCCACCACTGAGCAAAAGGCCCGAAGCTGGATCAGCTTCATGAAGCAGTGATCCAGTTGTTGCCGTTGTGGCCATGGGAAGCGTGATCGGCAGTGACAGACAGTAGGTAGCTGCTTGCGGTGTTCATGGCTGAGTCTCCAACGACAAGGTTTATGGTCGCGATCGATAAGATCGCATGCGATATATAAATATTCGCCCAAATACCCAGTGATGTCAAAGCTGACCCTGCACCTTGGCGACGAGCGGTGGCGGACGGAAAAGTCGAAGGTGATCGGTTTTTCCGTTCTTCTCGACCCCTTGTCAGTGCCTATAAAATCAATGCCGTCAGATAGTTACGTGACTTTTGTGCTATTTGAATCCTATAAGAATTTCAAGGAATCACCGATGAGCAAAATCGATAAAGTCCTGGTGACCGGCAAAACGCACACCACCCTGAGCAGCTCCGGCAACACGTCACGCGGGCACAACGGCAACCTCGACATCGAACTTTCAACGCCCGGGAGCGCGAAAACCGCCCACGTATTCGCTGCCACCCAACCGCACCCGACGGCCGAGCAGTTGTTTGCCGGAGCATGGTCGGCCTGCTACATCGCAGCCGTTGGGCTCGCGGCCAAAGAGTTGAAGGTGACACTTGCGGCCGATGTGTCCGTCGATATCGAGATCGATCTGGGTCAAACCGCAAACGCTTACCTTCTGCAGGCCCGGTTCGATGTACGCCTGCCAGGTTTGTCGCATGAGGTCGCTTGTGCTGTCGCCCATGCTGCGGATCAGATGTGCCCCTACTCGAAGGCGACGCGCGGCAACATCGACGTTGCGTTTAATGTTCTGACGTCGTGATCAAACAACGTTCTCTAACCAGACGTAAGTTTTGCGGCGCTGCGGCAGTGACCTGTGCGGCTGCACCGTTAGGGTTACTCGGTTTATCAATCAGGACTGATGCAATGACTATTAATCCATCAGATACAAAGAGTGTTTCTGCTGAAATACGCCCCTTCCATTTCAGAGCCCAGGATTCAGAACTTACAGAGTTGCGCCGACGCATAGAAGCAACAAGATGGCCGGACAAGGAAACAGTCACTGACTCCTCGCAAGGTGTGCAATTGGCGACGATCCAGAAACTGGCCAGACACTGGGCGACCCAATATGACTGGCGAGTAATCGAATCAAAAATAAACGCAGTTCCAAACTTCATCACAAACATTGATAGCCTGGACATCCATTTCCTTCATATCCGCTCAAAACACGAGAACGCGCTGCCGCTACTGATGGCGCACGGCTGGCCTGGGTCGATCATCGAGTTGATGAAAGTCATCGGCCCACTCACCGATCCTGTTGCACACGGTGGCAGTGCTTCCGATGCGTTCAGCCTGGTGATTCCATCGATGCCGGGTTACGGCTTCTCGGAGAAACCGACCGTGGCCGGCTGGAATCCCGAGCGTATCGCCGATGCCTACATCGAGTTGATGAAGCGTCTCGGATACACCCGTTACGGCGCGCAAGGTGGCGATTGGGGCTCTATCGTTGTCGATCTGATGGCGGTAAAGGCGCCACCTGGCTTGATCGGTATTCATTCGAACATGCCAGGCGTCATCCCGCCTGGACTGGATGCGGCGTTGTTCCGCGGCGACCCGGTCCCCAGCGGTCTTTCAGCAGAAGAGAAGCAAGCGGCTGATCAACTCGCCAACACCTACAAGCACATCGGCTACGCCATCATGATGGGTGACAGGCCTCAGTCATTGACAGGTCTCAATGATTCACCCGTTGGCCTGGCAGCCTTCATGCTGGATCACGACCCTAAAAGCTACGAGATGATCGCGCGTTCCATTGACGGACAACCGGAAGGCCTCACACCCGATGACGTCCTCGACAACATCACGTTGTTCTGGCTGACCAAAACGGCCGTTTCTTCGGGGCGGCTCTATTGGGAGAACAAGTCGACCTTCTTCGCCGTCAAGGGCGTCAACATCCCGGTCGCGGTCAGCGTGTTTCCTGATGAGCTGTACGCGGCTCCGAAAAGTTGGTCGGAGCAGGCCTATCCCAAACTTGTGCATTACAACAAGCTGCCCAAAGGCGGGCACTTTGCTGCGTGGGAGCAGCCGGCGCTTTTCTCCCAGGAAGTCCGGGCCGGATTCAAGTCGCTGAGGTAGGTGACTAGCCTGCAGGCATCGAAGACCTGATGTTGTAATGATCAGGGTGGCTCGGTTCGGATCGTTGATCGTCATGCGTGTAAGCGATCCGTGCCGCGCAACCATCGGCCTGGACATGATCATGCAGGCGAACGCCAGTCTTTACTGGCTATTTCACTGCACCTCCTTGCGGGATATCGCCGCAAAAAATATCGACATTGCCACTCTCCGGAGCTGTTCGCACGACGATGGAATAGTCGCCGGTCAGCAGATCTTGCAGTGCGACCGGTGCGCTTCTTGAGAACGACCAGCCGCGCACGGCTTCGCGCTTGGTGTTGACCTTGTCATTCATTGCAAAGGCGACTGGCCCGGGTTGCTGGCAGCTGCCTTTGTTGATGAAACTGTAGAGACGCAAGGGCAGCGTCGCTCCGCTTGGAGCACCACTGATGAAGAAGCTGAGCCCGGTTTGTTTGTCCCAGTTTGTCAGCGTTACGTTGCCGATCTGCCCGGTGTTCTGCCGGGTGGCAACCAACGGGACAGACACGCCATGGTCTGATGAAGTGGTGCAGCCAAAGAGGCTGGCGGCGATCATTAGGGTTGCAAGTGAGTGTCTGAAGTTCATTGCCAACTCCTGCTTGAGAACTGCAATGGGTGATTAGCGGGTATAGCTCATTAATCGCCTCCCGGCGTTGCGTGCGAATTCCTTTTCCCGCTCGGGCAGCCCTCAATCACCGCCGTGTTGAAGATGATCTCTGTCGACGTCGCCCCATCATTGACTCGCATCGAGCACCACGCGGTAACGTGCCTTGCCGCTGCGCAGGTGATCGATGGCTTCATTGACCCGGCTCATGGGGAAGAGCTCGACCTGCGGCAGGATCTGATGACGTGCGCAGAATTCCAGCATGGTTGCCGTGGTACTCGGCGAGCCGACGGGGGAGGCGGACAGGGTCTTTTGTTGGGGGATCAGGTTGAACACATGCACTGGAATGGCGTCGGGCACGATGCCGACAAAATGCAGGCGACCCTTGCCGCGCAGGGTGGCAAGCATGGCCGTCCAGTCGAGGTTGGCGTTGGCGGTCACCAGCAGGAAATCCAGGGTGCCGGCAATGGTTTTCAGTGCGTCGCTGTCGGTCGAGGCGACGACGTTGTGCGCGCCCAGGCGTCGGGCTTCGTCCGTCTTGTTCAACGATGAGGTAAACGCCGTGACCTCGCAGCCCCAGGCATTCAGGAAGCGCAGCGCCAGATGACCGAGGCCGCCGATGCCCACCACGCCGACCCGGTCAGTGGGTTTGACGCCGAACTCCACCAGCGGGTTGAACACGGTCGAGCCAGCGCAGAACAGCGGCCCCGCCATCGACGGGTCGAGTTCGCCGGGAATCGCCAGCGCCCAGGCCCAGTGCGAACGCAGGCGATCGGCGAAACCGCCGTTGCTGCCGATAATGGTGGGTTTGGCGGTGCCGCACAGATGGTGGGCGCCGCCGATGCACGAGGAGCAATGCATGCAACTGCCCTTGTACCAGCCAATACCGACCCGTTGTCCCACTTCAAGCCCGCGTACCTGCGCGCCTACTCGCACGATTCGGCCGACCACTTCGTGGCCAGGGATAAAAGGGTAGCTGCTGACGCCCCATTCGTTATCGATCAGCGACTGGTCGGAGTGGCAGACGCCGCAATATTCCACCGCGACTTCCACCTCCTCATCCCCCAACGGACCGGGGTCGTAGCTGTAACGCTCCAATGGCGCGCCGGCGGCCATTGCGGCCCAGCCGGTGAAGGACGTGACTTCAGTGCTATCGCTCATGGGATACCTCCAGGTCAGGAGACAAGGGTTTGGCTGCTCGGGTGTCGCAACGGCGCTAGAAGAGTGTAGCGGGTTGCCTGCTGGCATTACGGTTGCCGATGACCGGATGCAGGCGGGGCGATTCTTGTTTCAAAGATCGTCGGCCCACTTCGAAGTGGGAGGTTCTTCTAAATGGACAGGATTGATCGCAAGATTCTTTCTGAGCTTCAAAAAGACGGTCGTCTTTCGGTGACCGAACTCGCTGATCGCGTCGGGCTTAGCCTTTCTCCTTGTCATCGACGGGTGCGGGCGCTGGAAGACTCGGGGGTGTTGCTGGGCTATCGCGCGCAGCTGGATCCTGGCGCACTTGGCCTTAACTTCTCCGCCATGGTCTTTGCCACTCTTCGAGAGGGCGACAGGAAAGCTGTGGAGGCTTTCGAGACGGCGCTCATTGAAATACCCCAGGTGGTCGATGCCCAGAGGTTGTTCGGGGAGCCGGATTATTTGCTGCACGTCGTTGCCCAGGACCTGCCGGCATTCCAAAGACTTTACGATGAAAGCCTTTCAACGTTACCCAATGTGCAGCGGCTGACCTCGACACTCGTCATGAAGCGGGTCATCCAGGACAGGCCACTGCCGTTGTGAGGGTGTGGGTCGAGCGACGTGTCCGCAGTTTCCGTTAGAGCCCCTAAGACACCTCGCCCAATACGATCCGACGCAATCAGCCTTTGCTGGCCGCCAGATACGCGCCGAGCCGTTGTCCCATTTGCTCGCCCAAGGCCTGCAAGGCACTGAATGGGCGGACCATCACCTCGAACTCGACGATTTTTCCTTGTTCATCGAAGCGGATCATGTCGATGCCCTTCAGCTCTTTACCGCTGACTTTGGCACTGAACTCCAGGACGACGCTCAAGCCGTCGGCGGTCGACAGTTCGCGGTGGTAGGTAAAATCCTCAAACACCTTGACGACCGTGTTGAGAATCATCGAGACCACGGGTGCTCCCGGGTAAGGCTTGTGGGCCATCGGCGAGCGAAACACCGCTTGCGGGTCCAATAATTCCGGCAGGGCGCTCAAGTCACCTTTGCGGATCAAGTCGTGCCATTGCTTCAGGGATTGTGCGGCGTTGGGGTGCAGGTTCAGTTCAGACATATTCAACTCCTGTATTTTTGTTGTTCTGTAGAACGCTTCAGTGTTGCACATGCAGTGTCGCGCGAAGGCGTGCCGCAAGTCTTCAATAGTGCCGCCAGGATCGAACGGCGGCTATACGAATGAACTAAAAGTAGCTCACGAAAAAGCCCGGCTGTTCAGGCCGGGCTTCTTGTTGGGTACCGCTGTAAAACCATTCATTCATGCAGCGCGGCTTTCGATCAAGCGGTCGGAACCACCTTCGGCAACACGGTTCTCGATCAGACGGTCGGAGCCACCTTCGGCAACGCGGTTTTCGATCAGGCGATCCGAACCACCCTCAGCCACGCGGCTTTCAATCAGACGATCCGAGCCGCCTTCAGCGACAACCGGGTGAGCAGAAGAAGCGGCGAAAGCGTTAACTGCAAAAACCGAGAAAGCGATGCTGAGAAGGATTTGGCGTTTCATGATTGTGCTCCGGGGTGTAGTTGTTTGGTATGGAGCCGATCTTACGCCGCGGAGTTTTTAAGAGAACTTCATTGAGTTAATGGTGACTATTGACGCAGTCAATGGCTGCACGCAACGAGTTGCCCTGCTACTGCTCAGTGATACATAGCTCCCCTGTCGCGCGTATCAATGCCTGACCGTGCAGTTGATCCTTGATCAGGCCGGCGCGCGCCTCGCCCAGCCAGTCCGGACAGCTCGGGTCCTTGCGATAGGGCGCGAAATCAGCGTATTGCTGCAACAGCCGGTTTTGCAGCTCATCCAGTTGCGGGCGGATCTGCCTGGCGAGATCCGGGCGCTGCGTGTCTGGCGCCTTGCCGGCCGCTCGCCATTGCGCGAGGAGCCCGTACTGCACCAGTTTGTTGGCTTCAATCTGAGCGGCGATCAACTCGGCGACCGGTTCCGGGTCCAGTTTGCGGTCAACGGCCACCTTCCTGGCATTGGCGATGACCTGCGCTTCACGGGCACTGTCCTGGATCGATTTGCCACTGTCCCACTTGGTCAACGCCACGAGATCAGCAATGTTCAGGCGTTCGTTCATCGTCACCAGCAGCGGCTGCAAACTGTCGGGCACCGGTGCGGGCGTGCTCGCCTGTACGCCGCCAGCGAGTAAACCGACCAGGGCGCAAGTCATCAGCTGCGGGATGCGTGGGAAGCGGGGCATAAACAAAACCTCATCAGACTCAGGACATACATACTCAGGTGTTGTGTATCACAGATCGACACCAGGCATACAGCGCCTGAAGTGCACGGTGAGTTAGACTGAAATGCAGAACAAACATACCGATTTCAGTCATCACTGTGCAGCTTCATGGACAGTCAGGCTGCGGGTTCATCATGAAGCGGGTAGACCACAGTGAATCAACTTTTAGCGATGCGCGCATTTGTACGCGTTGTGGAAACAGGCTCTTTCAGTCGGGCTGCAGATCAACTGGCGCTTCCACGTTCGACGGTCAGCAAGTTGATAACCGACCTCGAAAAGCACCTGGGTATCAAGCTGATGCACCGGACCACCCGTGCGGTCGCCGCCACTTCGGACGGGCTGGAATACTACAGCCATGCAATGCGTCTGATCGCCGAACTGGACTCGGTGGACAACGCCGCGCGTGGCAAAAAGCTCAAGCCCGGCGGACACTTGAGGATCGATGTACCCGCCTCATTTGCCAATTGCCTGCTGATTCCCGCGTTGCCTGGTTTTCATCGCGAGTATCCCGAGATCACCATCGCTTTGGGCATCAGCGACCGCCCTGTCAACATTGTTGGCGAAGGCGTGGATTGCGTCATTCGCGCTGGCGACCTGGATGACATGACGATGATCGGTCGCAAGATCGTCGACCTTCAATACGTGACCTGCGCAACGCCCGCTTATCTCGAACGCATGGGTATGCCTTCTTCGCCCATCGATCTCCAGGCCAACCATGTTCAGGCAGGCTATTTTTTTGCCGCGACAGGAAAACCGGAACCCTTGATTTTCGAGCGCGGCATTCATCGCCACGAAATAGGCGACTGCGAGTTTTCGACCAATGATGGCAATGGCCTAAAGGAAATGATGCTCGCGGGCCTGGGCATCGGGCAGCACTTCAGGCGCATCGTTCAGCCTTATCTGGATGCTGGCGAATTAGTTGCTGTATTGGACGACTGGTCTCGACCCGCGATGCAGTTTCATATCCTCTACCCACCCAATCGACATCAAAATGCCCGGCTGAAGGTTTTTATCGATTGGGTGATTCAGACATTCCGGGAAGAGTCGCCTGCTCCTTGAAACTCAATGAACAACGGCGGTAACGCGGATTTCAATTCGCATCGTTGGAAGACCAAGCGCCGCGACCCCGAGTTGAGTCCAGATGGGCGCGTGGTTGGGCATGTAATGGCGATAGAGCCTGGCCATCGTCTCGTTGACTATCGGAGGAAAACCTCCGACATGGTAAGAGTTCACATGGACGACGTGCTCCCAATTGGCACCCGCCGTCGCCAGGGTTCGTTCCAGATTTTTGAACGCCTGAGCAATTTCGTCCTCGATCGAGTCGGGAATCTGCAGATCGTTATCCCAGCCGCCCTGGCCTGAAGTCTCCACACGATCGCCAATTCTTACCGCTTGCGAGTAGTGCAAAGCATTGAGCAGGGTTTCGCCATAACCGGGCGTAACAAAAAATTCGGGCTTGTTCATTGTGTACCTCTGTTCAGTTCGATGTTCGTTGGAAAGCGTCTACCTGCTGACGATGCTAATAGACTGAATAGAGGATCAATAGCCGTTAAAGCTGACATGACTGTCCATGTGCATGGATAGTCGAATTAGACGGTGTGTACGAAAAAGCCCGGCTGATAAGGCCGGGCTTTTCGTTGAGTGCTGCGATGAAACCATTCATTTATGCAGCGCGGCTTTCGATCAGGCGGTCAGAGCCACCTTCGGCAACGCGGTTTTCAATCAGACGGTCGGAACCACCTTCGGCAACGCGGTTTTCAATCAGACGGTCGGAACCACCTTCAGCGACGCGGTTTTCGATCAGGCGGTCAGAGCCACCTTCGGCGACGCGGTTTTCAATCAGACGGTCGGAGCCACCTTCAGCCACTCGGTTTTCAATCAATCGATCCGAACCACCCTCGGCGACGCGGCTTTCAATCAGACGATCCGAGCCGCCTTCAGCGACAACCGGGTGAGCAGAAGAAGCGGCGAAAGCGTTAACTGCAAAAACCGAGAAAGCGATGCTGAGAAGGACTTGGCGTTTCATGATTGTGTGCTCCGGGGTGTAGTTGTTTGGTATGGAGCCGATCTTACGCCGCGGATTTTTTATGAGAACTTCATTGAGTTGATGGTGACTATCGACGTCGGCAATGAATGGACGAAGCTCAATTCCGCAGGGTGATGGCACCTTGCTACGCGTTGCTTGATTGGATCCACGGTGTCACCCTCAGCGCCCGCTGTACCAAGGAGCAAGGTGATCAAGGAATGAGTGGATACGTCCCCAACCCCCCGAAAAACTACCGATATGACGAAGCCAAACCCGTCGACATCCATGCCCGACGCTGGGCGGAATATGAAAAGCACGGAAAGGCACCGACGCCTGCAAAAGAGAAAGTCAGGGTCGCGCTACGCATTGGGGTGTTCTTTGACGGCACGCTGAACAATGCCGGCAACTCGGCTTCCGGGCTGCTTTGCGGCGCCCATCATCCAATTCAGCCAGCGGATGTTGATGCGAGTTGTAAGTCTTATATGGCGGATCCTGAAGGGAGTTATGGGAATGATGTCAGTAATGTCTTCAAACTCTATGAGCTTTATCCGACATCGGAAGTAGCCGGCAGCGATGGCTCAGCCAAACTCGTACTTCGCAGTCTGTATGTCGATGGCATCGGAACCGATGCAGGCGCTGAAGACAGCATGGGGGCCGCGGCCACCGGGCGAGGTGATGCCGGTGTAGCGGGGAAGGTACAAAAAGCGTTTATCGCCATGAAAACACTGATCAAGGAGGCAACAGATCGTAACCCCGACAGTGAGATTACATCGCTTACTTTCGACACCTTTGGATTCAGTCGAGGTGCAGCCGCTGCCCGTCACTTCGCCAATGAAATCGTGCGTTGTCAACAAGGGCCATTGGGGGAAGTGCTTCGTAGTGCACCTAATAGCTTCAGCTCCAGCTTTGGTGGCCAGTACAACAGTGAAATCGTCATGGGGTTTATCGGCTTGTTCGATACCGTTCCTTCAGTCGCGGGGGTCACGAACATTGGTAACATCCAGAGCCCGGTAGCGCCGGGGATCAAGCTCTACCTTGATCGAAAGTACTTTACCGATGTCGTCCAGCTGACCGCACGAGATGAAGTTCGAGCCAACTTCGCTTTAAGTACGGTCATTCCTGCGCACACCGAAATATCCGTTCCAGGCGTGCATTCGGATATTGGTGGAGGTTATCGGGAGGAAGTGGAGGAGTGCGTATTGGTCAGCCCTATGCAAGCCCTCACGATTCGAGAGGGAACGGACATTCGAACCACTTCCATTTATCGTGACGCCCAACAGCAAAAAGCCAAGTGGATCGCCAACGGTTGGCCAGAGGCGATGTTGGAAATCGTGACGCCGAAACCGAGCCTCTTGCCCAAGGCAGAGCAGATTATTCCGGGCTTCAAGCAGGTACGGGCGTATGCAGGTTTGCAACTAAAGCGTCCAGTCAGTGGCAAGCTGTCGGTGGTGTATCTGCACTTGATGCATAAATTGGCGAAGGAGAAGGGTGTGCAGTTTGATGTGATCGACGAAAACGATCCTGCTTATAGCGTTCCTTCTGAGCTACAGCCTTTTTGCGATAGGGTTCTTGCCGGAAACTACGAACCAGCGGCTGAAGAAGAAAAGATGTTGAGACTTAAATACATCCACATGTCTGCCAACTGGAGCAATCCAGTTGGTGCAAGTCGAGAGCGAGGTGTAAACATACGCTACACCAACGCGCCAACTGAAAGTGGTGTACGTGTGCACCACCCTCATGTGCCGGATTCTAGCTGGAGAGTGTTTTGATGCGTGCGCTGATTGTATTACTCGGCATGTGGTTGGTAACCGGGTGTCAAGCTTCAGATGCTCTCTCAAGTAACGAACTCACTAGAAAATGGTGGAGCCTTAGCTTCAACCAGCCAAATTACATGAAGGTTTGGGTCGAGGACAGTCAGGTCGAAGATATCAACGGCAAATTAATCCGCCGCACAGGCGGCGGGACGGCTGCGGGTAACGAGCCAGAGGACGGAACGGAGTCGGCTCGGGGATGGGGCCAAATAACCGGGGGCATTCGAGAAGTCGTTGGCGCCGATTTGCCAAAACGTATTTACGTTCGCTGGCAGTCAGTTGTCGAATCAAAAACCTACCGGGTCTGGATCGATATGCCTGAGGAGGCTCGGGAAATCATGCGTGCAGCGGTAAATACCCCTTGCCCAGCAGAGTCCAACGAACCAGCCGGAACTATCGCGCTGGTTTATGTCGGTCTTGCTCCAGGCGGAATCGCTCAGGTGTGGGTCTCGGACAAATGCATGAAAGCAGTCAAAGTCGCTCGCGCCCAAGCAGAGATTGAGCCATTGGGGCCGCATCTTGGTAAATCTGGCGGTAACTACTACCCGCAATCTGAGAACTCCAAACGCTACATCGAAAAATACGGCATTCCTTACGGTAGTTGGTAAACCCAACCCACAAAAAAAAAGACGCCTCCAAGGCCTAATGCCGATCCCGGTTTACGACCTAAGCGAGACGCGACTGTAGCCGGCGAAGACTCAGCGCTTTATCGAGCTCCTGCGTGAGCAACTCCCGGATGCCTGATGCAGTTCCCTAGAAGTCTGGACGGCACAAACCTGTCGTCGGCTGCACCACTCAACCAGGAGCGCAGGGCTATGCTTTAACTCCTCAGCTATCAACGATCTCCAGGAAATAAGACCGCTTCATCCATCTCCGTCTGGAAGCATTTCCTGCGAAGTTCATTGCTCTGATCGAGAGGATAAACCGATGAACGACTATTACGATCTGGGCTCCTACAGCCGCCCGATAACGACCCATTCTCCCCAAACTCAACTCTGGTTCGATCGCGGTTTGATCTGGTGCTACGGCTACAACCACGACGAATCCATACGTTGTTTCCACAGGGCAATCGAACATGACAGCGGTTGCGCGATGGCTTACTGGGGCATCGCCTACGCTTCCGGTCCCAACTACAACAAGCGTTGGGATGCCTTCATCGAACAGGAGTTGAAAGAGGCCGTAGCCCGCGCCCGGCTGGCGACGCACACCGCGCTGGCGCATATCGACGGCGCCAGGCCGGTGGAGCAGGCGTTGATCCGGGCGCTGGACACACGCTATCAGGCCGACGAAGCGGCCAGCCTTGAGCAACTCTTCGCCTGGAACGACGACTACGCGGCGTCGATGCGCGATGTCTACAAAACCTTCCCTGATGATCCCGATGTCGTTGCGCTGTTTGCCGAAGCGCTGATCGACCGCACGCCCTGGCAATTGTGGGACCTGAAAACCGGAACACCGGCACCGGGCGCCGACACACTGGAGGCGGTGGACGTGCTGGAAAAGGCGTTGCGGCGCATGGAGCAACACGGCGATGCACCGCACCCGGGTGTGTTGCACATGTACGTGCACACCATGGAAATGTCGCCTTATCCAGAACGGGCGTTGCGTGCCGGCGATGTGCTGCGCGACCTGGTGCCGGACGCCGGGCATTTGCGCCATATGCCGTCGCACATCGACGTGCTGTGCGGCGATTACCGTGGGGCCATGGTCACCAACAGCCGCGCGATCCAGGCCGACAGCAAATACCTGGAACAGGAAGGCCCGATCAATTTCTACACCCTGTACCGAAGCCACAACTACCACTTCAAACTCTATTCGGCGATGTTCCTCGGTCAGTACCAACCAGCGTTGGAGGCCGCTGATCAACTGATCTCGACCATCAAGGAAGAACTGCTGCGCGTGGAGCAGCCGCCCATGGCCGACTGGCTGGAAGGCTTTGTGTCGATGAAGGTCCATGTGCAGATCCGCTTCGGCAAATGGCAGGACATACTCGCCACACCGCTGCCCAATGACCAGGCACTGTACTGCGTGACCACCGCGATGCTGCATTACGCCAGAGGCGTGGCGCATGCGGCCTGTGGGCATGTCGCCGCCGCGGAAACCGAGGAAGGACTTTTCATCAATGCCCTGAGCCGAGTGCCGCCAACACGTTATATCTTCAACAACACCTGCCTCGACATACTGGCGGTCGCCGGCGCCATGCTGCGCGGGGAAATCGAGTACCGCAAAGGCAACCACGCCAGCGCGTTTGCGCACTTGCGCGAGGCGTTGTCACTGGACGACAACCTGCCCTATGACGAGCCTTGGGGCTGGATGCAACCGGTCAGGCATGCACTGGGCGCGCTGCTTCTGGAGCAGGGCCGGGTGGAAGAAGCCTTGCAGGCCTATCAAGCGGATCTCGGACTGGATAACACATTGAGCCGAGCGTCCTGGCATCTGGACAATGTGTGGAGCCTCCACGGATATGTGGAATGCCTGAAACGCTTGGGGCGGGACACTGAAGCTGCGGCTGCCAGGACTCGGCTTGACCTGGCAACGGCCCGGGCTGATGTGGAAATCACGGCATCGTGTTTTTGCCGGGTTGGGGAGCGGTGCTGCCAGTGAAGCTCAAAAGATACTGATGAGTTAAGCCGTAACACGACCTGTAGCAGCTGGCGGAGCCTGCGTTCGGCTGCGCAGCAGTCGTGAAATCAGGCGATGAGGTGTGTCAGGAAGACCCCGAACTCAGGTTTCACGACTGCTACGCAGCCGAACGTCCGAACGCAGCCCGAGCCTTCGCCAGCTGCTACAACAGTTGGGTGAACGCAAAATCAGCAAGCCCGATCGGGCCGCCAATCGTCGGTGATATGCTGCAGCGTACCTACATCTCGCCGAGAGACTGCCATGGATCGCCTGTCTACCTTGTTGTCACAGTTCGGGGTGCGCGCCAACCTTTTCTACAATGGCAAGCTTTGCGGCATGGCGGCCTACGACGGTGCTGACCAGCGCGGTCATATTCACCTGCTCCAGGCAGGTGCCGTCACGGTGCTTGGGCTTGATCGCAAGGATTTGCTGCTGACCCGGCCCAGTCTGATTTTTTTGCCGCGTCCACGGCGCCATCAACTGTTCGCCGGTGAACCCGAAGGGGCTCAACTGCTGTGTGCGTCGATGGAGTTTGAGGGCGGTATCGATAACCCGTTGTCGGCGTCGTTACCCGACTTGCTGGTGCTGTCCCTGGATGAACTGCCGCTGCTGGCCGATACGCTGAGATGGATGTTCGTTGAGGCGGCAGGCGGACATTGTGGCAGGGAAGCCGCGCTGGATCGCCTGTTCGAACTGCTGATCATCTTGTTGTTCCGGCATCTGCTCGACCACCACCAATTGCGTACCGGGATGATGGCCGGGCTGGCCGATTCGCGACTGGCGCGCTCGCTGGTACAGATACACAACGCACCTCATCGTCCCTGGTCGATTGCCGAGCTTGCCAGCGAGTCGAACATGTCACGCGCTGCCTATGCCGTGCATTTTCGGACCGTAATAGGGCAGACACCGGCAGATTATCTATTGAGTTGGCGTATCAGCCTGGCGCAGAAGCGTCTGCGTGAAGGGCGGCCGATTACACTCATCGCCGCCGAGGTCGGTTATGAAAGCCCTTCGGCGCTTGCCCGCGCGTTTCGTCGCAAGACGGGCTACAGCCCCCGGGACTGGATGAAGGATTCGGCAGGAGAGGGTGCTGGGGAAATGGCCTGAAAACATCGAACTGTTTCAGGCCAGTCCTGGAGGACTCAGAATCGTTTTAACGGGATTCCAGCGCAGTCAGCGAATGGCCGGCCACGAAGATGGAAACAGCCAGCAACCCGATGTCTTTCAAGAGAAACTGTCCTGGCGCGACCGAAATGGCCGGGAAGCCGAGGCCGGGCTCAATCACGCCGGGTGTCGAAAACATAAAGCTCAAGGTGGTGAAAAACAATCCGGCGGACAACGCACCACCGATCAATGACAGCTTCGGCGACAGCAGGCGGCCGGCAATAAGAACACCGATCGAGACTTCCAGGATGCCGAGCAGGCTGGAGAACGTATCGACGCTGAAAATGTTGTAGACCCAGCCCAGGAAAGGGCTGTTGCTCACCAGCGGAACCAGGCCCTCGGCTTCATAGTGCGTAAACTTCATGCCGCCGAACCAGAAGTAAATGACCGCCAGAGCAAAGTAAGCGCCGTAGATGCCAATCGCCGTGGTTCTACTCCCGAGCGAGATTTTTTCAGAGACGCCGTTCGTTGTGTAGTTCTCAGTGTTCAAGGTATTCATGATTCAGGCTTCCAATAGTGTGTGGACTCGAAACCCTGCGCTGTATGCGTTGGGAGTGAACACAGTGTTGCCTGTGAGCCCACACTCGTGGCTTCTGAACGTATTGAGAACGGTGCAGATCGTCTTGACTCACTGCCGGGCTATCTGGATCAGACTGCCGCGAGCACGTCATCAATGACTTCCCCGCTACACAGACGTAATCTTGCCGGTTCGCGTATCAAGATAAAACAAAAAATCAGGAGTCATTGATGCAACCGATCCGTCTCGGTCTGGTGGGCTACGGCAAAATTGCCCAGGATCAACACGTTCCCGCTATCAACGCCAACCCCGCGTTCCAGTTGGTGTCTGTCGCCACGCAAGGCCAGCCCTGCGCCGGGGTCGAGAACTTCCGGTCCCTGGGCGAGCTGCTCGAACACGGCCCGCACGTCGATGCGATTGCGTTTTGCACGCCGCCGCAAGGACGGTTCGCTCTGGTGCAACAGGCGCTCGCCGCTGGCAAACACGTGCTGGTCGAAAAGCCGCCGTGCGCCACACTGGGTGAAGCGATGGCATTGGTGAGCCTGGCGGGAGAGCAAGGCGTCAGCGGTTTGTTCGCCTGGCATTCACGCTACGCGCCCGGCATCGAAGCCGCCCGTGACTGGCTGGCCACCCGCACCTTGCAAAGCGTACAGATCGACTGGAAGGAAGACGTGCGCAAGTGGCACCCCGGCCAGGCGTGGATCTGGCAACCGGGCGGCCTGGGTGTCTTCGATCCCGGCATCAATGCCTTGTCGATTGCAACCCATCTGCTGGCGCTGCCGCTGTTTGTCGAGTCTGCCGAACTGCGAGTCCCGAGCAACTGCCAGTCGCCTATTGCCGCTTCCATTAAAATGTCCGACGCACGCCAGCTCGATGTCCGTGCGGAGTTCGATTTCGACCATGGTCACGATGAACTCTGGAGCATCGAGATTCGCTGCACCGAAGGCATCCTGCGCCTGGACAACGGGGGCGCACTGTTGAGTATCGACGGCGTGCGCCAAGCCGTATCGGCGGAGGGCGAGTACGCGGCGGTGTATCGACATTTCCAACAGCTGATTGGCGACAAAACCAGCGAGCTGGACCTGCAGCCGCTGCGACTGGTTGCCGACAGCTTTTTTGTCGGCAGTCGCGTGTCGGTCGAGCCGTTCTACGATTAGGGCGCAGATCACCCTATTCAAGATGTTCTACGCCGTAACAAGCGGCGATAACAATAAGCGTCAGAAAGCACACCAACTGAACGCTGAAGAAGGCAAACCGGACCGCCACGAAAGCGTCGGTTTGCACATGGCCTACGTGAACCAGAGATTGGCACACACGAGCGATCAGGACGCCTGTCGACAAGTAGCCCACTGCCGGGCTATCGACACCAAGCACCGAAATCACGACCACGATGGCGCCAAAGACAGGCAGGTTTTCCACACAGTTTGCGTGCGCTCGTGTTGCGCGTCGGTACCAGTCCTCGCCTTCGGGCTGATCGCTTCGGAAAGAGGCAATCGGAACATTCAAGAACAGGATTCTGACCCAGCGATACACCCCGACGGTTGCCATCAACAGCAGCAATGTCCAGGCCGCAAATCCAAGCAACATCCACATCGGCGTCGTCATGGCTGCCATCCTCGATAAATCATTTTGAACACGTGATTCCACAGCCGCCCGGCGCGACGCGCGGTCGGCCGGTCCCTGTCGATCATTGGCTCATGATGGGTGCCAGTGCGGTCTGAATCCTGTTCATCTGTGCGGGTGTAGTCATGCGCTCGAGCAACCGGCCAAAGTGCGGGTGCTGCACGCCCGAGACAATGTATTGCCAGCGGTACGCGCCCAGCACGCAGGCTTTGATTTGCGCGGTCTCATCGACTCCGAACCCAGGTGAAACATTTCGGATGAAGTAATCGGCATCGGCTGCCGATTGTGCCTGCAGGATGGCGTCGACGGCGCCCACCAGCGCTATCAGATCGTTCACTGCCTGGTCGCGCTCGGCAGGCGAGAGTTTCGCGTGCTCGGCTTCCCACTCCAGTTCATCGAGTACGACGTGGCGGCTTTCATCCTTCCAGTGGAATTTGAAGACATCCTTGAACAGTGGGCACAACTCCTCGCGCGGGGCGATGCTTTGCACGTAGTGCGTCTGCACAAACAGCTCGATATGACAGGTCAGCGCCAGCACCGACCAGGTGCTGGCCGCCAATACCGCGCGCGCCACCTCGTTTGGATCGGCGACTTGACGATAGCCCGCTGGCAATTGCGTCCCCATCATTGTCTCGATGCGCCGGAACAGCTCCTGATGCTTGATCTCGTCGTTGGAAAAGCGCACCAGCGCTTCGAGCGCGAGCTGATCGTCAAAGACATGGGCCCGACCTTGATCGAGCATTTTGGCACTGATGAAACGCTCGACCAGGCCAAAGAGATACGCATAGGTTCGGCCCTGAATCTGGCTGAGCAGGCGCGCCTCGTGCGCGGCAAGAAAGGGCAGGCGGTCGATCTTCGACAGGCCGTCGGGCAAGAATTTGCGCGAGAAGTCGAAGTGGCGGTCCTGTAGCAAATCGCGATCGATCTGCCATTCCGCTTTCTTCGATGATCTGACAAGTTGGGCATAACGGGCGGCGTTGCGCGTCTCTGAGCCGGGTACGTTGACGACGGTATTCATAGTGATCTCCTGCTTCGCGCTGTCGAGTCGGAATAGACCATTACGGTGGACCTCAGAGCCAATGACTATTGGGGTAGCGTCTGGGGGACGTCTCGATCACTGAGTCCACGTTGGTGTTAATCTAGGCCTCGCCGTTCAGGCGAAGAATGACCAGTGCGCCTGATTACATGCTCCGGACTCCGAGATAGGAGGGCTGGCAATTGCTGGATGCGCTTTCTGATGTCTTGCGGGTGATTCGGCTGTCTGGAGGGGTCTTCCTCGAGGCAGAGTTCACAGCGCCCTGGTGTGTCAGCGGAAGAATCTCGGCAGACGATTGCAAACCGTTTCTGGCGGCACCTCGGCATGTCATTGCGTCGCATTTTGTCGCCGCCGGAACCATGCAGTTACGTATCGAAGGTGGTGCCACCCTCGATGTGCGGGCAGGCGAACTCATTCTGCTGCCTCACAATGATATTCATACGTTTGGCAGTGACTTAAGCATTGCGCCCATGTTTGCGCGTGAAGTTATCCAGCCGCCGGAAGTGGGCAGCCTTTCACGCATCAAGTACGGCGGGGGCGGTGAGGTCACGCAACTGTTGTGCGGATTCCTCGGTTCTGAAACGCCCTTCAGTCCGTTGCTTTCGTCGCTGCCATCCCTATTGAAACTGGACGTGCGCGCGACGGCTTCGGGAGCCTGGATTGAAAGCTCATTCCGATTCGCAGTGAGTGAGATCGCAGCGGGGCGAGTCGGCTCGGCAACGATCATCGCCAAGCTGTCCGAATTGCTGTTCGTCGAAGCCGTCAGCCAGTATGTCGCGAGCCTTCCCGCTGAGCGGCGCGGGTGGCTGGCGGGCTTGCGAGATCCGCAAATCGGCCGTGCATTGGCGCTGCTCCATGCGCGACCAGCCGGGGACTGGACGGCAGAGGCCCTGGCGCTGGAAGTGAGCATGTCGCGCTCGGTTTTCGCAGAGCGATTCACGGCATTGGTCGGACAGCCACCGATGCAATACCTGACGCTCTGGCGCATGCACGTGGCGGCGCAACAGCTGCGCGAAGGTCGCGGTAATGTGGCGCAAATCGGCTTTGCGGTTGGCTACGAATCCGAAGCTGCGTTCAGTCGTGCATTCAAACGTCAGTTCGGCACATCCCCTGGGACCTGGCGCAGACAATCGGCATGAATCGGAGTGTGCCAGGCCAGAACCGGGGCCGCGGCCCGGCGAGGAAACCGCGGCGGCCGGTCAATCAGGTGGCGGCGAGCAGGCCTTTCTGCTTGGCGACATGTGTCGCCATGGCGTCCATAAGGTCCGGGGACAGGCAGTCGTAGGGTTCCAGGCCGATCTCGCGCAGGCGCTCACGGATCGCCTTCATTTGCGCGGGCGGGGTGCCGGTTTCGATGATGGAGGACACGAACGCCGCGAAACCCGGCGCCGCCCATCCACTTTGGGGTGAGAGCTCGGTGTGGACGAAGTCCAGACCATAAAACGCATGGTCCTTGTTCTCGATGCGCCCGAAGAGATGGGCGTGACATTGCTTGCAGGCGTGGCGCTGGATGGTGGCGGTTTCGTCGACAATCGCCAGTTTTTCGCCGTGGGCTGTGACGCTGACCTTATCCCGAGGCACCACGGCGATGACGGCGAACGTCGCACCTTGCGGTTTCCAGCATTTGCTGCAGCCGCATGCGTGGTTATGCAGGGTCTGTGCGTCGATCCTGACCTCGACCTTGTCGGTCGCACACAGGCATTGCAGGGTGCCACCCGTGAAATTCGCGGCGGCGGGTTGGATACCGTTGTCCAGTGCAGGGTGAAGTTTCAAGGTGGCCAAGCTGGCGTCTCCTTTTCAGAGTGTCCCCAGGTAAGAATAGCGCGCCATTCGACGTGTAATTTGGCCCTCCATCCCTTGCAGCAACACTTTCGGCTCTAGTCCGCGCGCAAGCGAAACGGTCGGGATCAATCGCCTCCTGCACAATGGCATTGCAGGCAAAGCTGCACTACCGTGTAGGTGTAAGCCCTCGTGCCGCAGTCCAATTCTGGTTGAGAGGTGGGTTTCATGAACAACATCATCTACATCGTCGGTTTAGTCGTGGTCGTCGTGGTGATCCTGTCGTTCCTCGGATTTGCATAGGTTTCAATTCCTGCACTCCGCCAACACCACCTGGCAGGTGTTCGGCGTGCCGCCGGACCGGCCGGCGTAGCGGATGCAATTATCCAGTGATTTTTTGCGCGCCATGCTCAAGGTATTGCCCCAGGCCAGGCCGCCTTCGCCAGCGGTAGGGAGCGCTTTTGCGTAGCAGGCCGAGCCTGTGCTTGCGGTTGCATAGCGAGTGGTCGACGTTTTGCCAGAACATCCCACGATCGGCGCCAGGCTGATGGCGAGCAGGGAAGGGATGAGCCATGACGGACATTGGCGTGCTGTTTTAACGGTCATCCGGTTTCCCCTGTATCAGGAGGCGTTTCTGGGTCGTGCTCTATTCAGATTAGACGGTGTTGGGGCACGGAGCTGTGTCGGTTTCAACATGCAGCGAGCTTCAGTATTCCGGTGTTGCGCGCTAACGTCCCAGCCTTTGCTTGAGATCTGCCTCACTCCAGACGCCGCTGAGCGGGCCACCCGGCAAACCTTCATTGGCCCGCGCCAGCGGGAACAGCACCGGTATGAATCCGGCGTCGCGCACCAGCCGGGCACCGAGGTCTCGGGCCTGCGCATCGTCGGCGAAAACGGGAATCGCCTTGTCGTTGCCAGACAGGTCTTTCATGGACGCGTAACCAATGGCGTTGAACGCCCGCGCCAGGTGCACGCCGGGCAGATATTGCCGGTCTGCCGAGGCGACGCCCAGATCTAGCGCCTTGCGTCCGATGTCTCCATCGCGGCCGCTGAAGGGGTTGCTGGTGCTGAACAGCACTTTGCCGTCCAGCTTGCCTTTCAGCTGTTCGGACAGCTCCGGCATTGCGCCGTAGGGAACACTCAACACGATCACATCGCCCCAGGCCGCGGCATCGCTGACCGATCCCGCTTGTGCGTTGGGGCCGGCAGCCTTGACCAGGCCCTTCAGTTCCTCGGGGTGGCGTGACGAAAACATCACCGAGTGCCCAGCCTTAACCCACAGCGTGCCCAGCGTGCCGCCGACCTTGCCGGCGCCGATCACGCCGATCTTGAGGGTATCGGCCATTGCCTGGCTGGTGCACAGGATCAGGCCGGCGATCATCAGAAAAACGATTCTGGACATGCGCTGCGCTCCTCGGTTGGAAAGCGGTCGTGTCATTACCGTAGTAGAGGCTGCGCATAAACGAAAGGCAGTGGGCAGCGCACCCGTCTGGATATTTGATGAGCGCAGGGAGGCACATTCAGCAGGGGGAGCTATTGTCTATGTGTTCGCCTCGCCATTTGCAATCTGATCAGCTCGTCCCTGAAGCGAATGGCGAGGTGGACTTTTCTTTTGATTGTTTGTTGCTGCCGACAGCGCACTTGCGCACGACCGGGCTTTCGGTGAGTGGGCGCCATGGAAGCGATTGATTCGGCGCTGATGGCGGCGCGCGTTCAGTTTGCGATCACCATCAGCTTTCACATTGTGCTGGCCGCACTCACCATTGGCTTGGCCAACTTTTTAATGGTGCTCGAAGCACAGTGGCTGTGGCGTGGACGACAGATTTACCTCGACGTCTATCGTTACTGGCTAAAGGTTTTTGCCCTCACGGTGGCGGTGGGCACCGCTTCTGGCTTGATTCTGGAGTATCAGTTCGGACTCAACTGGTCGCGGCTTTCGACCCGGGCGGGTGACATCCTTGGCCCCTTGATGTTTTACGAAGTGCTCGCGGCCTTTTTCCTGGAAGCGGGTTTTCTCGGCATCATGCTCTTCGGCTTGAAGAAGGTCGGCCCACGGATTCATTTCTTCGCCACTTGCGCAGTTGCCCTCGGATCGCTGATCAGCGCGTTCTGGATCCTGTCAGCCAATTCCTGGATGCAGACACCCGCCGGTTACTCCATAGGCGCCGATGGTCGCTTTATGGCCGAGGATTGGTGGGCGATCATTTTCAATCCATCGTTTCCGTATCGGTTTGCGCACATGACCCTGGCAGCGTTGCTCGGCAGCGCCACGCTGGTGGCCGGCGTCAGCGCCTGGCAACTGTTGCGTGCGCCTGAGAATCCGCGGGCACGGCTCGCCTGGTCCATGGCGCTGTGGACGATTGCCTTGCTCATGCCGGTGCAGATCGTGGTCGGTGATCTTCATGGTCAACACAGCCTCGACGTTCAGCCGCTGAAGGTCGCCGCCATCGAAGGCTCCTGGACGCGTCCGCCTGAAGGCGCGGGCGAACCCTTGCGCTTGTTCGCCGTCCCCGACATGACGGAGCGACGCAACCATTGGGAAGTGGCGATTCCGCGCATAGGGTCGCTGTACCTGCGGCACGACCTGAGTGGCACCATCGCCGCACTGGATGAATTCCCGCCGCAGGACATCCCGCCGGTGCCGGCAGTGTTCTTCGCTTTTCGATTGATGGTCGGCCTGGGCCTGTTGATACTGGGGCAAGGCCTGGCGAGCCTGGTGTTGCGCTGGCGACGTAGGTTGTACACAACGCGCTGGATGCTCCGAGGGTGCGTGTTGATGGCCCCGGCCGGATTTCTGGCGATGTTGAGCGGCTGGGTGGTCACCGAGGTCGGACGCCAACCCTTCACCGTCTATGGATTGCTGCGCACGGCTGACAGCCTGTCTTCGGTGTCTCGCCAGCAGGTGGTGGGGGCGACGTGGACGATCCTGGCGTTTTATCTGGTGATTTTCGGCGTGGGTCTATGGGTACTGCTGCGACTGCTGCGTGATCCACCTCACGAGAACGAGCCCGGGCCGCAACCTACGTTGGCTGACGAGACGGGTAAACCGTGAGGGCCTGCATCCATGCTGGAGAATGACTGGATAACCCTGCTGTCCGCTGCGGCCCTGGGATTCTCGGTATTGAACTACGTGCTGCTGGATGGCACGGATCTGGGGGTGGGCGTACTGCTCGGCCTTACCCGGTGCAGCCGGCATCGTCGGTCCATGGCCGTGACGATCCTGCCGATCTGGGACGCCAATGAAACCTGGCTGGTGCTGGGAGGCGGTGGTCTGCTGGCGCTGTTTCCGCTGGCTTACGCCATTCTGCTGCCGGCGCTTTACCTGCCGTTTATCACGATGTTTCTGGCGTTGATTCTGCGCGTGGTGGCGCTGGAATTTCGCGACTACTCGCCAACCGACCGTATCAAGCGCGGGGTCGATGGCTTGCTGCTGGTCGGTTCATTGCTGGCCGGGGCAACTCAGGGGATTGTCTTGGGAACGCTTGTTCAAGGCGTGCCGAGTCAGGATGGGCAGTACAGCGGGGACGGCTGGGAGTGGTCGGGTCTGTTTCCGCTGTTTTGCGGCGCGGTGCTTGTCGTGGGCTACACATGGTTGGGCGCCTGCTGGCTGTATTGGCGCACGGTCGAAGACTTGCAACAGCGATCAGCTCGACAGGCGAGGGCGCTGGCCATCATCACCCTGGTGCTGTTGGCCGTGTTGGTAGTCTGGACCGCGACACTGGACGCTCGATACGCGCAGAGGCTTTCCAATCACCTTATCTGGTTGCCAGCCGCAACATTGACCGTTGCACTGCTGATCGGCTTCACCTTGGGGTTTCGAAGCCGCTGGCACTGTCTGCCGCTGTTTGCCGCATTGGGGATCTTCATTCTGGCGTTCGCCTTGATGATCGCCGCGCTGTATCCGTTGATTGTCCCGCCGCACCTGACCTTGCAAGCGGCCGCCTCAAGTCGCAACAGTCAGATGTTCATGCTGGTCGGTTTCGCCGTGTTGATCCCGGTGACGCTCATCTACAACACCTACGGCTTCAAAGTCTTCAGCGGAAAGGTCCGCGCCGTTCGTGATTGACCGCGGCCTCTCAACGCTGGCCAGTCCAGTACTGGTACACGGCGCCCTGCGGGCCTTGCACCGGGTCCTGGTCGGGAAATAGCAGCGTGTCGATGCTCGCCAGTTGAGCCTTGGTAGGCGCCTCGCGGCAGATATCAGCCTGCTGACCCGGCGGATAGGCACCGACCACCAGAAAGTCGTCACTGGAGCCCAGACTGCAGTGACCGGTACCAGCCGGGAGTAGCAACACGTCGCCTGAGCTGACTTCAAGTACATGTCCACCGGGGCCGCCCAGCATCAACCGTGCGTGGCCGCTTGCGATGCCAAGCACTTCATGACCTTCGGTATGGTAGTGGTGATAGGTGTAAACCCCGTATCGCCATTGAGGTGGCCAGCCATTGGCGCTGAAGGTTTGCTCGAACAGCGCAGCCGGGTCATCGCCCTGAACTGCAATCGCGCCGGGGTAGAGGATGACCGGCAGGCGCGGATTGTTGGGAACCCAATCATTGCGTTCAAACATCAGGGTTTGCACGGTACCTGTCACAGCTAGCGAGTTGTTCATGAAGGCTCTCCGACTCCTGGCTGCGCCATGGATTTTCAGACATCGATCTGCAATTCAAGATCGCCGTTATCTGACTTGTGCGTGTGAAGCACCGACCCCGTCATGTGGTGCTTTGATGAAAGATGAATGGTCACGGAATGTGCCTTGTGCAAGTCAACCGGCACGGGAGCCAACACCCGCACCTGAAACGCACCCGGGGTGATCGGCGTGAGGTCGATTTCGCAGAACACGCTTTTTGGGATAGGCCCCAGCAGGGTGTCGTGCAGGTAGTCCAGGCGCGCAGAGGTAACAGTCATGGCAGTGTCCTTGAAACGAACAGGTGAGGGGCGACGTTTTAGCCCTCTCTATGCGCTAGACGATGCGAATGACGGGGGAGTTCAAAGTCGCGGGCCAACGGAGCATCAGAATGTGCCTTTAAAAGTTTTCTGCCTCGGGCGCACGGAAGGCCTTGCTGTAATAGCCGGACTGGTCGAAACAGCACACCTGCTTCTTGCCGGTTGCAAGCATATCGCAGGCATCAGCAATCCGCTTTTCGCGCGTCTTGAGTTGCTTGGCTGAAGTCATCCAGTGGATCCAGTCCACTCGTGCGAGAGTCGTTGTGTTACTCCAGACTTTGCGAGCCTCAGGATTGGCTGCCAGTGCTTCCTCGAAATCTGCCGGGATATCAGGCTCGGGTTCCTTCTTCACAGGGGTCAGCTCGAGTGTGACGATATCCCCAACGGCCAAACCTGCGGCGTCGAGTAATTCGCTACAGACCTTCAGCCAATGGCTCAGCTGACCATCGGGCTCAAGGGTTGCCTGGAAAGGGTGCCCATTGATTGTGCCTTCAACGGTCGTCCTTCCTCGTCTCGGAAGCGGTTCACTCGCGTCTCTTGGCAGTACTGCGAACGCCCACGACGAGTCATTGCCGGGCTTTGCCGGACGAAGAAGCTTTGCTTCGAATCGGGATTTCACATCGATTGTTGTCATTGCAACGCCTCCAACTGATACGCATGACTGGCGCCATCACCATCGCGTTTAAATGCGAAAGTGATGACGCCGAGATGAGCGTTTATTTACCCATCACCTCGTCCAGTGCCTGCTCCAGGGTGCTGACCGTACGCTCGATATTGTGCAGCTTTTCAAGTCCGAACAGACCAATGCGGAAGGTCTGGAAGTCGGCCGGCTCGTCGCATTGCAACGGCACTCCGGCGGCGATCTGCAAGCCGTGGCTGGCAAATTTCTTGCCGCTCTTGATGTCGGCATCATCGGTATAGCTCACCACTACGCCAGGGGCCTGAAAGCCGACGGCGGCCACGCTTTTGATGCCTTTGCCGGTCAACATTGCACGCACCCGATCGCCCAGCGCCTGTTGTTCGTCGCGGACCTTGTCGAAACCGTACGCTTGCGTCTCTTTCATCACCTCGTTAAACCGCGCGAGGGAATCGCTGGGCATGGTCGCATGGTAGGCATGTCCGCCCTGTTCGTAGGCCTGCATGATCTGAAGCCACTTTTTCAGGTCGCAGGCGAAGCTGCTGCTCTGCGTCTGTTCGATGCGCTCGAGGGCCAAAGAACTGAGCATCACCAGGGCGCAGCAAGGAGAGGCGCTCCAGCCTTTTTGTGGTGCGCTGATCAGCAGGTCGACTGAGCATTTGTGCATATCAACCCAAAGCGTGCCCGAGGCGATGCAGTCCAGCACGAACAGGCCACCCACCGCATGCACGGCGTCACCGACGGCCCGCAGGTACTCGTCGGGCAGGATAATCCCTGATGAGGTTTCGACGTGGGGGGCGAAGACCATCTGCGGCTTCTGTTCCGCGATGGCTGCCAGCACTTCGTCCAGAGGGGGTGGGGCGTAGGCAGCCTGGCGACCCGTGTCGACCGGTCGGGCTTTCAGCACCGTGGTGCCCGCCGGGATCTTGCCCATCTCAAGGATCTGGCTCCAGCGATAACTGAACCAGCCGTTGCGTATCACCAGACATTGCTGGTCGGTGGCAAACTGCCGCGCCACCGCTTCCATGCCGAATGTGCCGCTGCCGGGCACCACCGCAACAGCCTGGGCGTTGTAGACCTGTTTCAGGGTCCTGGAAATGTTCTTCATCACGCCTTGAAATGTCTGCGACATATGGTTGAGCGAGCGGTCGGTGTAGACCACCGAGTACTCGACCAGCCCCTCGGGATCGATACTGGGATAGAGCTTTGACATGGAGTGACTCCTTTGGCAGAGATGTCAGTGGTATCGACCCTGCCCTAAGCCTTGGCAAATGACAAGATTGCTCGGGATTGAATGGCAACTTCTGTCGAGCGGCTGGCACCATCGGATCTCGCACTATCCTGCTATCGACGTCAGG
This sequence comes from Pseudomonas sp., assembly GCF_051660785.1. Classification (GTDB taxonomy): domain Bacteria; phylum Pseudomonadota; class Gammaproteobacteria; order Pseudomonadales; family Pseudomonadaceae; genus Aquipseudomonas. The sequence continues at coordinate 96,925 of NZ_JBOFQE010000087.1, forward strand.
CCTTCCCAACGGCGGCCCTGGCTACAGGTAAATTCGAGGCGTAAAAAAGACCGCGTGGAGCGGGAATCGGAAGTAATCCGAACTCATTCAGGCACCTGACTCAGGGTCACTTGCAGGCATACCGCGAGCTTCCTTATCGTTTTTGTCCTGATCGTCCATCTGTGGGTCGGCGTCAAGGTTATCGACTCGACCACTCTGTCCAGCTTCTGGATGCTCACTCGACACCGAGTTATTTGCATCCAGGTCAGTCATGTCTTCGTCGACAGGAGCCTCGTCGTCTGGAGGTAGCGGAACTTCGGGCTCGTCCTTCTTGGGGTCATGGCCGGTTTCGTTGTCCGTCGTGCGCGTCTCGGGTTGCTGTGATTTGTTGCCAGGTGCGTTTTCGTCAATGTCCATGTTGAACCTCCATACTGATGCGCGGGATGTCCGTGCTTGAACATGAGAAACGGCAAAGCGTTACAAGTGCAGCGCAGTGGACGAACGGAGAAGCAAAACCCGGTCCACTGGCAGGGCTTTCTCTCCTATCTCCGCTCAGGGCTTACCGGTCACCGCAGCGTCCTCGGTCACCCGAACCAGAGCGCTGAAGCCATCAGTATCCAAAGGGCGGCTAAGAAAATAGCCTTGGCCCTCATCGCATAGCACAGACCTCAACAATGACAGATGTTCCTGGGTCTCGATCCCCTCGGCGGTCACGGTTAGCGAAAGAGCGTGACCCAGGCCTACGATCGCTTCGATAACGGACCTGTCGTCGTCGGTAGCTCCCAATCGAGATAAAAAGCTTCGGTCAATCTTCAGTCCGTCGAACGGGAACGTGCGCAGGTAGCTTAGCGATGAATACCCCGTGCCAAAGTCATCCATGGCGATGCGGATGCCCAGGCGTTTCAGCGTTCGCATGATCTCCAGAGCACCCGGCGCATCTTCCAGCATAACGCTTTCAGTAATCTCAATCTCCACCCGCCCAGGCTCGATTCCCGATTGGTGCAATGCCCGCTGCACGCGCTCAACCAGACTGCCGCGCTTGAACTCGGTGGGAGAAAGGTTGACAGAAACAAACAGCTGATCAGGCCAGCTGGAGGCGTACCGCAAAGCGGTCTCCATGACCCAGTTGCTCAAGGCCAGAATCAACCCTGTTTCTTCAGCAATCGGAATGAACGTATCAGGGGGAATCAAGCCACGTTCCGGGTGTTGCCAGCGCACCAGCGCTTCAGCGCCCACCATTTTGCCATCCGCAATACGAAAGCGCGGCTGGAAGTGCAAACGCAGCTCGCCGTGCTTGATGGCGAAACGCAGGTCGCTCTCCAGGCGGCGGCGTTCGACGATCTTCGAGTTCATGTCGCCGGCATAGAATCGCCAGGTATTGCGCCCGCCCGACTTAGCCTCATACAACGCGATATCCGCGTAGCGAAGCAACTCGGTGGCTTCGGTGGCATCAGTGGGCGCCATCGCGATACCGATGCTCGCGCTCACGAACACCTCCTGCTCGCCGACCTGAATCGGACTTTCGATCGATTCGATCAGGCGCTGGCACAACGCTTCTACTTCGTCCTGACTTTTGAGATCCGTCAAAATCAGCACGAACTCATCGCCGCCGATACGCGCTACCAGATCCCCATGGCGAACGCGGTTGGCAAGACGGCGAGAGATTTCGTTCAGCACCGCATCGCCCGCCGCGTGGCCCAGCAGGTCATTGACCGGCTTGAATCGATCAAGGTCGAGGCTGAGCATAACCAACGGCCGCTCGGCTGTGGGCTGTGTCTTGAGTTTGCCATCGAGAAACTCTCTGAGCCGGGTTCTGTTCGGCAGCCCCGTAAGCGAATCATGTTGGGAGAGAAATTCAATGCGTCGACGCGACTCGACTTCTTCAGTGACATCTGTCGCAGTGCCCCGAAATCCCTTGTCAGCCATCGCTCTGGCCGACAGACGGGTAATGCGGTGCTGGCCCTTGGGATCGACATAGCGGCACTGGACGCTGATATCCGGGCGACGATTCGGGATGCAAAGCCACTGGGTCACCGTGCCAAGTTCAGTGCACAGCAGTTGATCCATGGGTGCGCCCAGCCAGTCATGTCTGGACAGGCCCGAGACACATTCAAATCGCTCGGACAAATAGGTAAAGCGCCCCTGCCTGTCAATCTCCCAGATCCAATCGGAACTGGCCTCTGCTACGTCTCGAAAGCGCGCCTCGCTGATGGCCAGCGCAGACTGACTGAGCTGCAATGAGTCGTAACTGGCATCGAGCGCCTGAGCACTGGCAGTTGTGCGGCGCAATATCGCCCAGGCCATAAGGCACACCAGCAACGCGGCAATGCCGATCAAGGGCAAGCCCAGGCCAAGCAGGCGTTCGCCCGGTTTTGGCGGCTCCCAGTGCAAGCTCCCGGCAACGCCGTTTTCGCCGAGCGCGAAGACTGAACGCCCCTGAAGTTCGGCGGCCGTAGCGATGCGTAGTTCATCCACCCCGTAGTCTTTGCCCAGTGTTTCCAGCCTGTCGTCTTCGAGGATGTCAACGAAGATCAAAACCGAAGGCGGCTTGTCATCGGGTGTCACCGTCGGATCTGTGCCGGGGGTAATCGCGGCCGCGCCCACCAGCGCGGGTCGACCACCGATATTGATGAAATGGGTCGTCGGCGTTTCCGCTTCGGCACCCGCCCGGGCTTTAAACACTATGTCGGGGAGCGCTTGCTTGAGCCAACCGGAAGCATCGTCCGACGCCAGTTGCCCATCGACTACGGAATACGCCGTCTGATCGGTGGCGTTGACGACAAATATGCCTTGGAATCCATAGTCGGTATAAAGCGTGGTCCCGACATTCTGCCGTACGTAGGCCCAATCGGTGTCGACCCTCGCGTGCAGATGCTTATAGGCATCGCCCCAGAACGCGTAATCCTTGACCGTGGCGCTTATGGACTTCTCTAGGGCTCGCACGGCTTTTTCGGTATAGAACGCGCTTTCGGTTTCTTCGTTGCGATCCAGGTCGTGCGCCAGGTAGAGAATCAAATAACCGGCGAGGAAAAACACCCCCGTCAGCAAACCAACGAATTTGAACAGTGAAACACGAATGATGCTCACACTTGAGCGACGGTGCGCTGAGCCAAGGACAGAAGGTGGGTGTTCAGGCATGGGGGGACATCGCTAGGCATTGACGCAGAAGGGGTATCAGGCTATCGGCCGCGCGGTGACAAGTTTGAGGGGATTGAATGGATCACCCTCAAGTAGGTCAGTTAGACCTGACTGGCAGCTTCGGGTCGTTTCCTGCCTTTCCTACAGGTCCGCTTCAGGCCGATTACTGCCTTTGGCGAAAGGTAGCAGCCGACCCAAACCAGTCGTTCAATCTTCCTTTTCAGCACGTAAGGTTGTCGCGCAAGTGCAGTCTTGATGGCCCTCGCGCGAACACCTGGCGTGGCTGGCATACCTTCATCCAACAAAGCCTCCATGCATGGGTGCATGTCGAAATCAGACTCGAAGGTGGCGCGCTCAGGCTACTTGCGTTGAAGGTGAGACGCGTAAGGTGGCGCGTCATTCCATGTCAGTGAGCCGTTGCGAACGGCTGACGGGGAATGCTCCAAAGCGCTGAGGTTCGCCGCTTTCGACAAGGGGCAACAGGAAGGAATGATGATCGCCTGACCCTCAGTCAGCACGCGCTAACGTCGATCACCAGAGAACAAAAAAAAACAATGGATAGCCTGAACTCCAAAGATTCGAACGGTCAGCTGGCGCAGGGTTTCAAGCCGCGCCACGTCACTATGCTTTCTATCGCGGGGATTATTGGCGCGGGTTTATTTGTCGGCTCCGGCCATGCCATCGCTGCCGCCGGTCCAGCGGTATTGCTGGCTTATCTGTTCTCCGGTCTTCTGGTCGTATTGGTCATGCGCATGCTGGGTGAAATGGCGGTGGCCAACCCGGACACCGGTTCTTTCTCGACCTATGCCGATCAGGCGATCGGGCGTTGGGCGGGCTTCACCATCGGCTGGCTCTATTGGTGGTTCTGGGTGCTGGTGATCCCCATCGAGGCACTCGCGGCGGGGCATGTATTGAACCAATGGTTCCCACAGATCGATACCTGGTTGTTTGCTTTACTGTCGATCATTCTGTTGGTCGTGACCAACCTGTTCAGCGTGTCCAAATATGGCGAGTTCGAGTTCTGGTTTGCGATGGCCAAGGTCGTGGCAATCATCGGATTTATCGGCCTTGGTTTTGCGGTGTTGATGGGTTGGGTTCCCGAGCGGGAGGCCAGCGGGTTGAGTCGACTCATGGAGGAGCATGGCGGGTTTGCGCCCAACGGCTTGTCAGCGGTCGTAGGGGCATTCATCACTATCATGTTCAGCTTCATCGGGACAGAAGCGGTGACCATTGCAGCCGCCGAATCCAGCAACCCTGCGCAGAACATCGCCAAAGCCACACGCTCGGTGATCTGGCGCATTGGCGTCTTCTACCTGCTGTCCATTTTCGTGGTCATTTCCGTGGTGCCCTGGAACGATCCGTTGCTGGCGTCTGTCGGCTCTTACCAGCGCGCGCTGGAGTTGATGAACATCCCGCATGCCAAGTTGCTGGTGGATGTGGTGGTGTTGATTGCCGTGGCCAGCTGCATGAACTCGTCGATCTATATTTCCTCGCGCATGTTGTTTTCCTTGGGCAAGCGTGGCGACGCTCCGAAGTTGCTGAGGGTAACGTCGTCGGCGGGCGTGCCAAGGGCGGCGGTGATTGCCAGTACGGTACTGGGCGCCGGAGTGACCTTGTTCAGCTACTTTATGCCCGCCGGGTTATTTCAGTTTCTGCTCGCCAGTTCCGGCGCTATTGCGTTGCTGGTGTACCTGGTTATCGCCGTGTCGCAATTGCGCATGCGCAAGATCCTGCGTCGGCAGAACGTCACGCTGACCTTCCAGATGTGGTTGTTCCCGTGGCTCACCTGGTTGGTCATCGTCTTCATCTGCACAGCGTTGGCGGTGATGATGGTGACGCCGGAGCACCGCATGGAGGTTTCATCAACCATCGGCCTGGCGCTGGTGATTTCCTTTATCGGCCTTGTGACCACGCGTCACCATGGGCGACCGCAGAGGGCGGTGTCGGCGCAACGCGCGTAGTAGCCCTGTTCAGCGCAAACCTGCTTGCGACTCTTCAGTGCGCGAGCAGCGGCGGGGCGGTTACAACCGCCTGCGCCACGGGTCCTTTCCGTTCGCTGCGAGAGTAACTTCGATGGCATACGACACCTCCAGGCCCGCTCCTCCCCAAACCATTGGTTTTTTGCTGCTGGACCAATTCACTTTGATCTCTCTGGCGTCTGCCGTTGAGCCATTGCGAATGGCCAATCAGCTGGCCGGCCAAGAACTGTATCGCTGGCACACGTTCAGCCTGGGAGGCGAGCGGGTGTGGGCAAGCGACGGCATGCCGATCACACCGGATTCATCGGCTCATGACGCATCGATGTTTGATACGGTGATCGTCTGCGGCGGCATTGGCATTCAAAGCGCTGTGACCCGCGAGCACGTTGCCTGGTTGCGATCCCAGGCGCGACGCTCGAAACGGATCGGGGGTGTGTGCACAGGGAGCTGGGCCTTGGCCCAGGCAGGGTTGCTCGATGGTTTCGACTGCAGCGTGCACTGGGAATTTCTGGCTGCCATGCAGGAGGCTTTTCCACGCGTGAACCTCAGTTCCAGTTTATTCACCCTCGACCGCGACCGCTTTACCTGCTCTGGTGGAACTGCCCCCATGGACATGATGCTGCACCTGATCAGTCGCGATCATGGTCATGAACTGTCAGCGGCCATCTCCGAAATGTTTGTCTACGAGCGCATCCGCAACGAGCAGGATCACCAGCGAGTGCCCCTCAAGCATATGCTCGGTACCCATCAACCGAAGTTGCAGGAAATTGTCGCCCTGATGGAGGCCAATCTGGAAGAACCGATCGAGCTGGATGAACTGGCAAGTTATGTCGGCTTGTCCCGTCGACAGCTGGAGCGGTTGTTTCAGAAATACTTGCATTCCTCGCCCTCGCGGTACTACCTCAAACTGCGCCTCATCCGCGCACGTCAGTTGCTCAAGCAAACGCCGATTTCCATCGTTGAGTTGTCGGTGGTGTGTGGCTTTGTCTCCACTCCCCATTTTTCAAAATGCTATCGCGAGTGTTTTGGCATTCCTCCCAGCGACGAGCGCTTGGTGACGCAAGCGCAGCGGCAAGTGACAGTTAAACCAGTTGCGCAAGCTTTGCCATCGGCAAGGCCAATGAGTTCGCTGGATCAGGCTCGTGACGAGTCGACATTCGCAAGTTTCAGAATGTTGAAATCCTGAACACGCCAGGCCCTGATAGCGGGCGGTTGTAGCGAGGCAAATGTTACGGCTTCTGATCCACGGCAACCTCCTGCCAACTGTCGTCCGGATCAAACCGCTTCATCGACTCCGCCAATTTGTAACCTTCGGGGCCCAGGTCTTTCTCGAAGACTTGGCCCTCATGGCTGATCATGAAACTCATCACCCCGGTGTCATCGTATTTTACTGGCCAGGCGATGAGGGCAAAGCCACGGCTCATCTTGTCGCCGATGAGGTAGCTGTAGGCGCCGCCAGGTGCCGAGGGCCCTTGTCCGTTGAGGATTCGAAAGTGGTAACCGTGCCAGCCTTCACCGGCGATGGCGCTGCCAAACAGCGGGCCCAACGGGCTGATTTGATCGCTGTCGTCGTCCGCCCAGTAGAGTCCATCGTGTTCGCCGGGCGTGCTGAAGATTTTCTGTGCATATTCGAGGGCGCCGTCGCCGTCACGATCCACCGACGCATAGTCCATCTGGGCGTCGTGATAAGTCAGCACCGATTGCACCGCGGCCAGTTCGTTGCTGCCGATTCGTCGCCTGCGTATTTCAGCGCTTGCGGACTTGATGTCGAAGCGCCAACCCTTTTCGGCTTTTATCAGGGGGATCGGCAGTGTCCAGTGAGCACTGCCGACTGACAGAACAGCGTTGCGCTCACTGGTTTTTTCGATGGCATGCTGCTCGCGGTAAAGTTTCAAAAACGCATCCACATCACTGCGCTGCACACCCCCTCGCGGGATGAAGCTGCGCCAGTCTTCACCCAGCAGCTGCGTCAAGCGTGCCTGATCGGCGTGCTCCGTTCCCAGTGCTTCGACAAACGCCTGGGCGGCCTTTTCCGGGGTTGGAAATACTTGCTGCGCTGTCGCCATGCATGACCATGCCAGGCTGCTGATCATCAGGAAACGTGGGAGCAAGCCCATGAATGTATTTTCTCGAGGATGTTTGTTCAACGCCGGCCCCCCCCTCTTTGGCGCGTCGGAGAACTGGACGGCCTGCTGATCTGATGACCAGCGGATCGCGCAGCACTGGGGCGCATGGCGGATGCCTGGCTGGCTCGACCACGGAGGGCCTGGGCGTTCGATTGAGACGGGGTTCGTGCACCCGCGAAAGCGTTATTGCGTGCGCTGCCGGGGCTGGCGGCCGGGCGAGTGCCCTGGCGCGTCTGGGATAATTCCTGGCGCCGCTGACCCGTCTGAGCGCCTTGTTGCCTGGGCTGCTGATTTTCACGGACATTTCTGCCAGTGCCTTGGCTCCTGTCAGAGGCCCTCGCTCTGTCTGCCCCGGCTTGCATGCGATTTTCGACCGAGGGGGCGGATTGCGCCTTGCGCGCTTGATCACGGGCCTGGCGATTAGTGGTGGCCGGTCGCTCGATACCGTGCCTGTCCATTGAACTGCGGGCTTTTTCACGCGCCTGGGCACGTTGGGCAGTATCCCCTCGAAAGGCATCGCGCTGATTGGCACCGTCGAGTTGTCGACCGTACTGTTCACGGCTCCTGTTGTCCCGATAAGGAACGCCATCGCGATGCACGGAGTTGTGCTGCCACTTGTTCTGGTTTCTGTTGATCTGGGTGTTGCGATTGATGTTGTTGTAGCGGTCGACGTCGATGTCGATGTCGTTGTTATTCCAGTCACAGTCGCCCCACAGCGAGGCGACGATCGCCACGCCGGTACCGAACGCGAGCCCGGCCACCAAGGCTGATCCGGGGTAATAAGCGGGGGGTGGTGGATAGTAGACCGGTGGCGAAGCAGGGTAGGCCCAGGTGCCATAGGTGGTGGTCGGATTGTACGTGGGGACGTACACCACCTGCGGATCGGCAGGTTCGATGACGATGGTCGTGGAGCTGCTGGCAGGGGCAGGGGCCTGAGTTGCCGGTGCCGGCGCCGCCTGGACCGTCACGTTCTGATATTGGTTACTCTGCAGGTTGCCTGCTGTCTGCGCCTGACGACGCAAGCGTTGCACGCCGTCCATGACATCGTCGGATTGCGCCAGAAAGGCATCGCCCAGACGCTGTACCCAGACGGGGTCCTGTCCCAGCGTCGCCAGCACCTGTGGGAAGGCAACCAGCGCCTGTACGCTCGGATCCCAGGTCTGGTTCGACACTTGTTTGACCGCATCATCGCCCTTGGCATCCGGATTCGCTTTGGACCAGGTGACCGCCTCGGCGATTTCCCCGGGGTAGGTGCTGGCCATCAATACCTGGGCCAACAGTGGGTCGGGGTACAGCGCAATGGGAGCCAGCATTTGATCCAGCTGCTCCTGGGTAAACACTACATCTTTGGCCGGTGCCGCCAGGGGCGCTGTAACCGCGGCGTTCGCGGGCGCCTCCGGCGTCTGCGCCAGACAAGAAGCTCCACTCAGGACCAATACAGCGGATACCGCGTAAAGCAATGAAGTACGCATCGCCCCACCTCATGTGGTCACGCAGGCTTGAAGAGACCTTATGTCAGGGAGCGCACCGGCCGATCTCGATGACCCTACCAAGGTTAGCAGACCCCCATGCATTCGCCGGCCTCTGCTTGTCCGTCACATTAGCGCTTGATTTTGAAGTTCGTGACCTCGGTGTAAATGGCAACTGCGGGTGGGCTTTGCAGTCTTGGGCGAAGCGGTCGGGATCGAAGCGAGCACCGGCGATCTCCAGAGCAGTCCAGCCGCCGAGTGAATAGCCGCTACTGCAATTCGGTCATTGGCGACCAAGCCGAATTTTTCAGGCTGAGTGGTGACGGCTGACAGTCACCCTCTAGCATCGCCCGGCTTTACGCTGATGAATAACTACAAGATTTTTCACAAAGGTTTACATCAGCCATTTATTTGGATCGGTATAGTTTTTTGCAACTCGCGCAACCTGGAAAAAACGCAATGCAGTCGAGCAACACGCTAATAGATCCTGAACTGATAAAGATTCGACGGCTGTTCGCAACCCCCCTCGCCAGTATCCAGTACCCCGACGCAGAAAGACTCAATGCTGAATTGAAAACCATCGTCGCGCATCGTATGGCGCAAGATCGCAGCGGTGCGCAGCATAGCAACGACGGCGGCTGGCAGTCCGCGAACGATTTCCCCGAATGGGGAGGGGAGGCCTGCGATGCGTTAGTGAAGTTCGCCACAGAATTCGCCATTCAACTGACGGCGGTTCATAGCGAACAATATGGATTAACCGAGCCCGGTTTCGAATGGAAACTCAACGCGTGGGCAAATGTGAATGAGGCAGGCCACAGCAATTCACTCCATGGGCACCCAGGGGCGTTCTGGTCTGGGGTGTACTGGGTCGACGCCGGCGGCCGAGAGGATGATCCCGCAGTCGGCGGTGATCTGGAGTTTGTAGACCCGCGCGGTATGGTGGCATCGACCTACAATCCCGCCCTGCGAATGAGAGTAGAAGATTGCCTGACGGCCGGCTTTAGTTGTACGTATGCCGCCAGAAGTGGAACTTTCATCCTGTTTCCGTCGTGGCTGATGCATTCAGTGCGACGTTTCGAGGGAACGAGACCGCGAATTTCCATAGCGTTCAACTTCGGTGTTTAGGGCGATTTGATTTACTTGAATCGCCTGGAGGAATAAAGAACGCGCCAACTGACTGTCTTTAGTGCGTAGAAACTCACTACCGACTATGCGCTGCCGCCGCCAATTGCTCGGTATCCACGCGCACAAAAACCGAGTCGCCAACCGCTGTAAGCACGTCCCCGGCGTAAACCTCGCAGATCACACGGGTTTTGCGCCCGACCTCACCTTCGACTTTCGCCCGCAAGGTCAGCGGTACACCCATCGGGGTCGGCTTGATGAACTTGATGCCGAGGTTGCCGGTGACGCAATTGATGCGGGGGAGGCTGGCGGCTTCACGGTTTTCCGCACGGTAGTGGTAGGCCATCGCTGTCCAGTTCGAATGGCAGTCGACCAGCATTGCGATCAACCCGCCGTACACCAGGTCCGGCCAGCCGCAATACATGGGATCAGGCCTGTGCTCGGCCAACACATGCACGCCGTCCTCATCCCAGAAGCTCTTGATGTGAAGCCCGTGCGGATTGCTGCTGCCGCAGCCATAACAAACGCCTTCAGGCGCGGCGCTGTCTTGCAGGGAGGTGTCGAGACTGGACATAACGGGGTTTTCCTCAATAGGGGAACCAAACCTGGCGGATTTTAACGCTGCAATCGGGCCGCGGTCACTCGGGCAATCCGGCCAGTCGCAGTCCGTCCGTAAACCGCGCGTGATCTTCGGGGCGCTGGATGGGTAGCCATTCCTTCAGCCTGGAGACGCGCAAGGTCGGGTCGAGCTCGTGCAAGCGCTGCATCGCCAGTTTCGCTTTGTCCATGCGTCCGCTGAGTGCATGGCTGGCCGCCAACAGGGCGACCGACGGCAGGAGGCTTGGCAGGTTGCCCAGCGCCTTTTCCGCCCAGGCCGATGCGATGTCGAAGCGCCCGGCGAAGAAATGCGCGAGTGCCATGCCCACCTGCATCCTGAACATTTCCGGATCCAGCGGGCTCAAGCGCACGGCATGGGTCAGATGCTCGATCGCTTCATCTGTTTCGCCGTGCAGCGCGCGTAAAATTCCGCCCAGGTACCACGCGGGGGCGAGGTTGGGGTTGAGCAGCCGCGCCCTGTCGAGCAGCGCGATGCCGCCATCGACATCGCCGGCGAGATGGGCCAGTGCATGTCCGCCTCGCGTCAGCGCCACCGCATCATCCCGGCCGAGCGCCACGGCCAGTCGCGCGAGCCGCACACCTTCGGCGATCTCTTGCGTGCGGTCAGTCATCCAGCCGTTCAACTTGCGCCAGAAATGACACCAGGCGGCCATGCCGTAGGCCGATGCGAATTCCGCATCGAGCTCGATGGCCTTGTAGAACAATGGCAGCGCGTCCTCAATGGCTTCCCGGGTGCCGCTGTGCAGTTTCGCCATGCCGCGCAAGTAGTAATCGTAGGCGTCGAGACTTTCCGTCGGTTTGCGCTTCGCGCGCTCGATTTCCGCCCGTTCGAGTTGCGGCGCGATGGCGCCGACGACGCTTTCGGCGATTTGATCCTGCAGCTCGAAAATGTCGTCGAGCAGGCCTTCGAAGCGTTCCGCCCAGATATGCGTCCCGCTCGTCACATCGATGAGCTGCCCGGTGATGCGTACCTTGTTCCCGGACTTGCGCACGCTGCCTTCCAGCACGTAACGCACGCCGAGTTCCTGGCCGACACCCTTGACGTCCACCGCCCGGCCTTTGTAGGTAAAGCTCGAGTTGCGCGCGATGACGAACAGCCAGCGGATTCGCGAGAGGGCGGCGATGATGTCTTCCACCATGCCGTCGGCGAAATAGTCCTGCTCTGGATCACCGCTCAAATTGTGGAAGGGCAGGACGGTGATGGAGGGTTTTTCCGGGAGGACGAGCGGGGCGGCGGGCGATGAAAGCGGATCAACCGGCGCACGTTCGTCGATGCCTGCTTCGTCGGTCTCGGTGACCTTGATTTCACCGACGAAGCGGTAGCCCTTGCGGGCAACCGTGCGCACCAGCCGCTGCTCCTCGCCGGTATCGCCGATGGCCTTGCGCACGGCATTGATGTGGCTGGTGATCGTCGACTCCGAGACGATCCGACCGCTCCAGACCGCATTCAGCAGATCGTCCTTGCTGACGACGCGATCGCGGTTGACGACGAGCTGCAGCAAAAGATCGAAGACCTGGGGCCCGACGGCCACGACTTGCCCACGCTGGGTCAGTTCCCGGCGCTCCTGGTCGAGCACGTAGTCTTCAAACACGAATGGCAAGGTGAATTTCCCCTGGTCGAGCGCCCTCGACTCCGTGTCCGGGCTGGTGATTGGTACGTGGTGTCGATCATACGGCAGCGCTTGGCCCGCTGCACCGTCCAGCAGGGGAGCCCGTGGCGCAGGTGCGCTTTTGGACGAAAAACCAAGGGTGTCCAAAGATAAACTCAAGGTCGGCAGAAGGACTTCCCTCGCACGCGGGGCCACTCTTTCTCTCCATCGACGCCAATGGTTGTCGTCGAAGCGGAGGGAGAGAGCCCATGAAGATTGTCGTCATCGGAGGCACCGGCCTCATCGGATCGAAACTTGTGAAGAGCCTCCGCGAGCGCGGCCATGACGTGCTCGCCGCGTCGCCCAGCACGGGGGTGAATGCCGTCACCCGCGAAGGCCTGGCCGCCGCGATGGATGGCACCGAAGTGGTGGTCGACGTGGCCAACGCACCGTCGTGGGAAGACCAGGCCGTCCTCGAATTCTTCGAAACGTCGAGCCGCAACCTGCTGGCCGCCGAAGCAGCCGCGGGCGTTCGCCATCATGTTGCCCTGTCGGTCGTCGGCAGTGAACGACTCCCCGACAGCGGCTATTTCGTCGCCAAGATTGCCCAGGAAAACCTGATCAAGGCATCCAGCGTTCCTTACACCATTGTGCGTGCCACGCAGTTCTTCGAATTTGTCGGCGGTATCGCGCAGGCGGCCGCCGTCGACGAGCAGATTAGCCTGTCCCCGGCGCTGATCCAGCCGATGGCGTCCGACGACGTGGCAGCAGCGCTTGTCGATGTCGTGCTGGCAGCACCAGTCAACGGCACGGTCGAAGTCGCCGGTCCCGAGGCCATGCCACTTGACGAACTGATCAGGCGCTTTCTGCGCGCAACCCAGGACAACCGCAAGGTCGTACCGGATGTGCACGCGCGCTATTTCGGCTCCGTTCTCGACGATCAATCGCTGACCCCCGGCAAGAACCCGCGCCTGGGCACGATCCGTTTCGAGGACTGGATCACTCAGGCGAAGACCCAGGCGGGGCGCTAAGGCTCCGGAAAGCGTCGACCCGACATCGGGTCACGCCCTCATGAAACCCGTACAGCAGGAGAATTGCCATGTTCAGCCGAATTATCCTGGCCGCAGCCTTCGCCGCGTTCTCGCTCACCGCGTCGGCCGCCGACAAGCCCGCAGGCAAGGTGACGGTGGTGTTCGACCAACCCATTCCCAACATTCCTGGCAAAAGCATGAGGGGCGTGCTGGTCGAGTACGGACCCGGTGCCGGGTCGCCAGCCCACCTGCACCCAAAATCCGCCTTCATCTACGCAACGGTCCTTGAGGGCGCGATCCGTAGCCAGGTCAACGACGCGCCGGCGAAGGTCTATAACGCCGGCGAAAACTTTGTCGAGGAACCTGGTTCCCGCCACCAGGTCAGCGCCAACGCCAGCGACACCCAACCTGCACGTCTGCTGGCCGTGTTCGTCCTCGATACCAGTGAAAAGGACCTCGTCATACCCACCGGGAAGTGAGCCCGTCAAACCGCTCATCGACGCTTGAAAGCCGGGCGGCAGGCAACTGTTGCCCGGCTGTAGGTCCTTGGCAATAAAACAGGAAATGTGAACATGAACTCGCTCCAGGACAAGGCCGCCGCGACTGCCGGCGAAAGCACCGGGATCCCTGTGGTCGCGGCGCGTAAAAGCAAGAAAAAGCGGATTGGCATCCTGCTGTGCATCGGCGCTGTGGTGGTCGTGGCAGCCGGATGGGCGATGGCGGTTTCGAGCGGCTTGACCTCGACCGACAACGCGTATGTCCGGGGTGACGTGACCTCGCTCGCCGCCAAGGTGGCCGGCTATGTCACAGCGGTCGAGGTCGAGGACAATCAGGCGGTCAAGGCGGGTGATGTGTTGTTCCGTATCGACGATCGGGACTACCGCGCACGGCTGGCGCAAGCCGAGGCCAACGTCAGCGCCGCCCAGGCGCGCCTGAGCCATGTCGATGCGGAAACCCATTTGCAGCGTTCCCTGATACGGCAGGCTGAAGCCCAGCGACGCTCGGCCACTGCCGAGATGAACCTGGCGAACAAGACCCACGACCGCAGCCGTAAACTGATCATCAGCAACGCGGTCAGCCAGGCCCTGGTCGATGAAACCGGTGCGGCACGTTCCAAGACCGAGGCGTCGGTATCCGCCGCGTCGGCAACCGTGGAGGCGCAACAGCAACGCATTGCCGTGCTTGTGGCCCAGCGCGAAGCGGCTGTTGCGGCAGTGACCCAGGCGCAGGCTGCACGCGACCTCGCCCAGATCGATCTCGACAGCACCATGGTGCATGCGCCGGTAGATGGCGTGGTCGGCAACCGTCAGGTGCGCGTCGGCCGTTTCGTCACGCCGGGCGTGGCCTTGCTCGATATCGTGCCGGTGCATGAAGTGTGGGTGGTGGCGAACTTCAAGGAAACCCAGCTCGAACATATTCGCCCCGGTCAGCGCGTGCGCATCACGGTCGACGGCTACCCCGACGGGGCCCTGGAAGGCGTGGTCGACAGCTTTGCTCCGGGGAGCGGATCGGCGTTCAGCTTGCTGCCTGCCGACAACGCGACCGGTAACTTTGTGCGCGTGGTGCAGCGCGTTCCCGTCAAGATCCGCCTCGCGCATAACCCTTTGCCAGGCCGCATCGTGCCGGGTCTGTCGGCACGGGTCGAGGTTGAGAGCGGGAGCGGGTCATGAGCTCGGTAGCCACCGCCGCGCCGAGCAACACCGGCACGACGACCGGCGTCCTGCTCATGCTGGGTATTGTGTTTGCCGCGCTGACCGAAGCAATCGCCAGCACTGTGTTGTCGCTCGGACGCAGCGACATCATCGGCGACACCTATGCAACGCCTGATGAATTTGCCCGGCTGGACGTTGGCTACACCGCGCTCAAACTGATTGGCTTCATGACCTCGCCCTGGCTGCTGAGCCGCTTCGATCCGCGTCAGGTGATGATTGGCGCAATCACGGCCATGGGCCTGGCGTGCGCGATTGCCGCCATCACCGCTCAACTGGACGTGCTGGTGGTGCTGCGGATGATTCAAGGCTTCGCCGGCGGCACGCTGCTGGTCGGCGGCCAGGCGATCATCTTTCGTGCCTATCGAAGCGCCCACCAACCCATCCTTCAAGCTGTGTTTGCCATGGGCGCCGTGGTTGCGCCCGCGACGATTGCCCCAGCCCTTCAAGGTTGGTTGATCGACAGCCAATCGTGGATCTGGATCTTCTTCAGCGTTGTTCCGCTGGCCCTGGCGGCGATCGGACTGTTGCTGATCGCCGATAATCCGATGCCGGCCAGAATCCGCCACCGTCCGTTTGACTGGATCGGCTTTGCCCTGATCTCTGTCACGCTGTTCTGTTTCACCTACGTACTCAGTCAGGGCAGCCGCTGGGACTGGTTCGAGGAACCGCGCATCCTGTGGTTGAGCGTGATTGGCGTTGCCGCTCTGCTGGCCTTTCTCGGTCAGCAACTGTTGATAAAAGGCCGAGGGCTGCTCGACTTCACGCTATTCAAATCGAGCGATTTTTCCTTTGCCTTTATCGTCAGTTTTGTCGCCGGCGCGGCCTTGTTCGGGAGTGCGTTTCTGATTCCGGCGTTCGCCTTGTCGGTACTCGGGTTCACGCCGACCGATGCCGGCCTGCTGCTGTTGCCCAGTGGCGGGTTTTTTATCGGCGCGTTGCTCATTGCCGCCTGGCTCATGCAGGCCCGCCAGGTTGCGCCGTTCGCCACCGTGCCCTTTGGCATCCTGATGATCATGGTTGCGATGTGGATGCTGTCCGGTTCGACCAGCGAAAGCGGCGCCGACGACATGATGAACGCAATTCTTCTGCGTGGCCTGGGCCTTGGCTTCTTGTTTCTGTCGATCACGCTGATCGCTTTCAGCGACCTCAACCGTCGCAATCTCGCCTGCGGCATAGGCCTCTTTAATACGGGGCGGCAATTAGGGGGACTGATCGGTGTCGCAGGGCTTCAGACCCTGATCGAACATCACGTCGTCAACAATGCGGTAGTCCTCGGCGCCAGTGTCACTCCGGGAAGCGTTGCGGTCATCGAACGGCTGACCGCCACTACGGCCGTGTTGATGGCGAAAGGGATGGATGCAGTGGCCGCTGGACGTGCAGCGGCGAGCTTGCTGGGCCGGGTCGTATCAGGTCAATCCACCGTAATTGCCTTCGACACCGCGTTCCTCGCCGTGACCTTGCTTTTTGCCGTTGCCGCGCCGGTGCTGGTAGGCATCAAGATTGCCTTTGCGCGGCACGCGAAAGGGCATGCCGGGGGAACCGTCCGATAAAACTAGGGCGCCGACGCACCTGCGCTGATCAGCGAGCGCACTCGCTGGCCGAGGTCGTTCAGACTGAACGGCTTGGTCAATACCCGCGTAGTCGAATCGACGGAGACCAGACTCGTACCACCCGCAAAACCGGTGATGAACAGCACCTTGAGTTGTGGATGTTTTCCCCTGAATTCAGCGGCCAGGGCTACCCCGTTCATCAACCCGGGCAATCCGATATCCGTCAGCAGCAGATCGATGTGCTCCAGCTTTTGCGCTTGCTTTCGGGCAGAGACGCTGTCTACGGCTTCAATGACTCGATAGCCCATGTCGGACAAGAACTCCGAGGCCATCTGCCGAATGGCCGTTTCATCGTCCACCAGCAGAATGGTTTCGTTATGGCCGAACGCCTCCGTTGCTTGAGTCTCATCCGGATTGGCTGCGTGCTGGTCAGGCTGGGCATGATCCACTGGAAAAAACATCGTCACTGTCGTGCCCACACCCACGCTGCTGTGAACTCTGACCTGCCCACCGGATTGCTGGGTGAAACCGTAGATCATCGAGAGGCCCAGGCCAGTGCCTTCACCAATCTTCTTGGTGGTGAAGAACGGGTCAAATATGCGCGATAAATTCTCCGCGCTGATTCCCGTACCTGAATCCGTCACCGCTATCGTTACGTATGAGCCTGACGGCATCATTTTCTCGGATGACGAGGCCTGATCAATGACGCATCGATCGACCCCCAGGCTCAGGGTGCCGCCATTGGGCATGGCATCCCGAGCATTGATCGCGAGGTTGAGCAGCGCGTTTTCCAGCTGGTTGAGGTCACACCGGATGCGATCGCTTGTTCGAAATGAGCTTTCGACGATGATGCTGGGGCCGACCGAGCGCCGGATCATTTCGTCGAGTCCCGCCACCACTGTCCGGGGTTCGAGCAGTTCCGGTTGAAGCGATTGCTGCCTCGAAAACGCCAATAAACGTTGGGTTAACGCAGCGGCCCTTGATGCCGAGGTCATTGCCACGCACGCATAGCGCGTCAGCTCATCAAAACGACCCGCGTCGATACGCCGTTGCAGCAGCTCCAGGCTGCCGATGATGCCCGCCAGCAAGTTATTGAAGTCATGGGCAATGCCGCCAGTCAGTTGGCCAACCGCTTCCATTTTCTGACTTTGCCGAAGCTTGGATTCCGCCATGGCGCGTTCATGCTGTTCGGCCTCAAGCTGAACCGTGCGCTGGGCAATACGATCCTCAAGCCGATCGTTCCAGTCTCGTAGCGCGGCCTCCAATTGCACGCGCGTATCGACATCCTCAAGGGTTCCGTACCATTGCTCGCTGTGTCCGGCAGTGTCGAAACTGCGCAGGGCCCGGGCTCTGAACCAGCGATATTCTCCGGTGTTTTTTTGCAGTCGCACCTGCGTGTCGAACGGCTCCAGTGTGGCCAGGGATCGACTCCAGAGGTTTTCCATCGATTCTCGATCCTCTGTGTGAGCCGCTTTGGTCCACTGCCGTCCTAATGTCTCTGCAGAGGTCAGACCGGTGTATTCATACCAGCGCTGATCAATGGAAGTCAGCGTGCCAATCTGGTCTGCCGTCCAGGGCCACAGCGGATTGAGTTCCGCCGCAATTCGGTAGTGCCTTTCGCTTTCACGCAATCGTTCTTCCGTCGAACGCATGGCCTGCAAGGTATTGGAGCGCTTTAAAACGGCTCCCAGCAGGTTGCTGTAGACGCGAAGAAAATCGATATCGCTGTCCGTAAACTGGCGAGGGCTTCGACTGTCGACCTCGAAGATGCCGAAAGGGCGATTCTCCGTGGCCCCGTACACGAGGACGTTTACGAAGGCTTTTACCCCGTTTTCCTTTTGGAAGTCGTGATAGCAGAAGCGTGTTTCTGTCGAAATATCCGCCGAAATCACCGGGGCGTCGTTGTCCAGTGAAAACCGCTCGGGGCTTCCTTCGCAGGCTTGAACCCAGACTTTCCCGACTACATTCGGGGTCCAGCCGATGCCGTTCCGCACCACGAACGTGGCGCCGTCTTCTTGCAACAGCATGAACTTGGCCAGATGAGTCTCTAGCGCGTCCCCGACCAGGCGACAGGCTTCGTCCAGGATGTGCTCAATATCGTCTGACACCAACGCCAGCTCGCCAAACTCGGCAAGCACCTTGCGCTGGCGCAGTAACGTCGCCTCGATAGCCATGTGTTCACCCACGTGGATTTATATATCCGAGGCTGCCTCTCCGACTAGGTTCCACCGGTGTGATCGAAGGCTTGGGTTTCTTTTGTTTTGGACGTGCAGCGGCTTTTGACCGGCCGGGTGTCAGCGCTTTTTGACCACCGCCGTGCTGTTGCGCAAGGTCAATTTGAACGGCAACACCACATGCCGTTGAGCGATCGGTTTCTTCTCGATCAGCGCAATCAACATTTCCACGGCTTGCTGGCCGAAAGTTTCGGCGGGTTGCGAGATGGTCGTCAGGGGCGGATCGCAGTACGCCGCGAACGGAATGTCGTCGAAGCCTACCAATGAAATGTCCTCGGGGACTCGCAGGCCCTGTTGCTTGATGCGCTTCAATGCACCGATGGCCATTTCATCGTTTTCGCAAAACAGTGCAGTGGGGCGGTCGGGCAATTCCAACATCTCGGCGGCGCCGTCATGACCGGCCTTCAGACTGAAATCGCCATGACAGATCAGCGCGGGATCCGACGCGATCCCTGCCTGATGCAGGGCGTCCTGATACCCCGCCACGCGATCGCGGGTCAGCGGGCTGCTTTTCGGGCCTTTGATCAGGCCGATCCGGCGATGGCCCAGTTCGATCAAATGCTCGGTCATGGCCTTGGCGGCGGCGCGGTTGTCGAGGCTGATAGTGGGATGACGCCCGCCCTGAATCACTTCGCAAGCGTTGACGATTGGCGGTAATTCGGCGCTGGGGAAGGGCGCTTCGAAAGGGTCATAGGCGCGCAACTGGATCACCCCATCGGCCTGATGGGCGTACACCAATTCGGCAAATTCCCGTTCGATTTCCTCGCGGCCCTGGGTGTCGCACAACAGCAGCCGATAGCCGGCGAGCTGGGCGGCTTGTTGCGCGCCGCTGATCACCCTGGCGAAAAAGGTGTTGGCGATGGTCGGCACCAGAATCACGAGGTTGCCGGTTCGGCGCGAGCGAAATTGCACCGCCATCAGGTTCGGTCGATAACCGGCTTTTTCCACGGCGGCGTTGACCTTGTCACGCGTGTCGGGGAGCACACGCTCAGGCGACTTCAGCGTTCGGGACACCGTGGCGACGGAGACGCCGGCCAGCCTGGCTACTTCGCGGATATTGGACAAGACCACCTCGTTATCGAACTGTGCAGCGGCGAGCTTAGCGCAGCTCGGCCCGACCCTGAAATTTTCCTGGATATTCATCCGGGGTTTGACACCTCGCAAAACCGGGTCTAAATTTCCGCAACGATGTAACCGGTTACATCGGCTTGAGGATAGGTTCCTCAAAGCCGCTTGAATCCGCCTCAAACAGAGAAGAATTGCGATGAATGTGCCAGTGCCAAAAATAAGAATGGGCTTTGTCGGTGGCGGGGAGGGTGCCTTTATCGGTCAGGCCCACCGCCAGGCCGCCGGGCTCGATGGACGTTTTGAACTGGTGTGTGGCGCGTTCAGTCGCGACGCCCGCAACAATCAGCAAACCGGTGCCACATTGGGATTGCCCGCTTCGCGTTGCTACAGCGACTGGCGGCAGATGCTGGAGGCCGAGCGCGCGCTGCCCGCCGAGCAGCGCATGGAGTTGCTGATCATCGTCACGCCGAATCACTTGCACGCGCCGATTGCCAGCCAGGCGTTGAGCGCGGGGTTTCATGTGTTCAGCGAGAAACCGGCGGCGTTGAATCTGTCCGAGTTGCTGCCGCTCAAGGCCGTCCTTGAACGCAGCGATCGCCTCTATGGCCTGGCCCACACGTACCTGGGTTATCCGATGGTCTGGCAGGCGCGGCAGATGGTTCGCGACGGCGTGATCGGCACCGTGCGCAAGGTGATCGTCGAGTATCCCCAGGGCTGGCTGAGCGAGGATGTAGCGGGGCAGGGCAACAAGCAGGCCGGGTGGCGCGATCTGCCTGAGCAGTCCGGATTGGGCGGTTGCATCGGCGATATCGGCACCCATGCCTTTTCATTGGCCGAATTTGTCGCGGACCAACCCATCCAGCACCTGTGCGCGATGTTGAATACCCACATTGCTACCCGGCAACTGGACGATGACGCGTCGATGCTGTTCAAGATGTCCGACGGCGCCACGGGCGTGTTGATTGCCAGCCAGGTCTGCGCGGGTGAAGAGAACCCGTTGAAGCTCCGCGTCTACGGCGACAAGGGCGGCCTGGAATGGCGTCAGGAAGAACCGTCGAGCCTGATCCATCGTTCCCTCGATCAACCCATGCGCGTGCTGCGTTCCGGTATCGGCCAACCGTGGTTGTGCGACGCCGCGACCCGGCGCATGCGTCTGCCGGCCGGACATCCCGAGGGTTATCTGGAAGCCATGGCCAACCTCTACGGCGATTTCGCCAACGCGATTCGCAGCAACGTCGAAGGCAACGCAGCCCCCGGCGTACCGGGCATTGACGTCGGGCTGCGCGGCATGGCCTTCATCGAAACGGTGATTGCCAACCATCGTGGCGACACGAAATGGACCGAACTGGTCTGCCCTCAATGAACCCGGAGCACTCACCCATGAACCCTTCCTCTCAAGCAGGCCTGCGCGGCCCGGGGATTTTTCTCGCGCAGTTCATGTCCGCCGAAGCGCCCTTCGACACCCTGGCCAATATTGCCCAGTGGGCGGCATCCCAGGGCTACAAGGCCATTCAATTGCCGACCTTGGGCACGCAATACATCGACCTCGCGCGCGCGGCCGAAAGCCAGGATTATTGCGACGAATTGAAAGCCGTCTGCGCTCAAGCGGGCGTCGAGATCAGCGAGTTGTCGACGCACCTGCAAGGCCAACTGGTGGCGGTGCATCCGGCGTTCGACGCCTTGTTCGACGACTTTGCCCCGACGCATTTGCGCGGCCAGCCGCAGGCGCGCACCGAGTGGGCGATCGAGCAGTTGAAGCTCGCCGCCCGCGCCAGTCAGCGCCTTGGGTTGAAGGCCCACGCGACCTTTTCCGGTGCGCTGCTATGGCCATATGTCTACCCATGGCCGCAGCGCCCGAGCGGGTTGGTCGAACAAGGCTTTGCCGAACTGGCCAAGCGCTGGTTGCCGATTCTCGATTGCTTCGAGGAGGCCGGTGTCGACCTGTGCTACGAAATCCACCCCGGCGAAGACTTGCACGACGGCGCCTCGTTCGAGCGTTTTCTGGAGGCGGTGGATCACCATCCACGGGCTGCGATTCTGTATGACCCCAGCCACCTGCTGCTGCAGCAGATGGACTACCTCGGTTTCATCGATCGCTATCACGCGCGCATCCGCATGTTCCACGTCAAAGACGCCGAGTTCCGACCCGATGCCCGCTCGGGCGTCTACGGCGGTTATCAGGGCTGGGTCGAGCGGCCGGGGCGTTTCCGTTCGCTGGGCGATGGGCAGATCGACTTCAAATCAATCTTCAGCAAATTGACCCAATACGACTTCAGCGGTTGGGCGGTGCTTGAGTGGGAGTGTTGCCTCAAGGACTCCGCCCAGGGCGCCGCGCAAGGGGCGGCGTTCATCGAGCAGCACATGATCACCAAGACACAGAAGGCGTTCGACGATTTCGCCAGCGTGCAGTCGGATGAAGGTTTCAATCGACGGTTGCTGGGCTTGCCCGACGCCTGACCACAACGTTGTTCGCTCCTCTCTCCAACAAGAAAAACAATAAGACGGTGACTGTTATGACCACGATGACCGCGCGCCTGAGCGCGATGATGTTCCTGCAATTCTTTATCTGGGGTGGCTGGTTCGTCACCCTCGGCACGTTCCTCGCCAGCAACCTGGGCGCCAGTGGCGGGCAGATCGGCATGGCGTTCTCGACACAGTCCTGGGGCGCGATCATCGCGCCCTTTGTGATCGGCTTGATCGCCGACCGCTTCTTCAATGCCGAGCGCATCCTCGCGGTATTGCACCTGCTGGGCGCGGTGTTGCTGTATCAGCTGTATCGCGCGCCGGACTTCAGCACGTTTTACCCGTACGTGCTGGCGTACATGATGATCTACATGCCGACCCTGGCATTGGTGAATTCGGTGGCGTTCCGGCAGATGCGCGACCCGGCCCTCGAGTTCTCGCGCATCCGTGTGTGGGGCACCATCGGCTGGATCGTGGCCGGTGTGGTCATCAGTTTTGTGTTCGCCTGGGATTCCCAGGCGATGATTTCGTCAGGCGGGTTGCGCAACACCTTTCTGATGTCGGCGATGGCCTCTCTGGTCCTCGGCCTCTACAGCTTCACCTTGCCGCGCACCGCGCCCCTGAAACCCGAGGAGGGCCGCAGCGGCCTCAAGCAAATGCTCGGGCTCGATGCCCTGAGCTTGCTGAAGGACCGCAGTTACCTGGTGTTCTTCATCGCCTCGATTTTGATCTGCATTCCGCTGGCGTTTTATTACCAGAATGCCAACCCGTTTCTGGCGGAAATCGGCGTGACCAACCCGACGGCGAAGATGGCCATCGGGCAGGTTTCCGAAGTGTTGTTCATGCTGCTTCTGCCGCTGTTCATTCACCGCTTCGGGATCAAGCTTGCGCTCTTGGTCGGCATGCTGGCGTGGGCTTTGCGCTACTTGTTGTTCGCCTACGGCAACAATGGCGACCTGGCATTCATGCTGTTTACCGGCATCGCCTTGCACGGCATCTGCTACGACTTCTTCTTCGTGTCCGGCCAGATCTACACCGACGCCAAAGCACCGGAACGCTTCAGAAGCTCGGCTCAAGGCCTGATTACTTTGGCGACTTACGGCCTGGGCATGTTGATCGGATTCTGGGTCGCAGGGCAGGTGACCGACCACTTTGCGCTGACGGGCAGCCATGACTGGAAGAGCATCTGGCTGTTCCCGGCCGGGTTCGCCCTGGCGATATTTTTCTGCTTTGCGCTGGCGTTCAAGGGGCGCCAGGCCGCAGTTGTTCAATCGACTGTCTGAACAGGCTCGTTCACCGTCGCGGCTCGGCCACCAACAGCAACGACTGCGGTACCTGGCTTTGCGGGTGCTGCGGCTCTTGCAGGGCGGCCAGCCGGAACCCGGCCATGTCCAGCGCATTCAGCCAACTGGACAAGGTGCGGAAATACCACGGCATGGGTTGCCACTGGCCCTTGAACGTGGCGAAGGTCTCTTCCCGCCAGCCATCCTGATAGTCGCCCGCCGCTACGGCCCACGGATGCAGCGTCTGGATCACCAGCGCACCGCCTGGGGCGAGCAGGGCGTTCATGGCGGCGAGCAGCGGGATGATGTCCTGGTGCAACAACGCGAAGTTGGCGCAGATCAGATCGTAGTCGCGGCCGATGTCCACCTTCGCTTCCACCAATTCGTCATAGCTCGCCACCTGCACCTGCGAAGAGCCCGCCACCCGCGCCGCTTCGACCAGCGTCGCATCGCCATCCACACCGACTGCCGTGATGCCCCGTTGCGCCAGTGCGCGCAACAGCCAGCCTTCGCCGCAGCCCAGGTCGAGCACGCGCTCCGGCTGGCGGCCCAGCACCGCCAGCAGGATGGCCTGGTCGGTCACCGTGAGGCGGCTTTCGATGGCGCCGCTGCGGATGGCTTCGATCCAGGAATGGGCGTTGTGGTGCCAGCTGTCGAGGAGAGTGGATTCGGGGGTGGGCATGTCGAAGTCCAACGTTTTGGGTTGGTTAGAAGGATAGGACACGTTTCCGGAAAGCTTGAAGTGGGCAGGTCCCTCCCGGTTTTCGCAGAGCGATTCACGGCATTGGTCGGACGGCCACCGATGCAATTCAGCCCTCAGAGGAAATGATCGAGTCGTCGCTGGATTCAGCCGCCAGTTTCAGTCGGTCCGCTTTACTGATGTATTTGGCCTTGTTTTGCGGCGCCAGTTTGGCACTGGCCTTTTTGGCATGTGCCTTTAACAACTGCTTTATTTTCTTCTGACGATTCATGGTGTTTTACCCGGTTTGTAAATGCTTGAATGATATCAGCTTGAATATCAAACCAGATCCCAGTCAACCAGGCTGCGCTTGGTGCTTCGGTAACGAGAGACGGCTGGTAATAACCCACAGCAACAAAGCTGTTGCGCTGATCAAGGCGCCCAACAGGCTTGTTGCCATCCATCCCCAGAGCGCATAAACCTGGGTCGCGGCGGCGGCCCCCAACGCGCTGCCGACCGAGTAAAAACACATGTAGGCGCCGACCATGCGGCTTTGCGCGTCGGGGCGTGCGGCAAAAATGAGGCTCTGGTTGGTGACGTGTACGGCTTGCACCGCGAAGTCGAGCAGTACCACTCCGCACCCCAGCGAGATCAGGGACGTCTCGGCAAATGTGATGGGCAACCAGGAAAGCGTCAGCAGCCCTAGCGAAATGCCGGTTACACGTTGTCCCCAACCTTGGTCGGCCCAGCGACCGGCTCGGCTGGCCGCCAGGGCGCCGGCGACACCGGCCAGGCCGAACAAGCCGATGGCCGTGTGTGAAAGCGACAGCGGCGGGGCGCTCAGCGGCAGCACCATGGAGGTCCAGAGCACAGAAAAAGCGGCAAAGATCAGCAAGGCCAGCAGGCCCCTGACACGTAAGGTACGTTCGGTGATAAACAGATTGAAGAGCGAACGAATGAGCGCCCGATAGGTGTCTTGATGCCGCGGCGGCGCTGCGTCAGGAACCACTTTCCAGAACACCGCCGCGAGGGTCAGCATCAATCCTGAAGACACGAAATAAACAGCGCGCCAGCCCGCCAGATCTGCGATCAGCCCAGAGGTAAACCGCGCCAGAAGAATGCCCAGGACAATTCCACTGGTGACCGTCCCCACTGCCTGCCCGCGTTGTGATGGCGTTGCCAGCACGGCGGCATAGGCCACAAGCACCTGAACCACCACGGCCAGCAAGCCCATCACGATCATGGCGCCCAGCAGGGCCAGCCATTGTTGCGCTGCACCGACTGCCGCCAGCGCAATGGCTGACAGCATCACTTGAGTCAAAACCAGCCGTTTACGGTTGACCCTGTCGCCCAACGGCACGATGAACAACAACCCCAGCGCGTATCCAGCCTGAGTGGCCGTCACCACGACCCCGATCAATCCCGAGGTGACGCCCAGGCTTTGCGCCATTGAGGCGAGCAGGGGTTGGGCGAAGTAGACGTTGGCTACGGCTAGAGCGCAGGTGACGGAAAACAATAATGTGAGCGACGGAGTAAGCCCTGAAGGGCGGTCGATCCCGTAGTTTTCCCCCGTATCCGCCTGCGGCAACCCCGAAGGCTGCGCGGAGAAACGTTTGATGGCTGAGTCGGCATCTGCTGTCATGCACGCCTCCATGGCGTTAAGCTGGTTTCAAATAAAAACTGGTTTCGATTATTGCTGAATCGAGTTTCAAATTGCAACCAGTTAGCTCGACAGGCTTGGCACTCCGTTTCCAAGAGGTAAATACGATGGTCGAAGGCACTTCACCGCAAGGCAGCGAATGCCCCGTAGCAAGAACACTGGAAGCTATTGGGGATCGCTGGTCACTCATGATCATTCGCGACGCGTTTGACGATATTCGCCGGTTCAGCGAGTTTCAAAAGAGCTTGGGCGTGGCCAAAAACATTCTGGCATCGCGCTTGAAAACGCTGGTTGAGGTCGGTGTGTTCGACGTTCGACCGGCGTCCGATGGAAGTGCCTACAAGGAATATGTCCTTACGGACAAAGGACGGGAGATCTTTCCGGTTGTGGTCAGCATGCGGCAGTGGGGCGAACGTTTCCTGTTCAAGCCGCAAGAGACGCATTCGGTGCTCCTGGACAACGCGGCCGGACGACCTCTGATGCCAATTGAGGTGCGATCTTCAAACGGTCAAAAACTCGGACCGTCCGACTGCCACAGAGTGAGGGTGGTTGCCGGCGGATCTTGAATCGACGCTGCCAGGCTGGATGAACATTTTTTACCTGCTTGTGCGGCAGAAACCGCTAGGGAGACTAATATTCAGATGCCATAGATCGGTCCATTGCATATTCGCGTAATGATGCGTGGGACCGTTGGCATGCAGGCGGATCCAGCACCGGACCGGTGTTGGCTAAATGGATTTGAACTGGAGGGAACCATGAGCAATCTCATCGCCACCGACGAGCCACCTGAGGCCGTTCGTCTCATGGTGAAGGTTTACGCGTACGTGCTGCTCGCAGGATTTGCGTTGGTTCCGGGCTATCTGATTGGCTACTTATACCTTTTTCAGGACCCCACGCTTTTCTTCGAGCATCACCTGTTCCATAAAATTGCGATCACGGCAGCCACCCTGGCAGGCTTGTTCGTGACTTATGTCACATGGCGCTGCTATCAGTCATCCGGAGATCCGCTGCTGCGATGGATGACGCTTGGTTTCCTCGGTTTTGTACTGATCTACGCGTTGCATGGCGCGTTTACGGGCCAAGCGCACCACAATATCTGGCTCTTCCTGCTTTATGGGCCGGCCTCCCGACTGGTCATGTCGATATTGTTGTTAGTCGGCATGCTGTCGTACCACCGCCCACCTGATACCCCAGACCAACGAACCAAGGTTCGCCCATGGCTGACCTGGATAGCGCTGTTCCTGCTGATTGACGTGGCAGTGGCGTACGTTGCGAATTCGCCCATCGCCGGCAATCTCGTGGTGCGTCTGTCGATGGAAGGGGGGGCGCTCGTTCTTTCCACATTGACCGTGATATTGCTTCTGCTGCGCCGTATCCGTTCGCCGCTGATGATGATTTTTGTCATCTCGGTCACTGCGTTCGCACTGTCCTCCCTTGCCTTCATCCTCGCGCGTCCGTGGAACCACATGTGGTGGCTCGCTCATGCGATCTTCGCCGGCGGATTCTTCATGTTGAGCTATGGGGTTGTGCAAGCATTCCTCACCACGCGGTCGTTTTCGAAGATCTACAGCCAGGAAGAGTTGATGGTGCGCCTCGCCGAAGCGATGGCATACACCGAGGGCGCGCTGCTGGAACTCCAGCGCACCAATCAGGAACTCGGGCACCTGGCGGCGACTGACCCGCTGACAGGCGCTGACAATCGGCGTCGATTCATGGAGCGGGTCGAAGTCGAAATTGGCCGGACCAGACGCGGCGGTGCGCCGTTCTCCGTGTTGGCACTCGACCTGGATAATTTCAAGTCCATCAACGATCGCTTCGGGCATCAGGTTGGCGATGACATCCTGAAGGGTTTCGTAGAGAAGTGCCTCGATTCGATCCGGCCGTATGACGGCGTGGCCCGAGTGGGCGGGGAAGAATTCATGATTCTGCTGCCTCAGACTTTGCTTGAAGGTGCGCACGAAATCGCGGAACGTCTGCGCAATTCCGTTGCGAACAATTCTTTTCATGGCCTGCAGCGGCTGACCGCGGTCACCGTGAGCATCGGCGTATCGCAATCAGGCCGCGACGGCGACACCATCGAGGCCATCTTGCGCACAGCCGATCAACGCCTGTATCACGCTAAGCACGAAGGCCGTAACCGTGTGGTCACGACCATCGAAACCAGCCTCCAGCCTTCGCCCTGAGCCTGGCTGCCCGTTGTGAAGGGCAGTGCTCGATCCGGGGCGGCTTTCGCCTCGCATCGATACGCTGCCCTGAAACCGTCACTCGTTCTTCGTGCGTTATGACAAACGCGATTCGCCTGTTGCGCTGCTCAAGCGCTCTGCCGTTTCGCCGATGCGCGAGAACACCAGCCACGCGAAAAGCAGCACACTGCAGCCGATGAGGATGGAGGCGACGCCAATCAACGGTTCGACTGACGGCAAGCCCTTGAGCCGCAGCGTCAGTGCACCAAGCATCACCGGAACGCCAACGTTGTACGTCCAGAACTGTGCAGCGGCAACGCGTCCTTCGGTGATGGACGGGTGTGCTGTGCCGATGATGCCAAACAAGGCCATCGACACCCACCCCAACAGATTGATATGGGCATGTACCGCGAAGAGTGAGTGGTCGCCGGAAGCGCCCATCACCACACCCAGCGCCACGCCAATGGCAAAGTAAAGGGCCGCAAGCCGAAACCAGGTCCGTGAACGGGGGTTGTGATTCATGGCATTCACCTCATGCGCCCTGAGGCGCCCTCAGTTGCTGAAACAATCGATGTGAAGTCGTCATGCGCGGCGGTTGTGCCGTGCTGGTCATGTGTCTAATATGAGACTCGCGTCTCACGACAAGACAGGATCTCATTTACTCCATGCCAATTTCGAAGTCAAGCCCGTCCAGCGGTGACGGCGATCAGGGCCGCGACAACCAGAAGCGCCGCACGCGCCAGGCGCTGATCGACGCCGCCATCGCCTTGCGCGATGAAGGCCATAACCCGACGGTTGCGCAAGTCGCCGAGCGCGCAATGGTGTCGCGCGCCACGGCGTATCGCTACTTTCCCTCGACTGAAGCGTTGATCAGCGAGACGGCGGCCGATCGTGACTTGCCGCCGCTGGAATCCATCTGGCAGCCGGGAGACGATCCGGTAAAAGGCATGGGGCTGGCGGCGAACGCATTGAACAAACTCTTGATCGACGACGAGGTCGGGCTGCACGTGATGGAGCGTTCGTTCATGACGGTGTGGCTCGAAAACGAGTCCCATGAGACGCCCCTGCGCCCGGGCCGGCGCATGAGTTACATCGAGCCGATTGTCGATTCACTGAAGGATGTACTCTCACCCCGGGCGCGCAAACGGTTGAAGCAGGCGTTGTCGATCGTGATGGGCACCGAGGCGTTGATCGCCGTGCGCGATATCAGCCGCGCGAGCGTCGAAGAATCACTCGACGCCGCCGCCTGGGCCGCTCGGGCGCTCGTTCGTCAGGCACTGGCGGAGGATGAAGAGGCGCGACGAAAGCGCAACCCGGCGCCTGCGAGTTCGCGGGCTGTTCGTTCGCCCGACTGAATCGCCACGCTGTTCGATCCACGTTATTGCCCCAGTTGCTCCACCAACTCGGGCGTCACGTAGTGCGGTCCGTCGAACAGGTAGAGCGGATATCCGCCATAGGCCGCCAGTTGTGTCTTGAGTTCTGCCGCAGTCGCGGAGCGGAATCCGCCACCGAAGTTGGGCCGGAAGGCTTCGACGATGATGCGCACCCGGTCTTTACCCAGGCGCTGGCGCAGGGCATCGGCGTAGGTTCGGGCGACCGGAGCGGTGCGGGCGTAGACACCGACGCCGTCCTGGAAGAACACGCCAATGTCATTCGGCAGCCACTGCTTGAGCCATTCGGCCGTGGCGGCGGGGCCGATATTGGCGCCGTCATACACGCTGATCCACAACGGTCGCGGTAATTTCGCCAGCAAGGCGGGCAGTTCTTTGGCGCGGGTCCAGCTGGGGTCGACTTCGGCGGGGAAATACCAGCCGGTAACGTGCAAGGGGGTAGGCAATTTGGCGATGCGTTCCGAGACTGCGGCCAGTTGCTCGATGTTGTCCCGTGAGCGGTTCTCACTGAAGTAACCGGCCAGTCCGAGGATGACATCTTGCGCCCAAGGAGCCTTGGCGATGCGGGCCCAATCGGGCAGGACCGGCACGCTGGGCAGGCCGGTACCGGGTATGAATGCCTGATCGTCGACGACGGTCCATTGCACCAGCAACTCACGCGCCCCGAGTTTTTCCCAGTGGCCGTTGATGCCGACGGTCTTGTTGTCTGGCTGCCAGACGATGCCGACGATTTCCGGGGCCGAGGCCTTTTTGTTGGTCACGTAAAGTGTGCCGGTCCCGGTAGCGAGGATGACGGCAAACAACAGACCGGCAAGGGTTGCGCGCGTTGCGGTGTAGCCAGGAATGTTCACGGAAGTACCTTGTTGATGCGCTGATGCCATTGACCCAGCGAGACGACGCCTTTGGCGTTCCAGTTGGCCGCCGCATCGGGGCCGAGGTGGAACTGGCCCTCATTGAATTGCCAGACGATCACTTGCGGTTTGTGTTGGGTGAAATCCGCCGACTCCAGGTATTGCAGCAGGGTAGCCCATGGGCCGACGTCGCCGGGGTTCCAGGTCAGCGCGACGGGACGGTCCAGGGCATTGGAAAGCTTCTGGGTAAAGCCCAGGTAAGGCTGGACAAAGCTGTTGCCGATCACTTGAACCGGTGCCGGTGCGTCGTCGATCAGCAAGTCGTTCTCTGCCTGGTGGCGGACGGTGTAGATGTCGCGACCGATCG
The DNA here is from genome assembly GCF_051660785.1 of Pseudomonas sp. Lineage (GTDB taxonomy): Bacteria > Pseudomonadota > Gammaproteobacteria > Pseudomonadales > Pseudomonadaceae > Aquipseudomonas. The sequence goes on from NZ_JBOFQE010000087.1 coordinate 127,417, forward strand.
CCTTGCGCTTGATCGCCGGCAGGAAATTGCTCGCCAGGTCACCGAACGCACGTCGGTCGAACCACTGGCCCAGCGCCGCGCCACCACCGGGCTCGCCCTGCAAACGGTAGCGCTCGTTGATCAGTTGCGCCGTGGCGTCGGCAGTGTTTTCTGCGCTCCAGGCTGTCCAGTGGTAATCGGCGCGGTAAAACGCGGTCTGCTTGCCGTGTTCGGTGCGTTGCAGGACGGGCTTGATGTTCAGCGTGGTCAGGCCAGCCTGATTCAGTTCGCTCTGCAAGTGCTCGTAGCGCTGCATCACCGCCGGGCTCAAGGGCTGATCGGCGGGCAGGCGCGCCGCATAAAACGGCGCCTTCATTGGCACCACCAATACGACCAGCCCGATGTGTTCCCGTGCAAGGTGCTGCTGGAGTTCCTTGACCCGCGCAATGTTGCGGGTCGCCCCTTGATTGTCGACTTTGTTCAGACTTTCCCAGGCCGGGAATAGCCAGCCACCTTCACCGGTAATGACTGCCGAGGCCGCTTGAACGCCGGAGCCCGAAAGGCTTAACAACAAACCGGCGATCATGGCCGGAACCGGCAAGCGAGCTTTCAATTGAAGGGTCATGGCGCGGTCTGGTCGACAAGACCGATCAGGCGTGGAGCTTGCCGGGAGCCCACCAGGAACAGGCTGTAACGATCGCCGGCCTTGAAGGGCGCCAGCTTGAACGGCAGGCTGTTGTTCTGCTCGCAACTGGCAACCAGCGTCGCTTGCACAGGGTTGATCGTACGCTGGGCCTGGCCGTTGAACGGCACCTGATTGAAAACCGGGGCATGGTTAGCCAGTTTGACCCCGGCCTTTTCGCAGCCGTTGGCCAGGTTGTAGACATTGAGTTCGGCGCGCAGGTCTTTGCCGCGCAGCGGCGGGTCGATGACCAGACGTGGCGCCCGTGTCGGATCGCTGTCGAGAATCAGCGTGACCCACGCACTTTTCGGTGCGCTCAGGTCTTTGATCTCGCGACCGTTGACGGTCACCTGCAGCGGCTGTCGCGAGTCCACGACCTGAAACGGACTGGCCACCGTGGCTTGGGCAGAAAGAGCGAAACTCGCACCCTGACCCACCTGGACCTGCATGGCGGTGTCGGAGGGGTTGACCACCCGCACCCAGGCCGAACCTTCGGGCAGTTTTGGCGCGTACAGTTGGGCAATTTCAGGGGCGGCATTTGCCCACATCGGGCTCAGGCCAAGTCCCAGCCACAGACAGAATCGAATGTTCATACGAGTCCTCAATAGGAATAAGTCAGGCGACCGAAGACACCTTGAGCGCGATCATCGCCCAGTACCTTGACGCGGTACTGCAGGGAGAAGTCGACATAGGAGCGGGGCGCGTTGTAGGCGTCCTCGCGGAACCAGTAGCGGACGTTGTTGCCGACACCGATGCCACCGGCCTTGCCGGACGATGAGTCCGACTTGCCGTCGGAGTCGGTCCCGCTGTTCATCTTCGAGTCGTAATCGAACGCGGCCACCACATGAGGGAACGTCACCCAGCGCGAGCCTGCGCCACCGATGGCATAGCTGCGGCCGACCTGCCATTCGCTGTTGAAATAGTCCCGCGAGTCGTTGACGTAATGTCCGGCTTCAGCGAACAACTGCGAGGTCCACCAACTGGCGGCATCGACCCGTAAATCGGTCCCGACGCTTGCGCCATAGCCCAGGCGCAGCAGCCAGTCACCGTCGACGTCCGACGATCCCAAGGGGAATGTGCGCTCGACGGCGGCCATCACGTTCAGCGACGTGAAGGGTTTGACCCGCACACCCACCGCGCCTTGCAGCGCATCGAAACCGGTGTCCGAATCGCTGTTCTTGCTCCACAGCGTGTCGGTGACGCGGCCGTAGAGTTCGACAAAACGTGCGTTGCGGTAGCCCAAGGGGCGCCAGGACAGTTCGGTGCTGTTTTGCAGGCTGTCATTGCTGCTATTGCCGCCGCTCGGCGCTGAGCTCAGGCCGCTGCTGGTGCTGTTGCCGCGATAACTGGTGGTGTTGGTCAAGCCCCAGGTGCGCGACACATCGGCCACAGCGCGACGGGTGTCGAACAGCTGCTGCGGGGCCAGGTCCAGTTCACCGGCATGGGTGGCGTCGATGACGCGCTTGAAGTAGCTGACGGCTTGCTCGTCGTCATTGACTCGCATGGCGTTGTAGGCCGCATCCTGAGTGGCTGTCGGCGTGAGTCGGGTGTCGCCATCGGCCTTGCGGAACGATGTGTGGGCGCCGTCATCGTCGCCGGCCTGGACCGACAAGTAGGCAATTTGCAGGTCGCTCATCGATTCCAGTTCGCCGGTGTCCCGCGCTTGTTGCAGTCGTTCGCGCGCGGTACGGCGCTGGCCGATGGCGCTGTACAAACTGGCTTCTTCATAAGCGGGCAGACTGCCCAGCGCCAGGGCTTGGGTAAAGTCCTGGCGAGCCCCTGCATCGTCACCCGATTGCTGGCGCAGACGGCCACGTTGGGCCAGCAGCCGGGCGTCATCGCCCGTTATCTTGATACCTTCGCTGGCCGCCGCGATGGCTTCGGGCACACGTTTCTGGTCACTCAGGGCGCTGACGAGCAACCGTCGGTACGCCGGATTCTGCGGTGCACGAACAATGGCTTCGTTGGCCAGGACGACCGCCGAGGCGGGGTCCTTGCTGGCGAGGGCCGCGTAGGCCTGACCGGCCTTGTCGGTGCCGCCGTCACGCTGATTGCCCGGCCAGATATCGCAGACCAGGCCGAAGGCGGTTTCCTGACAGTTCAAGGCCGGTGCCGGGAACTGGGCGACAGCGTTCAACCCATTGTTTTTTTGCCTGAGCGCCATTCGGGCGGCGGTACGTCGGCGGGCCACTTCGCCGCCTTCGTCGTCGACCAAAGGCTGCAGCTGATCGAGTGCCCGCTGAGGCTCGCCATGGGCCAGCGCGGCATCGGCGGCGAAGAAGCGAATGTCGCGGATTTCCGTTTCCAGCAGGCCATCGATGGCCAGGGCGTGGTTCAGGTCAGCCTGGGCCGCCGCTGTTTTTCCCTGACGATCCAGGGCGTAGCTGCGCAGAATCCACGGTGCGATTTCCCCGTCGTCCTGGGCCAATGCGCCGGACGCGGCCAGCTCGGCACCTCGGTAATCCTTGCCAGCAAGCAGGGCGCTGATCAGCAGTTGCTGGTTGGCGCCGATCTCCGGCGCCCAAGCGACGGCTTTCCTGGCCTGATCCACGGCCAACGGCACTTGGCCTAGCTCCAGGGCGCGATAACCCTCGACTGCCAGCGGCGCGGCCAGTTGCCGACGTATCGCTTCGCGGCGCATCAGCAACGTATCGTCGTCCGGGAACACGGCGAGGGCCTGGGTGGTGGCCTGATCCGCTTCCTGCAAATGCTGTTGACGCTGCAACGACTCGATCAGCAGCAGTCGATAATCCATGCGCTTGGGTGCCTGAGCGATGGCTTTGCGTGACGCCAGTGCCGCCGCGCCGAAATCATCGCGATCATAGGCCTTGAAGGCCTGGGCCGCGGCGCCGAAACCCGGCGCCTGACGTGACGGCGGGTAACGTTTGGGGTGATCGCGCAGGTCCTTGTCGCGTTGAGCCAGCACAATCAGCGTATTCAAACGGCTGATGTCGGCGCGCTGACGCAACGCTTCGCGGGCCTTGGCGATGGCCAGGTCGTAGTCTTTGCGCTCGTAGGCACTGTACGCCTCGTTGGCGGTGACATAGGCCGGGCCGGTCAGTGGCAATGGGAGCGTTTCGGCATGCGCCAGCGCGGGTATCAGACTCAGCCCCGTGGCCATGAGCGTCAGCAAGGGGCGATTCATGCCGGGAGCTCCTCAGGGTAGTGGCTGTGTTGACGTGCCACGGCCTTTTCGATGGTGGCGCGGGGCAACACGCCGCTGTCGACCAGATAGTCGCCGATGCGTCCGTGACGCTGCGGGCGGTACTGCAACATGGTGCGGTTGAACACGTAACGATCCAGCAGGCCCATTTCAATCAGCAGGTCGCCCAGCAGCGGCGCACGGGCATCCGGTACGGCTTGGCCATCACGCACGTTCAGCAGGCGCAACTGCGCGACAATTTCGCTTTCCCGGGCAATCAGTTGCACCGGCTCGCTGCCCATTACCTCGCTGACTTGTTGCAGACCTTCGGCCGGCAACGGACTGGCCACGGCCAGTTGGGCTCGGCCTTCGGCATTCAGGCCTACCGGCACCACCCGCCAGCGCAGGGCGAATTCATCGTCCAGTGCCAGGGTTGACGTTTGCGCCTTGTGGGCCACATCGAATACTCGCGGCAGGTCATTCTGGAAAGCGATGGCTTCGGCCAGCGTCTCGTCGTCCAGCCAGCCATTGCTGAGCAAGATCCGCCCCAAGGGCATGTGCCGGGTTTTCTGTTCGGCGAGGGCGCTTTGCAGGTCGGTTTCGTTGATCGCCTGCCACGACACCAACACGCTGCCCAGCTTGCGCGGTGCCGCAGCGACCAGGTCGGTGGACGGGAAGTCGTGCATGGTCTTGTCCCACACCAGTTTGCGGTTCATCACCTTGCCGACCAGGAACATTCGCCAGGCCCGTGACGCGGCCATGAAGTTGACGAAGTTGCCCACGACCATGCGCGGGATCGACAGCAAACCATGCTGCCAGCCGTACAGCACGGTGGTGAAATAACAGCGGTGAGCGATGCGCCACGCCAGCGCGATACCGTTGGCCAGCAGCAGGTAGTTGATGAAGCCGTTGGTTTCAAACGGCGTCGGAAAGTTCACGTCCCACAAGCCACTTTGGCGCAGGATGATCAGCCCCAGCAGCTGCACCAGAATCACATAGGCGATGATGCTGACGAACGCCGTCACCACGCCTTTGCGATCACGGAACAGCAAATAGCGGTTGGCCAGCGAGCCGTTCCAGCCCATTTGCTCCCAGCCTTGCAGACCGATGCCCAGTGTCCAGCGAGCCTTCTGGCGAAACGCTGTGCGGAAGGTATCGGGGAAGAATTCGCGAACGCACAACGGCATCTTCAGGGTCGATTCGTAAGGCTTGCGAAACCAGGATTTGCGCAGCACGCGAAACTGCACCGGGAAGCGCACGAAGATCGCGTTCATGCCGACCTTGGCCAGCCGCGCGCCGACGTCGTAGTCCTCGGTGAGGCTGTCGGTGTTGAACGGCTGATTCTGGGTTTCCCCGGCCAGCACACGCAAGGCACGATGGGAAAAACAGGTGCCGACGCCAGCGGATGGCACCGTGTCGGTCATGCTTTCACGCACCACCAGGTCCTTGCCGTGCCATTCGGCGAATTCATCCATGTAGGTGCCGGCCACCCATTCGTACCAGTTGCGCTCCAGTGACACCACGGGCAACTGGATCATGTCCTTGCGTGGCAGCAAGTAATTGAACAGGCGCAATTCCATCGGGTGCAGCACGTCTTCGCTGTCATGCAACACAACGCCGGCGAAGGTCATGCCGTGGGTTTTCTCGTGCAGGAAGATCGCCTGGATCACCCAGTTCAGGCAATCGGCCTTGCAGGTCGGCCCGGCATGCGGGACTTCCACGCGATGCAGCTGCTTGTAGCGCCGACGCATGCGTTCGACTTCATCGATGGTGCGCTGGTCGTTGATGTAGGTGCCGACGAAGACCACATAGTTCTGGTAATCCAGGGTCGACACCATGTTTTCGATCATCGGCGCGATGACGTCGTATTCCAGCCAGGCCGGAACCATGATCGCCAGCGGCTGCTCATCCCTGGACATCAACTGCTCGGCGGTCAGCGGCCGGTATTTTCGGTCCGCGGTGAATTTGCGAAACAGGCGGCGAGACCAGTACCACAAGTCTATGAACAGGTCGTCCAGGCTGGAGATCAGGATCAGCACGGCGATCACGATCGTCGAAGCTTCCAGGAAGCTGTAGTAGTGAGCCAGCCAATAGGGCCAATAAAGCGACGTCATCGAGAGTTTCCGTTACTGGCGATTGCGACGGGCGTTACGGCCAGCCAGCAACAGGATGAGAACCAACAGGATGCCACCCGGAATCAGCCACAACAGCGACGGCGTCCGCCAGGCATCAAGGCCCTTGGGTTCTTCGTTGTCGATCAATTGGCTGCCGCTTGGATCTTGAGTGTCGAAGGTGGTCAGGGCACCGTTGTCGCCGAGGATCGCCACGTCGCCGCGGGTCAGCAGAATCTGTTTGGCGAAACGTGGCGCGTCATTGCCCAACGCGCGATAGACCAGGCCGTGTTGACCGCCGGACTCGACCACTTGCAACGAGGCCAGGTGGTTCAGCGGATGCACGTCCAGCATCACCTGGTCCTTGTGATTGATGCGCAGGCGCCCCTTCTCATCGACCTGTACCGACTCCTTGCTGTCCTTGATCGGCAGCTCGAAGGCGAGGAAGCCTTTATCCAGCGTGACCGAGACTTTAGGGTCAGTGACGACCTTCAATTGCGTTCGCAGCGGCGAGACACCGGCGGCGTCTGCGACCGAAATCACCTGCGGCAGGCTGCTCGCCGGATGCTCGAGGTAGGCCTGCGGAACCAGGAGTTGCGCGTCCACGGCAAAGCGCGCGGCCATGCCGGAGAAGTCATTACCCAGCGCAGTTTTTTCCAGCACGATGTGGCTGGTCGGCAGCACCGAGACCGGGAAGGCTTGTGGCGTTTCCAGGCAGCGATCACTCACTGGCTGACGCTGGAACGACACGCGCAGCACGTTGGTCGCACCCACGGCATAACGCGGGATTCGTGCTTCGATGCGCTGCTTTTCACCGTTGGCCACAAGCTGCTGCGCACCAATCAGATAATCATTGAGGAACAGCGAGGCCACCGGCGCGGTGTCCGAAGCGCCTGGCGCGGCAGACACATCGATCACGGCCTTCACCGGCAAGCGACCGTCGTAAGCCACGCTGCCCAGAGGGAACGAAGTGCTCCAGTCGGATTTGGCCAACACGTCGATAGCACCGGAATTGCCACCCAGGCGCGACAAGGCCACACGGCCGTCGGCGCTCAAAGGCATCTGGGCTTCGCTGACCGTCAATTGGCGGCTGCGTGCCAAGGTGTTCCAGGCTGTGCTGAACAAGGCCAGCGCCTTGCCGGTCGCTTGCGGCGCGATCATCAGGACCGGGCGTGTGCCAAGCAGCGCCAGGCGCACGTTGTCGGTACCGGTGGCGGCCAGGCCTGCATTGATATGCCGCTCACGCCATTGCGTGAAAGCGTTGGCCGCCGTGGCGTCGAGGCCCTGGATCTGGCTCTGCAGCGCGTCGAGGGATTCATTGACCGCCCTGAGCAGTTGCGGGTCGTTGACCGCCAGATCCGCCTGGACATTCGGCGTCTGGCCCAGCATCAGCAAAGCACCGATTTCCGCCGGGTTCGCGAGCGTGTGCGGACCTTTGCCGTTGAGGCTGGCAAATGCTGGAATACCTTGCAGTTCGGCCGGGATGCGCAGGGCGGTCAGGTCAACGCTGTCTTGTACGGCGGGGAAGGGCAGGATGCGGCTGTGCTTGCCGATCCGCTCCAGTGCCACGCCCAGGCGCCAGGCTGCATCGTAGCTTTCGGCGGACACAGTGCCCGGCGCGACCATGATTCCCGGTTTGCCAGGCAAGGCCGTCCATGCAGCACCGACGTCCTGCAACTGGCTGGCGTCGTAGCTGTAAGTAAGGCGGGTGTCCGGCTCGATACGCAGTACATTGCCGATGGCGCGTTCGTCTTCGCACAACACACGGGACACGATCGATGACCAGGCGATGCCCAGGCGCACCGAGCCGCTGTCCCGCGCTTTCTTGTCCACGCCCAGCGTGGCACTGGCGTCACCTTGGGCTTCGCTGAGCCCTTGGGCGCGCACCGGATAACCGTCCAGGGACAGCAGCAAGGTGTTGCGGCCGCCTTCGCCATTGAGGTAGCTGGCGTCGAAATTCAACGTGGCGTCCGTCAGCGCCACGCCCGCCGGCACTGGCAGATACAGCTCGCGGCGGGCATCGGTGGAGCCGAGGATGATCGGTGCATCGATCCCCAGATCGCTCAAGCGGATTTCACGCTCTTGCCGGGTGTCGGCGTTGAGCCGGTTGATCGCCTGGGTGAGCGGGCTGTCCGCGGCCAAGGCAAAGGTCGGCATGAGCGCGAGCAGGCTCACGCCACAGGCAAGGGCGCTGAGCGCACCCGTATGGATGGCAACGGAAGACTTCATTCAGGTAGATCTCGAGCTGTTAAGGGGAGGAACGGTTTGGTTTATCGAGAGGTAAAAGCCGGGTGATTTTTCTCGGGCGCAGGCTTTGCTGACGGGGCTTGCAGGAACTTGGGCAAAGGCTGGCCTGCCACGATGAAATCATTCACCGGGCGGCCCATCAGGGCATCGACGATGCGCGCACTGGCCTTGCCGTCGCCGTAAGGGTTGGCCGCCTGAGAGCAACGTCGCCACAGCAAGTCGTCATCGAACAGCGCGCCGCCGTCAGCGAGTTGAGCGTCTGATGCGGTGTCATGACATCGAGGGTGTAATCGGCCTTGAGGTCGAACAGATCCAGCACCTGTTTAAGCATGCTTTGATGTTGACCGGTGATGCATATCTGCGAATGAATGCCTGGTTCCGCAGCGAGGGCTTTGACTAAAGGCGCCATCTTGATGGCTTCTGGACGGGTACCGAAGATCGAAAGGATTTTAATCCTTGAATGATGGCGAGCGATGATGTCTTCCTTGCGCAGTTTCATGCGCAGCACAACAGCGGTCCAAGTCTTCTTGAAACTTGAGCAGCTGGTGTTATTTGAATTGAATAGAGGCCGGGGGATCAGCGTGAGATCTGATGTTCACTTCATGTGAGGTGGCGCAGTGTCTTGAATACCCGGAAGCGACCGGATTATTAGCATTGAAGGGAAGTATTTAAAAGTCTTATATGAGGTTTTAAATTTAATTTATTAGTTTGAAACTTTTATATTTGTCGTCGGTCTTTTCTAGTTTTCATTAATTTCCAAAAGTCTTTTGTCGGCCAATTAATACTGTTTAAGCTGTTGTTTTTAAAAGGGTATGAATGTTTTCCGCCCATTCGTCGGTCCGTATGAATTAATGATTGTTTGTCGGGGTCGCGATCTGCGGTGTAGGTAGTCGCGTGAGGCGGCGGCAGTTGTGGAAGTCACTTAAATGACGCCTTTATATTGTCGTTGCGAATTAAGTTATTCTGATTGAACTAATAGACTTCTGGCAAGTAGCAATCTGAATACTTGTAGTGTGGGGGTGATTAACGGCGGGCGGAGAATTTCGCTAGCGTCGATCACCTTTATTAACGGGTAACCGACGCGGGCACTCCACCCTGATGCCGTCTAGCAGTAACAGCCATCGCAGGCAAAGTCCGAATCAGGTTGCTGACTTGGACTAGCTTTGTGGCACCACACGCGCTTCGCTACCGGCGCCTTCGACATAAACATTCATGCCTTTGGTCAGTGCCGGATTAATGGGCTGGGTCACCGAAACCAATACGCCGCTGTTGGTGCGCACGATGATCTGCTGGGCAGCCTTCGGTTGATCATATTGTTTCTTCTCCGCGTAGTTACCGCCCGCCGCACCTGCCAGCGCACCAGCGATCATCGCCACATCCCGACCGGTGCCACGACCGATCAGACTCCCGAGGCCCACACCGCCGAGGCCGCCTAATATGGCGCCCACGCCACTGTCGTGGTTGGTCTGCATCTGCGTCTGGGTAATCTGCTCGATTTTCCCCGAGCGAATTTCCATCTCACCCGCGCCGCCGCTTCCGGCGTCGACCGCGACACAGGAGCACAGCGCCAGACTCAATAGCGTAGTCGTCAACCAGCAAGCGATAGTTTTCATGGTCAAACTCCAGCGTGTTCGAGGAAGTTGAACTTGCAAACGCATCAATTCACGTTAGACGAAAAAGTCTGGAGGGTGCCTTTAAATTCATCGCTGTTTCACAGCATGTGGGTAGAGCTCAGGAGGGAGTTCACCGATGCCTTTCAGGCGGGCTTCAAGAAACTCGCGCAACACCCGTACCTTCGTGGAAAAGCGCCGATTGGGCAGGTAAGCCATGTAAATCTGACTTCCGGTCAGTGAGTTAACAAACCGATAGTCAGGCAGGACAATCTGCAGCTCGCCACTCAAGAGCAGATCACGCACCAGCCAGATTTCAAACTCGGCAATGCCCAGGCCGCCACAGACCGCTTCCAGCAATAGCTCCGAATTGTCCGATTGAAGGTTGCCCTTCGGGAAAATCGAATGCTTCACGTCGTCTTTGGTGAAATACCAATGGGGGTCGCTGTCCGGATGAACGTAGATCAGGCAGTTGTGCACACTGAGTTCAGCCGGTGTTGCAGGATGGCCGCAGCGCGCAAGGTAGCCGGGGGTGGCGCAGAGCAGCGAATCGTTGCGGGAGATCGGATAGGCGATCAGGTTTTCCAGGTGGTTTTCGCCCTCATGAATATCGAGATCAAAACCGCCCACGATCATGTCGTTGTGGTTGTCGGTCAGCCGCAAATCCATCTGGATGCCGGGGTACATCTGCAGGAACGGTGCGATCAGCGGAGCGAGGAAGCGCCTGCCGAAAGCCACTGGAGACGTCAGTTTCAGCGGGCCGCTCGGTGCGAGGTTGAGGTCGCTGACGACGCGCAAGGTGTCGTCCAGGTCCGCAATCATCGACAGCGCCCGCGCGTGATAGATCTGACCCGCCTCCGTGAGCGCGACGATGTGGGTGGTGCGATGGAGAAGGGTGGTGTTCAGCGACTTTTCCAGCGCCGATATCATGCGGGTCAGGGTCGAGGGAGAGACGTGCATCTCTCGGGCCGCCGCTGAAAAGGTGCCCAGTTCCACCACTTTGACCAATGCCCGCATGACCCCCAGGTGATCAATTCGTCCAGTGTCGGTAGTCATATCAGAGAGAGTGCCTTTGCGTGGGGTGCAAAACCGAATTCTGTAACGCGATATTCCATCAGATTTTGTCGGAATATAGACTGAATTCGTTCGAAGTGCGCACGTCGTTCATGTCTTTCCGACCACGTCATCACCCCTGGGATTCAGAGATCTGCGGGGTGCTCATTGGAGTATCGAGATCATCATGGATTTTCCTGCACATGTTCCATTGGCCATAGCTACCCGCAACGAACACGTCGAGCGTATCCACTGGGGATCAGTGGCTGTGGTTGATAGCGAAGGGGCGTTGTTGGCGTATGCCGGCGATCCTGCCGCGATGATGTTTTCCCGTTCTACGCTCAAGCCATTCCAGGCCATTCCTTTTGTACGGGACGGCGGCATCGAGCACTTCGGATTCTCCGAGGATCAGGTCGCCTTGATGTGCGCCAGTCACTCGGGAGAAGCTTCGCACGTGAATGCCGTGAGCAACATGCTGACCAAGATCGAGCATGTCGCGACTGACCTGGGGTGTGGCTGCCATTTACCGGACTTCTACAGCGCGGACAATCTGCCTCCCGCCGGCTTTCACTTCGATCAACGCCATCACAACTGTTCCGGCAAACACACCGGTTTTCTTGCTTATTGCCGACTTCATGGATTGCCCAGTCATTCCTATCTCGCACCGGAACACGCCTTGCAACGTGACATCCAGCGGGTCGTCGCGGCGCTGACGCGTGTTCCGGAAAAACAGCTCTGGACGGGAACCGATGGCTGCAACGCCCCCAACCTGGGCATGCCGCTCTCACGGCTCGCCCTATTATGGGCGCGGCTGGCCAGCGGTGATGCCGGTTCCGACGCCAGTCTCAGCCCTGTCTTGCAACGTCTGTTCAACGCCATGCGCCGTCACCCCGAAATGGTCTCCGGCACCGGTCGGGCCGACCTGGGGATCACGATTGCCTCCAAGGGCGACTGGGTCGCGAAAACCGGCGCCGATGGTGTGCAGACGGTCGGTATCCGTAGCCGGGGGCTAGGGGTGGCGGTCAAGGTCAGTGACGGTGATTTCCCCAGTGTGTTTGCCGTGACCCTTTCTGTGCTCAAACAACTGGGCGTGCTGGAGGAAGGAGGCGACAGCGCGCTATTGGCGTCTTGGGCAGACCCTGCCTTGATGAGTTGTACCGGCGCTCCGGTGGGCCAGTTGAAAGCCACGGTGCAATTGAAATTCGTCTAGTCCGGGGTGCCTGCCGGGCACACGTCAGACCTCTAACGCAGATCACAGACCATGCAATCGACTCACGCTCAAACCCAGTCAACCCCGGCCCTTTCACTGCGAGGGGTCAATAAGTTCTTCGCCAGTCAGCAAGTCCTGTTTGATGTCGACCTGGAGGTTCAGCCCGGCGAAGTGGTGGTGATTATCGGACCGTCCGGCTCCGGCAAGTCGACTCTGTGCCGATGCATCAACCGATTGGAAACCATCACCAGTGGCGAGATTTTTTTGCACGGCGAACGCCTGCCTGAAGAGGGTGGGGCACTGGCGAAGATGCGGGCGAAGGTCGGTATGGTTTTCCAGAGTTTCAATCTGTTTTCGCATAGGACTGCTTTGCAGAATGTCGCCATGGGGCCTCGCAAGGTGCTCGGTATGCGGCGTCAGGATGCCGATGCGTGGGCGTTGCAGCTGCTCGACCAGGTCGGGCTGGCGCACAAGGACAAGGCTTATCCCGCAGAACTGTCGGGCGGCCAGCAACAACGCGTTGCGCTGGCTCGTTCGCTGGCGATGAAGCCCAGCGTCATGTTGTTCGATGAACCGACCTCGGCGCTTGATCCGGAAATGGTCAATGAAGTGCTCAAGGTCATGGTCGATCTGGCCCGCTCCGGGATGACCATGGTGGTGGTCACCCATGAAATGGGATTCGCTCGCTCCGCCGCCGACAGGATCATCTTTATGGACGCGGGGCGAATCGTCGAAAGTGCACCCCCGGAAACTTTCTTCAGCGCCCCCCGCTCGGAGCGCGCCCGCGAGTTTCTGTCCAAGGTTCTTGCCCATTAATTCACTCAACTGAAAACACAATAACAAGAGAGATCAACTATGCGCTCAAATCGATTCGTCTCATTCAGCGTCTCCATTTTGGCTTCCTGCCTGTTCGCCGGGTTTGCATCGGCCTCGACAGCCGAGCAGTTCCCGGCCGACTCGACCATGGCCAAAATCCAGCAACGCGGCAAACTGGTCGTTGGTACCTCGCTCAATACGCTGATGTTCTCCTCCCGCAACCCCATGACTGGACAAGTGGAAGGTTTCGAGGCTGATCTGGCGAGGATGCTGGCCAAGCAACTCACCGGTTCCGAGGACAACATCGAGTGGATCAGCACCACGCCGGAGAACCGTATCCCTCTGGTCGAGAACAAGCGGGTGGACATGGTCATTTCCACCATGACGGTGACTGACGAACGCAAGAAGGTCATCGGCTTTGCCGGTCCGTATTACCTCGCCGGGCAAGATTCCCTGGTCAGAGCAGACGATCATTCGATCAACAAAACCGCCGACCTGGACAGCAAGACGGTCTGCGTGCTGAACGGAACGACCGTTGAACGCAACCTCAAACCGTTGGCACCCAATGCCAAAATCGTGACCTTCAGCGATGCCTCGGCCTGCGTCGAGGGGCTGATCGACAAACGTTTCGACGCCTATGTCGACGACGGTGCGACGTTGGTCGGTGAGTCGATGCGCCAACCCGGCAAGATGCGCGTGGTCGGTACCCCATTCACCGAAGAGCCCTACGGAATCGCCGTGGTCAAGGAAGATGAGGCGTGGCGCAACTGGATCAACGGTCAGTTGAGCAAGTCGATCCAGAGCGGCCAATGGCAAAAACTGTATGGCAAAGATCTTGAGTCCGGCCTGGGCGCACCGCAGGTGCCAGTGATCGAACAGTAAGAGAGCCGGAAGGGGCGACTGTGATGTCTTATATCGAACGCTTTCTGGGGGGCATCGCGGTCAGCGTCGAGCTTACCCTGCTGTCCTTTGCCATCGCGATCGTTCTCGGACTGCTTTTGGCAATCATGAGGGTGAGCCCCTGGCCACCCTTTCGCTGGTTTGCCAGTGGTTACGTTGAACTCATGCGGATGATGCCGCTATTGGCGCTGTTGCTGCTGTTCACTTTCGGATTGCCGAAACTGGGCTTCATCTACTCGCTGTTCACTTCCACGGTCCTGGTGTTGGGGCTCTATAGCGCTGCCTGGATCTGTGAAGTCGTGCGGGCCGGCATCAACACCGTGTCGATCGGGCAGATCGAAGCCGCCCGCAGTATCGGCATGCGCTTCGATCAGATTCTGGGTGAAATTGTGCTGCCACAAGCGGTGCAGTCGGTGATCGCGCCGCTGGGCAATCTGTTCATCATTCAGATCAAGGCGTCGGCCATCGGCGCTGCAATCGGTGTCGCGGACATCACCTACACGGCACAGAAGATCAACTTCGACACAGCCTTGGCCGTACCGACCTTCCTCGGCGCCATGGCCGCCTACATGCTGCTGACCCTTCCAGCGGGTCTGTTCTTTCGCTTCCTGGAGCAAAAAATGGCGGTGTTGCGATGAGCGAAATGAACCTGCTGTACGAACCGCCGGGGCCGATTGCCAGAAGGCGCAACAAGATCATCTCGGCGATTGGCGTAGTGCTGCTGTTTTGGTGTCTGTTTGCGGTGGGTCACCGGCTCGACGCAAGTGGTCAGTTCGATGCCAATCGGTGGGCAATCTTCATGCATCCGGGAACGCTGCGCTTCCTGTTTGACGGCCTGATGGCAACCTTGCTGGCGGCGACGATCAGCGTGGTGTTGGCCTTCAGCCTGGCATTGCCGCTGGCGCTTGCGCGCTTATCGGACAAACTCTGGTTGCGCACGTTGGCGGCGGCCTACATCGGGTGTTTCCGTGCGGTACCGCTGCTGTTGTTGATTTTGTTCACCGTCATTCTGCTGCCTTCGCTAGGGTTGAACTGGTCAGCCCTGGGTTACCTGATTTTCGGGATGGTGCTGCACCACAGCGCGATGACGGCGGAGATCGTCCGCGCGGGCATTCTCTCGTTAGGGCGCGGGCAGAAAGAAGCGGCGCTATCGATTGGCATGCGCGAACACCAGGCGATGATATGGATCGTATTGCCACAGGCGCTGAAACTCATGCTGCCAGCGTTGATCAGTGCGGTGCTGGCCATCGTTCAGGACACTTCACTGGGGTACATCATTCCCTATGAAGAACTGTTGCGTCGATCACAGCAAATATCCAGCTTCGCCCCGCAATCACTGCTGCAATCGGCGTTTATCGTCACGGTCATGTACGGCTTTGTCAGCGCGCTGCTGTTGGCATTGCGTCGCTGGATCGAACGGCGGCAGGCCTATACCTCTCGCGCAGTCGTCCCCAAGGAGGTCGATATGACAGAGAACCTGGTCGGGCCGCTGGGGAATGTTCCAGGCATGCAAACCGGGCTGGGGCATGCATCGGATCAGCTGCCGAGACGTGATCATTGAGTAAATGGAGGGCGTAAAAAAGCCCGGCTGATCAGGCCGGGCTTTTCGTTGAGTACTGCGGTGAAACCATTCATTTATGCGGCGCGGCTTTCGATCAGACGGTCGGAACCACCTTCGGCAACGCGGTTTTCAATCAGACGGTCGGAACCACCTTCGGCGACGCGGTTTTCGATCAGACGGTCGGAGCCACCTTCGGCAACGCGGTTTTCGATCAGACGGTCGGAACCACCTTCGGCGACGCGGTTTTCGATCAGACGGTCGGAGCCACCTTCGGCAACGCGGTTTTCGATCAGACGATCCGAACCACCCTCAGCCACACGGCTTTCAATCAGACGATCCGAGCCGCCTTCAGCGACAACCGGGTGAGCAGAAGAAGCGGCGAAAGCGTTAACTGCAAAAACCGAGA
>NZ_JBOFQE010000088.1:0-165245 GCF_051660785.1 Pseudomonas sp.
CGAGCCTGCTCGCGATAGCGGTGTGTCAGACAACATTAATGTCGACTGACACACCGCGATCGCGAGCAGGCTCGCTCCCACATTGATATTGCTTTGCTGCTTGAGACCGCTTATTGAACGGTCGGAGTCTCGCCAGCCGCCTGCATGCGTTGCAGTTCTTGTGCGTACAGCGCGTCGAAGTTCACCGGAGCCAGCATCAGGGCCGGGAACGAACCGCGGGTCACCAGGCTGTCCAGGGTTTCGCGAGCGTACGGGAATAGGATGTTCGGGCAGAACGCGCCGAGGGTGTGGCTCATCGAAGCGTCGTCCAGGTTCTTGATCAGGAAGATCCCGGCTTGTTGCACTTCAGCGATGAACGCCACTTCGTCACCGTTTTTCACGGTCACGGACAGGGTCAGCACGACTTCGTGGAAGTCGCCTTCCAGCGCCTTTTGACGAGTATTCAGATCCAGACCGACACTCGGTTCCCACTGCTGGCGGAAGATAGCCGGGCTTTTAGGGGCTTCGAACGACAAGTCACGTACGTAGATGCGCTGCAAGGAGAATTGCGGTGCGGTTTCTTCTTCGCTAGCTGCAGTGTTCTGTTGGTCAGTCATCTCAGATCCTTTCTGATCTTGGGGTCTTATAGGGAAGGCATTCAGGCCTTGAGCATGGCGTCGAGCTTGCCGGCGCGCTCAAGGGCAAACAAATCATCACAGCCGCCAATGTGGCGCTCGCCGATCCAGATCTGCGGCACGGACGTACGTCCGGCTTTCTGGGCCATGGCGGCACGCACCTGCGGCTTGCCATCGACCTTGATCTCTTCGAAGGCCACGCCTTTGTTCTGGAGCAATTGCTTGGCCCGGGAACAATAACCGCAGTAATCGCTGGAATAGACGACGACGTTGCTCATATCACTTCACCAGCGGCAGGTTGTCGCCTTTCCAGCTGGAAATACCGCCGGACAGCTTGGCGGCGGTGAAGCCGGACTTCATCAGTTCGCGGGCATGGGTGCCGGCGGTCTGGCCCATGGCGTCGACCAGGATAATGGTCTTGGCCTTGTGCTTTTCCAGTTCGGCAATGCGAGCGGTCAGTTTGTCGTGAGGAATATTCAACGCGCCGACAATGTGACCGGCTGCGAAATCCTTGACCGGACGAATGTCGATCACAACGCCGGCGTCCTTGTTGACCAGCCCGGTCAGTTCACCGGTGCTCAGGCTGCGGCCGCCGCCTTGCATCTGATAAGCGATCAGCAACGCCAGCAGTACGACAAAGATACCGACGAGCAGATAGTGATTAGTGGCGAATTGAATCAGGTTAGCAACCATCGAAGGAGGTTCCAGGGCGTTAAAATGTCGGCCAGTATACACAGCCCCTATGGTGGGCCAAACCCCGTCCGGCGGTGACGTGGCCGGAACTTCGCTTTAAACTGCCACTCCCTTTTTCATTGCCCCTCTTTTCATTAAGCCAACGAGCGGAATCCATGACTACCACGCCTAAACCTTTGGTCCTGATTATTCTCGACGGCTTCGGTCACAGTGAGAGCCCTGAATCCAATGCCGTGTTTGCGGCGAAGAAGCCCGTGCTGGACCGCTTGTGGGCCACTGTGCCGAACGGCCTGATCTCCGGCAGCGGCATGGACGTCGGCCTGCCCGACGGCCAGATGGGCAACTCCGAAGTCGGCCACATGAACCTGGGCGCCGGTCGCGTGGTGTATCAAGACTTCACCCGCGTGACCAAATCGATCCGCGACGGCGAGTTTTTCGAGAACCCGACCATCTGCGCCGCGGTGGATAAAGCCGTTGCTGCGGGCAAAGCCGTGCACTTCATGGGCCTGCTGTCCGATGGCGGCGTCCACAGCCACCAGGATCACCTGGTCGCCATGGCCGAACTGGCCTACAAGCGCGGCGCCGAAAAAATCTACCTGCACGCCTTCCTTGATGGCCGCGACACGCCACCGAAAAGCGCCCAGTCGTCCATCGAGCTGCTCGACGCGACCTTCCAGGCCCTCGGCAAAGGCCGGATCGCCAGCATTGTCGGCCGTTATTTCGCCATGGACCGTGACAACCGTTGGGACCGCGTGTCCCAGGCCTACAACCTGATCGTCGACGGCAACGGCGAATTCAACGCCGCCACCGCACAGGAAGGCCTGCAAGCCGCTTACGAACGTGGCGAGAGCGACGAATTCGTCAAAGCCACCTCCATTGGCGAGCCGGTGAAAGTCGAAGACGGCGACGCCGTGGTCTTCATGAACTTCCGCGCCGACCGTGCCCGTGAGCTGACCCGCGTGTTCGTCGAAGACGGTTTCAAGGAATTCGAACGTGCCCGCCAGCCGAAACTGGCCGGTTTCGTGATGCTGACCCAATACGCGGCCAGCATTCCCGCACCATCGGCCTTCGCCGCCGGCAGCCTGGACAACGTGCTGGGCGATTACCTGGCGAAAAACGGCAAGACGCAGCTGCGCATCGCTGAAACCGAGAAATACGCCCACGTGACCTTCTTCTTCTCCGGCGGTCGCGAAGAACCGTTCCCGGGCGAAGAACGCATCCTGATCCCGTCGCCGAAAGTCGCCACCTATGACTTGCAGCCGGAAATGAGCGCCCCGGAAGTCACCGACCGCATCGTCGACGCGATCGAAAACCAGCGTTACGACGTGATCGTGGTCAACTACGCCAACGGCGACATGGTCGGCCACAGCGGCGTGTTTGATGCGGCGGTGAAAGCCGTTGAATGCCTGGACCTGTGCGTTGGCCGAATCGTTGATGCGCTGGACAAGGTTGGCGGTGAAGCGCTGATCACGGCCGACCACGGTAACGTCGAGCAGATGTCCGACGAATCCACTGGCCAGGCTCACACGGCTCACACCACGGAGCCGGTGCCGTTCATCTATGTCGGCAAGCGTGACTTCAAGGTGCGTGATGGCGGCGTGCTGGCGGATGTTGCGCCGACGATGCTGATGTTGCTGGGGATGGAAAAACCGTCTGAGATGACCGGTACTTCGATTCTGGTGTAACTCAACCTTCCAAACACCACCAAATCCTGTGGGAGCTAGCCTGCTAGCGATTGCGGAGTGTCAGCCAACATCAATGTTGCCTGACTCACCGCATTCGCTAGCAGGCTAGCTCCCACATTGGTTTTCAGTGTTTTGCAGGCCGGTTATCACACAACCCCAATTGGGCGTTTTTTTTGCGGCGCTTGGCGGGCATACTAGGCCGTCCCTTTCCCTGGTGTCGCCCGCCTCTATGCTTCGCGTCCTGATAGCCCTTGCTCTGACCTGCCTGCTCCAACCGGCCTTCGCGGATGAGCGCGCGCAAACCCAACAACAGTTGGACGCCACGCGTCAGGACATTGCCGAGCTGAAAAAACTGCTGGGCAAGCTGCAGGAAGAAAAATCCGGTGTGCAGAAAGACCTCAAAGGCACCGAGACCGAGATGGGCAAGCTCGAGAAACAGGTCGAAGCCCTGCAAAAAGAGCTGAAGAAAAGCGAATCCGAGCTGCAGCGACTCGATGGTGAGAAAAAAAAACTCCAGAGCGCGCGCACTGAACAGCAAAGACTGATCGCCATTCAGGCCCGTGCGGCCTACCAGAACGGCCGTCAGGAGTACTTGAAACTGCTGCTGAACCAGCAGAACCCGGAAAAATTCGCCCGCACCCTCACCTATTACGACTACCTGAGCCAGGCCCGTCTGGAGCAGTTGAAGAATTTCAATGAAACCCTGCGCCAACTGGCCAATGTCGAAAAAGACATCGCCCTGCAGCAGGCGCAATTGTTGGTGCAGAAAAGCAGCCTCGACAGCCAGCGGGACGAACTCGACAAGGTTCGCAAGGAACGCCAGCAAGTTCTGGCCAAGCTGAGCGACGACGTGAAGGCCCGCGACCAGAAGCTGGCCGCCCGCGAGCAGGATCAGGCAGACCTGTCTAAAGTCCTTAAAACCATCGAAGAAACCCTGGCCCGCCAGGCTCGAGAGGCTGAAGAAGCGCGACAAAAAGCGCTCATCGCCCAGCAGGAAGCCGAAAAAAAGCGTTTACGTGAGGCTCAGGAACTGGCGGATGCCACGACTGATGCCCCACGCAAACCCGTTAAATCGACACCCGGCGCACTGGTTTCAAGTTCAGGCGAGACCTTTGGCGGCCCCTTTGCTTCAAGCCGGGGAAAACTTCCGTGGCCCGTTGATGGTCGACTGCTTGCGCGCTTCGGTGAATCCCGTGGCGACGATACCCGTACCAAGTGGGACGGCGTGATGATCAGCGCCTCCGCCGGCAGCCAGGTACACGCCGTGCATGGCGGTCGCGTGGTGTTTGCCGACTGGCTGCGTGGCGCCGGACTGCTGGTGATTCTCGACCACGGCAACGGTTTTTTGAGTCTTTATGGTCACAACCAGACGCTGCTCAAGTCTGCGGGTGACGTGGTAAAAGCCGGTGAGTCCATCTCCACTGTCGGTAGCAGTGGCGGGCAGGACACTCCAGCGTTGTATTTCGCTATTCGTCAGCAGGGTCACCCGAGTGATCCGGCGCAATGGTGTCGTGCGCAAGGATAAGTACGCCACCTACTTCAGGAGTTCGTTCGACATGCTGCATTTGTCCCGCCTTACCTCGCTGGCCCTGACGATCGCCCTGGTGATCGGCGCGCCTCTGGCGTTCGCCGCTCAACCGGCCCCGGCGATCGCGCCTGCGGGCACTGCTGCGACCACCAAGGCGCCGCTGCCTCTGGAAGAGTTGCGCACCTTTGCCGAGGTCATGGATCGGATCAAGGCAGCCTATGTCGAGCCGGTGGACGACAAGACCCTGCTGGAAAACGCGATCAAGGGCATGCTCAGCAACCTCGACCCGCACTCCGCCTACCTGGGCCCGGAAGACTTCGCTGAATTGCAGGAAAGCACCAGCGGCGAATTCGGCGGCCTGGGCATCGAAGTCGGCGCCGAAGACGGTTTCATCAAAGTGGTTTCGCCCATCGATGACACCCCGGCCTCCAAGGCTGGCATCCAGGCTGGTGATTTCATCGTCAAGATCAACGGCCAGCCGACTCGCGGCCAGAGCATGACCGAAGCCGTGGACAAGATGCGCGGCAAGATCGGCCAGAAAATCACCCTGACCCTGGTCCGCGACGGCGGCACGCCGTTCGACGTGACCCTGACCCGCGCCATCATCCAGGTGAAGAGCGTCAAGGCACAGCTGCTGGAGTCGGGCTACGGCTACATCCGCATCACCCAGTTCCAGGTCAAGACCGGCGAGGAAGTCTCCAAGGCCCTGGCCAAGCTGCGCAAGGACAACGGCAAGAAGCTCAACGGCATCATTCTCGACCTGCGCAACAACCCGGGCGGCGTGCTGCAATCGGCGGTGGAAGTGGTCGACCACTTCATCACCAAGGGCCTGATTGTTTACACCAAGGGCCGCATCGCCAACTCCGAACTGCGCTTCTCCGCCACCGGCAAAGACGAAAGCGAAGCCGTGCCAATGGTTGCCCTGATCAACGGCGGCAGCGCCTCGGCCTCGGAAATTGTTGCTGGTGCCCTTCAGGATCAGAAACGCGCAGTGGTCATGGGCACCACCAGTTTCGGCAAAGGCTCGGTGCAAACCGTACTGCCGCTGAACAATGATCGCGCACTGAAGATCACCACGGCGCTGTACTACACGCCGAACGGCCGATCGATCCAGGCCCAGGGCATCGTGCCGGACATCGAAGTGCGCAAGGCCAAGATCACCAATGAACAGGATGGCGAATACTTCAAGGAAGCCGATCTGCAGGGTCACCTGGGCAATGGCAACGGCGGCGCCGACAAACCGACCGGTTCCAGCAGCAAAGCCAAGGCAATGCCACAGGATGACGATTACCAGTTGGCCCAGGCCCTGAGCCTGCTTAAAGGGCTGAGCATCACCTCCGGCCGCTGAGATGCGTCTGCGGTTAGTCCTCGGCCTGCTGTGCTGTCTGGCGGGTGTTGCTCATGCAGCGCCTGCCCCTCAGAAGGCCTACCTCACGTTGATCATCGATGACCTGGGGCAGAACCTGCCCCGGGATCGCCGTGTGCTTGCCCTGCCCGGGCCGGTGACTGCGGCGATCATGCCCGACACGCCCCACGCCACTGAATTCGCCCGCGAGGCTCATCGCGCCGGCAAGATCGTCATCCTGCACATGCCCATGGACCCGGCCACCGGCCCGTTCGCCTGGCATCCCGAGCTGCCCATCGAAGAACTTGAGAAACGCCTGAACGCGGCGCTCAGGGTCGTGCCTTATACCGCCGGCATCAACAATCACATGGGCAGCCGCATGACCGCTCAGCGACCGGCCATGGCCTGGTTGATGGCGGACTTGCAGCGTCGGCACAAGCTCTTCGTCGACAGCCGCACCAGCGCGCAGACCGTCGCGGCGGCGGAGGCGCAGAAGATTGGATTAGCGAGCGTTTCCCGGGACGTGTTCCTCGATGATGAGCGCACCGAAGCGGCGATTTTCACGCAGCTACAGACGGCGATCGACCTGGCACGAAGGCAGGGTTCGGCGGTGATGATCGGGCATCCGTATCCGCAGACATTGGCGGTATTGGAGCGGGAGTTGCCGAAGCTCAAGGCTCAGGGGATTGAGTGGATTGATATCAAACAGATGATCAGCGTGCGCGGCAATCGCGCGACGGCTGCTCACGGGAAGGATGGGGTTTATCGGTAGAGCCTGAAGAGCCCCCCTCACCCTAACCCTCCCGAAACGTCGGACCGCCCCAAGGGGCGAGGGGACTGACCGAGGTGTTCTTGGGAATTACATCGACCTGAAATATCGAGTCGACCTCAGGATTTGAAAGCCTTGGAGATCGGCTCCCTTTCCCCCTCTCCCCTTTGGGGAGAGGGCTGGGGTGGGTAAAAACCGGGTACATCCTTTACGTTTGAGACCGGGGACATGGTTTACAGGTATCAATCATGGTCAGGAGGTACTGACCATGCCCTGGAATCGAGAGTCCCCGATGGATCAGCGAGTGAAATTAATCCATGACTGGCTTAGCGGCAGTTACAGCAAGAGCCAGCTGAGTCGACGATATGGCGTTAGCCGCCCGACGGTCGATAAGTGGCTTGATCGGTATGCAACCTGCGGCGTAGATGGCTTGAAAGAGCGCTCGCGAAAACCGCTGAGCTGTCCGCACCAAACCAGCGATGAAATCATTGCCACGTTGCTTGCGAAGAAAAGCGAGCACCCGGATCGCGGGCCGAAGCAACTGATCCAGCGCCTGCGCAATGCCCAGCCGCAGATCGCTTGGCCGGCCGCCAGCACCGCTGGCGAGTGGCTGAAAAAGGCCGGGCTGGTGATTCCTCGACGGCTGCGCCAGCCCCGTCCGCATGGGCCAGTGCATCTACGTCAGGCCGACGAACCCAATCAAACCTGGTGCGCCGATTTCAAAGGGCAATTCAAAACCCAGGACGGCCACTGGTGCTATCCGCTGACCATCACCGACCATGCCAGTCGCTATCTTCTGGCGTGCCGGGCGCTTCCCAGCACCCACGGTGAACCTACGCGTCAGGGCTTCGAGTGGGCGTTCCGGGAGTTCGGCATGCCTGATGTGATCCGCACCGATAACGGTGCTCCATTTGCGTCGACAGGCTTGGCCCGCCTTTCCAGGCTGTCCGTCTGGTTCATTAGGCATGGTGTCCACCCCGAAACAATCAAGCCGGGACGCCCGGATCAGAACGGTCGGCATGAACGCATGCACCGCACGCTAAAGGCTGCCGTTCTCAGGCCTCCGGCGGAAAACCTGCTGCGTCAGCAGCTTGCCTTTGAGGACTTCGTACAGGATTTCAATCACGCACGGCCTCATACGGCGCTGGAGATGAAGACGCCATCGGATATCTATCTTCCGTCACTCAGACCTTATCCAGGCTATTTACCTGCGGTCGAATACGGGGCCGACGTCGAAGTACGGCGGGTGCGCAAGAATGGTGAGATCAAGTGGCAAGGGGCCCTGATCTTTCTGGGTGAGGCGCTGATCGACGAGCACGTCGCGCTGAAGGAGGTGGCTGATGGCGTGTGGGAGTTGTACCTTTGCTCTTTCCCTTTAGGCAGGCTTGAACGCGGTGCCAAACGCGTATCAAGCCTGTTAAATGTGTAAACGATGTACCCGGTCAAAAGTGTAAAGGATGTACCGGTCTCTACAGTGAGGGGTGTCCCTAACAGACGCTAGAGATACCGCGCCATGATGTCGTCCACCACGCCTTCCTTGCGCAGCTGATCCAGCGCGGCCTGGAGCTTGGCCACCACTTCGTCCGGCACATCCTTGTTCAACGCCAGATAAAGCTCGGCGCTGTTGAAACGCAGTACCGTCTTGAGGCCGTTAACCCCTTCCTGACGCGCCAGATACCGCCCCGCAGGATCGCCCGTGGCCCACAAATCAATCTGACCATTCACCAACTTCTTCGCATTGTCCTGATCGCGCAGCACCACAATCGGCTTCAACCCCTGTTTGGCTAGCGTCTCGGCAATCGCATCGCCCTTGTACGCGCCGATCTTGTATTTGCGCGCCTGCTCCAGCGACTCAAGGCTGATCTTGCTGTCAGCCTTGGCCAGCATGATCCAGTCATCCGGGCCAATCGGGCCGACCCATTTGAAGAGCTTCTCGCGGTCGGGCAAACGCGCCATCACGAACACGCCGTAACCGGGTTTCTCGAGGGCGAGCTTGTAGATTCGCTCCCAAGGGAAGCGCAGCGTCAGGCTGTAGGTGACGTCGGCACGTTTGAACATCTCGCGGACGATGTCCACGGCGATGCCGTTGATGTTCTCGTCCTGGGCGAAGTTCTTGCCATTCCTGGCCATGTTGTACGGCGGGAAATTTTCCGTCAGCAACACCAGGTCGGCGTCAGGATTTTCTGCAGCGTGCGCCCCGGTTACGAGCAATAGAGAAGCGCTGGCGAGGGCAATTAGAAGGCGTTTGAGCATGTCTGGCTACCGAAATCCATGGCGTGCCCAAGAGTGCCTTGAGCCCGCCATGATGTCCACTGGCCTGTATGGAATGTTTAGCGCATCACAATGCCGCGATGCGCCATGTAGGCCTTGGCTTCCTGCACGGTGTATTCGCCGAAGTGGAAAATACTCGCCGCCAACACTGCGCTGGCATGGCCTTCGATGATGCCGTCGGCCAGATGCTGCAGGTTGCCGACGCCGCCGGAGGCAATGACCGGGATGCCCAGTGCATCGCTGATGGCGCGCGTGACGCCCAGGTCGAAGCCGTTTTTCATGCCGTCCTGGTCCATGCTGGTCAGCAGGATTTCACCGGCACCGAGGCCTTCCATTTTCTTTGCCCACTCGACGGCGTCGAGGCCGGTCGGTTTGCGGCCGCCGTGGGTGAAGATCTCCCAGCGCGGGGTTTCGCCCGGACCGGAGACTTTCTTCGCATCGATGGCGACGACGATGCACTGCGAACCGAAATGCTGCGCCGCTTCGCCAACGAATTCCGGATTGAACACCGCAGCAGTGTTGATCGAGACTTTGTCCGCGCCGGCATTCAGCAAGTTGCGAATGTCCTGCACGGTACGCACGCCACCGCCCACGGTCAGCGGGATGAACACCTGGCTGGCCATGCGCTCGACGGTATGCAGCGTGGTGTCACGACCGTCGACGCTGGCGGTGATGTCGAGAAAGGTAATCTCGTCGGCACCTTGCTCGTCGTAGCGACGGGCGATTTCCACCGGGTCGCCGGCATCACGAATGTTCTCGAACTTCACACCTTTGACGACCCGGCCGTTGTCCACGTCCAGGCAAGGGATGATGCGTTTGGCCAGCGCCATGGTCAGTCCTCAGCCTTTGTACGAATCGCAGAAAGCTTGCGCTTCAGCGACGTCGAGGGTGCCTTCGTAGATCGCCCGGCCGGTGATCGCGCCGATGATGCCTGGCGCCTTGGCGTCGAGCAGCGACTTGATGTCACCGAGGTTGTGAATGCCGCCGGACGCGATGACCGGAATGCGCGTGGCAGCGGCCAGCGCAGCGGTGAACGGTACGTTGCAGCCCTGCATCATGCCGTCTTTGGCGATGTCGGTATAAACGATCGCGGAAACGCCGTCGGCTTCGAACTGCTTGGCCAGGTCGATCACCTGAATGGTGCTGATTTCAGCCCAGCCGTCGGTGGCAACAAAACCGTCTTTGGCGTCGAGACCCACGATCACCTTGCCCGGGAACGCGCGGCAGGCTTCGGCGACGAAGGCCGGATCTTTCACAGCCTTGGTGCCGATGATCACGTAGCTCACGCCCGCTTTCACGTAATGCTCGATGGTTTCCAGGGAGCGGATACCGCCGCCGATCTGAATCGGCAGGTTCGGGTAGCGCTTGGCGATGGCGGTAACCACTTCGCCGTTGACCGGCTGGCCTTCGAAAGCGCCGTTCAGGTCGACCAGATGCAGACGGCGGCAACCGCCTTCCACCCACTTGGCAGCCATGCTCACCGGGTCATCGGAGAACACCGTGGAATCTTCCATGCGGCCCTGGCGCAGACGAACACAGGCACCGTCCTTGAGATCGATAGCGGGAATAATCAGCATCTGGCAAACCTTCAAATTCGATTGTTCAGCTTCGCTCGAAAATCAGTTTTTCTCGAGCGCCCACAGGTCGCTTTCGATGCTTTCGAACCTCTCTTTGAGGTGCGTCTGCACATCGAAAATCGCCCTGTTGTAATAGTGCGGAGCAATTTCGCGGGTAAACAGCTCAAGGATTTCAGCCGCTTCGAACGAACCCAGGTCCAGCTCGAAGCGATCCTCCATGAAGCGCTTGATCTTGTGATTGGCCTCGTTCTCCTGCTCGGGAGTGAGGGTCAGGATCGGCGGCTTCTTCTTGACGGCCATTTACCAGCGACCGTCCCACGCAGCGAAGTTCTGCAGCAATTGCAGGCCATGGGTATGGCTCTTCTCCGGGTGGAACTGCACGGCGAAACGCGAGCCATCGGCCAGCGCCGCGGCGAAATCGACACCGTAGTGACCGCCACCCACCACCTGCCGCGCATTGCCGGCAGCGATGTAATAGCTGTGCACGAAGTAGAACCGCGCCAGGTCCGGAATGTCGTGCCACAGCGGGTGACTTACCGTCTGCTTCACTTCGTTCCAGCCCATGTGCGGGACTTTCAGGTGTTCGCCGTCCTCGTGCAGGTCTTTGCCGAAGAACTTCACCGCGCCCGGGAACAGGCCGATGCAATCGACGCCGTCGTTCTCTTCACTGCTGTCGAGCAAGGCTTGCATGCCGACACAGATGCCGAGAAACGGACGGTCCTGGCTGACTTCACGCACCAGCGAGTCGAAACCCAGGCGACGGATCTCCGCCATGCAATCGCGAATCGCGCCAACGCCAGGGAAAACCACCCGGTCGGCTTCGCGAATCACATCGGCATCGCTGGTGATCAGGACCTTGCCGGCACCGACGTGCTCGAGGGCCTTGGCCACCGAGTGCAGGTTGCCCATGCCGTAATCGATAACCGCGACCGTCTGCATTACAGAACGCCTTTGGTCGACGGCATCTGACCGGCCATGCGGTCATCGAGCTCTACGGCCATGCGCAGTGCGCGGCCGAATGCCTTGAACACGGTTTCGATCTGGTGGTGGGTGTTGGTGCCACGCAGGTTGTCGATGTGCAGGCTGACGAGGGCATGGTTGACGAAGCCCTGGAAGAATTCCTGGAACAGGTCAACGTCGAAACCGCCAACGGTGGCGCGGGTGTAGGGAACGTGCATCTGCAGGCCAGGACGGCCGGAGAAGTCGATCACAACGCGCGACAGCGCTTCATCGAGCGGCACGTAGGCGTGACCGTAACGACGGATGCCTTTCTTGTCGCCGATGGCTTTGGCGAAGGCCTGACCCAGGGTGATACCGACGTCTTCCACGGTGTGGTGGTCGTCGATATGCAGGTCGCCCTTGCTGACAATATCCAGGTCGATCAGCCCGTGACGGGCGATCTGGTCCAGCATGTGCTCAAGAAAAGGAACACCGATATCAAATCGGGCCTTTCCGGTGCCATCCAGGTTGATCGAGGCTTTGATCTGGGTTTCCAGAGTGTCGCGCTCGACTGACGCCTTACGTTCGGCCATCACCAGCTCCGCAAAATCATTGGGCGAAAAAGGCAGCCATTATAGGGGCGCGGGCGCGAAACAGAAACACGGGAGGTGATATGACTGACGGACAGAACCCGACGCTGTCGGGGATAGACATGTCCATACAAGCTATTTCGGACACCGCAAAACAAATGTGGGAGCGAGCCTGCTCGCGATAGCAGTGTGTCAGCCAACATTTATGTGGCTGACACTCCGTCATCGCGAGCAGGCTCGCTCCCACAGGGGTACTGCGTTTACTTAGTGAAAGAGGACCGCAGTTTTCTGCAGGGTCACCCAAACACCCCACGCCAACGGAATCCCCACCACCAGCCACGCAGCAATCGCCAGCGGACGTGTGCCAGGTGCCGCTTTCCACTCCAGCGAAGTGCTGGCATCAGCACCCTTGTCGTGGCCCAGCGCCTGTTCGGCGGCCAGTTCAGCGTCGGTCATGAAGTACTTGTCGGCCACCGGACGCACCAGCAGGTTGCAGATGAAACCCAGCACCAGCAGGCCCGCGAGGATGTACAGAGTGATGTCGTAAGCCGCGGCACGTTCAACGCCGATGCTCAGCTGATACTCACGCAGGTAGTTCACCAACACCGGGCCCAACACGCCCGCCGCTGCCCACGCCGTCAGCAGACGACCGTGGATCGCGCCGACCATTTGCGTACCGAACAGGTCCGCCAGATACGCCGGCACCGTCGCAAAACCACCGCCGTACATCGACAGGATGACGCAGAACGCCGCCACGAACAGCGCGACGCTGCCCAAGTGACCGAGGTTCGGGATCAGCGCGTACAGCGCGAAACCGAGGGCGAAGAACACGAAATAGGTGTTTTTGCGGCCCAGGTAATCCGAGAACGACGCCCAGAAGAACCGGCCACCAATGTTGAACAGGCTCAACAAACCGGTGAAACCGGCCGCAATTGCTGCGATCGAAGCCAGTTGCCCCGCGTCCAACTGACCGAATGGCAAGTCAACACCGATCAATTTGCCGCCGAAAACTTCCTGCAACAGCGGCGAAGCCATGCCCAGGATGCCGATACCGGCGGATACGTTCAGGCACAGCACCAGCCACACCAGACGGAACTGCGGAGTTTTCCACGCCACATTCACGTGAACGTGACGGTGAGTGATCATCGCGTTCGACGCTTTCTTCGCCGGAGCAGTCCAGCCTTCAGGCTTCCAGCCAGTTGGCGGCACGCGGTAGGACAGTGCGCCACCGATCATGAACACGAAGTAGATCGCGGCCATCACCAGGAAGCTCTGCCATACGCCGACGCTGTCTGCCGAAGCGAAGTGACCCATCAAGGCTGCGGCCAGCGGAGCACCGACCATCGCGCCACCACCGAAACCCATGATCGCCATGCCGGTCGCCATGCCACGCTTGTCCGGGAACCACTTGATCAGGGTCGACACCGGTGAGATGTAACCCAGGCCCAGGCCGATACCGCCAATGACCCCGGAGCCGATCCACATCAGCCAGATCTGGTGGGTATAGACCCCCAGCGCTGAAATCAGCAGACCACCACACCAGCACAGCGCCGATACAACGCCTGCCTTGCGCGGCCCGGCGTGTTCCAGCCAACCGCCCCAGATCGCTGCCGAGCAGCCCAGGAAGATGAAGAACAGGGTGTAGATCCAGCCGAGCATCGAGATCGGCCAGTCGCATTGCGACGAAAACACTTGCGAGATGAAGCTCATGTCCGGCGCGCAGGCCACTGCCTTGGTCACGCCCAGGGCTTTGGACAGCGGCAGCCAGAACACCGAGAAGCCATAAGCCATGCCGATGCAAAGGTGGATGGCCAAAGCGGCCGGTGGTACCAGCCAACGGTTGAAACCGGGCTTGGCGATGATGCGTTCCTTGGACAGGAACGCGGGCTGATCGGCTTTGAGGCCGTCCGCCGTGATGCTCGTGGTCATTGTGTATCCCCCAATTATTAGTATGGTTCGCCAGCCACTCTTCGCCCCCAGCCTTATGCGCACGCATGACTGTCTTTTTCAGGGTGAAGCTCCATTTTGGTGCGACATCACGTCGCAGAAGGACGGACGAACTGGCAGAGGTTACCATCTGTACGTGACAGAAAAACCAAAGTGATATCACCTTTATGTAAGTCATCTGTTCTCGTACCACTGAAGGAGCCGCCATGCCGGTCATTGTCGAACCGCTGAACGAAGCCACTTATCAGGATCAGCAAGACCTGCAAAAGATTTACCGCGACGCCCCGGACTGGCTGTTCGCCCCGTTTTCCGGGGATGTGCAGCTCATCGAAGGCTGCCTGGGCGACGGTTCGCTGATCGCCGGACGCTTCAATGATCGACTGCTCGGCGCGGCCCGTTTGCAACGGCACCAGAACGTCTGGCACTTGTCCCAACTTTGCGTACGAAAAATTACCCGCCGTCGTGGCGTCGCCGAGCGTCTGGTGAACGAAGCACAGAAAATGGCGTCGCAGTCGGGCGCGACATTGCGTTTGCTGGCGCCCGCCGGGCATCTGGAAGCCCAGGCCCTGGCCGCCAAACTGAAAGTGCCGCTGGATGTGCTGCCGCCGGCATGATCACTGACCGGTCGTCCGCTGCGGGGCGCTATACTCCCCGGCTAAATTTCGAATTCGACTAACTACAAGGACTCGCCCATGAAAGCGTTCGGCAAAATCCTGGGTCTGGTACTTCTCGGGCTGTTGCTGATCATTGTGGCGCTGGGCTTTGCCCTGACCCACCTCTTCGATCCCAACGACTATAAAGACGAGATTCGCCAGATTGCCCGCGACAAGGCCCACATCGAGCTGACGCTCAATGGCGATATCGGCTGGAGCCTGTTCCCGTGGCTTGGCCTGGAATTGCACGAAGCCAGTGTCGCGACCCTGGCCAAACCCACCGAGCCGTTCGCCGACTTGCAGATGCTTGGCCTCTCTGTGCGCGTGTTGCCGTTGCTGCGCCGCGAAGTGCAGATGAGTGACGTGCGCGTCGAAGGCCTCAACCTGCGCCTGAACCGCGACAAGGACGGCCACGGCAACTGGGAAGACATCGGCAAAGTCCCGGTGGCTGCCAACCCGACGGCGCCCGCAGTCACTCCTGGCAAACCCGCACCGGAAACCACCGTTCAGGTGGAAAAACCGGCCCAGCCGATTCGCCTGGACATCGACAGCCTGACCGTCAATAACGCTCGCGTTGAATACAGCGACGAGAAAACCGGTAAGCAATTCAGCGCCGAAAGCATCCAGCTGAGCACCGGCCCGGTCCACGACTCAACCAACATTCCGGTCAAACTCACGGCGTTCCTTGGCAGCAACCAGCCAGTCCTGCGGGTGCGTACCGAGCTGAATGGCGAGCTGCGTTTTGAACGCGCACTGCAGCGCTACAAATTCGAAGACATGAAACTCTCCGGCGAAGTCGCTGGCGATCCGCTGCAAGGCAAAACCATGACCTTCGCCGCCCAAGGCCAGTTGCTGTTGGATAAAGCCGCGAACGTCGCCGAATGGACCGGTATCAAAATCTCCGCCAACCAATTGCGTGCACTGGGCGAACTGAAGGTCAACGACCTCGACAAGACGCCGCAAATCAGCGGTGGCATTTCGATCGCCCAGTTTGACCTGGCGAAATTCGTCGACAGCATCGGCCAGACACTCCCGGCGATGGCTGAGGGCAGCCTGAGCAAAGTCGAACTGGTCAGCCGTATTGCGGGCACGCCGACCAGCGCATCGTTCGACAACATTAACCTGAAGATCGATGACAGCAGCTTCAGCGGCCGTATCGCCATCGAGGACTTCGCCAAGCAATCGCTGCGCGCAACCCTCAAGGCTGACACCTTCAACGTCGACCGTTACCTGCCACCGAAATCCGCCGAAGCCAACAGCGCGACGCAGGTGCGTCAGGCCGAAGTCGCCAGCACCGAAGCCGATGCCATGGCGGGCGCCGGCAGCACACCATTGCCCGCCGCACCGACCAAAACCGCATGGAGCACTGAACGCTTGCTGCCGGTAGAACGCTTGAGAAAACTGGATGTGGATGCCGACCTGACCTTCGGCCAGTTGACCCTCGACAAACTGCCGATCCAGAACGCAGCGCTCAAGGCTACCGGCCAGGGCGGCCTGCTCACACTGGAAAACCTGCGCGGCGACCTGTACGGCGGCAATTTCGAAGCCAAGGGCACCCTGGACCTGCGACAGGAAGTGCCAGCGCTGAATATGCAGACGCACATCACCAAAGTCCCCGTGGAAAAAATCCTCGAAAGCCAAGGGAAGAATCCGCCAGTCAAAGGCCTGGTGACGCTCAACAGTGCACTGACCGGCAGTGGCAATAGCCAGCAAGCGCTGATCGAAACCCTCAACGGCAACGCCAGTTTCGTCATCAACAACGGCGTGCTGCTCAATGCCAACCTCGAACAGCAACTGTGCAAAGGCATCGCCACCCTGAACCGCAAATCCCTCAACGGCGAGCCACGGGGCAAGGACACACCGTTCCAGGAGCTCAATGGCAACCTGACCTTCCGTAACGGCGTCGCGAGCAACCCGGACCTGAAAGTGCGCATCCCGGGCATGACTGTAAAGGGTGACGGCGACGTCGACCTGCGGGTGCTGGGCATGGATTACCGCGTCGGCGTGACCGTCGAAGGCGACAAGAGCGACATGCCGGACCCGGCTTGCCAGGTCGGCGAGAGGTTCGTCGGCATCGAGTGGCCACTGCGCTGCCGTGGCCCGCTGGAACTGGGCGCCAAGGCTTGCCGCCTCGATAACGAGCGCATGGGCCAGGTCGCGAGCAAACTGGCCGGCGAACGGATCAGCGAAAAAATCGACGAAAAGCTTGGCGACAAAGTCAGCCCGGAACTGAAAGACGCGCTGAAGGGGCTGTTCAAGCGATGAGAGCCGAGCAGTTTTCAACGGCGGTGCTGGATTGGTACGACCGCCACGGCCGCCACGATTTGCCTTGGCAACAAGGCATCACACCGTACCGGGTGTGGGTCTCGGAAATCATGCTGCAGCAAACCCAGGTCAGCACCGTGCTGAATTACTTCGACCGGTTCATGGCCTCGTTGCCGACGGTCGAGGCCCTGGCCGCCGCGCAGGAAGACGAAGTGCTGCACCTGTGGACCGGCCTCGGTTACTACACCCGTGCGCGCAATTTGCAGAAGACCGCGAAGATCGTCGTGGCCGAGTACGCCGGCGAGTTTCCGCGAGATGTGGAAAAGCTTGTCGAGTTGCCGGGCATCGGCCTGTCTACGGCCGGCGCCATCGCCAGCCTCAGCATGGGCCTGCGCGCGCCGATCCTCGACGGCAACGTCAAACGGGTGCTGGCGCGCTTTACCGCGCAAGAGGGTTATCCGGGCGAGCCCAAGGTTGCCAAACAGCTGTGGGCCAACGCTGAGCGCTTTACGCCCCATGATCGGGTCAACGCCTACACCCAGGCGATGATGGATCTGGGCGCCACGCTTTGCACCCGCAGCAAACCGAGCTGCCTGCTGTGCCCGCTGGAAAAGGGCTGCGAAGCGCACATGCTCGGGCTGGAAACCCGCTACCCGATCCCCAAGCCGCGCAAAGCCGTGCCACAGAAACGCACGTTGATGCCGATGCTCGCCAACGGCGAAGGCGCGATTCTGCTTTACCGTCGCCCTTCCACTGGCTTGTGGGGTGGTCTCTGGAGCCTGCCGGAACTCGACGACCTCGACGATCTGCAACACCTGGCCACGCAGCACTCGCTGGAACTGGGCACGCAACAAGCGCTGCCGAGTCTGGTGCACACCTTCAGCCACTTTCAGTTGTCCATCGAACCCTGGCTGGTTCAGGTCCAGGAAGCCTGCCACCACGTGGCCGAGGCCGACTGGCTCTGGTATAACCTCGCCACCCCGCCGCGCCTGGGCCTTGCCGCCCCGGTCAAAACCTTGCTCGAACGCGCGGCCGCCGTATTGAACGCAGGAGAGTTGTCATGACCCGCACCATCATGTGCCGCAAGTACAAAGAAGAATTGCCCGCCCTGGAGCGCGCTCCATTCCCGGGCGCAAAAGGTCAGGACATTTTTGACCACGTCTCGGCCAAGGCCTGGGCCGACTGGCAGAAACACCAGACCCTGCTGATCAACGAAAAACGCCTGAACATGATGAACGCCGAAGACCGCAAATACCTTCAGGGCGAGATGGACAAGTACTTCTCCGGCGAGGAATACGCCAAAGCTGACGGCTACGTTCCGCCGGCTGAATAATCCTGCTTTCTCGGGGGTCGGATCGTAAGCGACGGTAATAATTAAATATTTTTTGAAAACTTGCTTGACGACCCCCTGAAAAACCCGTTTAATGCGCCCCGTTGCCCAGATAGCTCAGTCGGTAGAGCAGGGGATTGAAAATCCCCGTGTCGGCGGTTCGATTCCGTCTCTGGGCACCAAATACCGAAAACCCTGAATCGCAAGATTCAGGGTTTTTTTATGCCTGGGATTTGATAGCAACAGTTCAGCGCAGCGCAGACGCCGGAAAAACAATCACTCTTTAAGACTCGGGCACGATGATGGCACCGTGATATGATTTTGCGCGTGCATGGAGCAAAGCCAACCTTGATCCCGATGTACCCGCATCGAATCACTCGATACAGGATAGAGACAGCGCAAGGAGTGCGTGCTTTTTACCCTCCCCGCAAGACACTGCCTCCCCCCTGCTCGACGACAGCTTTCCAGGCACGCTCCCTTCTCGAAAGCCCTGAACATGGAACCGTTATGTCCGACATCAATGAACTGAAAGACAAGATCAACACCAAAACCCTGAACATGGTCCTGCTGTCGATTGCGACCGCCGGGATCTACTTGCTGTTGTGGTTGTACAAGAGCAACCAGAAGATCAACGAGACGACGAAAATCAAAGTAGTCGACGACACATACATTATTTGGGTCGCCGTCTGCCTTGGCTGGAGCGGCGCGTTGTCGAACCTGGGCGACGTGTTGTTCGACTCGCTTTCCGGCATTCTGCTGATCGCATTGAACGCGCTGTACATCGTGTGGGCCTTCAAGGCAAAAAACGCACTGTCGGAATACGCCCTCAACGAGCACAAAATCGACCTGCGCATGAACGGGTTCTATACCTTCTTCCTGAACATTTTTTACGTGAATTACTGCATCAACGACTTGCCTGAAGAGCAGCGCAAACAACTGATCCTGCGCGGCCAGACGACGCAAGCCTGATCAACTGGCGAGGGGCAGTCTCGACGGACTGCCACCGTCACTCATCACCCTTCCAGTTGAACACCAGATTACGCACGCCAGCGCTGCCGACATCAGTCGTGTCGCGCTTTGACTCGCCGTTACGGGTGGCGACCACGGTGTACTTGCCAGCAGGCAGTTGGACATAAACCAGAGGCCCGGCTTGACTGAGTGTCAGCACTGATTGACCTTGAGCACTCTGAATAGCCAATTCAACATCCGGTACATACTTACCCTCCGTCCCAATGGAAAAGGTCATGTGCAGGTTGTAGCCGGTCGATTGCTGAATGGCCTTCGCTTCATCCTCGCCAATACCGCCGGACAAATAGGTAATCCCGTTCTGTTCCTGTCGCTGAATCTGCACGCCTGAACTGTCGACAGGTTCGAGGCTGGCCGCACTCGACATCGCTGGAAACATCAGTACGCCAGCGGCAACAACAGACAACAGGAATGCATGGAAGACTTTCATGATGGCGACTCCCGGTTTTTACAAAACCCTCTCGGTAACTCATTTTTGATTTCCCGGATGCGGGCCAAGTTTTAGATTGATTAGATCTTGGGCTCACTGCGAAATGGACTACACCCTGTATTCCTCAAACACGCCCCGCCGTCGGCACGATCCTGCAAAACGAATCCGGCATTTCCTGCGCATTTCCCAGCCGCGCCCTGCATCGCCACCGTGCCTTCTCTTGCCATTCTCTTTCGCCTGTTCCTCCAGCCGCGGAAGACTTCATGAGCATCGTCAAAACCGAAAACACTCAAGACCCACAACTCGCCTCCCTGGTGGGCAACCTTGGCGATTTGATACGTCAGGCACGCCAGAAGGTGCTGCGAGCGGTCGATACCGTTCAGGTGCAAACGTGCTGGCAGATTGGAAGGCATATTGTCGAGTTTGAGCAGGAGGGGGCTCGGCGGGCGAGGTATGGCAAACAGTTGCTGCCGACGCTGGCGAAGTTTTTAACGGCGGAGTTTGGGAAAGGTTTTGACGAAACCAACTTGCGAAAAATGCGACTGTTTTATCAGGCGTTTCCAATTCGAGACGCGCTGCGTCTCGAATTGAGCTGGACCCATTACCGCAGGCTGCTTCGAGTCGATAACGACCATGCTCGACGCTGGTACATGAATGAATCAGCGATCCAGAACTGGTCAAGCAGAGCCCTGGAACGCCAGATCAACACCCTCTACTACGAACGCCTGTTAGCCAGCCGCGACCGCCCTGCCGTCAAACAGGAAGCCGCCACCAACATCCAGAAAATGAACGCGCACCCTCGGGACTTCATCAGGGATCCGGTGATGCTTGAGTTTCTGGGCTTGCCCGACGCAGGCCTGACCCAGGAAACCGATCTCGAACAAGCACTGATCCATCAGCTTCAAGCCTTCCTGCTGGAGCTGGGTAAAGGCTTTGCCTTTATCGCCCGCCAACAACGCATCAGCACCGACAGCAAAGACTTCTACATCGACCTGGTGTTCTACAACTACCTGCTCAAGTGCTTCGTCATCTTCGATCTCAAGCGTGGCGAACTGACCCATCAGGATGTCGGACAGATGGACATGTACGTGCGTATGTACGACGACCTAAAGCGCGGACCGGAGGACGGCCCGACCGTCGGCATCCTTCTCTGCGCGCAGAAAGATGAGTCGGTGGTGCGCTATTCAGTGCTGGAGGGCAACGAGCAACTGTTCGCCAGCAAGTACAAATTGGTACTGCCTAGCGAAGAGGAACTTCGTGCGGAGCTGGATAGGGAACGCGCCATGCTTGAGGAACGACAGCACAATCGGATGTTGTGAAAACGACGGGCGGATTGTTCACAAGCGATGCGAGGACTATCGTTGGCAACTACCCGCAAAGGTCCAAAGCCGATGAATTTGCAGGACATGCCTTCACTGGCACCGACTCAAGTCGAATTGTCGCTGACCACCGACACTGCTGGCGAACCGTTCAAGGAGCCTGCCGCAGACGGCTTCATCCTCGGCGGTTTCACTTGGCGGCACGCCTCTCAGAACAGCGCCCGCCCGGTCGTCATCATCAACGCCGCCACCTCGGTTCGTTGCCGGCACTATTCGCGTTTCGCCGACTATCTGTTCGCCAACGATTTCGATGTCATCACCTATGACTACCGCGGCATCGGCGAATCGCGCCCGACGTCGCTGAAAGGGCTGGAGGCGTCATGGTCCGATTGGGGTGCGCTGGATTTCGAGGCGATGCTCAAGCGCGCTCAGCGCGAATTCCCCGGCCAACCCATCGACGTCGTCGGCCACAGCTTTGGAGGCTGTGCAGCGGGCCTGGGAGCGTCGGGGCACGTGATTCGACACTTGGTGACGGTCGGCGCGCAATTCGCGTACTGGCGCGATTATGCGCCCGCCCATCGCTGGCGGATGTTCGGCAAGTGGCATGTGGTGATGCCGTTGATGACCCTGCTTTACGGTTACTTCCCCGGCAAACGCCTCGGCTGGCTGGAGGACACGCCCGCCGCGGTGGTTCGCGACTGGAGCACGCCCACTGCGCGCTATGAAAAACGGCCCAGTGGTCGACTCATGCACGCAAAAACCGGTCAGCTTCCCTTTGCGTCAGTCACCGCAAAAACGCTCGCCATCAGCATCACTGACGATCCTTACGGTACGATTGCGGCCATTGAACGCCTGCTTGGCTACTTCAACGGCAGCACAAACACTCATCTGCGAATCGCTCCCGAAGACATCGGCGAAAAAGAAGTCGGACATTTCGCCTTTTTTCGCAGCGCATACCAAGCCACACTATGGCCCATTGCACTGTCCTGGTTGCAGACCGGAGAACTGGCCCCCGATACACCCGGGCGGCGAGTGCCACGCAACTGATCGACTCGCCTCAATCATCGAATTACGGAACGACACCCATGGCATCCGCCAACAAGCAGAACAAACGCGCCACCCGCGCCAAAGCCAAGGCCAAGCAGAACCGCACCCAGCGAGCCGCCGCGCCGGTCGAGCTGGACCCGAACGACGATCGCATCGACTTTGAATCGGTTGACCTGACCGAGCTGTTCAAGAAAATGATCGACGCTGAAAAAACCAGCCAGCAAGCGATGTGCGTGGCCTTCCTCGAAGACCCGCTGCTGGAACTGGTGTACGAGCAGGAAGGCGAAGAAGGCGCGATGGATTTCATCCTCGCGGCGCTGATCGAATATCGCCAATGGTCCACCGAGGTCGATGAAGCCGGCGCCCTGGCGTGGATCGAATCACCAGCCTTCCAGGCTGACTACGTAGCGGCGTCCGACGTCATTGCGGCTCAAACTCAACAGAAAGCGAACTGAATTTAATGGCATCCCTGAACAAGCAGCAAAAACGCGCCAAACGCGCCAAGATCAAAGCCAGGCAAATCAACATCCACGGCCGAAAACCCGCAGCGCTGGACGATGACCTGGGTGAAATCGGCGAGCCGATTCCGGAATACACCCTGGCAATGTTCAGCAAAATGCGCGACGCAGAGGCCATCAGCCGTAACGACATGCTGCTGGCCCTGCTGTCCGACCTCGCTGGAATCATCAGCGACCATCCAGAACTGCTGGACATGGAAAACGCCGACAACGAAGCCATGGCCGCCACACACCTGGCCGCCGACATGCTGATCGACTACCGCATGTGGGCCGACGGCATGGACCGCGATGCTGCACAGGCCTGGCTGACCGATCCGCAATTCATCACTGATTTTGGCGATGCGCTGGACAGCTATCGCAAGGCGCTGGATGCGCAGGAAGAAAAGAGCGAGTAAACACTCGCCCTTGAAAGCAAAAACGGCCATTTGTCATCACTGACAACGGCCGTTTTTTTCAAACCTGACAAACAACAATCAGGCAGCAACACCTTCCAGACGCGGAATATCAATACCGAGCTTGGCGCTGGCATAACCCAGCTCGCCTTTGGCGATGGATTGAGCCTTGTAACCGGCAGCGATCAGGTCCTGAACGTACAGCTTGTTGTAGATGAACATGAACACAAGGTTGCTGAGGCTGAACGTGAAGCAGGCCACGACGAACATGATCGCAGCCCACTTGAAATCACCACGGAACAAGGCCGGGAAAAAGCCAAAGAAAAACACGGTCCACGAGAAGCCGATTGGCGCTTCTTTCATGGCACCGGTGTTAGGGTTTTTGAACACAACCGATGTAAACGCCATGCCTGACTCCTTGATGCCCCAATGGGTTGGCTGAATGGCCGGGCTATCTCCATGCAGCTCTTTTAAACCGCAACACGTGAACGCATCTGTGACTTGCGTCAGATGAGGGAGCAGGCAAGAAAGGGTCGGGGCTTTAGCCAGGAAGGCTGGGGGCGTCGAACAATCCGTGTCCTGAAACTCCATCGCATCCCGCAACAGCGAGATACACATTCGGCGAGAAGGCTACTATCTAGCCATCATCGTGTCTATCAGATTGCCGTTAGATAACTTGCCTGAATGAAAACAAAAACGACCGCGATCATTTCTGATGGCGGTCGTTTCTGTATTTCAACAGCGTTTGGCTGGCGTCAGCACACTCAGCGCGCTACCGCTGCGATCATCTGCTCATTGCGACGACGGCGCGCCACAAACAAGCCGGTAGCAACAACCAACAAGCTCAGCAGGCCGGTCGCGAGGATCTCGACGCGATGGGCATCCTGGAACAGCATGATGGTCAGGGCCGCGACGATGAAGATGATCACCGCATAGGTCAGGCCAGGAAACAGCCACATGCTGAAGGCAATTTTTTCACCGCGAGCCATACGCTGTTTGCGCATACGCAGTTGCGAAATCGCGATCACCAGGTACACCAGCAGCGCGATGGCGCCTGAGCTTGCCAGCAGGAATTCGAACACCGCGGTCGGGGCCACGTAGTTGGCGAATGTTGCCAGGAACGCTGCGCCCGTGGACAGCATCACCGCCCAGTAAGGCGTGCCACTTTTGTTGGTGCGGGTGGACACGGCCGGCGCGTCACCGCGCTTGCCCAGGGAGAACATCATGCGCGATGAGGTGTAGAGCGCAGAGTTCAGGCAGCTGGTCACGGCAACCAGCACGACGATGTCGACGATCATCTTGGCGTTCGGGATGCCCATGCGCTCAAGAACGGTCTGGTAGGAACCGACGCTGGCCAGTACCGGGTCGTTCCATGGCACCAGGGCCACGACGATGAAGATCGATACGAGGTAGAACAAACCAATCCGCCAGATCACCGAGTTGGTGGCCTTGGAGATTTGCTTGCCAGGGTTTTTCGATTCCGCCGCCGCGATGGTTACGATCTCGGTACCCATGAAGGAAAACATGGTGGTCAGGATGGCACCCAACACTGCGCCCATGCCGTTCGGCAGGAAGCCCTGGGTGTCGAACAAGTGAGAAACCCCACTCACCTGGCTGTTCGGCAGGAAGCCGAAGATCGCCAGAACGCCGAGTACGATGAAACCGATGATCGCCACAACCTTGAGCAAAGCGAACCAGAACTCGAACTCACCGTAGTTCTTCACGCTGAACAGGTTAGTGACGGTCAGCAACATCGTGATGACCAGGGCGAAGGCCCAGATGTCCACGCCAGGGAACCAGGCATGCAGGATGGTTGCGGCGGCGTTGGCCTCCAGCGGGATCACCAGCACCCAGAACCACCAGTACAACCAGCCGATGGTGAAACCGGCCCAGTGACCGATTGCGCGATCAGCGTAGGTCGAGAAGGAGCCGGTGTCTGGCGAGGCAACCGCCATTTCACCCAGCATGCGCATCACCAGCACTACCAGCATACCGGCGGCGGCGTAGGCCAACAGCACGGCCGGGCCTGCGGCAGCGATAGCGTGGCCCGAGCCAACGAACAGGCCGGCGCCGATAACCCCGGCGATCGACAGCATCGTCACATGACGCGGTTTGAGCCCCTGTTCGAGGCCGTTAGAGCTTTGGGTATTGCTCATTGAAACTACCTTTGTAAGGAAAAGCGAATGCGTGCATCCCGTAGGGAATTCCCTTCTGTAAAAAGAAACCAACGGGGCGTTCCGGAATCTGCACGCAATAATTGCGCCAAAATGTTTCAAAACCTTCTAACCCGGCGATCTCGACCTGACCGGACAGTCATCGCAAGTCATTGAAAGCAATGGCACTTTGCCAGAACGTTACCCTGCGACTCACTTAATAAACGAGTCTGCGCACCGGAAACACACTCATAAATGTGCCGACGCACAATAAAAGTGCAGATCAGGAACGTTTGGCCGGTTAGCGCTTCCAACACCCCGTCAAAGCTGGCAACATCGCGCCCTTTTTTACGCGACACCCGCTGGGCACCTGGTTCAAACGGCTGTTCGGTTGATAGCAGCGCGACAGTCTGCTGTACCGATGCGACAACCTGCCACATGCCACCCGTTTACCGCCCGTAGCGCTGTTGGCTGCCATTCAGACGCTATGCTAGCTTGGCCGCCTCGCCAGGAAGGCCAACCAACAGCAGGAGCGAAACACTATGAGGAACGCACATGGCTGAGGCCACGCCCGCGCTTGAAATCCGCAACTTGCACAAACGCTACGGTTCGCTTGAGGTGCTCAAAGGCATCTCGCTGACCGCCCGCGACGGCGACGTGATCTCGATCCTGGGTTCTTCCGGTTCCGGCAAGTCCACGTTCCTGCGTTGCATCAACCTGCTGGAAAACCCGCACCAGGGCCAGATTTTGGTGGCCGGCGAAGAACTCAAGCTCAAAGCCGCCAAGAACGGCGAACTGGTCGCTGCCGATGGCAAGCAGATCAATCGCCTGCGCAGCGAGATTGGTTTTGTGTTTCAAAACTTTAATCTCTGGCCGCACATGAGCGTGCTCGACAACATCATCGAAGCCCCGCGCCGGGTGCTCGGTCAAAGCAAAGCCGAAGCCATCGAAGTCGCCGAAGCCCTGCTGGCCAAGGTCGGCATCGCTGACAAGCGTCACGCCTATCCGGCGCAACTGTCCGGCGGCCAGCAACAACGCGCGGCCATTGCCCGTACGCTGGCGATGCAGCCCAAGGTGATTCTGTTCGACGAACCCACCTCCGCCCTTGACCCGGAAATGGTCCAGGAAGTACTTAATGTCATCCGCGCACTGGCCGAAGAAGGCCGCACCATGCTGCTGGTCACCCATGAAATGGGTTTCGCCCGTCAGGTGTCCAGCGAAGTGGTGTTCCTCCACCAGGGCCTGGTAGAAGAGCAAGGATCGCCACAGCAGGTGTTCGAAAACCCGCTTTCGGCGCGCTGCAAACAATTCATGTCCAGCAACCGCTAACGGAGCTACCCGCATGCAGAACTACAAAAAGGTCTTCCTGGCAGCCGCCGTCACCCTGGCCTTCAGCGCCGGTGCCATGGCCGAAACCCTGAAGATGGGCATCGAAGCGGCCTACCCGCCGTTCAACAACAAAGATGCCAGTGGCAATGTCGTCGGCTTCGACAAAGAAATCGGCGACGCCCTGTGCGCCAAGATGAAAGTCGACTGCACCGTGGTCACGTCCGACTGGGACGGCATCATCCCGGCCCTGAACGCCAAGAAGTTCGACTTCCTGATCTCCTCGATGTCGATCACCGACGAGCGCAAGCAAGCGGTGGACTTCACCGACCCGTACTACTCCAACAAGCTGCAATTCATCGCGCCGAAAAACGTCGACTTCAAGACCGACAAGGCGTCCCTGCAGGGCAAAGTGATCGGCGCACAACGTGCGACCCTCGCCGGCACCTGGATGGAAGACAACATGGAAGGCGTTGAAGTCAAACTCTACGACACCCAGGAAAACGCTTACCTCGACCTGACCTCCGGTCGTCTGGACGGCATCCTGGCGGACAAGTACGTCAACTACGAGTGGCTGAAAAGCGACGCCGGACGTTCTTACGAGTTCAAGGGCGACCCGGTAGAAGAAAGCGACAAGATCGGTATCGCTGTACGTAAAGGCGACACCCTGCGCGCGAAGCTGAACCTGGCCTTGAAAGAAATCGTCGAGGACGGCACTTACAAGAAGATCAACGACAAGTACTTCCCGTTCAGCATCTATTGATTCTGACTTGCCTGGCCGGCGCCGTTATCTGACGGCGCCAGTCTCTGGCATTGCCTGCTGCAAAATGAAAAGAAATCCATGACTATCGATCTCTACGGATTCGGCCCGGCGCTCGCCGCTGGCGCGCTGATGACTGTGAAACTGGCACTCTCGGCCCTGTGCCTGGGGCTGGTGCTCGGTCTGCTCGGCGCCTTGGCCAAGACTTCCCCGTACAAGCCGCTGCAATGGCTTGGCGGCACTTATTCGACCCTGGTGCGCGGCATCCCTGAATTGCTCTGGGTGCTGTTGATCTACTTCGGCACGGTCAACCTGATGCGTGCACTGGGCGAGTTCTTCGGCAATCCCGACCTTGAACTCAATGCCTTCGCCGCCGGCGTGATTGCGCTGGGACTGTGCTT
Source organism: Pseudomonas sp. (assembly GCF_051660785.1). GTDB lineage: Bacteria > Pseudomonadota > Gammaproteobacteria > Pseudomonadales > Pseudomonadaceae > Aquipseudomonas. The sequence goes on from NZ_JBOFQE010000088.1 coordinate 27,579, forward strand.
CGGCGCCTACGCCACGGAAGTGTTTCGTGGTGCGATCCTGGCGATTCCCAAAGGGCATCGTGAAGCCGGCGTGGCGTTGGGCCTGTCGAAGTTTCGCATCTTCACCCGGTTGATCATGCCGCAAATGTGGCGCATCGCCCTGCCCGGCCTGGGCAACCTGTTCATGATCCTGATGAAAGACACCGCGCTGGTGTCGGTCATTGGCCTGGAAGAAATCATGCGCCACGCGCAAATCGGCGTGACCGTATCTAAACAGCCGTTCACCTTCTACATGGTGGCCGCGTTCATGTACCTGGGTCTGACCATTCTGGCCATGACCGGCATGCACTTCATGGAAAAACGCGCCGCTCGCGGCTTCGCGAGGAGCACCCAATGAACTGGGAAGTCATCATCAAGTGGCTGCCGAAACTGGCTCAGGGCGCGACGCTGACCCTGGAACTGGTGGCCATCGCCGTGATCGCCGGGTTGCTGCTGGCGATTCCACTGGGCATCGCTCGCTCATCGCGCCTGTGGTGGGTCCGGGCATTTCCCTACGGCTACATCTTCTTTTTCCGCGGCACGCCGTTGCTGGTTCAGTTGTTCCTGGTCTACTACGGCCTGGCGCAGTTCGATGCGATCCGTAACAGCTCGATGTGGCCGTACCTGCGCGATCCGTTCTGGTGCGCCACGGCAACCATGACCCTGCACACGGCGGCCTACATCGCCGAAATCCTGCGCGGCGCGATCCAGGCGATTCCACCGGGCGAGATCGAAGCGGCGCGCGCGCTGGGCATGTCCAAGCCCAAGGCACTGTTCTACATCATCCTGCCCCGTGCTGCGCGTATCGGCCTGCCCGCCTACAGCAACGAAGTGATACTGATGCTCAAGGCCAGTGCGCTGGCCAGCACCGTGACCCTGCTGGAACTGACCGGTATGGCCCGCACCATCATTGCCCGGACCTACCTGCCGGTGGAGATCTTCTTCGCCGCAGGCATGTTCTACCTGCTGATGGCTTACGTACTGGTGCGCGGCTTCAAGCTGCTGGAGCGCTGGTTGCGCGTCGATGCCTGCCAAGGGCGTTGATTCCTGCGTGTTGACGGGCGACGCCTTACTCGCCCGTTTCACGGCGCTGGATGCTTTTCTGATAGAGCATCAAGCGCTGTGGAAACCTCGCCCGTTTACTCATCTGCAGCTTCCCTGGGAAGCGTCCTGTCCGGAACTGGCGATTTGGCTACGCGGCCGCTCGCTGGAGCAAGCAGAAAGCAGTCATAACCAACCTGGTTTGCTGGATGCGCCGGAGCCGTTTGCTTCGTTGGCGGCGCTGTCCCTTGAGTTGAGTTCGGTGGGTGAGTTGCCGTCTCATGCATTGGAAGCTGCCGGGCATCGATTGAATGTCGACGTTCCCGGGCGCAAGTGGCAGCAGATTGAGGCGTTCGCCAGTCGCTTGTCATTTACCTCGCCGTCCAGGCATTGGCTGGATTGGTGTTCGGGCAAGGGCCACTTGGGTCGGCGTCTGCTGCAACCCGGACAACAACTGACGTGTCTGGAATACGACCCGGCGCTGATTGCCAGCGGTCAGGCACTCAGCCAGCGTCATCACATGCATGCATTGCATGTCGAACAGGATGTACTCGCGGCTGAGGCGGCCTCTTTATTAAGCGCTGATCACACGCCAGTAGCGCTGCACGCCTGCGGGGATCTGCATGTTCGGTTAATTCAGCTCGCCAGTGCGGCGGGCTGCAAACAATTGGCCATCGCGCCCTGCTGCTATAACCGGATCAGTCTTACTGCGTACCAGCCACTTTCCTCGGCCGGTAGGCGATCCGGCCTACAACTCTCCCTCGATGATCTGTCGCTGCCAATGAGCGAAACCGTCACCGCCGGTGCTCGCGTCCGGCGTCAGCGCGACACCTCGATGGCCCGCCGCTTGGGTTTCGACCTGCTGCAAAGGCAACTACGCGGCGTTGACGACTACCTGCCAACCCCTTCCCTGCCGAGTGCCTGGCTGGACAAATCTTTCGCCGATTACTGCCATCATTTGGCCGCACTGAAAGAGTTATCCACAATCGATCCGCAAGATTGGTCCGCACTCGAAGCCGCTGGCTGGCAGCGACTGGCGCAAGTGCGCAATCTGGAACTGCTGCGCGGTCTTTTCCGTCGCCCTCTGGAGCTGTGGCTGGTGCTCGATCGGGCACTTTTCCTTGCCGATCAGGGCTACGCCGTTCGCCTCGGCACCTTCTGCGAATCCCCGCTCACGCCGCGCAATTTCCTGTTCTTGGCGGAACGCCCATAAAAAGCCACAGCCTGTGGATAACTCTGTTGATGAAATTATCGTGGATCCAATATAAGCGCCTGTTTCAAGGATGAAACGCTACTGTTCAATTTTCGTACACCTGTAAAAAAATAGAAAAAACAGGCATTTGCGGGCAAATGAGAACAGGTCCACAAAAAGGGTAATGAGAGCAGCCAGCGTCGGACCTGTTGTGCATAAGCATTTAATGCAAAGGACATAAGCGCCTAATCCGGGACGTCATCTGCGGAAAATTGCGCCGCTTCCCCAGTCTTGTTATACAAACAGCCAAGGACGCCGACAGTGCGGCCACGAACAAGAAAATCCGACTGACAGGATGCGACAGTGACGTTCATTTCTTACGCACAGAATTTCGAAGACATACGCCTGTGGCGCGCCCTCAAAACCGTTGAAAACGGCTTCTACATCGACGTCGGCGCCAACCATCCCACCCACGACTCCGTGACCAAAGCTTTCTATGACCTTGGCTGGACCGGCATCAACGTCGAACCGATGCCCAATTATTACGACGCTTTGTGCCAACAACGTCCCAAAGACACCAACCTGCAATGCGTGGCCGGCGAAAGCGCCGACGACCTGACCTTCTATGGCATCGCCGGTACCGGCCTCTCCACCCTCGACCCCGCCATGGCGAAAATGCACAAAGACGCCGGCATGGACGTGCGCAGCCAAACCGTCAAATCCCGCACCTTGACCTCCATCTGCGAAGAACACGCCCAGGGCCGCGAGATTCACTTTCTGAAAATCGACGTCGAAGGCCACGAAGAAACCGTGCTGCGCGCCATGGACTTCACCCAATGGCGGCCGTGGGTCATCCTCATCGAAACCCCATGGGACCGCGACCAGGCGTGGGAAACCCTGGTCATCGACGCCGGCTACCACTCCATCCTGTTCGACGGCATCAACACCTACTACCTCGCCAACGAACACCGGAACCTGAAACCCGCCTTCGACATCCCGCCCTGCAACCTGGACGAGTTCCAGTTCTGCAAAGGCCACAACTTCAGCCACCCCGTCAGCGACGCCGAACACCAGCTCGCCGCCGCCCTGCAACGCGCCGAACAGGCCGAAGCGCAGCTGCGCGCGATGCAAAACAGCCGCACCTGGAAAGCCCTGCAGAAACTCAAGAAAACACTCCTTCGGGCCTGACTTGAAGGCTGAGTAAAAATAGTCTGAATTCAGGGGTTTACAGAACCATCCCAATCGCTATAATCGTCGCCCTAACACGCCGGTATAGCTCAGTTGGTAGAGCAACTGACTTGTAATCAGTAGGTCCCGGGTTCGACTCCTGGTGCCGGCACCATACAAAACGAAGCCCCTGCAGAAATGCAGGGGCTTTGTTGTTTCTGGAACGTCCACTTTTCGTCCACACACTGGAACCTGTGGGAGCGAGCCTGCTCGCGATGAGGCTCTCAAACCCAGCGACGCTCTACTGACCAAGACAAAAGCTGCTTTTCCAAGACACTTGCGTGCGGAATCGATGCATCCAATTCTTCTACCGCGCATCTACATACCTCACCGAAACGATGAGCGGTTAAGGTCGAGAATCAGTGAAGCGGCATAATGACAGCAGTGCTTATGCACAACCTGCCATTTCTCTCCGCCGTTGCGAGCCTCTTTGTAATGAACACCGAACGACGTTACTCGATCATCCTGGAGCACAGCGCCGAGGTGCTGCTTGAACATGCACCCATGGCGCAGATAGAGGCATTTTGGGACGCCAACGATACCCGCTACTTCGGGTTGCGTATGGAGGACGAGCACAGCGCGCATGCACGAGTGATTGTTACGGACGAAATCCCCGACGAAGAAGATGCAGTGTTTTCTAGTCAGTAGAAAAAAGGGCACGGATTTAGTTTCCATCCAGTGCCGGCACCGCACAAAACAAGCCCTCGTAGAAATACGAGGGCTTTGTTGTTTCTGGCGTTTGTAAACCAGACCTTAGTGACCAGCGCTTTGCCCACCATCCACATGCAGGATCTCGCCGGTGACAAAGTTGGCGCTGTCCAGACAAGCCGGAAAATAGATCCGTCCCCTTTTCCGAGTTGTTCGTCAGTGGATGAATTTACCTTCATCGGTCTGCTCCACCGCAGTTCGACCCATTCGTGCCCTCACATGCTCGATGTCATCGTGAAGAACGTCCACCACCAAGCAACTCGCACTTGGCCACTCGTCTCGGCCAGATCGGCGAGATAGCGTGAAGGGTCTTCCGATAGGTTCAGGGGTATCCCGATCCTAGCCGCCTCGATGGAGGACGGTTGTTGGGCATCTTAAACCGGCAAACGCTCACTTGAATTTGCAGGTCATCGCGAGGTGCTTCTCGACGTATCCCGTTCTTAGGTTGATGTAGCTTTCCGGGAGACGTGGCTAGCATCAAGTCAATATACCCACGCTGGGAGCTCTAAAGGCTTGATAACACACAGCATTCGTGGTCGGATCAATGACCGAGTCGATATCGGTTTAGACTCAAGCCCTTGAATAATTTAAAGGAGCAACCCTAAACAGCATCGGAGGTTGAATACTGGCCCCTCCCAATGGCACACTGACACTAATGAGCAGATGAAAGTATCTATTAAAGCTAGACATCCAATCATTATAAAAGCATAGGAAGATAGTAAGGCTATTTACTTCAAGCTTCAAGGCAGCAGAAGGAGAAAGCGCAGTGATGGAATATATAGAATACTGGAAAGCAATTTTATCAAATGTCCGAGAACGAAAGCGTATGGTGAAAGCCACGTCGTCGTACTCTCAACATCGACACGACTTAACGCGCACGCAACAAACACTTTTATTTATTCTTTATCTTTTTTTCGCACCTCCTGCTGGCATACTCCATCTTTTATCACCAGTCTATACAGTAATTAAAGGTTGGGGAACAACAAACCGGCGCATCGCAGCGCCGACAACATAATGAACAACAGCATGCCCAACACAGCGCAAAAAAAAAGTACTTCGACTTCAAATATAAGACATATACGTTCAACAACATTAGCCACATTGATTCTGGCTTTAATTATTAGTCTTTACGCCGTAAAGACTCTTGCAGAAATATCCAACACCGAAACAAAAGAACAGAATCAAGAAGAGCCAAGCCTGACAAATCACGAAAATCTGAAAGACTATCTTCTTATTCAGGAGATCGTCCAGTCGATGACTCCCAAAGCGGATTCCAGCACACGAGATCTTGTACTGGAAGTAAAACTCCAAGCCGAAAAAATAAAAAATCTAGAGAAAGAAGTCTCAGAATTAAGGAAACCTGACGACAACAGCGTGGCCACGCTTTTATTATCCGCTGTATCAGTAATTATAACTGTACTTGGAGTACTTATTGCGATACTAGCAATACTTGGGTATCGCAACATAAAGAACGAAGCTATTAAAGACGCTCGAAAAACCGCAAAAGAAACTGTAAAAATAGTCGCCAAAGAAGAAATTCCGAGAGCGACAGAAGAGAATATAATTAAGCTAATCGAAGAAAACAGATTCGACAGGTTAATTCAAAACGCTGTGGAAAATATTGTTTATCGAGATACTTCAATGCCGGATGAAGTTACAGATGAGGAGCGGTCAAATTGAGAACTTCGCCGGAATGGAACTCTTTGAGCGATCATCAAAGAACGGTCATATCTTCGCATCAAACTAATCTGCCAGTGGCGGTCGGAGCAATCGCCAAGGATCTCGGATTAACCATCCTTAAATCTACTATGCCAGGTTCAATTTCAGGAGAAATAAGGGAGTCGGACGGAGTTATCACGATCAAGGTTAATCGCCACGATGTTAAAGAAAGACAACGATTTACTATTGCGCATGAAATCGCGCATTTTTTGCTGCATCGTGAACGTCTCGCTGGCGGCATCACAGATGATGTACTTTATCGCTCGAGACTCTCGGATGATCTGGAAAGAGAAGCCAATAGATTAGCGGCAGATATAATAATGCCTGCATCGCTTATCCAAGAAGCGCTAATTGTGCATGGAGCGCTAAAACCAGATGATCGATATAAAAAAATCGCTGAGCTCGCCCAAGTATCGCTCGCCGCAATAAAAATCAGGACGGGGAAAAAATAGTTTATGCAAGATACATTTCCAAATTGGGAATACATACCGATTTTAGCAATAAGTCTTGCTGAAATGACGGCGATTGCACAACTCCCCGACAAAGACAAAGATGAACTACTTCCGCTCTTTTCCCTGAGAGGATGGGTTAGTGCTCATCGCTTGGAAAACTCACTCAAGAAAATTGAGGAGTCCATAGGGAACCGTCCTTGGATCTCAGATATCGACGAAAAATTTCTTTCCGAAAATAAAGTATTCCTGTTCACCGGAAAATATCCCGAAAAACCCGTGTATCAAGAATTAGTGCAGCTTTTAGATCCTAGTAACAGTTATGACAATTGGTACAACTTCATAAAAAGCCAAAAAAATGCGATCCCTTGCCTTCGACATGAAAGCCTACAAGATATTGAGGGTCAGATTAACAAGCTGTCATCCCTTGACAGAGGTTTAGTCTTGAGGATCTGTCCAAACGAGTTAAATATTGAGAAGCATAACCGCTTGATTACCGCTTTAAATGTTACTAAAGCGGAAAATGTTCTTATTATTTACGATCTAGGGGGGATCGACGTAAATTTCCACGAGAGGATTCCGCTTCTAGAAAGGCTGATGCTAGAAGCAAAACGCCAGATTGCAAATGTTACGATATCAATAAGCGCATCCTCTTTCCCTTCAGGTTTTGCAGGGCAACATCGAGGAACGAACTCTATATACGAGAGAATTCTTTTTAATACAATAGCAGAAAAAGGAATCTTCAATCCTGTCGTTTATTCCGACAGAGGAAGCGCACGTGCAGAAAAACAAGAGGGTGGTTCGGGAGTTCCTCCTCCTAGAATTGATTACCCATTAAAAAAAGATTGGAAATTCGTCAGACGAGAAGTTGACGATAACGCGCCAGACTCCAAAGCCAAACGCACGACTGCCTATATAGATATCGCAAAAGAAATCATCAGTGATGAATATTGGATTCCAGAGCTACGCCTTTGGGGCACCCAACAGATAGAAATAACCTCTGAAAATAATGAGTTCGGAATTTACAGCGCTCAGAAATCCACTGCAGTTCGCATCAACATCCATCTTTTCAATCAGCTTCATTACAATGCTATTGGGGATATAATTAACACCGATGAAGAGTGGGTGGATTGACCACTCTCTCATGCTACCTCGACTACGCGCTTCAAATATGGGCTTAACAAAATCACATCGGATGGTCTGACACTGCCAAAAGCGCAGACCTTGGCCAGGAACCTATTTGACGGCATGCTAAACCTCTTAGAAATCCCGTCTAGAAGTATGTCTTTCACATCAGATTTAGAAATCTTACTCAACCTACTTGAGACTTCGATTTTCAGCTCATACATTGCAATATCGGAAGGAATTATGCCGACTCGCCTAGCTAGAAGGGAGACTTCTCTCTTCGTCATGAGCTCAAGATAATTTTGCTTAGATATATTTTTAATCAGACGTCCCTTGCGAATCACCTTTAACCCGTCCGATGTCACCTCCCAAACCGCCACATCATCATCAGCGATAGCGAGGACCCCTTCAACGTACTTCCCAGCAACGGCAACAATGACGCGATCGAAGTATTTTCTGTACTCTTCGAGCTGTCCCGCCAATCGAAACAACGAATCTTTTTCGCTCTTAATTTCAATTGCGACCATCTCTTGATTTCGAATATAACCAAGATCTACCCTACGAGCTTTTCTTGCCAAGTTCATCTCACTAAAAACAAGGGACGAAAAATCAATCTGCCCTGTTTTCAAAAGCTTGTCTAAAACCGTCGTTTTAATCTCTTTCTCACCCATATTTAAACACCGCCTTCATACGTTTAATCAACGCACACTTCTCAACAATAAAGTATCTCTACGACAGATACGAAAACAAAAACACTTTCAGTACTTCTGACATTTTCAGCCCCCCCCCCGAACCTCCTGGAAAATATTAATTATCCACAAAATCCAAACTTAAGTATAACCTGACTTGAAATCAATATAAAGCTAGAAATCTGCACCGCTCCAGATAATAAGGCAACCGCAGACGTCATTACTACTCTTTCACTAGCAAGCATAATATTTATGCCGTTTCTATGTTATTCCAAAAATACAAATCAAATTCAACTCAAGCCAAAAATATTACAGCCATCCAACTACAAACTGCACGCATTTTCTATTGATACCTTTATCTAGCATGCCATGCATTACCGCCGCAGCAACGAAGTACGCCCTATTACTGGGCGCACCCGATCAAAACGAAATTAAAATAATAAGATCAATCAAAAAGCGGAGACATGCCACGATTATGGGATTGGCCGTTTTATCAGTTAGCAAAATCGTGGGCTGGATGGGTTGAAGACATCAAGGATACGGGGAGCAGTCCAAATGAGCTTGCAAGGTGCGTAGAAAATCCAAAGCAATTCAGTGAAAACCAGCCGCTTAAGGATAGAAATAGAGGTAAATAGCAGCTCAGCACGAACACAAGCTACTGAGATAATTACCATTTTTTATATAGTTCGACTCCTGGTGCCGCACGATATTCAAAGCCCCGCAATGCGGGGCTTTGTCGTTTCTGGGCTTCGGAACTACCTCACGTCAAATCGTGAAAACGTCCACAAAGTGCCCACACTTTATATTCTTGGGACCCAGAACTTCCACCACTTGGGCGTGGGCACCGGCTTCGGCTCCGTCAAATCGCGGCCAATTTTCATAGCCATCTCCAGTAAATCACCTGTTTCCTTGAAGGCTTGCGGGTTCGAGCTTTTTGTGAGTACGCCACCGGGTACTACGTCGAGCCTGACGCTGTCAGCGAGCTGATGGAAGCGAACGATCTGTTTCGCATCCTCCGCTGTGAGCACCCCGAGTTTCGATACATTTCCCTGATAGACCCTGCTGTACTGGCTATCAATGTGGACTACAAATGGCTCAATAGTTTTAGCGTTTGGGAATATTGCATAAGCAGATGAGGATCGTGCGCGCAACAGCGCTTCCCTCTCCCGCAAGCCCGGTAGATAGCCACGACGTTCCACAATTTCGACTAGCGCCGCCACCTCAGCGAGAAGCGACGCTCTGACGCTTTCGGCCTCCTTTTTCACTTGCTTTTTCCATAGCAGAAATGGACCGGCCCCCGTTACACCACCTACCAACACCGCTGTCCAATTGATCGCAGCAAGCGACTGCACCAAAGGCGTCCAATCAATTTCTCCAGGCATTCACTTTGCTCCCTTGGTGGGTACATCAACTGAAAGCGGATTGCGGTGTACGACCTCGGTAAGATGCCCAGGACTAAAGTGAGCGTACTTTATCGTCATAGCTAACAACGCATGACCGATGACACCCTGCAGCGTAAGAATATCCCACCTTTCGCCAGGTAGTGACTTGCAAACGTATGGCGTAGCACATGCGTCATCTGCCCGTCTGGCAAGTCTATTCGCAATGCCTCGACAGGCTCTCCAAACTTCTTATAGCAGTCGCCAAAAGGCATAGCAGCATTGATTTTTGTTGCAGAGCTTCAACTATAGGCACCGTACAGTAAAAATGGGACAGATCTATTTTCTGCCCCACACCGGCACCAGACGAAACAAAGCCCTCGTAGAAATACAAGGGCTTCGCTGTTTCTACACTTTGGAAAAGCAGTCTTAGTGACCAGCGCTCTGCCCACCATCGACGTGCAGGATCTCGCCAGTGACAAAGTTCGCGCTATCCAGATAAACAACAGCCTGCGCAATGTCACTGATCTCACCCATATGCCCAACCGGATGCAGATTCCCCAGCGCCTCATGAGTTTCCTCACCATGCATCGGAGTCTTGATGATGCCAGGAGAAACCGCATTCACCCGAATCCCGCGCTTGGCGTACTCAATCGCCAGCGACTTGGTCGCCGCGTTCAAACCACCTTTAGTCAGCGAAGCCAGCACCGACGGCACACCATCAATCGCGTGGTCGACCAGGCTGGTGGTGATGTTCACGACGTGGCCTTTGCCTTGTTTTTCCATCTCGGTGATCGCGAGTTGGGTGATGTAGAAGAAGCCATTCAGGTTCACCGACAGCACCGCGGCGTAGTCTTCAGCGGTGTAAGCAGTGAACGGCTTGGCAACGAAGATCCCGGCGTTGTTGACCAGGGTATCGATGCGGCCGAAACGGGCGATGGTTTCACGGATCACTTGCTGCGCAACTGCCGGGTCGCCGATGTCGCCGGCCACGGTGAGGATGTCCGGGTCGGTGGACGGCTTGATCGAACGCGATGTGGCGACAACTTTGTAATCCAGATCACGGAACGCCTTGACCATGCCTGCGCCGAGGCCTTGGGATGCGCCGGTAATTACGATGACTTTTTTCGAATTGCTCATGATGAACCTCTACTAATAAATGATGGTTTGAAAAAGTAAGTAATCAGGCTTCGGCGGGGACCTTGGCCATTTGTCTCAACATCTGTTCGTAGTACTCGACCGACTGCGAACCGGACACCAGGTGACGTCCGTTAAGCACCATGGCCGGGACCGAGTTGATGCCGTGCTGGCGGTAGAACGCTTCAAGCTCACGCACTTCTTTGGCAAACGCGCCGGACGCCAACACTTCTTGAGCAGCCGCCGCATCCAGTCCCGCTTCAGCCGCCAGACGAACCAGCGTCTCGCGATCGCTCGGGTTCTCGCCGTCGGCGAAATAGGCTCGCAGCAGGATTTTCTTCAGAGCGACCTGCCGCCCTTCCTGCAACGCCCACAACAACAGCCGGTGCGCATCAAACGTGTTGTAGAAGTGAGTGCGCTTCTCCAGGTCGAACTTGAAACCAAGCGCCGCGCCACGTTCGATCTGCATCGCTTTGCCGGCGGCAACGTCCTCGGCAGTGCGTCCATACTTGCGCATCAAATGCTCGACCGCTTTTTCGCCGACCGCCGGCATGTCCGGGTTCAACTCGAAAGGCTTGTAGGTCAGCTCAACCGAGATTTCTCCGGCCACGTTCTCGATCGCTTGCTCCAGCGCCGTCGCGCCCAAAGCGCACCACGGGCACACCACGTCAGAGATAAAATCGATGGAGACGGACGCGGTCATGACTTGCCCTCCGCGTCAGCCAGTTGCTTTCGGTACCGGGTGGTGGTGATGCCGGCGTAGCCCCAGTTATCGGTGTCGACTTCTTCGATCACGATGTGGGTCAGGTGCGGATCCTTCTTCAGGACGCGTTCCAGGGTTTCAGTGATTTCGGCGATCACCTGAGCTTTCTGCTCAGAGGTAACGCCATCGCGGGTGATGCGTACGCTTACGAAAGGCATGAGGACTCTCCAGTGACCTTCCCTTCGGAATGAATGGGTCGGCGTTGGAGTTCAATGTATGGAGTTAGCTGGAGGGGATAAAGGTGGGGGCGGGAACATCATTAGTTACTTGGTGTAATGATTGTCTCGATGGAAGACGCTAAAACTGTTTGCGTCGAAAATGATTAATCGGCCAACTTCCAACCGCAATGTTTAGATATCGCCAAAAAATGGAGAAATGCTCATGACAATTCGATTCTTCGACAGCCCGTTCCATGTCACGCACGACGAGGAAATTGCCAACAAAATGGTGAGGGAAGTGGAGCTATCGATCGTCACTGATTGCCCTCAAAAGCCTGGCGTCGAAGAGAATGAAGCCGGCGTCAGGTTAGACGTGGGTCATTCACGCATTCCCAAGCCTCAGGACCAGTAAATCACTGAAGCTCTCACCCTACGCCACCACCTAGCCACGATTGCGCATCCGCCTCCCTCAAGCTACCTTCAAACCGTCGCTGCCAATTCAGCGACCGGGCCTGATAACCCGAGTAAGATACAGGCGCACAAGCGCCCATAATCACGATTGTTGGCGTTTTTTTGTGCCTGCATTTCCGTGTAATGGCGGCTGTGCGTGGGAGACCTTCGGGTCTGCCGGGTTCCTGTATCTCCGGTTTATCAGCCCGCGCATAGCTGCCACCCATTCGCCTGATAACGAACGTGGTAGCTCTAACTTTGATTCAGGAGTTTTTGCTAATGCCCGCTATCGATCCGTCCAAAATTTGCGTTACCGCTTCACTGGTCACCACCCACCACCGTCCAAAAACCGGAGGTGCCCAATGACCAACCCCCAAGACCTGAAAACCATCGGCCTCACCCCTTTCTCCCACCACGCCAACCAACCGCTCTTTCGCATCAACGCAGGCGTCCCGGTCATCGCAGCCCTCTCCCACGCATCCGATCTGCTCCACGTCGCCAAACTGCTCGCATCAGACGCGGCCATGGTCCGCGACACAGACCGCCACGCCTGGGCATCGCATTACTTGCAGGACATGAGTAAAGCGATCATCGATGACGTGGTGAAGGTGCTCGACGCACCGTGTAACAACCGAGCCAGTAACGTCGTACCGTGATCTAAATCGCACGCATAAAAAAGCCCCGAATCAATCGGGGCTTTTTGCATCAATGAGAGGGCGTTGGCATATGCCTTTTGCGCAAAAACGAATCTACGTGCATAAAAACGTTCACAACGCTTAAGCGTTATCGACTCTCACAGTCTCCACAGTGATCTGCTTAAGCGCATAAAACGGCGCAAGCGCCGCCTCATCCGCGGTTGAGCTGGTAATCAACCGCCACTCCCGCTCAATCGGCGTCCAATGCTGCTGCCGAGCCCGCCCCAGCTTGTCAGTGTCAGCAAGGACAACTATCTGCGCCGCCCGCTTGATGATGCATTCCTTCAAATACGCCTGCTGCGCACTCGCCTCACACAAACCAAACTCCGCGACCACACCATCAGCACCCAGAAACGCCTTATCGACACTCAACCGACTTAACGTCAGCTCAGCCAACGGCCCCAACGTGCTCATGCTCGAACCGCGCAGATCGCCACCGATCAACGTCAACCGAACCCCCGGCGCATTGGCCAAAGTCATCACGGCGAGCAGGTTGTTAGTCACCACATGCACGTCTTGTCGCGAACACAAATGATGGGCCAGCGCAGCACATGTGGTGCCGCCGTCGAGCAGCACGGTATCACCGTCCTGTACATGAGCCGCCGCAGCTTGGGCGATGGCGTCTTTTTGCTCCCACTGCGACGTCTTGCGTTCTTCAAGGGAAGCTTCCGGCTCATGAACGCCGACAACCGAAGTGGCGCCGCCATAGGTCCGCACCAGATGCCGTTGTTTGGCGAGCATGGTCAGGTCGCGCCGCACTGTGGCTTCCGAGACTCCGAGCGCCGCGCTCAATTGCTCGACGTTGGCATCGCCAATGCGTACGAGATCGAGGATGGCGCGGTGGCGTTCGGAGGCTTTCATGGCGGGTCTCGTTGTGTGGACGGTGGTCGATCTTACACGACAGCGCCCGCGCGGCTCATCCCCGTCGCGTGGCGAGTTCCGCCCCCTGACGCAGCGCTTCGAGCAGGCTGCGTTCATCGGCGATGCCCTTGCCGGCGATATCGAAAGCCGTGCCGTGGTCGACCGAGGTGCGGATCACGTCGAGGCCGACGGTCACGTTCACGCCCGCTTCAAGTCCGAGCACTTTGACCGGGCCGTGACCTTGGTCGTGATACATCGCCACCACGAGATCAAAGTCGCCGCGGCCGGCGCGGAAGAACAGCGTGTCGGCGGGCAGCGGGCCAGTGACGTCGAGGCCGCGTTCCTGCAGCAGCTTCACCGCAGGGATGATTTTTTCTTCCTCTTCGCCATAACCGAACAAACCGTTTTCACCGGCATGGGGATTGATCCCGCACACGCCGATTCGCGGTTTGGCGATGCCGGCCTTGATCAGCGTGTCATTGCCGCGCTCGATGGTGCGCTGGACCAGGCCCGGTTCGATCTTGCGGATCGCGTCGATGATGCCGATATGCGTCGTGACGTGAATCACCCGCAGTTGCGGCGCCACCAGCATCATGGAAACTTCATCGACATTGGTCAGGTGCGCGAGCATTTCGGTGTGGCCGGGGTATTTGTGGCCACCGGCGTGCAGCGCTTCCTTGTTCAGCGGCGCGGTGCAGATCGCGTCAATCTCGCTGGCTTCGGCGAGTTTCACCGCGCGGGCGATGTATTGATAAGCGGCGTCACCGGCGATTGGCGACAGTTCGCCGAACGGCAGGTCGTCGGGGATCAGGTCGAGGTCGATGCAGTCAATGGTGCCGGCCTCGTACAAGGCTTGGGCGGCGTTCTCGATGCGGCGCACTTTGGCGCTGCCGCCGACGATGACGTTGGCCTGTTCGAGACGGCGGGCATCGCCGATCACCAGCGGCCGGCATTGTTGGTAGACGATGTCATGAGTCAGGCTCTTGACGATGATTTCCGGGCCGACGCCGGTGGCGTCGCCCATGGTGATGCCGATGATGGGGAGGTAGTTGCTCATAGTGTTCATTCGAGTCCTTGGATTCGTGTGCGTTGGGGCGGGGAGCGATCGGCGCTGTCGCTCAGGTGTTGCCATGCCGCATACAAAGCGTTGTCGGTGCCGAACGCGCCGGCTTTGGTGACGATGCCGGGGCGGTGACCCTGCCGGGAAACGGTCGGGCGGGCGAAAGCGACGCCGGCTTCGATTTCGGTCAGCAGTTGCAGGCTGTCGATGCCGACGGTGGTCAAGATGGCCCGGGCCGTCTCGCCGCCCGTGGCGATCAGACCGCCGACCTTGGCAAAGTGCGGCTCGACCAGCACGGCGAGCATGCTTGAGAGTTGCGCGCCCTCTTGCGGATCGAACGCTTCATCGCGCCCGATGCGCAGCAGCAGGTCGCTCCAGCCGTCCAGTTGCTCGCCGATGCGCGATTGCCAGAGCGCCCAATCGGCATGCGTCGTGCCTTGGCGAAGAACCTCGGGTGGGACAACCAATTCGCTGACGCCGCCACGTTCCTTGAGCAAAGCGCATTGGCGTTCGCAGACGCCGGAGAGGCTGCCGACGAGGATCAGAATCGGTGCCTGGCTTTTTTCCTGCGCTGTCGGTTCGCTGGCTGTGAAACGTGTTTCGGAGAAATCAGAAAGACTGGCGATTTCCCGCGCAAGGCCACCCGAACCGATCCAGAACAGCGGCTGCTCCATCGAGGCGGTCAGGCGAGCGAGGGTCAGCAGGTCGTCCTCGGTTTGCGCATCGACGATCAGTGCCTGGGTGCCATTGCCGGCAATTTCAGCAATGTGTCGCTCAAGGGCTTTTTCGTTGCCGCGCAAGGTGTCGAGGTCGAGCTTCGCGGTGCTCAGGCCGGCGGCAACGAGCATCGCTTCGACATCGGCCGGACGGTCGGCGTTTTCCAGTTTCCAGGTATCGGTGGTCTCCAGCGGTTGGCCGTTCACGAACACCCGGCCACCGAGCAACGTGCGTCCGGTGGCGGGAAACGCCGGGGCGACGATGGCCAGGCCGGCCAGCGGTTGCAGGGCGGCGACTTCGGCCGCCCAGTTGCCGCGCAGCGTCGAATCGATTTTCTTGTACAGCCGTTGCCCGGGTTGATGCAGGGCCTTGAACGCAGCGACGGTGCGCTCGGCGGCCCGCGTCGGAGTGAGGCGCCGAGTGTCCGTGTCAGCGGCAATCACCTGAGCATCAGCCTTGTCATTCAACGGGTCGAGGGTGACGACCGTCTGCATCCCCACACTCGCGAAGCCGATGGCGCAATCCGCCGCGCCGGACAGATCGTCTGCGATGATCAGAATCCTCATCGCAACGCCTCCTGCTTTGGAGGTTCGATCCCCGGCTCGGGTATGACAACGGGGTTGCGCTGCTGTACGCGCTTGGCGACGGCGGCGGTGAGCAACGGTGCGAGGATCGCGGTGACCACGACGCAGGCGGCCACCAGTATGGTCGCGCTCTTGGCCGCTTCGGCGTAGACCGGGTTGGCCGCTGCGATCAGCGCTGGCACGGCTGCGGCGTTCCCGGCGGTGGTGGCTGCGGCAACACCCGCGACGCCTGTGCCACCGGTCAAACGGTCAGCGAAGAACAGCGGGATGCCCGTCAGCACGACCACCGCAACACCCATGCCGAGACCCAGCAAACCGGCCTGCCAGACGTTATGCAAATCCAGGCTGGCACCCAGCGCGAGGGCGAAGAACGGGATCATTACCGGGACGGCTTTGGCCAGAAAGTCGCGCATGTCTCGGTCGAGATTACCCAGCAGCATGCCGAGAGCCAGTGGCAGGATGCTGCCTACCAGCGTCGGCCAAGGGAATGCCGACAGGCCGGCGATACCCAAGGTCACCATCGTCAGAAAAGGCCCGGACTCCAGGGACATGACCGAGTAGGCGCCGACGTCTTCGGATCGACCGTATTGACCCATCAGCGCCATGTACAAGCCGCCGTTGGTGTCGTTCATCGCCGCGACAACCGCGAGCGTGGAAATGCCGGCGAAGAGTCCCGAAGAAATCGGCTGCTCACCCAGGAAGTGCCCGAGCACAATGCCGATCAGCACGGCGATGCCGACTTTCGTGATGAGCAGCGTGCCGCCCTTTTTCAGCAGATAAGGCGTGGCCTTGATATTGATGCTCGCGCCCATGCAGACGTAGAACACCGCGAGGATGGGTAACGCCCCGGTGAACAGCGCATTGGTGAAGGAGCCGAAAAACTTCGGTGTGTCGGGAAGGAATGTAGCCACCAGCGAGCCGATCAGCAGCGGGACAATCATCATGCCGCCAGGGATGCGTTCAATGGTGCGCTTGATAGGAATTTGGGCCACGAGGGTCTCCTTTTATAATTGTTTGGTAAGACGTATTTCACCTCGAAACTGACTGGATCGATCACCTTGTGATTGATTCAGTCAAAATTATCTTAGGCCTTCGTCATTGCTTGCGCAAATCAATCATTCAAATGATCGTTTTGATCATTTGTGGAGGTAGAGCCTCAGACTGAAACGACCTCGCTGGTGCGAGGCTCATTGACACAAGCATCACCCTTTGCAGAGAATCGACCCAAGAGCGCGAAACCGACTGCCTTCAGGTGGCAGTAGTCGGCGTTAGGAACCCCGTTGATGACCTGGACATCAGCGCTCGGGTGAGACCTCTTTTTAAATGCAGCCTTTCAGGCTGCTTTTTTTTTGGCGCGAAAAAAAGCCCCGTATCAGTCGGGGCTTTCTTCTATTTCATATCGCGCCAACTTCACCAACAAGCCGCTGTAAATGACTCGAGCGCTCTACCTGAATAGTTCTGAATGACTTCCGAGATCAACAAATGTAATCAGGTCGGAACGTGTGTGCTCATAGATCATCAAGAAATCACCGCCAATATGACATTCTCGGAAACCAATCCAATCACCTGTCAAGGCATGGTCAAGATATTCGGGGGGCAATGGCTCTCCCAGAAAAAGCATGATCATCACTTGTCGCACTTCGTTCATATCACGACGTCCCGCCCGCCTGTAACGCTCCCAAGACTTCTTAAATACTGACGTTTGTGCACATTGTTTAGGTATTTCGGCGCGCTTCTGTTTGTTCTCCGGTTTCGCCATCAGCATCCCTCAGCATGTCGTCTATCGAATCGAACTGCTGGCGAATATTTCGTGCTTCTATCATTGCGCGGGCTGTCTTCTCCGACGGGACGCGTACCTCAAACGGGAGTCCTTGCGTCGCAACAACCTGACGGAGAAAGAGACGCATGGCATCACTGATGCTCAGGCCGCACGCGCTCAAGACCTCTGTAGCACGCATCTTCAAATCCTCATCAATGCGGCAGCGCACATCAGTGGTTTTCAGCAATGCACCCATATAAATGCCCTCATCGTTATTTTGTAGCTACATTGGCGCTACCTCTGCATTGTGGTCGAGCGTACCGTTTTCGGTCAATGTCGAGTTGATAAGCGGAGCCATAGACTGGACTGACATGTGCTATTTCAGCGTTTTATACAGTCGATAACTATCAGCCAGATCCTCATTTTTCTGAAGAGACGTCCTAAGACGACGCAGGAAATAACCCCCAGTCCTGTCAGTCTCAAAACCAAAAAAATGCCCAAACCTCCCGGTCCGAGCATTTTTTTGACCCTGATCACCCACCCCTCCCCAAAAACCTCGACTCTATGTAAGCCTCCAGCCATCGGACGCAGCATCATTTCGCTACTAAACTCGGGACAAGCGTGTTCAGGTGCAGGATTATAGCCAGCACGAATCGCCCAACCGGCGGCCAGGTACTCAACAATAGCCAGCCCACTTTAGAGGGCATTACCCAATGGATAGCAGAACCCTACGCAACCTGATGCGCATTGTTCAGACCGGCTCATTGTCGGCGGCAGCAGAGCATTCCTGTTTAACGGTGCAGGCGTTGGCCGCGCAGTTGAACAAGGTCGAAGAGCAGTTCGGTTTTCGGTTGTTCCGTCGCTCCAACAAGGGGTTGACCCTGACCACGCAAGGCACGGAACTCACGCCTTACATGGACAAGGTGCTGGTTGCCACGCGGCAACTGGAAGAAAAAGTCGCCGCGCTGAAGGTGCCTGGGCAGCGCACGCTCAAGGTGGCGCTGAACACGACGCTGTCGGCTGACTTCAATCGGCGAATGATCGGACGCCTGATTGAGGTGTTTCCCGACTATCAGCTGGAATTCAGCTACGCCGAGTCGATGGAAAACCTCAGCAAGCTGAAGAACGAAGATTTTGACCTGGCCGTGTTGATCGGGCCGCAAAAGCCGGGTTTGCCCAGCATCATCCTGCCCGATGTCCAGGTGCAGGTGGTCGGTGCGCATTGCGGTCAGGAACATGATCCGCTGGTGTTGCTCGGCAACAAGTTTCAGGTGCGTCCGGCCGACGATTGTCCGTATTCCCACAGCTTCCTGCGCTTTCTCGATGCCGGTCTTGGCAATTACGAGTCGGGCAAGCGGATGGTGTATTCGTGCAGCGAAACCCTGACGCTGTCGTTGATCACGCAAATGGACGGCCTCGGCATGGTCTCGCGGGATGCGGCCCAGCGAAACGGCCTGACCATTTTCCCCGGTTTCGAGGATGCCCTCGAAGTGCGGCTGGCGATCAACAATCCGGAGTTGTCGGGTCAGGCCTTGCACGATGTGGTCGACCTCCCGCTACATGAACGAGCCGAGCGCAATGTACGCAGCCGTTCCCACCGCAACGGAGAGAAAGAGGTTTTTGCTGAAGTACGCACATAACAACGTCGGAATCGCAGCATAAAATTCCGGGCGATCGAGCTGCACGTGCTGATCCTTGATCAACAACGGCGTAAGGCTGATTGCAGCGACGATCGCCACCGGCAGGTATTCCAGCGCCCGGGCGACGAAGGGCGGCCAGTGGTCGGTGTTCACTTGAAGCGGCAACGCGCGCGGCAGGAAGGTCACGGCCATCATCAGCGCGACGACCAGGATCAGGAACGTTTGGTCAGGCATACGCCCACCCCGCAGCCGACGAATGTGGCGATGAAGACGTTGAAGGGCGAGCTGCCGACCAGGCTCAGCGCGCCCATGCAGGCGACGGCGGCCAATGCGGCGATGAGTTTGTTACGGGTGTTGCACAGCGACACCAGCACGTAGAGCATCATTGCGGTCAGCGCGTAGTCGAGCTGATACTGGATCAAGTGCGCCGCGTACTGCGCACAAATCGCCCCCAGCAAACCACCGAGCACCCACGAAGTGTGGCAAAACAGGTTGAAACCGATCAGGTAACGCACGTTGACGGGCGAGCCCTTGCCCAGTTTGACGCTGTGGAAGGCGAACGACTCATCGGTCAGCCCGCCCGCGTAACACCAGCGCTCCATTCGACTGAGCCCCATCGCCTGCAACGCCTTGGCCATGTAGACCGACATCAGCATGTGCCGCGCATTGATCAAAAACGTGGTGAGGATGATGGTGGTGAGCGAAGCGCCGCTGGAAATCAGCGCCAGGGCAGCGAACTGTGAAGCGCCGGCATACACGAACAGGCACATGGCGACCGGCAGCCACACGGGCAACCCGGCATTCACCGCCATCAATCCGAACACAAACGACACCGTGAAGTAACCCGCAATGACCGGGCTGGCTTCGGCGAAGGTGCGCGAAGCGTGCGGCTCGACCATCAGCGGCTGGCTGCTGGACGTCTCATTCATAGGTCCCTCTCAAATGTTCTTTCGCCGCGCGGTTCGCAAAAACCCTGGGCACTCCAGAAGCGCTGGCCGGCAAGGTTAGCATCGTCGACAAACAGGAACATGCGCAGAACGCCTACGCGTTTCATGTCTGAGGACGCCGCTTCAACCAGGCGTTGACCGACGCCCTGGCTGCGGTAATCCGGGCTCACTGCGAGGTGGTTGATCGTGCCGCGACTGCCGAGCATGCCGCCCAACACCGCGCCGACAATTTCGCCGCTGACATCCAGTGCGATAAACGCGGTAGTGGTCTTCTGCACCAGCACACCGCGCAGGCATTTGGCGTCCTGCCATTCACAGAAAGACACTTCTTCGAACTGCCGAAAGAAGCGTTCCAGGCGCTGTGCATCCTTGGCCGTGGTGCGCCGCAGCATCACCGGTGCAGGGCACTCGGCGAGGCTGGTCACGGAGTTGTACTGTTCAGCGAACAATGTCGAAAGCGGTCCCGGGCCGCGAGAAAGAGATCGCCAGAATCTGCCGGTACGCCATGTCGTGAGAATGGGTATTGCGTGCCGGTGTCACGTAGTGACGCATGTCGCGATCGAGAAAGTAGGTGGTGTCGAGGATTTCCTGATACGTCGTCGAGGCCAGGTGTTCCTGGTTTTCAGTGTCGTATAAACGACTCTCTGCCCCTTCAACGTTATTGCGTCCCCAGAAGTGCACGCCGCTGAACGGGTAACCGTCGCAGTGAATCCCTTCCGGGGTGATTTCCAGTTGCTTGCCAGGCTTGATCTCGATGCGGATCTGATGAATCTGACATTGCCAGATTTCATCGTGCAACTCAGGTGGCAAAACGTTTTTGTACACTTCGAAGTCGGTGTCGATCAGGCTGCGCATCACCGGCGAACTGATGATTTCATCGGAGAAATCCTGGAAGTGCCGAACCATCCCGCCCACGTAGCTGTTGTTGGCCTTGGACTGAACATAGGCGCGATGTTCAAGCTGCTTGAGATCGCGCGTGACCGGGTTGTATTCGAAATCGCTGTAACGTCGATAACGCATGCCCGCCTCGGCCTGACCGTAGTAACTGTCCGGCTCCATGTTTTCCCAGCTTCTGGTCAATCTGACGAAATCGTTGAAATGACCGAAAAGATTGAAGTCAGCACCCCGGACGTTGGCATATTTGTCCCGCCGTAGAAATTCGCCCACTTCTTTGTTCAAAACGATCATTTTCAAAATCTCCGTACATTTAGCAGCCTAATCTAGAGAGCACAGGATTTACGTCCATGAGAAAGAATTTGAGGCATATCAAGCGCTGCTTGAAACGGAACATGACGTTGCTTTAATTCGGTTTTTTATGACCGAAAATGGCCGTTTTTTGCGTTTTTCGATGGTTCTCAGGCAAAAAAAACCCCGAGCCAGTCGGGGTTTTTTCAGCGAGTGTTGGACACTCAGTCGATCATCAGAAGATGTTGATCGGGTAATCCACGAACACACGCACTTCGTTACCGCTGACGTTGTACTCGCTGGATTTCTGCGAGACACGCAGGATCGAGCTGCGCAGTTTCACGCTCAGGTCTTTGGCCGGGCCGCTTTGCACGACGTACTTGAACTGGTTGAAGATTTCGCGCTCGGTGCCGCCTTCGCTGGTGGACGTGGTGATGTTGTCACCGCGCACGTAGGCGAAGTTGTAGCTCAGGCCAGGAACGCCGAATGCGGTGAAGTCCAGGCCGTAGCCCAACTGCCAGCTGCGCTCGTCTTCGGCGTTGAAGTCGGACCAGTAGGAGTTCGCCAGGTAGATGGTGTTGCCACCGTCACCGACACGACCTTGATCCTTCTGATAGCCGCCGTAGGCGTAGCCCAGGTTGCTGTCGCCGGTGCTGCGCTGGTGACCGACGGTAAACGAGTGCGGGCCAGTGGCGAAGGTCGCTGCCAGGCTCCAGATCTTGTTGTCGTCGCCGGTAGCACCGCTTTCGCGGACGTAGGAATCGTCCAGCTTGGTGCGATAGCCGTTGAAGTCCAGGGTCAGAGACTGATCCTTGTTGATCGGGAACACGTAGTTGGCGTTCACGTATTGCTTCTTCAGCACGTCTTCGACGTCGGATGCGTACAGCGCAGCCTTGAATTGCTCGGTGAACTGATAGCTACCGCCCAACACGTTGATCGACTTCAGGCCACCACTGTCACGGCCTTCAGCGCTTTTGCGCGATTCGGCGGTGAAGCGACCGGCGTTCAACTCCAGGCCTTTGATCTCCTTGGAGGTGATCAAGGTGCCGGTGTAGCTTTCCGGCAGCAGGCGCACGTTGTCATAGCTCAGAACCGGCAGGGACGGCATCTGGTCGCCGTAGGTCAGCGTGGTGCTGGAGAGACGGAATTTGACCGCTGCGCCACCCTTCGACAGGTCGTCAGCCGCGTTGCCGCTGTCGCCCTTTTTAAAGAAATCGATGCCTTGGGCGCCGGTGCGACCCTTGCCGCCATCCAGACGCAAAGCGTACAGACCGAAAGCATCCACACCGACACCGACGGTGCCTTGGGTGAAGCCGGACGAGAACGTACCGATGGCCGCTTGGCCCCATTCGGCTTTGTCCGCACGACCGTCTTTGTAATCACGATTCATGTAGGCGTTGCGCAGCAGCACTTTGAGACTGCTGTCTTCAACAAATCCCTTGGATTCGGCCTGGTCGTTAGCCATGGCCTGTGTAGCGCTCAACATCCCCAGAGCGATCAGGCTGATTCGCTTATTCAACATTTTGTTCTTTTCCTTATTACTGGTTGATACGCGCTGTGTCGAACGGCTGAAATGGCGCTATCGCGCTCTTTTTTCACCCCAAAACAAAAAGGCCCGCCCACGAGGAAATCGTGGCGGGCCTTTTTATTATTTTGTTGAGTCATGGCGGTTAGCCACAGGCGTTGGCGAATGCTAGCCGCGCCCAGAACACCGTGTCAATTTGATGAATCGTCTATCGATAGGCTGGAAACGTCTAAGCGGACTGAGCAACCCAGGTTGCGAACGCCTCAGGCTTGCCGAGCCAGGGGCTGATGTCGACCAGCGCGAATTGGCCATTGCGCTCAAGGGCCAGCGTTGGAAAGCCCTGGCCGCCGACGCGGGCCAACAACGCGCGACTGTCCTTGATATGCCGATCGACATCGGCATTGTTGTAGGCGGCCTCAAAAGCCTGAGGTTTCAGGCCGATGTCCTTTGCCAGTTCACACAACACCGTCTCATCGGCGATGCGCCGACCTTCCACGTAATGGGCTGTTTGCAAACGCCCCAGCAATTCAAGTCCACGACCGGCCATTTGTTCGGCAGCCAGCACCGCAGCGATGGGCGGCGTGGAGTCGAACACCGCTGTTTCGTCGCGTAGCAAACCTTCGAAATACGCTTCGCCAAACGGTTGACCGCTGTACTCAGCGATGCGTCGGTCGTGGGGCATCACGTAGTTGCGCAGTTGTGGCGAAACGGTCTGGCGGTTGGCGCCGCTCATCATCCCGCCGCCGTGGGCGATGACCGGCAACACGCCTTGAGCGGCTTGAGCCAGCGGTTTAGCGCCGTAGCACCAGCCGCATAACGGGTCGTAAATGTAGTGAAGGATCATAGGAGACTCCGGCAATCAATCGGGGAAATTCAATGCGGCAGACTAATCCTCAGACCGTTTCGGAAAAACGCTGAAATGGCTTTCAGTCTGTTTCATGAATCGGTCGAATGCTCTCTTCAAGCCTTTGTATCAACCTCGAAATAACTCGAAACAATCCAGCGGCGGAACCTTTCAAGAATAATTAACAAAAGTAAATAGCAAGCATTACCATTCGCGCCCTCGAATTCTTCCACCCTTTCGGATGCGCTTCAGATGCCTGCCCCCTTCCGCCTTACGCCCGTCACCCTTGGGCTTTCTGCTTTTCTGTCTGCCGGTTTCACCTGCGCCGCGACCACCGTATTACCCGAAACCTCGATCAGTGCCGAAGCCGAAGCCGACGACCCGCGAGTGAAGGAAACCAGCACCGCAACTCGCACTGCGACACCGGTACGCTATGTGCCCCAAGCCATCGACTCGATCAAAACCTCGAACGTCTCGGATTACGGCACCAACGACCTGGGCACTGCGCTGAGCGGCATCCCCAACGTCAGCAGCGGCGCCGACACCCGTTTCGACAGCCTGCGCATCCGCGGTTTCGACGCCAGCAACGACTTCTACCTCGATGGCATTCGTGACGACAGCCAATACGTGCGCGACCTGCACAACATCGAGCGCATCGAAGTCCTCAAGGGCCCGGCGGCCGTGTTGTACGGCCGTGGCAGCCAGGGCGGGATCGTCAACCGGGTCAGCAAACTGCCCGAGTTCGGCCGCCGTTCGTCCATCGAAGCCCAAGGCGGCAGCGATGATTTGCGCAGCCTGTATGCCGACCTCAGCACCGATCCGTCCGAGAACATCAGCCTGCGCCTGAACATGGGCAACATGGATCAGAACAGCTTCCGCGATGGCGTCAGCGGCAACCGTCAACTGTTCGCGCCGTCGATGAGCTGGCAACTGACGCCGGACCTGAACTGGCTCGTACAGTACGAATACAGCCGTTACAACCGTACGCCGGATCGCGGCATCCCTGGTATCAACGGTCGCCCGGCAGACGTAGGACGCGATACGACCTACGGCAGCGAGCACGATTTCATCGACGACAAGTCGCAATCCCTGCGCTCCAAACTCATCTATGAACTCAGCGACAACTGGCAGCTGCGCCACACCCTGGGCGTGTTCAAGCTCGACAGCGATTTCGATAACACGTACCTGACCGGCTACACCCCGGCCACCAACAAGGTCACGCGCCAGCACTGGCAGCAGGACCTGACCACCCGCAACGTCTACAACAACGTCGAACTGGAAGGGGGTTTCGACACCTTCGGTCTGGAGCATCGTGTGCTGACCGGGATCGAGATCGGCAGCCAGCGCCGCGATCCGACCTTGTACACCGCGGCCACGACAGGGCGAGGCAGCTCACCGGTGCCGGCGCTGGACCTGTACAACCCGAATCGCGATTTGCGCCATACCGGGCGCATGCAGGTGTCCAGCGACAACCACACCGAAGTCGAAAGCCGTGCGGTGTACATACAGGATCAATTGCGCCTCAACGATCAATGGCAACTGCTGGCCGGTTTGCGCTACGACACCTTCGACATCGAATCGACCAACAAGCTGCGCAACATTTCTGAGGACCGTGACAGCCACAGCACCAGCCCGCGTGTAGGCCTGGTCTGGACGCCGCTGCAGAATCATTCCTTCTATGCGTCCTGGACCAAGACATTCTCGCCAGTGGGCGGCGGCTTGATCGGCATCACGCCGGGCGCTGCCGGCAACAGCAACGACTTGAGCCCCGAACTGACCAAGCAGAAGGAAATCGGCGTGAAAAGCGACTGGCTCGACGACCGCCTGAGCACCACGCTGGCGATCTACGAACTGGAACTCTACAACCGCCGCACCAGCGACCCGCTCAACCCGACCATCACGTTGCTCTCGGGCCTGCAACGTTCCCGCGGGATCGAGCTGACCGGCACCGGCAAAATCGCCGGCAACTGGTACGTGCGCGGTGGAGTCGGCGTGCAGGACGCGACGGTCGAGAAGGACAACAACGGCTTTGAAGACAAACGCATCAGCAACGTGGCCAAGCACAACGGCAGCCTGTTCCTGACCTGGAAACCGGAAATGGGCTGGTATGCGGAAACCGGCTTGACCCTGGTGGGCCAGCGTTATGCAGACAACCTCAACACCGTCGTGCTGCCGGGTTATGGCCGTTGGGATGCACTGGCCGGGTTCCGGCAGAAGGATTGGGACTTGCGTGCGGCGCTGAACAACATCAGCGACAAGACCTATTACTCGTCAGCCACCAGCGCGGCGCAGATTCAACCGGGCGAACCGCGCAGCCTGGTGGTGACTGGAACCTACAGTTTCTAAACACGCCACAACCGTGTGGGAGCGAGCCTGCTCGCGATAGCGGTGGATCAATCAACATCGATGTTGACTGTCAGACCGCCATCGCGAGCAGGCTCGCTCCCACAGGGGGTGTGTTGTTCACAAAACCATCGCCCATAAAAAGCGCCGCCCTCCCGGCAGCGCTTTTATCAATCCTTTGTTTTTTCTTCTTATCCTTCCATCACATCCCACAACGCTTCCAGTTCCGCCTCGCTGAATAAACCAGCGGGGTAACGCTCGATCATCATCCGGCGCGGATCAGGCTCTCTGATCTGACGCGTTCCATTGGACTTCAACCAGTGCGCAAGAACCTGGAGCGATTCGCTATTGACTGCCAGGGGATGCAACGCCCGCTCGCTCACTACGTTCACTTCGGCGTTCATTTCGGCGCTCTCTCCCGGTTTGTGAGCGGCTAACTTATCCAAGGTTTATGACAGAACATCGAAGTCCTCCCCCTCCCTGTTTCACACCTTGAGAGATACAAGAGCTGTGCCAATGTTTCTGATATGTCGACAAGTGGATACAAAGAAGCCCGCAGTCCTTTGGGGCTGCGGGCTTCTTGATGAACGGCGGGGATAAACAGGAGCCTCAGTGGTTTTTCAACCGGTTCAGGCTGTTACAACCCCACTCATTCCTTGTGCGGTGCCGGTTGTTGTTGGGTAAGGCAGTGGATGTTACCGCCCCCCAGTAACAGTTCGCGGCCCGGCACCATCACCACTTCGTGCTGCGGGAACAGTGCCTGCAAAATCTCTTTCGCCGGACCGTCCAGCGGGTCGTCAAAACTCGGCGCGATAATGCCGCCGTTGACGATCAGGAAGTTCACGTAGGAACCGGCCAGACGGACAGTCGGATTACGCTCCTGAGTCCCGTCTACCGGATCCACCCCGGCGCACTCTTCCTCGGTCGCATACAGCGGCCCCGGAATCGGCATCTTGTGCACCGTGAATGGGCGACCTTTGCCATCGGTGCTGCTTTCCAGCACCTTCATCGCCGCCTGGCAGCGCGGGTAGTTCGGGTCCTGCGGGTCATCGGTCCAGGCCAGCAACACTTCACCCGGACGGACGTAGCAGCAGAAGTTATCCACATGGCCATCGGTTTCGTCGTTAAACAGACCGTCCGGCAGCCAGATGATTTTATCCACAGCCAGATGGGCGCTGAGCACTGCTTCAATTTCTGCACGGTTCATGTGCGGGTTGCGATTGCGGTTGAGCAGGCATTCTTCGGTGGTGATCAGGGTGCCTTCGCCATCGACGTGGATCGAACCGCCTTCGAGCACGAAGCCCTCGGTGCGATAGCGCTGGCTGCGCTCGATCTCAAGGATCTTGCCGCCGACCTGCGAGTCGCGATTCCACGGCGAATACAGACCGCCGTCGAAACCGCCCCATGAGTTGAAGTCCCAATTCACACCACGGACTTCGCCACTGTTATTGATGACGAACGTGGGGCCGGTGTCGCGAACCCAGGCGTCATCGCTGGACATCTCGACCACACGAATATTGGGTACGTCGAGACGGGCGCGGGCGTTCTCGTACTGGCCGGCGGAGACCGCCACGGTCACCGGTTCGAAACGGGCGATGGCCTTGGCCACGGCCACGTGCGCGGCTTGCGCGGGTTTGCCGCCCAGGCGCCAGTTGTCCGGGCGCTCGGGCCAGATCATCCAGGTCTGGGTTTGTGGCGCCCACTCGGCGGGCATGTAGAAGCCATCGGCGCGCGGGGTGCTGTTTAAAGTGGTCATGCGATCAGGACTCCAGGGAACCGTCGAGGGTTTTGATCGCATTGTATAGGTTCGGGCGACGATCACGGAATGAACCCCACGCGCTGCGAATGTGCTCCAGTTCGTCGAGGTCGAAGCTGTGAACCAGCACGCCTTCTTCGGTCTTGTCGAGTTCCTGGACTTTCTCGCCGAACTGGTTGGCGATGAACGACGAGCCGTAGAACGTGATGTCGTAGCCGTCCTGTTCTTCGTTGCCGATACGGTTGCTGGCGATCAGCGGCATCAGGTTGGCACCGGCATGGCCTTGTTGCACGCGTTGCCAGTGGTCACGGGAGGAAATGGTCTTGTCGTGCGGCTCGCTGCCGATGGCGGTCGGGTAGAACAATATTTCCGCGCCCAACAACGCCATGCTGCGGGCGCATTCCGGGAACCACTGGTCCCAGCAGATGCCCACGCCGATTTTTGCGTAACGGGTGTTCCAGACTTTGAAGCCGGTATCGCCCGGGTTGAAGTAATACTTTTCGTGGTAGCCAGGGCCGTCGGGGATGTGGCTTTTACGATAAATCCCGAGGTTGCTGCCGTCGGCATCGATGATCGCAATGCTGTTGAAACGCGCGCGGCCAGCCAGCTCATAGAAGCTGATCGGCAGCACCACTTGCAGTTCCTTGGCGACTTTCTGGAAATGCTTGATGGCGACGTTGTCTTCGACCGTCGTGGCCAGTTGCAGGTAATCCGCGTTCGGCTTCTGGCAGAAGTACGGCGCCTCGAACAGTTCCTGGATGAGGATGATCTGCGCGCCTTTGGCCGCGGCCTCACGGACCAGCCTTTCAGCGGTCTCGAGGTTGGCTTCAAGGTCCCAGGAACAGGCCATCTGGGTGGCGGCGACGGTAACAATGCGGCTCATGAATCATCTCCGGGGAAAGTGCTTAACGTTGGCAGTGACGACTTTATAGCCGATAAATATCGGCTTTAAAAGCAATCAATCTTCCATCCGTCTAATTTTACGCACTTAAACCCGATAACAATCGAACTAACACATCACCCCTGTAGGAGCGAGCCGGCTCCCACAGGGGATAGGTGTTTACAGGCCTTCGGCGAGCACCTTCGAGAGCATATCCACGAAGAAATCCACACTCCGGCGCGAGGTGACCATCGGCGGCTTGATCTTGAGCACGTTCAGGTAATCCCCCGTCGGCTGCATGAAAATCCCCAACTCCCGCAACCGATCACACAGCGCCGCCGTTTCTTCAGTCGCCGGTTCCAGGGTTTGGCGATTTCGGACCAACTCCACACCCAGATAGAAACCGGAACCATGCACCGCGCCCACCAGCGGATGAATATCAATCAGCGCTTCAAGCCGCTCCTTGAAATACCCGCCCACCACCTGAGCGTTTTCCCAGAGCTTTTCTTCTTCCATCACATCCAGCACCGCCATACCGATCTGGCAACTGACCGGGCTGCCACCCGCCGACGAGAAGAAGTAACCCTCGGCCTCCAGTGCTTCGGCGATTTCCCGGCGGGTGATCACCGCGCCCAGCGGCTGGCCGTTGCCCATGCCTTTGGCCATGGTGATGATGTCCGGCACCACGCCCTGCTCTTCGAAACCCCAGAAAAAATGGCCCATGCGCCCGTAACCGACCTGCACTTCATCGGCGATACACACGCCACCCTGCGCACGAACCAGCGCGTAAACCTGTTTCAGATAACCCGGCGGCAGCGAAATCCCGCCGGCATTGCCGTACACCGGCTCGCAGATGAAACCGGCCAACTGGCGTTTCTGTTCAGCGATTTTCGCCAAGTTGTGTTCAACGCTGCGCACGTAGTCCGGTGCGCTGTCGAGGCCACGGAATTCGCCGCGATAGATATTCGGCGCAGTTACTGGATGCACCCAATCGGGACGGCTGCTCAAGGCTTTCGGGTTGTCAGCAATCGAGGTCGAAACCGCGTCCGCGCCCACCGTCCAGCCGTGATAAGCCTCCAGCACGCTGACCATGTCCCGACCGCCGCTGTAGGCCCATGCCAGACGAATCGCCAGGTCATTGGCCTCGCTGCCGCTGTTGACCAGGAACACCCGATCCATGCCTTCCGGCGACAACTTCAGCAAGCGCTCGGAAAACTCGGCGACCGCCGCATAGTTGAAACGCGAGTTGGTGTTGAGCAATGACCACTGACGACTGGCCACCGCGGCCATGCGCGGATGACCGTGACCCAGCACCGCAACGTTGTTGAGCATGTCGAGGTAGGAGCGGCCCTGCATGTCGATCAGGTGATTGCGCCAGCCGCGCTCGATGCGCGGCGGGTCAACGTAATAGTGCTTCTGGGTGCGCGCGAAACTGGCGTCGCGGCGCGCCAGCAATGTCTGCGAATCGAGTTCCGCTTCAGCATCGCAGGCCAGCCCCAGCAATGCCGCCGGTGACGGGCACAACGCTTGCCAAGCCAATGCGCGAGACGGTGTGCAAAACAACGGCACATCAAACGAAGCGCCTCGGCACAATTGCACAATCAACGGCCCGCTGACCGCACCCAGCACCTGGCCTTTGACCAGCGCCGCACCGATATGCAACGACGGCGTCACGCCCCAAAGCCGCACGCTCAGTTGTGGACCGTCCAGTTGCAGCACACCCGCCGCCGGCTGATGAAGCACACCGGCAAAAGGCGACTCGACCGCCGTGCCGTCTGGCACGCGCAACTCCACGTGCAACGGGCACGTTTCGGGCTCAGCGGCGCTGTCCGGCCGGGTACGGGATAACCGATATTGACCATAACGGCTGGCCGCCAGCCCATGCGCCGCCGCAGCCTCGCTCAGCAAACGCTGATCGACGCCGTCCTGCTCCCAGTTACCCGCCTCGAAATGCGGGCTCAGCACGCCCAGGTCAATCAAGGCAAATTCACGCCCCACAAGGCTCGGCAGCAACGGCGCAAAACCTTCGCTGCCAATGCTCGGCAGCGTCTGGCCGACCGACGTCAGGATCGCCGCTTCCATCAATTCCAGCGGCACCGACGTGGCAACGCGGAAGATCTCCCACTCATGGGTCAGGTTATCGCGGCTGTATTCATTTCCGGGATCAATGCTGACCTGCTGCTCGCCACTGAGCACCAGCACCGCCGCCCGCGCGACGATCAACGGCCAGAGTGCCAGCAGTTCTTCGTGGGTTAGCGGATTGACCGCGTGATAAGCCTGGACCGCCGGCAAGATATAGAACGGATCGCCATCGGCGTGGTGCAGCAACGCCGCGCAGGTGACCGACAGATCGGTAATACGCCAGGTACGGATCAAGTCGCCGAAATCGATCACGCCCTGCAACTGCCACTCGCGTTGCGAGTCCCGCTGCCAGACCACGTTGTCGTCGGTAATGTCCATGTGAATCGCCTGCACCGGCAGTTTATCCACCAGCGGCTGCAAATGACGCTCGGCTCGTTCGGCCGCTTCAGCAATCAACCGGCGTTGCGCGTCATCCTTGATCACCGGCAGCAAATGACTGATCAACGCATTGGCGTGGCGGGCGTCCCACTGCAGCGTGCGTTCAAGGCCCGGATGCTCGAAGGCGGCCAGCGCCAGGTCCATCTCGCCGCAGAGCCGACCGAAACCGGCCACCACGGCACCGGGCAGATGATCTAAGTGCGTCAGTGACTGGCCTTCGATGTAATCGAGCAGGCGCACGTGCACGGCCTGACCACCGACTTCCAGCGTGAGCAGATCAGCGCCGTTTTTTGCAGGGATCACTCGCGGCACGTGCACGCCGGAGTGTTCACCCAACTGCTTGAGCCCGGCATGCTGGGCTTGCAGTTCCAGCGCCGAATAGTCGCCACGGCAGATTTTCAGGACGAAACGCCCCCGATCGCTGTCGACCCGGAAGTTGAGGTCCTGCTGGCTGCCCAGAGCGTGCAACCTGCCACTCAGCCCGTAATGCCCCTCGAGCAGCTCTAGCGCTTGCTCCGCAGACACTTGCGGGCTGGGCAAACTGGCGCGGTGAATCAACGTGGCGAGCGGCATACAACGACCCCTGAAATTTTATTAGGCGCTTATATCGCCACTGCTTGAGGCGATACGCAACCCCTCTCCAGACCAGCCGATCAATACCTCGCTGTCACATGAGAGTCGTCACCCCTCGCACCGGCCGGCACTTTGCGCAAGAATGTCGGCCATCAACGCCCATTGCTGGAGAAAGGACATGAATGTAGTCACCACCGACCTGCCCGGTGTTCTGATCATCGAACCCAAGGTATTTGGTGACGAGCGTGGCTTTTTCTATGAAAGCTTCAACGCCCGTGCTTTCGAAGAAGCGACTGGCCGGGCCACACAGTTTGTTCAGGACAACCATTCCCGCTCGCGTAAAGGTGTACTGCGCGGCCTGCATTACCAACTGGAAAACGCCCAGGGTAAATTGGTGCGCGTCACCACCGGTGAAGTGCTTGATGTGGCGGTGGACATACGTCGCAGCTCGCCGCATTTCGGCAAATGGGTCGCCGTGCGCCTTTCCGCCGACAACCATCGCCAACTCTGGATCCCGGAAGGTTTCGCTCACGGGTTTGTGGTGCTGAGTGATGTTGCCGAGTTTCTTTACAAAACAACCGACTATTACACCCCGTCGGCGGAGCGCAGCATTCGTTGGGATGACCCGGACCTGGCCATTGACTGGCAGCTGGAGGAAGCTCCGCAACTGTCCGGCAAGGATCAGGCCGCTGCATTCTTCAAGGACGCTGACGTCTTTTCCTGAATGCCTGTCTGAAACTTCGTTTGCAGGAACGACTTGACCCAAGGTGCGCAGACTGCGCCTTCAAGCCTAGGCATAATGCGCCTGTACCCACAGGCGCCCGATGCTCATGACTCCGACCCTCCCCCGCAGACCCCGCTGGCGCAGCCTCGCACTGCTTGCGCTGTGCCTGGCGCCGTTGCTGTGGCCGCTGGAGCATCTGGCCGAGCGTTATTACCGCAGCGAGCTGGCCGGGCAGAACCGCCAGACCCTCGACCTTTACGTCGCCAACTTGCTGGGCACACTGCATCGTTATGAAGTGTTGCCACAGATTCTCGGCGATCTTCCAGCCCTGCGCGCGGTACTCGGGGCGCCGGACGACAGCGTCACCCAAGGCAATGCCAATCGCCTGCTGAAGAACATCAGCGCCCAGACCGGCGCCGAAGTCATGTACCTGATGGACACCACCGGCAAGACTCTCGCAGCGTCGAACTGGGACAAGCACGACAGTTTTGTCGGGCGCAATTTTTCCTTCCGGCCGTATTTCAGCGAAGCCATGGCCGGACGGCTCGGGCGCTTTTTCGGTTTGGGGACAACCTCGGCCAAACGCGGCTATTTCTTCGCCGCCGCCGTGCGCAATGGCGAGAAAGTCATTGGCGTGCTGGTGGTCAAGGTCGACCTGGACCACACCGAAAGCCTCTGGGGTAAAACCCCGGAACAGCTGCTGCTGACCGACCATAACGGCGTGGTCATCCTCACGTCGCGGCCCGAGTGGCGATTCCGCTCGACCCGGCCTTTGAGCGAAGAAGAACGCAAAGCGATCACCGCGATTCAACCGTACCCGACCCGCGACCCGAAACCGTTGAGGCTCAACCCCAACGCCTGGCTGACCCAAACCCAGCAGATCGCCGAAACCGGCTGGAACGTCAGCATTCTCGCCCCGCGCACCCTGATCGATCGCCCGGTGCGTACGGTCGTCGCCATCGGCGGTGCGACGTTACTGGTGTTGATGCTGCTGCTCGGCCTGATGATGCAGCGTCGCCGCCATTACCTCGACCGCATCGCCTTCGAGGCCAAGGCCCGACGCGAACTGGAAGGCCGGGTCGCCGAACGGACCAGCGACCTCGAAGGCCTCAACCGTCGATTGAAACAGGAAGTGCTGGAGCGCGAACACGCCCAGCAGGAACTGGTGCGCGCCCAGGACGACCTGGTGCAGGCCGGCAAGTTGTCGGCGCTGGGGACCATGTCGGCGAGCATCAGCCACGAATTGAATCAACCGCTCGCGGCCATTCGCAGCTACGCGGAAAACGCCGAAGTGCTGCTCGATCATCAGCGCACCGACGACGCTCGCGGCAACCTTAAATTGATCAGCGAACTGACTGGACGCATGGCGTCGATCATCGCTCATCTGCGCGCCTTCGCCCGGCGCGATCGGCATGCGCCGGAAAGTGTCGCCCTGCAACCGGCGCTGGACGACGCGCTGGCATTGCTGGCCAAACGTCGGCGCAGCATGGAGGTCGAACTGATTCGCGATTTGCCGGCGGCCACGCTCTGGGTCGAGGCCGGGGAAACCCGTCTGCGCCAGGTGCTCGGCAACCTGCTGGCCAACGCACTCGACGCGCTGACCGAAAAAGGCCCGCCGCGTAAACTTTGGTTGAGTGCCCAATCCACTGCGGACGGCGTCACCCTGTACATTCGCGACAACGGCCCCGGCTTTTGCATGGAAGCCCTTGGTCGCGCCAGCGAGCCCTTCTACACCACCAAGACCCGCACCCAGGGGCTTGGCCTGGGGCTGGCGATCTGCGAAACCCTGATGCGCGCCTTCGGGGGTGAACTGTCGTTCGCCAACCACAAGGAAGGCGGCGCCCTGATTACCCTGAAGCTGCGCGCAGGCGCACCGGGTGTGAGCCTGCAACCGTCCGAGGACCGAAGTGCATGACCATCGATAACCGTGTCCAGGTCGTGCTGATCGACGACGATCCCCATCTGCGTCAGGCCTTGAGCCAGACGCTGGACCTGGCGGGCCTGAAAATCCTGCCACTGGCCGAAGCCAAGGGCCTGGCCGGGCAACTGGAGCGCGACTGGCCGGGCGTGGTGGTCAGCGACATCCGCATGCCGGGCATGGACGGTCTCGAACTGCTGACCGAACTGCATGCCCAGGACCCGGAGCTGCCGGTGCTGCTGATCACCGGCCACGGCGATGTGCCGCTGGCCGTCCAGGCGATGCGTGCCGGGGCGTATGACTTCCTGGAAAAACCTTTCGCCAGCGACGCGCTGCTCGACAGCGTGCGCCGCGCGCTGGCTTTGCGCCGGTTGGTGCTGGACAACCGCAGCCTGCGTCTGGCCTTGAGCGATCGTAATGAACTGAGCACAAGACTGGTCGGGCAATCGGCGCCTATGCTGCGCTTGCGCGAGCAGATTGGCGCGTTGGCGGCGACCAAGGCCGACGTGCTGATCCTCGGCGAAACCGGTGCCGGCAAAGAAGTCGTGGCCCGGGCGCTGCACGATTTGTCGAGCCGCCGTAACGGCCCGTTCGTGGCGATCAACGCCGGGGCATTGGCCGAATCGGTGGTGGAAAGCGAGCTGTTCGGTCACGAGCCCGGCGCGTTCACCGGCGCGCAAAAGCGCCGCATCGGCAAGTTTGAATTCGCCAACGGCGGCACCTTGTTCCTCGATGAAATCGAAAGCATGAGCCTGGACGTGCAGGTGAAACTGCTGCGCTTGCTGCAAGAGCGCGTGGTCGAGCGCCTGGGCGGCAATCAGTTGATCCCGCTGGACATCCGCATCATCGCCGCGACCAAGGAAGACCTGCGCCAGTCCGCCGATCAGGGGCGCTTCCGTGCCGACTTGTATTACCGCCTGAACGTTGCGCCGCTGCGCATTCCGCCGCTGCGTGAACGCGGCGAAGATGCGCTGATGCTGTTCCAGCATTTCGCCGACGAAGCCAGCGCCCGCCACGGTTTACCGCCCCATGAACTGCAACCGGGGCAACGCGCCCTGTTGCTGCGCCACACCTGGCCGGGCAACGTGCGGGAACTGCAAAATGCCGCCGAACGCTTTGCCTTGGGCCTGGAACTGGCCCTGGACAACAACACGCCGCAAGGCGCCGCCGGCATGACGGTCGAAGTGGTCAGCGGCGGTCTCAGCGAGCAGGTGGAAAACTTCGAGAAATCGTTGATTGCCGCCGAGCTTGCGCGCTCTCACAGCTCGGTACGCAGCCTCGCCGAAGCCCTCGGCATTCCGCGCAAGACTCTGCACGACAAGCTGCGCAAGCACGGCCTGAACTTCGCCGACGGTGGCGCCAGCAGTAACGCCGACGAACTCGATTGAGCTACCGTCCAATCATCATCTTCAAACAAGAGACCCGTGAATGAGCCGCGAAAGTCGTCAACTGGAATCAGTCCTCCATCACGATATTCCGCTGACGCGGGACATGGGCCTCAAAGTGCTCGACTGGCACGACCAGCAACTGCGCCTGCACTTGCCGCTGGACGCCAACGTCAATCACAAAAGCACCATGTTCGGCGGCAGCCTGTATTGCGGCGCAGTGCTGGCCGGTTGGGGCTGGCTGCATTTGCGGTTGCGTGAAGAAGGGGTTGAAGGCGGGCACATCGTGATTCACGAGGGGCACATCACTTATCCGCTGCCGGTGACCATGGACGCGATCGCGATTTGTCAGGCACCGAGTGCGGTGGTGTGGAAGAAGTTTCTGGCGACGTATCAGCGATACGGACGGGCGCGGCTGGCGTTGCATTCGCGGATCGTCAATGCCGATAACGATGACGATGCAGTGAGGTTTACCGGGCAGTACGTCCTGCACCGCTAAATCTCAGGGCCGATGCAAAACCTGTGGCGAGGGAGCTTGCTCCCGCTCGGCTGCGCAGCAGTCGTATTCCGGCAACAAGGATTGACTGATGTTTCGCGGTGGCTGGTGTTGGGGCCGCTTCGCAGCCCCGCGGGAGCAAGCTCCCTCGCCACAAATTCAAGTAAAACTCAGGAACGGGCCAGTTCCAGCAGTTTTTCGCGCCACGCAGCCTTCGCCGGCAGCGCCAAAAAGAACTCATTCAACAACGATTCCCGCGCCGGATAACAAAACGGCGCACCGCTCAAATCCAGCACTTCACCGCCCGCCCCTTCCAGCACACCTTGCGCCGCTGCGGTGTCCCACTGCGAAGTCGGTGCCAGGCGCGGGTAACAATCTGCTGCGCCTTCCGCCAACAAACAAAATTTCAGCGAACTGCCGATATTCGCCAGTTGCAGCTCGCCCAGACTGGCGCTCAACCCGGCCAGCAAGCGTTCCTGTTCGGGACTTGAATGCCGACGGCTGGCGACCACGGTGAACGCCTCGCCCGGAGCCGGGACATTGCGAACTTCAATCGGCAGCACCTCGGCACCTTTATCACCCCGCCACGCGCCCAAACCGGCACCACCGACATAAAATCGCCCGTTGGTCGGCATCGACACCACGCCAAACACCACTCGGCCTTGCTCGATCAGCGCGATGTTGACGGTGAATTCTTCGCTGCCTGAGATGAACTCCTTGGTCCCGTCCAATGGATCGACCAGCCACCAACGCTGCCAGCCCGCACGCACGCTCTGGGGAATGTTGGCGTCCTCTTCGGACAACACCGGAATGCTCGGGTCCAGCGCGGTCAGACCGTCCAGAATCAGATGATGAGCAGCCAGGTCTGCGGCGGTTACCGGAGAATCGTCAGCCTTGGCGGTCACCGCCGTGCCGATGCGCCAGAACGGCAGAATCGCTTCGCCAGCCTTCAACGCCAGTTCAACCACCGGCGCCATCAACGGATGCGGGAAATTCATGGCAGGAACACCCCACGCTGAGTCAGCAGGTCACGGGCCAGATACAGCGCCGCCAAGGCACGGCCCTCAGTGAATCGCGGGTTCTGCGCCAGGGCCGACAACTCGCGCAGGTTGATCTTCTCTACGCCCATCGGCTCGGGCTCGTCGCCCTCAAGGCGCTCTTCGTACAGATCGGTGGCCAGCACCACCTGGATCTTTTGGCTCATGTAGCCGGGGGACAACGACAACTCGGTCAGGTGCTCCAGCTGCCGCGCGCCAAACCCGGCCTCTTCCTTGAGCTCGCGCTCGGCCGCCGCCAGCACGTCCTCGCCCGGCTCGATCAAGCCCTTGGGCAACGACAACTCATAGGCATCGGTGCCGCCACAATACTCTTCGACCAGCACGGCGTGATCCGAGTCGAGCATCGCCACGATCATCACCGCGCCATACCCGGCGCCTTTGCCGACCAAACGCTCGTAGGTGCGCTCCACGCCATTGGAAAAGCGCAGCTTCAGCTCCTCGACGCAGAACAAACGGCTGGTGGCGACGATCTCGCGGGCGAGTACGGTGGGTTTCTGGCGCATGAAAGGCTCCTTGGCGTAAGCGGGTTACTATACCCGGCCTATCCTGATTGTTGACCTCGGATATCTTTATTACCGCTGGAGAAGTTTTTTATGTCCCTGCTGCCCTGGCGCGACATCGACACCGTTCTGCTGGATATGGACGGCACGCTGCTGGACCTGCACTACGACAACCATTTCTGGATGGAACACCTGCCTCAGCGTTACGCCGAGTTGCACGGGGTAAGCCGGGCCATGGCCGAGATGGAATTGCAGCCGCTGTTCGAACGCAACGCCGGCCAGTTGCAGTGGTATTGCCTGGATTTCTGGAGCGCCGAGCTGAAGCTGTCGGTGCGTGAACTGAAGTTGGAAACCGCCCACCTGATCGCCCTGCGGCCCGATGCGGATACGTTTCTCGCGGCGATCAAACAGGCGGGCAAGCGCGTGGTGATGATCACCAATGCGCACCGTGATTCGCTGTCATTGAAGCTGGAAAGGATTGAACTGGCGCCGTACTTCGAGCGGTTGATCAGCTCGCATGACTACGGTTTTCCCAAGGAAAATCCGCAATTCTGGGAAGCGTTGCAGGCGGACATCGGTTTCGATCCGGCGCGCAGTCTGTTTATCGACGATACGTTACCGATCCTGCGCAGTGCACGCAGTTTTGGCGTGGCGCATCTGTTGGCGGTGAGTGAGCCGGACAGTCGCAAGGGGCCAAAGGACACGGCGGAGTTTGCGGCGGTCGGGGATTATCGGGAGCTTATTGCCGGGCTTTAGACCGAGGCGCCTGCATCGCGAGCAGGCTCGCTCCCACACTAGATCTTCGGTGAACCGACACGTTGTGCGCGACGAAGATCAAATGTGGGAGCGAGCCTGCTCGCGATTGCGGTCTTAAGGCTTACTCAGGAATCCGCAACGACTGCCCCGGATAGATCTTGTTCGGATCCTTGAGCATCGGTTTGTTGGCTTCGAAGATCTTCTGATACTTGTTCGGATCGCCATACACACGTTTGGAGATGGCACTCAGCGTGTCGCCCTTCTCAACCGTGACAAACTTCGCCGGTGTGGCCACCGGTCCGGTCACGGTGATCTGGTCATCCACGCCGCTGATACCCGCCACGTTACCCAGAGCAAGAAGGATCTTTTCCTTCTCTTCCTGGCTGGCGGCTTCGCCAGTGGCGATGATTTTTTCGCCCTCGACTTTCACCTGAATCTTGGAAGTGTCTATCCCGGTCAGGGCGTCCTTGACGTGCTTGGTCAACGCCTCGCTGTTGGCTTCGGCCTTGTCCGGCGTCAGCGCATCGAGAATTTTTTCACCCGCTTCTTTTAGAAAACTGAAAAGGCTCATCGTTTGCTCTCCTTGGGTTTTAGGTTCCAGACGCAAAAGCCTAGACCAAGCTGGTAACCCCCGGTTCCAACCCGACCAATGACGTTGATCCGGCACAAGCGCTAGAATCCCGACCTTCCCGCGCCCTGGAGCGAAGATGGACATCAAGCAGCTGAAATTCCTCATCGCCCTCGACGAAACCCGGCACTTCGGCCAGGCCGCAGCGCGCTGTCATATCACCCAGCCGACCCTGTCCATGCGCCTGCGCAGCCTCGAAGAAGAGCTCGACCTGCCGCTGGTCAATCGCGGCCAGCGCTTCGAAGGCTTTACCGCGCCGGGCGAGCGCGTATTGGCGTGGGCGCGCACGGTGCTGGCGGCCTACGACGGCTTGCAGGCCGAGGCTGCCGCCTGTCGCGGCAATCTGGTCGGCACACTCAGGCTGGGCGTCGTACCGCTGTCGAGCTTCGATCCGCTGCCATTGATGCAACGTCTGCATGCCGAGCACCCGAATCTGCGCTTTGAACTCTCGGCGCTGAGTTCCGAGCAAATCCTCGAACAACTGGCGAACAATCGCCTGGACCTCGGCGTTTCGTATCTCGAACGCCTGGACGGTGAGCGCTTTGACTCCCTGGCCTTCAGCGAAACCCACATGGGCCTGCTCTACGATCAGCGCTTCTTCAGCTTCGGCGAGGCGCCGTTGAGTTGGGAGTCCTTGATCGAACTGCCCTTGGGCATGCTCACCAGCGGCATGCACTTTCGCCAGTCCATCGACCACAACTTCCACAGCCGCGGCCTGACGCCACAACCGCTGTTGCAAACCGATGCCGTGCACCAATTGTTACAAGCGGTGCACGGTGGCCTCTGCTGCGCGGTGATGCCATTGGACGGCGGCCTGGAAAATCTGACCGATCACTTGCGCCTGCAACCCATCGAAAACGCCAGGACCCTTGCCCGGCTTGGGCTGATCATGCGCCGCAGCGCCCCGCGATCGGCATTGGCAGAAGCGTGCTTTGCGATTTATCAGCAATCGCTGACGGCCTCTTGATCGACGTCATCTATCAGCGCATCAGTAATAGCGATTAGACGTGACAACTTGACGCGCATAGGCTTAAAGCTGACTAAACCGTCGGTGATGCCTCATGAACACCAAGCGCCCTGTCTGCGCGGCGCCAGCCCTCGAAACGCCCGCGCCCGCTGCGAGTCAGACGTACAGTTACAGCGACCTTCAATACACCGAATCGGCCAGCACAGCGCTGGCCGAAGAAGTCGCGTTGGCGATCGCTTATAACGGCATCAGCCAGGCAGTGATGTTGGTAACGCCGACGGATCTGGAAGACTTCATCGTCGGTTTCAGCCTCGGTAGCGGCATCATCGAAGACGCGTCCGACATCTATGACTTGCAACTCAGCGGCTCTGGCTCGGAGCAATACGCGCAAGTGACCATCGCCAACCGCGCGTTCTGGAACCTCAAGCAACAGCGTCGGCAAATGGCCGGCACCAGCGGCTGCGGGCTCTGCGGAGTGGAAGCGGTCGAGCAGGCATTGCCGGACCTTAAGGTGCTGCCCGGCGCGCCGTTGCCGCCCTCAGAATGGCTCGAAGGCTTGCGCCAGCGCATCGGTGCGTTTCAGCCGCTTGGCCAGTACTCCGGCGCGGTGCATGCGGCGGTGTTCATGAACGGTCAGGGCGAATTGCTCCTGGGCCGCGAAGACATCGGCCGGCATAACGCACTCGACAAGCTGATTGGCGGGTTGATCCGCCAGAAGATCCCGACTGAAGGCGGCCTGGCGATTGTCACCAGCCGTTGCAGCCTCGAATTGATCCAGAAAGTGTTGCGCGCAGGCATCCAGACCCTCGTCAGCCTGTCGTCGCCTACGGGCCTTGCCGTGCAATGGGCCCGTCGCCACAACCTCAATCTCATCCATCTGCCCCAGAAGAATGCGCCCCGGGTCTACAGCCCGGCATTGGAGAATCAAGCGTGAGTCAACATCGTCAAGCCGACCAGAAACCCGTCCCTCGCTACAAGCCCTACAAAGGCCCGGCCGGTGGCTGGGGCGCGCTGGCCAGCGTTGCCCGGGCCTGGTTGACCAGTGACAACGCGCTGAAAAACCTGCGCATGATGCTCAAGACCAACAAGAATGGCGGGTTCGACTGCCCAGGTTGCGCCTGGGGGGATTCCAACGAAGCCGGCATGGTGGCGTTCTGCGAGAACGGCGCCAAAGCGGTGAACTGGGAGGCAACCAAACGGCGTGTCGACGGTGCGTTCTTTGCCAAACACAGCGTCAGTTCGTTGCTGGAACAAAGTGACTACTGGCTGGAATATCAAGGTCGCCTGACCGAGCCTCTCAGCTATGACGCCGAAACCGATCGCTACAAGCCGATCAGCTGGGAAGCTGCGTTCGCCTTGATCGCCAAACATTTGCAGGGCCTGTCGAGCCCGAATCAGGCCGAGTTCTACACCTCGGGCCGCGCCAGCAACGAAGCGGCTTACCTCTATCAATTGTTCGTGCGTACCTTCGGCACCAATAATTTCCCTGACTGCTCGAACATGTGCCACGAGGCCAGCGGTGTG
This sequence comes from Pseudomonas sp., assembly GCF_051660785.1. Classification (GTDB taxonomy): domain Bacteria; phylum Pseudomonadota; class Gammaproteobacteria; order Pseudomonadales; family Pseudomonadaceae; genus Aquipseudomonas. Next base: position 69,479 of record NZ_JBOFQE010000088.1, read on the forward strand.
GCATTGGCGCAAAGTGTCGGCGTCGGCAAAGGCACCGTGACCTTCGACGACTTCGAACACGCCGATGCGATTTTTGTCTGGGGACAGAACCCGGGCACCAACCATCCGCGGATGCTCGAACCGTTGCGCGAAGCGGTGAAACGCGGCGCGCAGGTTGTGTGCGTCAACCCGCTGAAAGAGCGTGGCCTGGAACGCTTCCAGCATCCGCAGCACCCGATCGAAATGCTCACCAACGGCGACAAGCCGACCAACACCGCTTACTTCCGCCCGGCCTTGGGTGGCGACATGGCCCTGCTGCGCGGCATGGCGAAATTCCTGCTGCACTGGGAGCGCGAAGCGCAGCAGACCGGCCAGCCTTCGGTGTTCGATCACGACTTCCTCAATGAACACAGCGTCAACGTGCTGGAATACCTGGGCGCCATCGACGACACGCCGTGGGCGCAGATCGTCGAGCAGTCCGGCCTGACACTCGTGGAAATCGAGCAAGCGGCGCGCATGTATGTCAGAGGCAAAAACGTGATCATGTGCTGGGCGATGGGGATCACCCAACATCGCCATTCGGTAGCGACCATTCAGGAAATCGCCAACCTGATGCTGCTGCGCGGCAACATTGGCCGACCCGGCGCCGGCCTGTGCCCGGTGCGTGGCCACAGCAATGTGCAGGGCGACCGGACGATGGGCATCAACGAGCGTCCGCCGGTGGCGTTTCTCGATTCCCTCGAGCGGCGCTTCCAGTTCAAGGTGCCGCGTGAAAACGGGCATAACGTGGTCGAGGCGATTCACGCGATGGCCGACGGTCGCGCGAAAGTCTTCATCGGTCTGGGTGGTAACTTCGCCCAGGCCACCCCGGACAGCTCGCGCACCTTCCAGGCCCTGAGCAATTGCGACCTGACCGTGCAGATCAGCACCAAGCTCAACCGCAGCCATCTGGCACACGGTAAAGACGCGCTGATCCTGCCGTGCCTGGGCCGTACCGACATCGACATCCAGACTGAAGGTCCGCAAGCGGTCACCGTCGAAGATTCGTTCAGCATGGTCCACGCTTCCAACGGCCAGTTGCAGGCTCTGTCGAATCAGATGCGCTCGGAGCCTTGGATTATCGCTGGCATCGCTGCCGCCACCCTGGGCAGCAAACCGGTGGACTGGAACTGGCTGGTGGCCGATTACAGCCGCATCCGCGATCTGATCGCCGATACCATTCCGGGCTTTCGCGACTTCAACGAGAAGATCAAGAATCCGGGCGGTTTCTACCTCGGCAACAGCGCCGGTGCGCGCAAGTGGAACACCCCGTCCGGCCGCGCCAATTTCCGGGCAAACGTCCTGCCAAAAGACCTGGTACACGAACGCACCCGTGCCACGGGGGTGTTGCCGGATCTGATCATGCAGTCGATGCGTTCTCACGATCAGTACAACACCACAATTTACGGGTTGGATGACCGTTATCGTGGCGTGAAGGGTCAGCGGGATGTGTTGTTCGTCAATGAAGCCGACATCATTCGCCTGGGCTTCAAGCCTGGGCAAAAGGCTGACATCGTTTCGATCTGGGATGATGGGCGTGAGCGACGGGTGAAGGGCTTTACGCTGCTGGCGTTTGATATTCCTGCGGGGCAGGCGGCGGCTTACTATCCGGAAGTAAACCCGCTGGTGCCGCTGGAAAGCACTGGCGATGGCAGCCATACGCCGACGTCGAAGTTTGTGGCGATCCGGCTGGAAATGGCGAGTGAGACCGGGTTGATTTTGGCCAAGTCGGCTTGATGCATACAACCACCATTGTGGCGAGGGAGCTTGCTCCCGCTCGGGCGCAGCAGCCGCAAATCTGGCAACCCAATCTGGCCGATAGATTGGGTTCGCTGTTTTTTGGGGCCGCTCCGCGCCCCAGCGGGAGCAAGCTCCCTCGCCACAGGACAATCTCGCCTGCCAATTGAGCTGAAGGCAACTTTCCAATCGCCCACAAAAAAGGCCGTTTTTTCACAAAAACGGCCTGTCCGAAGTAGCTAAAGACCGGCGAAAAACACTTAAGTTCCGCCCAAAAAACAGCAACTTATAGAAATGTGCTCAAGTCGTGTTACTCGTCGGATTTCGATTGTCACGACCATGACACAGCCTCAGGATCGCGCCGTCATCCCCTTGAGGTTCCTCTATGAAGTTCTCCTCGATTCTCTTGTTGTCCCTTGGCCTGGTCAGTGGCTTCGCTTCTGCCGGAGGCACCACCGAAGCAGGTGTGGGCGGCGCATTGGGCGGGGTTCTTGGCTCGGTCGTCGGTCAGTCGCTAGGCGGCAACACAGGTTCCACCATTGGCGCGGCCCTGGGCGGCGCGGGTGGTAGCGCAGTCGGTGCAGACAAACGCAGCCGTGGCGAAGCCGCCATTGGCGGTGCGTTGGGCGCAGCAGGCGGTAACGTGGTCGGCCGCAGCATGGGCGGCACCACCGGCAGTCTGATCGGCTCCGCAGCAGGCGGCGGCGCCGGTGGCGCGCTGGGTAACTACATGGGCAACAAGAGCGATGAGGACGACGATGATCGTCGTGGCGATCGTCGCTACCGTGGCGACCACCATGATCGTGGTCACCACTATGGGCATCGCAAGCATCATCACAAGAAGCATTATCGCCGTCACTGAAGCCAGCAAGGCTTCGCAGACAGCAGATCAAAAAATCGCAGCCCGAGGGCTGCGATTTTTTTTGTCCGTCAAACCACCAGGCGTTCCATTGCACCGCGCAACCGGGCAGGAATCGCCACCGGTTGATTCGACGCCCGATCTACAAACACATGCACGAAGCGCCCCGCCGCGCAGGCCTCGTCCTCCCCGTCCTTGAACACCGCCAGCTCGTACTGCACCGAACTGTTGCCCAACTTACCTACCCGCAGACCGATCTCGATCCGGTCCGGAAAGGCGATGGATGCAAAGTAATCACATGACGAACTCACCACAAAACCCACCACCTCGCCGTCATGGATATCCAGGCCACCGACCTCGATCAGGTAAGTGTTCACCGCCGTGTCGAAAAAGCTGTAGTAAGTGACGTTGTTGACATGACCGTAAGCGTCGTTGTCGTGCCAGCGAGTGGTGATGGGCTGGAAGTGGGGGTAGTCGGTGCGTTGGGGCATCGGGTTGGACATCAGTGTCGATTCCTGGAGTTGGTTTGCCAGTCTAAGGCGAATACCGCGTTGTATTCATCGCGAACAGGCTCACTCCCACATTTGAACTTCTGTGAACACAGCATTTGTGGACGATCCGAGCTCCCTTGTGGAAGCGAGCCTGCTCGCGAAAGCGCCGGCACAGGCGCCGCATCAATCACCTGTCAGAAAAGCCCTTACCCGCCGCCTCCAGCTCGCCAATCAAGCGCGCCGGTTTCCAGTGATCGCCCTGACGGGTCTCCAGCGCCATCAATCGCTGATGAATATCCGCCAGTCCTTGCTGATCCGCCCACGCCATCGGCCCGCCCTTGTCCGCCGGGAAACCATAACCGTTGAGGTACACCAGATCGATGTCGTGCGCCGACCCCGCAATCCCTTCCTGAAGGATCTTCGCCCCTTCGTTGACCAATGCCAACAGACAGCGCTCGAGGATTTCCTCAGGGCTGATCTCGCGACGCTGGAACCCAAGCCCTTCGCTGACGTTTAGCACCAGTGCATCAACTTCCGGATCATGCTCAGCCTGGCGACTTCCCGGCTCGTAGTGGTAATAGCCGTTGCCGCTCTTTTGACCAAAACGACCCCGTTCGCACAGACGGTTATCCACCTGAACCTCGGGCGCATCCTGCCCTGTGCCCGCCAGTTCCCGAGCCCGCCATCCCAGGTCGACGCCAACCACGTCGTACATGCGGAACGGCCCCATGGCAAAACCGAATCCTTGCAGCGCCGCATCCACCTGATAGGGGTAGGCGCCCTCCAGCAACATCTTGCGCGCTTCCAGTACGTAGGTATTGAGCATGCGGTTGCCGATGAAACCCTCGCAGTTGCCCGCCACCACGCTGACCTTGCCCATGCGCTTGCCCAGTTCCAGCGCCGCATCGAGCACAGCGGGCGACGTCTGCGCGCCACGAACGATTTCCAGCAGTTTCATGATGTGAGCCGGGCTGAAGAAATGCAGACCCAATACTTGAGTCGGACGGTGAGTTGCCGCCGCAATTGCGTCGATATCCAGCGCTGAAGTGTTGCTGGCCAGGATGGCGTCAGGTTTAAGCAATCCGTCCAGTTCGCGGAAAATCTTTTGCTTGAGCTCAAGGTTTTCGTAGACCGCTTCGATCACCAGATCAACCTCGCGGATCGCCGCATAATCAGCCGCCGCCGTGACCCGCGCGATGCGCGCGTCCGCCTCGGCCTGATCGATCCGGCCCTGTCGCACATTGTGCGCGTAGGTGTCCGCCACGGTGGCCAGGGCCTGTTCCAGCATCTGCGGGTTGTTATCGACCCACTGCACCGGAACGCCGGCATTGGCCAGGCACATGACAATGCCACGGCCCATGGTGCCCGCGCCGATCACGGCGGCGCGCTGAATGTTGAACGGTGTCTGGCTCATGGTTGTTCTCTTGTTGGCGATCCAAAGACAGCCTTCACCATAGTCAGCCGCCGGGCATTTTTGAAATTTATTCCTGTGATGAGCAACATTCAGCGGATGGATCTACCCCAGCCAGACACTGGAAATCCCTGTAGGAGCGAGCCTGCTCGCGATGGCGGATTGTCAGCCAACGTCGTTTTGAATGTACTCACGCTGTCGCCAGCAGGCTAGCTCCCACAGGGGGCACAGTTCAGTCTGCGAGATGTTGTTCAGCCCACGCCCGCACCTCGGCGTACGGATAATTCTCCAGCGCCGCAAATCCCGGAATTGAACGCGCCTTCAGCTTGGTAAACAGCGGCACGCTGATCCCGCACAGAAACAGGGTCACCCGCTCAGCCGACGGGACATTGCCGGTGTGCTGTTCATGCCTGTGGATAAAATCACCGCACAGCGCTTCAAAGCTTTTATCCATAAGCGCCGGTAATTCCGGCGGTGTTGGCAGCCGCGCCACGTGTCCATGACACACCGAACAATGCCCGCATCGGCGCGGCGCGTTTTCGTCGCCGAAGTACTCGGCCAGGCGATAACCCAGGCAACGATCGGTGGCAAACAGGTCGAGCATGGCGTGAATCCGCCCGATCTCGGTGCGCTCATGTTGGGTGAAGTAAGCATGCAGTTCGGCGCTCAGTGCCTGGCTGTCGACATTCGTCTGCAGCAGACTGTAGACCTCGGTCATCTGCTTGCTTTCCAGTTCGACCCAGCCTTTCTCCTGGAAATAATCCAGCGCCTTGACGACCCGGTTGCGCTCGGCCTGATGCTGTTCATAGAGCGCGTCGAAATTCACCGTGGCCCAGGTCCGCGCTCGACTGGAGGTCTGGATGATTGCCGCGACAAAGTCTTTACGCTCTCCCTCGAAACGGGACAGCAAGGCTTCCGGCTCTTGCAAATACTTGAAGCGGTACTCGGCGTAATAGGCGTAACGCGGAGCGATCAAACCACGTAGCTCGAGTTGCACCAGCAAGGTCTTGAGTGGCAGCTGGCGAATGTTGCTCTGGTCCGACAAGGGCCCCAACAGAAACTCCCACTGCCCCTCCGGCGCAGCAGCTTGCATCTCATCGAGCACACAGCGAATGCCATCCAGCTCGGGCGTGTCGCCGTAGACGAAGTTTTCCAGCACGTTAAGGCTGTCGCGATTCGCCAGCACCAGGCAATCCGATGACTGCCCGTCACGCCCGGCACGGCCGATTTCCTGGCTATAGTTTTCGATGGACTTGGGCAGGTCGAAATGCACGACGTTACGAATATCGCTCTTGTCGATACCCATCCCGAAAGCAATGGTGGCAACGATGCAATTGGACTGCCCGCCCATGAAACGTTTTTGAATGGCTTCCCGTTGTTCGTGGGGTAAACCGGCGTGATAGGCCTCGGCCTGAATGCCATTGCGCCCCAGATGTTCGGCGATGTGCTCAGCGGTTTTTTGCAGCGTGACGTAGACGATGCTCGGCTGACCGGGACGTTCGCTCATCCACTCGACCAGACGTCGGCGCTTGTCCTGACCGCGTACCGGCTCGACCAGCAGATTCAGGTTCGGCCTGTAAAAACCCGTGGTCACCACGTCTTCCGGCGCAATGCCGAATTTGGCCTCCATGTCCGCGATCACTTTGGGCGTTGCAGTGGCCGTCAGCAGCAGCGCCTGCGGAATGTTGAACTGGCGTTGGTAGTCGGGAAGCTTGAGGTAGTCGGGGCGGAAATTGTGGCCCCACTCCGAGATGCAGTGCGCCTCGTCCACCGCCAGCAGCGAGATCGGCACCTGCTGCAGGAAATTGCGGAAGCGCTCGTTCTTCAGTCGCTCCACAGAGATCATCAAAATCTTCAGTTCGCCGGACTTGGCCCGGGCCATCACATCGCTTGCGTCATCGCGGCTCTGGGCCGAATCAATACTGCCCGCCGCAATGCCGTGGCGTTGCAGGAAGGCCAACTGATCCTGCATCAACGCCAGCAGCGGCGAGACCACCAGCGTCAGGTGCGGCAGCAACAAAGCCGGTAATTGATAGCAAAGAGACTTGCCTGAGCCGGTGGGAAAAATCGCCGCCGCCGAGCGCCCGGCCAACACCGCGCTGACCGCCGCCTCCTGTCCGGGCCGAAACTGTGGATAACCGAAAACCTGTTCCAGGGTGTTGTGCATAAGCTGTCACTCCGTTGACCGCTGCGAAGCCCAAAGCCTAGCCGGCAAACGCAGCGAGTCGAGAAAAGGTCGGGAACCAAAACGATACGGGATGATACAGCCTCGCTCCAGGGTCCTTCGCCACAGGATGAAACAAACGAAACACTTTGTTCCTCGCGCAGCCCTTGGATCTGACGCTAAGGTCTTCTCGCACACTCCACGTCCGCGCACTTCACATCACGGCAGGACGCCTGATGAGCGCGGCATTTGAATAAGGAACGACCATGCCTCAAAAATCGGTTTTCGCGATCGCCCTGATCCTGACTTCCCTGCTGCTGAACGGCTGCGACAGGATTCCCGAAGAACCACCATTGCTCGCTACGTGTGACACCCTGGAATGCGCAGCCCATCAAGCCTGGCGAACATCCTGACGACTATGTCGTGAGTGGCTACGGCGCCATCACCGCCACTCGCAGTTGCTCGTTCAATATCTGCTCCTGAAACACCCGGCTCTTGCTCGCCCAAACCGCATGAGCCGGGCTGATTTCGCCCGTGAACGCGGCCGCCAACTGACGCAAATCGGCGACGCTTCGCACGCGGGGGCAGAAGGGTTCGCCGTCGCAGTTCTGACTGGCGCTGCGGTAGGTGGTCAGTAACCGATCCCACAGACCGTCACGCACTTGCCTGACCGACTTGAGCTTCACATCCTGCACGCCCAGTCGCTGTTTCAGACTTTGTTCGTCGAGCCTTTCGCTCGCCAGCAGCGCTTTGCCGAACATCAACACTTCGGCGCGGGAGGCGGTGTCCACGCCCGCCTGGCTTGTCAGCGCATCCGGCCAACCGGTGCGATCCGTATTGGCGAGGATCATCGAGTTACCCGTATCAGCTGCGCCCGTCAAACGACAAACACCCGCCCACAGCAACAAAATCGAGGCCATACGTAGCCATTGCATACTTAATTCCCTTTAAGCGATAAGCAGACGTTTTTTAACGTCCTACAGATTCTGGCGCGCACCATACAGAGGATTGGTGCGTTGCGCCTGACAAAGCCGTAGGAAATTCGAACACTAGGGGAATTGCTGAAAAAAGCCTCGGGGTATACGTAGGCAAAAAGCCACAACACAGGTAAATCCCCTACAAACACTGTCCATTTGCGCTGTATTGCGACGCCTGTATCAGCGCCTCTATAGTTTGCCGCGCCGCTGAATACAGGAGTGACCTCATGCAAGACCGCTATCGCCCGCTCAAAACCAGCTACAGCGAAACGCCCGTGTTGGTCATTGATACCGCCGCCAGCACCCGCGCCGTCCTCGACGCCGCTCACCAACGCCTGAGCGCTGCCAGCGACCTGCTCGAAACACTTTACTGCCTGTGCTTCAAGCAGGCTGATGTGAAAGATATTCCTCATATAGTGAATGCACTTTATTTATTAACGCAGGATGGCTGCGAACTTCTCGCTGTTGCGAGACAGCGAATATAACGTCGAACGCAACAATATATAACTCAAAAAGTATCGATACAACTAATCACTTCATTACTCAAATAACAAGCACTAGTCTGCAGGCTCTTACACAAACTCAAGAGCACTACAATGACTACATTAACTATTTTCTTCTGCGGCACCGGTTCGACGAAGTACGACAATCAGAACCTGACTTACTGGAACGGTGAACTGGTCTCGACACTGGCTTCCCATCATGTTGGTCGCGAATTTGTCGACTGGATCGTTATTGACGGCCCTGGCACCAGCAATCTGCAAGCTGACGAACTGTTCACCCAATCCAAGGACTACGGCCTGAGCGGCACACTGTTCGGCAAGGGCTGGGAAGAGAACGTCAAACACGCAATCAACATCATTAAAGGCAAGTGTGACTGGGAGCGTGAAAAGCTGACGGAGTCCGAATACAACCGCCTCAAGGCTGCCGGAATCCCCATTGAAGATGTAATCGTCGAAGGTTCCTGGATGTGGCGCAAATACAACTACGGCGATCGTACCGTGACCCAACAGAAGTTGCAGGAGCAACTCATAAAGATATTCCGCAAGGACGGCATTATCCCAACCAACGTCAACCTGGTCGGCTGGAGCCGCGGCGGTATTAGTTGCCATATGTTGGCAAATGCCATGTTCAGGGACGGCGCACTGAAGAACATTCCGGTCAATATCTTTGCCATCGACCCGGTACCGGGCATCGGCAACTTTCAAGAAGACAAAGTCAAACTGAATGCCAACGTAAAAGAATACGTTGGCTTCTACGCCCGGGACGAGCGCTCCAAAGGCTTCAGCTGCGTCATCCCGCAAACCGCCACCGGCACCCGAACCCACATCTACCCGATGCCCGGCCGCCACGGAACGTTGGTCGGCAACGCCGCAGTCGATGGTGTCAGCGGCCCTAAAACGCTGGTCGAACCCGGCCTGATCGTCCGCCACTTTGCCGAAGTGTGCCTGAAACGCTGGGGCGTTCCGCTGGAAAAAACTTCCCACCTGACCCCGACCGACCTGCAAAACCACCACAACGCCATGGCCAGCGCCGCCGCTAAATACAAAGCGATGGAAAAATTCTCCTACACCTATTTCACCGAACTGGACCAAGGCGAGCGCTACGTTTCGCTCGGCAGCAACGGGGTCAAGTTCTCGGCAGTGAAAGGCACGATCTATGCGCCGGCGACTGGGTTGACCACTGGCCTGCAGGATGTGGCGGCTTATCGGCATATTGGTTAAGTGACGGGGGTGGGGTCGTCAGCTCAATTGCAAATAATCAGAGGTGAAACCGATGAAGGAAAAAGCGACATGCAAATGCTGTGAGGCTCCCATCGACGATGCTGCCTACGAGGCGTGGTTCATCCGGCAGGTTCAGGCCAGCATCGATGATCCACGACCGAGCATTTCTGATGAGGACGCAAGGAAGCTGATGGCGGAAAAGCGCGAGAAAATACGTCGCGGAATAATCCTATAGAAAGGGCCTATCCGAGGTTCGGCCCGTTCCTACAAGCGGGGACTCTTTGTCTTCTATCGCTGCCTTGTGGCTCGTATCTATAGTCGTGACTGTCGCTGCTAACTCAGCGAATCGGGCTTGGTCACCCGAATTAGATCTACGCACGCACCCGTTGTATGCTGCCGGCGCTTTTGCGTCAGCACGCTTTATGGCGGCTGTGTTTGGGACGTCTTCGGACGTGCCGGGTTTGCGTGTGATCTCACCGGTTGACCAACCCGAACACAGTCCGCCTCCCATCGCTTGGTCACGATGGCGGCGGTTCCTACTGATGCATTTGAGATCAAACGAAATGAATAAATTTAATACGTCCACAAACGATCGTTACCTACCGCTGCAAACCAACCTAACCGATTCCCCGCCCCTGATCATCGACACAGAGGCCAACCCCTAGGACATCCTCGAAGCCGCCCTCCAGCGCATCCGAGCATCCAGTGACCTTCTCAAAACTCTGCACTGTGTTTGCTTCAAACACGGCGACGTCGAAGATATCCCCCACATCACCCACGCGCTCTTCCTCTTAGCCCAAGACGGCTGCGACCTGCTCCAAGTCGCCCAACAACGAATGATGCACTGGAAAGCACCTGCCTGACGCCGAGTGAAGATCTTTCCCACGCTCTGCGTGGGAATACCTCTACGGACGCTCCGCGTTCGGCTCTTGGAACATCGAAAGCAATCATCGAACTCCGGAGATAACCATGAGCAAATTTTTCGATGAGCTAATGGAAAGCGTGCAGCAGATGAACGAAATCATAAGCGGAGAGCGTGAGCCTTCCCGCGAATTCCATGCTGATGCGTTGCCAGTCAAAGAATCCCGGGATCAATCGGATACCTGTGTGGAAGCGATCAACAGATCCTCCCTTCCACCCAAGCCAGACGCCCAATAAGATCCGCGCAAGCCCAACTGGACACCTCCACCATGAACCTCGCCCCCAACTTCCCCGATGACCACACCATGCACCTGCTCATGCAGTTGCTGCACGAAGAACTCGGCCTGCCCGAACGCAAAACCATCAGCCTCACCACCTCGATCAACTTCGACCTGGGCTGCAATGGCGCTGATGCGCGGCATTTGATGGAAGCGCTGGAAGAACAGTTCGGGATCAACCTCGTGGACTACGACGCCTATCGCTACTTCCACCCACAAGGCTACGATGTGTTCCTCAAACGCAGAGCCAAGGGACGCGCCGAAAAACTGCCGCTGACCATTCAAATGCTCTACCAGGCCATCAAGGCCCAACGCTGGGACACTCAGACGCTGGAAAGCCTCTAACGTCCGCAGCGCACACCTATAAGGACATAGCGTGGACGTATTGATGGGTTTGCTCGCCGCCTTGCTTTGGGGCGGCACTGATTTTCTGGTGGGATTGAACGCCCGCGCGGTCGGCGTTAAACGGGCTGTCTATTTCGGTCAGGCATTGGGCTTCAGCATCATGAGCCTGTTACTGATCGCCTTTCCTGCCTTCATTCTCAAATCAATGTCGGCATCGCTCGATGTCTGGCTGATCGGCATTGTCGCCGCAGTGTTGACCGTGTCCGGAGCCCTGGCCTTGTCCAAGGCGTTCGCCCTCGGAAAGGCTTCGATCGTCGCGCCGTTGGTGACTTCCTATGGCGTGGTCACCACGTTGCTGTCCTGGGCGGGCGGCGAGCAGATCAGCCTGGTCCAACTGCTGTGCATCGCGCTGTGCGTGATCGGGGTCATCCTGTCCAGCATCCACTCTGACTCGAAACTTCCACACACCACTCAGGCCAGCAGTTCGATTGCCTATGCATGATTGGCAGCTGTTTTTTATGGCACCAGTTTTTGGCTGCAAGGCCGCTTCGTTCTTCCGGTGCTGGGTCCGGTGACGATGCTTTGGCTTGCGTATCTGATCGGGCTGATCGTGTTGGTTGTCATGGTGTTGAAGATCAAGGATGGCTTGAAAATCCCACCGTTGAAAAACTGCATGACGTTAACAGGCGCCAGCCTGATGAACCTCGGTGGGTTCTCTTCATTTGCCTGGGGCGCGGTGGCGGGTTCGGTTTCCGTGGTGACAGTGATCAGCACACTGTCCGGCGGCATTGCGGCGATCCTGGGGTACGTATTCTTCAAGGAGAGGTTGGCAAAAATACAGGTGCTTGGCGTGGTTTTGGTGTTAGTCGGAGCGTTCGTTTTACACCTGAAAACCTGAAGCGAACGCCCACAAAAAAGCCGCCCTCAAAGGGCGGCTTTTTCATTCGCTGAATCCAAGCCTTACAGCTTAGGACCCGCAGCCTTGATCGCGTCGCTCACTTCAAACTTCTTGAAGTTCTCAACAAACAACCCGGCCAATGCCTTGGCCGCTTCATCATAAGCAGCCTTGTCAGCCCAGGTGTTACGTGGGTTCAACAGGCCAGTTTCTACGCCCGGCACAGCCAATGGCACGTCGAGGTTGATGGTGTCGAGGTGCTCGGTTTCAGCACCGATCAACGCGCCGCTCTGGATCGCTGCAATCACGCCACGGGTGGTCGGGATGTTGAAGCGCTTGCCAACACCGTAGCCGCCGCCGGTCCAGCCGGTGTTGACCAGGTAAACCTTGGAGCCGAAGCCGCGGATGCGTTTGATCAGCAGTTCTGCGTATTCGCCAGCCGGACGCGGGAAGAACGGTGCGCCGAAGCAGGTGGAGAAGGTCGACTTGATGCCGCTGCCGGAACCCATTTCGGTCGAGCCCACCAGAGCGGTGTAGCCGGACAGGAAGTGGTAGGCCGCTTGTTCTTCGCTGAGGATCGAGACTGGCGGCAGTACGCCGGTCAGGTCGCAGGTCAGGAAGATCACCGCGTTTGGCTCGCCACCGAGGTTCTTCTCGGAACGCTTGGCAACGTGTTCCAGCGGGTAGGCCGCGCGGCTGTTCTGGGTCAGGCTGACATCAGCGTAGTCGGCGTGCTTGGCGTCGTCGATGACAACGTTTTCCAGCACAGCGCCGTGCTTGATGGCTTTCCAGATGACCGGCTCGTTCTTCTCGGACAAGTCGATGCACTTGGCGTAGCAGCCGCCTTCGATGTTGAAGACAACGCCTTCGCCCCAGCCGTGTTCGTCGTCACCGATCAGGTAACGGCTTTCGTCGGCGGACAGGGTGGTTTTACCAGTACCGGACAGACCGAAGAACAGGGTCACATCGCCCGCTTCGCCGATGTTGGCGGCGCAGTGCATTGGAAGCACGTCAGAGGCCGGCAGCAGGTAGTTCTGCACCGAGAACATGGCTTTCTTCATTTCACCGGCGTAGCGCATGCCGGCGATCAGCACTTTCTTCTGTGCGAAGTTGAGGATCACGCAACCATCGGAGTTGGTGCCGTCACGCTCTGGAACGCATTCGAAGTTGGCGACGTTGAGCACTTGCCACTCATCACGGCCAGCCGGGTTGTACTGGGCCGGGTTGATGAACAGGCAACGACCGAACAGGTTCTGCCAGGCAGTCTGGGTGGTCATTTTCACGGCCAGGTAGTGATCGGCAGATGCACCTACATGAACGTGGGAAACGAAATGCTCTTGCGCATTGTTGAACGCTTCAACGCGGTCCCACAGGGCATCGAACTTGTCGGCCGGGAACTTGCGGTTGATCGGGCCCCAGGCGATGGAAGCCGAAGTGGATGGCTCGTCAACGATGAAACGATCGACTGGCGAGCGGCCGGTGCGGTGACCGGTGCGAACAACCAGCGCGCCGGTATCGGCAAGCTCGCCCTCACCGCGACTCAGAGCTTCTTTTACCAGATCATCAACACTCAGATCGGTGTACACGGCGTTATTGGCTTGCGTCATGAGATTCCCCGTCGGCCAGTGGCCGAGTGTGCTCCAAACGTTTTGTAGTAGAAAGTCGTGCACTACTACCGCGACAAAAAGTGGGCCGGATTATGCCAGAAAAGCCCAAAAAGAGTAGGGCCCTCCCGTCAGAACGGCGTTATTCCGGCGCTATCCAGTGAATTTACCTGCGCTGAACCGTTTTAGTGTCGGGTATCTGACGGCGTATCCACACCCGCGCCCGCGAACAATTGGGAGATATCAGCCGCATCAAACAGGTAACGCTGGTTGCAGAATTGGCAATCGATCTCGATATTGCCACCGTGCTCGATGACCAGCGCTTGCGCGTCTTCCATACCCAAACTGACCAGAGCATTGCCCGAACGTTCTCGGGAGCAGCTGCAACGGAAACGTAATTTTTGCACGTCGAACAAACGCACCTGCTCTTCATGGTAGAGGCGATGAAGCACGGTTTCGTTGTCCAGGCTCAGCAATTCGTCGGCGGTCAGCGTACTGCCCAGCGCGGTGATGTGCTGCCAACTGGCGTCGCGTTCTTCTTCGTCTTTCAAGCGGTCGGCAGGCAGTTGCTGCAACAACATGCCACGGGCGCGACGGCCATCGGCGTACAGCCAGAAACGGGTGCCAACCTGCTGCGACATCACGAAGTAATTAGTGAAGCACTCCGACAGGGTTTCGCCATCCAGATCGACAATGCCTTGGTAACGCTGACCTTGCGTGGGGTCGATGGTCAGTGCCAGCACGCCATTGGGCATCAGGTCGGCGAGTGTCGCGTCGGGGGCAATCTGGTCGGCTTCGTAACGAGCCAGGCCACGGATTTCACGCTCACTGGAGCATTCGATCATCAGCAGCGGAATCGGGCCCTCGGAACGGGCCTGAAGAATCAGCAAGCCATCGAACTTCAAGGTGCCGACCAGCAACGACGCGGCCGCCATCAGCTCGCCGAGCAATTGCGCGACCGGTTCCGGGTATGAATGTTTGGCGAGGACTTCGGCGTAACTCCGTTCCAACGAAACCAGCTCGCCGCGGGTGTCGCTGTCATCAAAGATGAAGCGTTGGGTGTAGTCGGTATCCGGTAGATCGGTCATAGGTCTGGGTTCTGAAGTAAATGACAAATGGTTACAAAACGTGAAAATTGCGCCATTGCAAACACCATTTGGTGTGCGGGATGTTCAGCCATGGCTGGCATTTTATGAACAATCCGGGTTTGTTCCAAGCCAGGTGGAACCTGTGTCGGTTGGCTCTGTACGATTTTGTGCCTTTGACGCGGCTGGCCTTCTGGTTATGGCCTACGGGTCAGATGCTGTGTGTGATTTTCGACGAGTGGCTACTTCACCTGCTGAATGCGCCGCTGGCCGACAACACGATATGGCTACGCATTTGGGCGATTGCAAGTCTGCGCCGTTCGATGTGGAGGTTTCGCGGATGAGAGAGGTGCGCAGCGGCTGATTCTGTGGTGCTGCCGGCGAGTGCTGCGCACTCGATCGCGAGCGGGGGCTCACTCCCACAAAGGTGCGCAATACCTGTGGGAGCGTGGCTTGCCCGCGAAAGCGTCAGCCCGAACGACACAGAAGCAACAGCCTCACTCGTCGTTGCTACTGCCGCGAAACTTGAACAAATCCCGCCGCTGTTTCTTGCTCGGCTTGCCATCGGTGCTCACACCCAGCGCGCCGGCCTTGCGCATGGCCGCGGCCGCTTCGCGCTTGGCGACGCTGGCATCGGTTTCCGCATACAACGTCTGAGCTTCTGGCGCACCACGGCGCACAATCGATAGCGCCTGAACCACCACCGTGCGCTCCTCGAACCCGGTACGAATCTGAAACTCGTCGCCGACCCTCGGCTCCTTGCCCGGTTTGCAGCGCTCACCCCGGCAATGCACCTTGCCGCTTTCAATCGCCGCCTTGGCCAAGGCACGTGTTTTATAAAAACGCGCGGCCCACAACCACTTATCGAGACGGACCTTGTCGTCCTCTTCCTGTTTTTGTGCCATATGAATTCCTCTTTCCGCCTGTAGTCGGAACTGTACTACCGTTTCTGTCGGGCGCAAGAACCCGGCCCTCCGGATAGACTGTGATCTTGGCCGGCTCACCGGCATGGAGTGATCGAGTGACTATATTCCCGTCTTCATTAACCTCGCCGAAGGGCGGTTGCCAGGGCTGTCAGCAAAGCGAGCCGCTGGGCTTCGATTTTTCTTTTGCCTACCAACCGATCGTGGATCTGCGCGATCGGTCAATTTTTGCTCATGAAGCGTTGGTACGCGGTGTTGCCGGGGAAGGTGCGCTGTCCGTGCTTGACCAGGTCACCGAGGAGAATCGCTACCGTTTCGACCAGCTCTGCCGGACGCGAGCCATTGAGGGTGCGGCCAATCTAAACATGCAGACACACTTGTCCATCAACTTCATGCCCAACGCCGTGTACCGCCCGGAGCTGTGCATCCGCAGTACCCTGGAGGCCGCGAAAAAACATAACTTTCCGATCAATCGTCTGATTTTTGAAACCCTGGAAAGCCAGCACGTAGATAACTATCGCCATTTGACTAATATTCTGCGTGAATACCGCGAATTCGGCTTCAAGACCGCCATCGATGATTTCGGCGCGGGCTACTCGGGGCTCAATCTGCTGGCTGATTTCCAACCGGACCTGATCAAACTCGACATGGCACTGATCCGCGATGTCGATCGCGACCGTGTTCGTCAGGCTATCGTGCGAGGGGTTGTCACAATGTGTGCGGAGTTGGACGTTACAGTCATTGCCGAAGGCATCGAAAGCGCCGGAGAACGGGATTTCCTGGCGGACTGTGGAATATTTCTGATGCAGGGTTACTGGTTCGCCAAGCCCGCATTCAAAGCGTTGGCCCAGGTAACGCCTGAGGCCTGGACGCGTTAATCGCCGGTTTTTTCCTATTGAAGACATTTGACCATTTGACCGTTATCGGTCTGCGCGAGTGGGTGGCGCTCCCGGATCTGGGAGTCGCGGGCCTGCGCGCAAAAATCGACACCGGCGCCAGCACCTCAAGCTTGCATGCCACCGACATCGAGCCGTTCGAGCGAGACGGTGAAAGCTGGGTGCGCTTCACCGCGCACCTGGGCACGGTGGTGCAGCTGCGTCATCGACGTTGCGAGGCGCCATTGGTAACGCGCAAAACCATTAAAAGCTCCAACGGTCATGCGCAGATGCGCTATGTGGTCAGCACTACACTGGCCCTGGGTGATCGGGTATGGCGGGTCGAATTCACCCTCGCCTGCCGCAAGTCCATGCGTTATCGCCTGTTACTCGGTTCCAAAGCCCTGATTGACGGCCAGCTGGTGGTCAATCCGGGCATCAAGTACGTACAAGACAAGCCGGTGTTCCCGGTATCTACCTCCTCCACAGGTGTTGCATGAAGATCGCTGTGCTGTCGCGGAACCCGCGTCTGTATTCCACTCGTCGTCTGGTCGAAGCCGGTACCGAGCGTGGCCATGAAATGGTGGTGATCGACACCCTGCGCGCCTATATGAACATTGCCAGCCACAAGCCGCAGATCCACTACCGCGGCAAGCCGCTGGAAGGTTTCGATGCGGTGATCCCGCGGATCGGTGCGTCTGTGACGTTTTATGGCTGCGCGGTGTTGCGCCAGTTCGAAATGATGGGGGTTTTTCCCCTCAATGAATCGGTGGCCATTGCCCGTTCGCGGGACAAGCTGCGCTCGCTGCAATTGCTCTCGCGCCGGGGAATCGGCTTGCCGGTGACCGGGTTTGCGCACTCCCCGGATGACATTCCCGACCTGATCGACATGGTCAACGGCGCACCGCTGGTGATCAAGGTGCTGGAAGGCACTCAGGGCATCGGTGTGGTGTTGTGCGAAACGGCGACGGCGGCAGAATCGGTGATTGAAGCCTTCATGGGCCTGAAGCAGAACATCATGGTTCAGGAATACATCAAGGAAGCCGGTGGCGCGGACATTCGCTGCTTCGTGGTCGGCGACAAGGTGATCGCGGCGATGAAGCGCCAGGCCAAGCCCGGGGAATTCCGCTCCAACCTGCATCGCGGCGGCAGCGCCAGCCTGATCAAGATCACCCCGGAAGAACGCATGACGGCGTTGCGTGCGGCGAAGGTCATGGGTCTGGCGGTGGCGGGCGTGGATATCCTGCGCTCCAATCACGGGCCGCTGGTGATGGAAGTGAACTCGTCGCCGGGGCTGGAAGGGATCGAGACCACCACCGGGAAGAACGTGGCGGGGATCATCATTGAGCATCTTGAGAAGAATGGCGGGCCGAATATGACTCGGACCAAGGGGAAAGGTTGAGGCCTTGAGGGTGAGGGGTGTCAGCTAAATCCACCCCTCACCCTAACCCTCCCGAAACGTCGGACCGCCCCACAGGGTAGAGGGGACTGACCGAGGTGGCTTTCGCTATACATCGACCTGAAATTCCGAGTCGAACTCAGGTTTGAAAAGCATGGAGATCTGCTCCCTTTCCCCCTCTCCCCTGTGGGGCGGTCCGACGTTTCGGGAGGGTTGGGGTGAGGGGTGGATTTTGGCTACACCGCGTCTCTAGGCAACATCAACCCAAGCGGCAACCGCACCCTCGCTTCCAGCCCGCCACCGGACCGGTTACGCAGCTCAACATTGCCGCCATGCATCGAAGCAATCCGCTTCACGATGGCCAATCCAAGTCCTGTCCCCTTCCCGCCCCGGGCACGATCACCTCGAGTGAACGGGTTAAAGATCGCTTCCAGTTCAGAGGGATCAATCCCCGCCCCACGGTCCATGACGCTCAACACCACATACGGCGCGCTGGTATCGCCAGACACATAAGCCGCCACCTCGACCCCGCTACCGGCATGATGCAAGGCGTTGCCGATCAAATTGTTCAGCAACCGCTTCATCGACACCCGACGCAGGGGAAACGGCTGGATCGGTTCCAGGCGCAGCCGCACTTTTTCTTCGTTCTGGTTGTACGGCGCAGCGACCTCACGCACCAGGTCGCTCAGGTCCACTTCCTCGACAGACTCGTCACGACCATCACGGATAAACGCCAGGAACTGGTCAAGAATCGCGTCCATGTCTTCGATGTCGCGCACCATGTCGTCCGTCAGGTCGCTGTGGTCGCCCATCAATTCCAGGGACAACCGCAACCGGGTCAACGGCGTACGCAAGTCGTGTGACACCCCGGCCAGCATCAGCTCGCGCTCGCGACCGGCCTGCTCGACGTCTTCAGCCATCTGGTTGAAGGCGCGGTATACCTCGGTCATCTCGCTCGGCGTGTCGCTGATCGGCAGGCGCACGCTCCGCCCCTGGCCGAGTTGCCTTGCGGCGTAGACCAGACGTTTCAACGGTTGATTGAGCTGGCTTACGAAGATCCATGCCGAGGCAGTAGACAGCAGGCCGATCGCGAGGAACCAGCCGAGTACGTTCCAGATTTTCTGGCCGCGCAATGGATGGGGATAGAGCGGAACTTTCAACCAGCCATCGCCCAGGCTAGGCGCACGAACCCACAGGGCCGGCGGTGAGTGCATGCGTAATCGCACTTCGGTGTCGGCACCCAATTCAGCCTGCATCTGCCGCTGATAGATCTCGCTGTAGGGCCAGTGTTGCTCGCCCTCCGGCACACCCGCGCCCACGACCCGGATCAGGGTCGCGGCATCAGCGATTTTTTCACGGTTTTCTTCATCGGCAGCCCAATAGGCACGCAGCGTCAGGGCGACGCCGTGGCTGTATTGGCGATCCACCAGTACGTCTTCGTTCATCAACAGATAAACCAGGGTCAGCGCCTTGGAGAACAGGACAACGATCAGCACCAGCCACAGGGTGCGGGAGAAGAAACTCTGGGGGAACCAAACGGGGGTTTTCATGGATAACCGCTACACACTTGCAGGAGCGAGCGATGCTCGCATATTGCGGATCGCGAGTCTGCGGACAATCGTCCGCCAGACCCGCTCCTACAAATCGCCGATCACTTGGTGGCGGCGCCATCCGGAACGAACACGTAACCCACGCCCCAGACTGTCTGGATGTAGCGCGGCTTGGATGGATCAGGTTCGATCATCCGGCGCAAACGGGAGATCTGCACGTCGATGGAACGCTCCAGGGCATCCCATTCGCGGCCACGGGCCAGGTTCATCAGCTTGTCGCGGGTCAGTGGCTGACGCGCGTTCATGACCAAGGCCTTGAGCACCGCGAACTCACCGGTGGTGAGCATGTGCACCTCGTCCCCGCGCTTGAGTTCGCGGGTGGCCAGGGACAGTTCGTAGTCACCGAAGGTCACGCTTTCGTCTTCGCTGCCCGGTGCGCCCGGCACAGGTGTCGACTGACGGCGCAGGACCGCTTTGACACGGGCCATCAACTCATCGGGGTTGAACGGCTTGGCCAGGTAATCATCGGCGCCCAGCTCCAGGCCCTTGATGCGGCTCAGCTCATCGCCCTTGGCGGTCAGCATGATGATCGGGATCTGATTGTTCGCCGTGCGCAGTCGGCGGCAGGCGGTCAGACCGTCTTCGCCGGGCAGCATCAGGTCGAGGACGACCAGGTTGAACACTTCACGCGCCAGCAGGCGATCCATTTGTTCAGTGTTCGGTACGGCGCGGGCGCGGTAGCCCTTGCTGACGAAAAAACGCTCCAGCAGGCTGCTCAGCCCTGGATCGTCGTCAACAATAAGAATTTTTTCGCCTTCAGCATTGTTTGCAGTGCTGCTCATTAGATGCTCCTTTGATCTCGGCGCGCATTATGGCGTAGCTGCCGTTATACGCACCGTGTGCATTGTTAGCAGATTTTTCCTTCACCGCCAGAAATCCGGCCCTCGCGCTACCGCCTGCGATGCCCCTGAATGATAGAACGCTGGTTATAATGCGCGGCCTTTTGTGTCAGGCAACGTCTGATCATGGCTGCAGGTGGCCGCTTTTTATTTTCATGGTGCCGGCAGTCATTGTTCGATTTCACGGGTCAACGGGATACCTGTTGATCCAGGTAGCGGCGCACGCCAGGCCGCTCAACCAGACTCGCCGAGCCTTTATCCCTGCGCCCGCGAGCCTGCTTTCACAATTTGTCAGGTGGTTTTATGGACAGCATCAACAGCCGCATCGCCGAGGAACTCGGTGTACGCCCACAACAGGTCGAAGCGGCCGTCGCGCTACTCGATGAAGGCTCTACCGTTCCCTTCATCGCCCGTTACCGGAAAGAAGTGACCGGCAGCCTCGATGACATCCAGTTGCGTCATCTGGAAGAGCGTCTGCGCTACCTGCGAGAACTCGACGAACGGCGCATCAGCATCCTTGCCAGCATTGAAGAGCAAGGCAAGCTGACCCCTCAACTCGAACGCGACATCAAGCTCGCCGACACCAAGACCCGTCTCGAAGACTTGTACTTGCCGTACAAACAGAAGCGCCGCACCAAGGGCCAGATCGCCCTGGAAGCCGGCCTCGGCGAGCTGGCCGACGGCCTGTTCAACGACCCGAGCCTGACGCCGGACGCCGAAGCCGCACGCTTCATCAACGCCGAAAAAGGCGTGGCCGATGTGAAGGCCGCCCTCGAAGGCGCCAAGTACATCCTGATGGAACGCTTCGCCGAAGACGCCGGTTTGCTGGATAAACTGCGTAGCTACCTCAAGCAGGAAGCGACCCTCAGTGCCCGCGTCATTGCCGGCAAGGAAGAAGAAGGCGCCAAGTTCCGCGACTACTTCGAACACGACGAACCGCTGAAAAGCATGCCGTCGCACCGCGCGCTGGCGATTTTCCGTGGCCGCAACGAAGGCATTCTGAGTTCAGCGCTGAAAGTCGGCGACGAACTGCCGGGCACCATGCACCCGTGCGAAGGCATGATCGGCCAGCAATTCGGCATCCAGAACCAGAACCGCGCCGCCGACAAATGGCTGGGCGAAGTGGTGCGCTGGACCTGGAAGGTCAAGCTCTACACCCACCTCGAAACTGACCTGCTGGGCGAATTGCGCGATGGCGCAGAGACCGAAGCGATCAACGTATTCGCGCACAACCTGCACGACTTGCTCCTGTCGGCTCCGGCCGGCCCGCGCGCCACGCTGGGTCTTGACCCGGGCCTGCGCACAGGTTGCAAGGTCGCCGTGGTCGATTCCACCGGCAAGCTGTTGGATCACGCCACGGTTTACCCGCACGTGCCGCACAACAAGTGGGACCAGACCATCGCGATTCTCGCCGCCCTGTGCGCTAAGCATTCGGTGGACCTGATCGCCATCGGCAACGGCACTGCCAGCCGTGAAACCGACAAGCTCGCTGCTGAGCTGATCAAAAAATATCCAGCGATGAAAATGACCAAGGTCATGGTCTCCGAGGCCGGCGCATCGGTTTATTCCGCCTCGGAACTGGCTTCCAAGGAATTCCCGGACCTTGACGTGTCGATCCGTGGCGCGGTGTCGATTGCCCGTCGCCTGCAGGATCCATTGGCCGAGCTGGTGAAGATCGATCCGAAATCCATCGGTGTCGGTCAGTACCAGCACGACGTGTCGCAGCTGAAACTGGCGCGCGGTCTGGACGCTGTGGTCGAGGACTGCGTGAACGCCGTGGGCGTGGACGTGAACACTGCCTCCGTGGCGCTGCTGGCCCGCATCTCCGGCCTCAACGCGACCTTGGCGCAGAACATCGTCAGCCACCGCGATGAGCACGGCGCGTTCAAAACCCGCGCGGCACTGAAGAAAGTCGCGCGTCTGGGCGAAAAAACCTTCGAACAGGCCGCCGGTTTCCTGCGCGTCATGAACGGCGACAACCCGCTGGATTCGTCGGCGGTTCACCCGGAAGCCTATCCGCTGGTCCAGCGCATTGCCGCTGAAACGGACCGCGACATTCGTTCGCTGATCGGCGACGCCAGCTTCCTCAAGCGTCTTGATCCGAAGAAGTACACCGACGAGACGTTCGGTCTGCCAACGGTCACCGACATTCTGCAAGAACTGGAAAAACCTGGCCGCGACCCGCGTCCGGAGTTCAAGACTGCCGAATTCCAGGAAGGCGTCGAAGACCTCAAGGACCTGCAACTGGGCATGATCCTCGAAGGCGTCGTCACCAACGTAACCAACTTCGGTGCGTTCGTTGATATCGGCGTGCATCAGGACGGTTTGGTGCATATCTCCGCGCTTTCGGAGAAGTTCATCAAGGATCCGCGTGAAGCGGTGAAGGCCGGGGACGTGGTGAAAGTGAAGGTCATGGAAGTCGACATCCCGCGCAAACGCGTGGGCCTGTCGATGCGCATGAGCGACACGCCTGGCGAGAAAATCGACGGTGCACGTGGCGCACGCCCTGGGTCGGCTCCACGCCAGTCGCAGAACACCGCACCGCGTAAAGAAACCACGGCGGCGGCCCCGGCCAACAACGCCATGGCTTCGCTGTTCGCCAACGCCAAGCAGTTGAAGAAACGCTGATGGACATCCCCGCCGGCCTGACCGAAAGCGCTTTTTTCAAGTTGCTGGGCTGTCGCTTGCACAGCCTGGAAACCGGGGTGGCGCAAGTCGCCCTGGCGCTTGAGCCAGAACTGCGCAATCGCGGCGGCAAGCTGCACGGCGGGGCCTTGTTCAGTCTGGTGGACATTGCCATGGGGCTGGCCTGTTCGAGCACCCACGGCTTTGACCAGCAGAGCGCGACCATCGAATGCAAGATCAACTACATTCGCGCCGTTTCAGACGGTGAAGTGATGTGCACGGCACGGGTGATTCACCCGGGCCGGCGCACGTTGGTGGTCGAAGCTGACGTGATGCAAGGCGACAAACTCGTCGTAAAAGCACAAGGCACGTTCGCTGTCCTGTAGCTAGCCGTCATCGATTTGAGTTAATTTCAGCGCAGCGAAACCTGTGGGAGCGAGCCTGCTCGCGATTGCGGGGTGCCAGACGACTTAAACGTTGACTGACACTCCCTAATCGCGAGCAGGCTCGCTCCCACAGGGATTGTGCAGTTCATTACTGACCGGCATGGCTTGCGCGGTTGCAAAAACCAGGCGAAAACGCCAGTTTTAACTTCACCCTTGTAGACCGTCTTGCCCACCCCCATATTGGGGCGACTGACGCGTGAAGGAATCCAACTTGAGCGAACTTCTCAACCGCCGCCTGGCTCTGCTCGGCGAGCGCGCTAACCTCTCTCTGCTCGAACAGTGCCTTCACGGCATCGAACGTGAATGCCTGCGCGTGACCGGCGAAGGTCGCCTGGCGCAAACGCCGCACCCGGAAGAATTGGGTTCCGCGCTGACCAATGAACAAATCACCACCGACTATTCCGAGTCGCTGCTGGAATTCATTACCCCGGCCCTGCCAGACCCGGCCGATACGCTGGCGAGCCTGGACAAGATTCACCGTTTTGCCTACAGCAAGCTCGGCAACGAGTTTCTGTGGAGTCCATCGATGCCGTGCCCGTTGCCGGCCGAGGAAGACATCCCGATCGCCTATTACGGCACGTCCAACATCGGTCAGCTCAAGTACGTCTACCGCAAGGGCCTGGCCCTGCGTTACGGCAAGACCATGCAGTGCATCGCCGGGATTCACTACAACTTTTCCCTGCCGGAAAAGCTCTGGCCGCTGCTCAGAGAGACTGAAGGCTTTGTCGGCACCGACCGCGACTATCAGTCGTCGGCCTACATCGCGCTGATCCGCAACTTCCGTCGCTACAGTTGGCTGCTGATGTACCTGTTCGGCGCCTCGCCAGCGCTGGACGCCGGTTTCCTGCGCGGTCGTTCGCACCAGTTGGAACAACTGGACCCGGACACCTTGTACCTGCCGTACGCCACCAGCCTGCGCATGAGCGACCTGGGTTACCAGAGCAACGCCCAGGCCGGCCTGACCCCGTGCTACAACGATCTGGCCAGCTACACCGACAGCCTGCGCAAAGCGGTCGCCACGCCGTATGCGCCGTACGTCGAAATCGGCACGCATCAGGACGGTGAGTGGGTTCAGCTCAACACCAACATCCTGCAGATCGAAAACGAGTACTACTCCAACATCCGCCCGAAACGCGTGACCTATACCGGCGAACGGCCGATCCAGGCGCTGGTGGCTCGCGGCATTCAGTACGTCGAAGTGCGCTGCCTGGACATCAACCCCTTCCTGCCGATGGGCATCGACCTGCCGGAGTCGCGCTTCCTCGACGCGTTCCTCCTGTATTGCGCGCTGAATGACAGCCCGCTGCTGACCAATACCTCGTGCAGCAATGCGACGTCGAACTTCCTCAGCGTGGTCAAGGAAGGTCGTCGTCCAGGCCTGCAATTGCAGCGCGACGGTCAGCCGGTCGACCTGAAGGAATGGGCCGCCGAGCTGCTGGAAAAAATAGCTCCGATCGCCGCGCTCCTTGATCAAAGCCACGGCGACGATGCCCACAGCAAGGCATTGGACGCGCAGCTGGCCAAGGTCAGGGACCCGTCCCTGACGCCATCAGCCCAAGTGCTGGCGGCGATGGCTGAGCACAAGGAGAGCTTTGCCCAGTTCTCCCTGCGTCAGAGCCAGGCGCATGCGGAGTTTTTCCGCAGTGAGCCGTTGAGCGGTGAAGACCAGGCGAAGTTTGAAGCACGCGCGCGGTCTTCGCTGGCTGAGCAAGTGGAGCTGGAGCAGAACGAAGTCGGCGATTTCGACGTGTTTGTCGGGTCGTATCAGGCGAGCATTCTGGCGATCAGCAACTAACCTCAAATCCACCCCTCCCTAACCCTCTCCCCAGGGGGAGAGGGGACTGACCGAGGTGTCTCACGTCATACATCGACCTGAAAGCCCGAGTCGAACTCGGGGTTTGAAAAGCATGAAGATCGGCCCCCTTTCCCCTCTCCCCTGTGGGGAGAGGGCTGGGGTGAGGAGGCGATCCACCTGACTGCACACAATCGCAAAATCTCCCTACCCTCTCACCCATCCCTTAGAATTTTCCGCTCATAAGCTCATTCGAAAAAGTTATTTATTTTCGGATTCTTAGATCATTTAGTCTCCTTTTCACGCCGACTCTCGATCGCCTGACAAGGAGCTTCACAATGAAACTGAATTTCCCTCTTCGCCTCCTGGCGGCCGCGTCTCTGGCTGCGGCGAGTTTCCTGGCCCAAGCGGCTGACGTCACCGTCGCCTACCAGACCACCGTTGACCCGGCGAAAGTCGCCCAGGCCGACGGCGCCTACGAAAAAGCCACCAACGCCAAGATCGACTGGCGAAAATTTGACAACGGCGCCGACATCATCGCCGCCATTGCGTCCGGCGACGTGCAGATTGGCTACCTCGGTTCCAGCCCTCTGACAGCAGCGATCACCCGCAAAGTCCCGGTCGAAACCTTCCTGATTGCCACGCAGATCGGTGCCGCCGAAGCCTTGGTCGCCCGCGACGGCTCCGGGATCAAAACCCCACAAGACCTGATCGGCAAGAAAATCGCCGTGCCGTTCGTTTCCACCGGCCACTACAGCCTGCTGGCCGCGCTGAAACACTGGAACATCGATCCATCGAAAGTCACCGTGCTCAACCTCGCGCCACCCGCCATCATCGCTGCGTGGAAACGCGGTGACATCGACGCCACTTACGTGTGGGACCCAGCCCTCGGTGTTGCCAAGGAAAATGGCAAAGTGCTGATCACCTCCGGCGAACTGGCCAAGTTCGGTGCGCCGACCTTCGATGCCTGGATCGTGCGTAAAGACTTCGCCGAGAAGCACCCGGAAATCGTCACCGCGTTCGCCAAAGTGACCCTCGATGCCTACGCCGATTACCGCAAAGACCCGAAAGCCTGGCTCGCCAACCAGTCCAACGTCGACAAGCTGGTGAAACTCTCCGGCGCCAAGGCCAGCGACATTCCATTGCTGCTGCAAGGCAACGTCTTCCCACTGGCGGCTGATCAGGTGATCACCCTCGGCGCACCGACGACCAAGGCCATTACCGACACCGCCGCGTTCCTCAAGGAACAAGGCAAGGTCGAGGCCGTACTGCCGGATTACGCACCGTACGTCAGCGCCAAGTACATCACCAACTGATCGGGAGTTAACCGCAATGGCTTTGCTACAGCTGGAGCGCATCAGCGCACAGTACCCCGGCAGCCCGGAACCGGTACTGGCGGATATTTCCCTGAGCCTTGGGGCCCAGCAATTGCTGGTCGCCCTCGGCCCGTCCGGCAGTGGCAAGACTTCGCTGTTGAACCTGATTGCCGGTTTCGTCGAGCCCAGCGCCGGGCGCATTACCCTTGATGGCGTGCCGGTCAAAGGCCCCAGCGCCGAACGCGGCGTGGTGTTTCAGGACGACGCCCTGCTGCCTTGGCAGGACGTATTGGCCAACGTCGGTTTCGGCCTGGAACTGGCCGGTGTTTCCCGGGAAAAACGCGAAATCCGTGCTCGGGAAATGCTCGCGCTGGTAGACCTTTCAGGTTTTGAAAATCGCCGCATCTGGCAGCTCTCGGGCGGCCAGAAACAGCGTGTCGGACTGGCCCGGGCCCTCGCCGCCGACCCTCGCGTGTTGCTGATGGATGAACCTTTCGGCGCCCTCGACGCCTTCACCCGCGAACAGATGCAGGAGCTGCTGCTGCAAGTCTGGCAGCGCACCGCCAAACCGGTTTTCCTGATTACCCACGACATCGAAGAAGCGGTGTTCCTCGCCACGGATCTGATTCTGCTGGCGCCGAACCCCGGGCAGATCGTCGAGCGCCTGAGCCTGGAATTCGGCCAGCGATACGCGGCCGGCGAGTCGGCACGCTCGATCAAGTCCGACCCGCGCTTCATCGAAACCCGCGAACACGTGCTCGCCAAAGTATTTTCCCAACGCAGCACCGCCCAGCGGCAGGAGCGCGCATGAGCAGCTATGAAATTCCCGCCGTTGCGGTGAAACCCGGTTCGACAGTCATTCCGGTCCGTCGCAGTTTGAGCACTCGGTGGATCAGCGTGCTGACGCTGCTCGCGCTGGTATTCATTTGGTGGGGCGTTACGGCCACTGGAATGATCGAACCGCTGTTCCTGCCGCCACCGTCTGCCGTGCTGCAAAAAGGCTGGTTGCTGGTGACCACTGGCTACATGGATTCAACGTTGTGGCAGCACTTGGGCGCCAGCCTCAGCCGTATCGGTCTGGGCCTCGGTTTCGCGGTGCTGACCGCCGTGCCCGTCGGCATCGCCATCGGCCACAACCGCATCGCGCGCGGCATTCTCGATCCGCTGATCGAGTTCTACCGGCCGATTCCACCGCTGGCTTACCTGCCGCTGATCGTGATCTGGTGCGGCATCGGTGAGTTGTCGAAAGTCTTGCTGATCTACCTCGCGATTTTCGCCCCGATTGCCATCGCCACCGCGACCGGCGTGCGCACGGTCGACCCGGCCAAGTTGCGTGCCGCCCAATCGCTGGGCGCGACTCGGGCGCAGCTGATTCGCCATGTGATTCTGCCGAGTGCGTTGCCGGACATTTTGACCGGTGTGCGCATCGGCCTCGGCGTGGGGTGGTCGACGCTGGTTGCTGCCGAACTGATTGCCGCCACCAGTGGCTTGGGTTTCATGGTGCAGTCGGCCGCGCAGTTCCTGGTCACCGATGTGGTGGTGCTGGGGATTCTGGTCATTGCACTGATCGCCTTCGCCATGGAAATGGGCCTGCGCGCTCTGCAACGCAAACTGGTGCCGTGGCACGGCCAGGCTCACTAAAGATTTGTCATTGACCATGCCGACAGCTCGGCACCCCGGATTGAAGAGAAAGTCCATGAGTAACCTGACCATCGTCCCCCTCAGCTCGGCCCTCGGCGCGCAAATCAGCGGCATCGACGTGAGCCAGCCGCTGAACCTGGAACAACGTGACACCATCGAGCAGGCGTTGCTCAAGCATCAAGTGCTGTTCTTCCGCGACCAGCCGATCACGCCACAGCAGCAGGCACGCTTCGCCGCGAATTTTGGCGATCTGCACATCCATCCGATCTACCCGAATGTGCCGGAACAACCGGAAGTGCTGATCCTCGACACCGCCGTCACCGACGTGCGCGACAACGCGATCTGGCACACCGACGTAACCTTCCTGCCGACCCCAGCCATGGGCGCGGTGCTGAGTGCCAAGCTGTTGCCGGAATTTGGCGGCGATACGCTGTGGGCCAGCGGCATTGCGGCGTATGAAGCGCTTTCGGCGCCGATGAAAAATTTGCTCGAAGGGCTGACGGCGACTCACGATTTCACCCGCTCCTTTCCGCTGGAACGTTATGGCAACACGCCTGAAGCCCTGGCCCAGTGGGAAGAAGCGCGCCGGAAGAATCCGCCGTTGTCGCATCCGGTGATCCGCACGCATCCGGTGAGCGGGCGTCGGTCGTTGTTCGTCAATGAAGGCTTCACGTCGAAGATCAATGAGCTGTCGGAGACCGAGAGTGAAGCGATTCTCAAATTTCTGTTTGCTCACGCAACGCGGCCGGAATTCACCATTCGCTGGCGTTGGCAGAAGGATGACGTGGCGTTCTGGGATAACCGCGTGACACAGCATTACGCCGTGGATGACTATCGGCCGGCGCGGCGGGTGATGCAGCGGGCTACGGTGTTGGGGGATGTGCCGTTTTTCCGGTGAGACCTTGAGCCCAAGGTGATATCCGGATTGACGCCACCACTCGTCTGGATAGCTGTATAAAAAACCAGCTCACCCTTCCATAACGAATAAAAATGAAGTAAAAATCCGCTTACCGAATAGTGAGTGGTGAAACGCATGGTCACAAAAGAAGAAATTCAAGGCTTCATTCGTGCGCAGGTAGATAAAGAGTTTTTTGAGGAACTTGGCGTCCTGATTCCTCAAACCTTCCAAAAAGCTTCGAAAGTGGCGCAGGACCTCCTGATTAATACTCCTCAGGAAGATCTACGGGGGCATTTACGCCACTCACTCGCTCAGGAAGCCTTGGCAGGTATGATTCGCTGGAATCCGCTCATCAAATCAACCGACCCCAAAGGGCACAATTACGTCCTATTGGAACTGGGAAAGCTGCGCATTACATCTGTCGTTCTGCCTTGGCAAAAAGAGGTTCGCGCTGCAAAACACCGCAGCGAACTGAAAACGCTGAACGAATCATTAGCGTCCACTCAAATGGATTGGATCGATGGACTATCCCACACTGTTTCCGAACAGTTGATCCATGCACTTGTCGTAGTCCATGCACCACCGCCACGTTCCGCAGATCAATCAGAGCCTGTAGCGATTGTTATGGCCGTACCTTATTTCAACGGTAAGGGTTTCCATATGGATTGCACGTTCGATGAGCTTCTTCAGAGCTACTCTGATAACCAAGCTATTGATCAGAAACCGATTGAATTGGTGAAATTGCGAGATAAGATGCGCCGCGCGGAAGAAATCGAAGACCAAACTGATGATGAGCAAAATTCCAAGAGGTGAACCATGAGAACTGGAGTCGCGGGCTTTCAGTCCGAGCGTCTCAAACAGTTACGGCTCACGTGTGGTATCACCCAGACCGCCTTGGCCGAAATGGTGGGACGCGCCTCTGGAAATATTTCTAAATGGGAGAACGGGCTTCAGGTTCCTGAAGCCGATGCTTTCCAGCGGTTATGCGAGGTCTTTGGCGTCAGTGAAAACTGGCTGCTCGAGGAGCAAATCGTAACAAGTGAAAACACGCCGTTTTTCTTCCGCTCGCAGGTGAGTGCTACCGCTAATGCAAGAGAAATAGCGGAGGTACGCTTGGAGTGGCTTCAAGACATCTCCTACAAGCTTCAGGAAAGCCTTGAATTCGTCGCTGTTAATGTTCCTCATCTTGAAGAAAGCAATTGCCTTCTGATTTCTGACGAAGAAATCGAAAGAATGGCTAGCGAATGTCGTCAAGCATGGGGGCTAGGAATTGCTCCCATACCCAATGTCGTTCATGTTCTGGAGAATGCCGGTATCGTCTGCACTCGAACCACGCTCGGCCATCTGAAAATGGATGGTGTATCAAATTGGTATGAGTTGGATCAGCGACCTTATGTACTCCTTGTCGCAGACAAGGCGAACGGCATACGGAATCGATTCGATGCGGCCCATGAGCTTGGACATATTGTTCTCCATCGGCATATTTCCAAGGAACAATACGAATCGAATTACGCACTGCTTGAATCACAGGCACATCGATTTGCAAGCGCATTCCTGATGCCAGCAGAAAGCTTCCTGAGGGAGATTCGGTGGCCTACGCTGGATACCTTGCTAGCACTGAAACCACGCTGGAAGGTCTCCGTGGCAGCGATGGTTCGTAGATGTCTAGACCTAGAGATAATCAACGACACTACGACAACAAGATTGTGGAAAGCCAGGTCAGCAAGAGGCTGGGTCAAGGGTGAGCCCATGGATGGGGATTTCGACTTTGAAAGACCACAGTTAATTGCTCGAGGCGTGAAAATGCTCGTGGAAAACAAGGTACTTTCCCGATCTCAAGTCAGGCAGCTACTGGGACTACCTCTGCCGATTCTTGAAAGCCTATGTAGCCTGGACAAGGGTTACTTTACCCTCCCAGATCAATCACAGGTGATCGACATGCAGCTAAGAAAGAGATCTGCGAAGGATACGTTTTTTAACGAAACTGCAGAGATACTCGGCTTCCCAAGCAAAAAATAACGACCGCGTCTCCCCCTCAATGTAAATCATGCATCCCTTCCCCTACGAGGGGATGCTTGATTCAGTCTAAACACTCGATCGAATTTACTCAGCGGTCGAAGGCTTCTCCCAAAGATTGATCCCGCCCTCCTGGGCAAACCGGTCAATCTCCGCCAGTTCCTCCGCGCTAAAGCTCAAGTTCTTCAACGCCCCGACGTTCTCGATAATCTGCTCCGGCCGGCTCGCACCGATCAACGCCGAGGTCACGCGAGGGTCGCGCAGCGTCCACGCCAACGCCAGTTGCGCCAGGCTCTGACCGCGACGCTTGGCGATTTCGTTGAGCCCACGCACATGGGCGATGTTGGCTTCGGACAGATGAGATTCCTGCAACGAACCACCGCCCGGACGATTGACCCGCGCATCTTTCGGAATGCCATTGAGGTATTTGTCGGTCAACAAACCTTGCGCCAACGGCGTGAACGCAATGACGCCGGTGCCTAGTTCGTCGGTGACATCCAGCAGATCCTTTTCAACCCAGCGATTGAGCAGGTTGTACGCCGGTTGGTGAATCAGCAACGGCACTTTCCACTCTTTCAACAGCGCCGCCATCTCACGGGTTTTCACCCCGGAATACGACGAGATACCGATGTACAACGCCTTGCCCTGCTGCACGGCGGTGGCCAGCGCACTGGCGGTTTCTTCCAGCGGCGTGTCCGGGTCGAAGCGATGGGAATAAAAGATGTCCACGTAGTCCAGGCCCAAACGCTGCAGGCTCTGGTCGAGGCTGGCCAACACGTATTTACGCGAACCACCACCCTGACCGTAAGGCCCGGGCCACATGTCCCAACCAGCCTTGCTCGAGATAATCAACTCGTCGCGGTACTGCTTGAAGTCCTCACGCAGCAAACGACCGAAGTTGATTTCGGCGCTTCCGTAGGGCGGGCCATAGTTGTTGGCCAGGTCAAAGTGGTTGATGCCCAGGTCGAACGCGGTACGCAACAGCGAGCGCTGAGTGTCGATCGGCGTGCTGTCGCCGAAGTTGTGCCACAGCCCCAGGGACAGCGCCGGCAACACCAGACCGCTGCGGCCTACGCGGCGGTAAGGGATAGAGTCGTAGCGGTTTTCGGCAGCGGTGTAAGTCATCGAATCCTCTCTTGTCTGTCTTGAAGTTGGCATCGACTGCTTCGCGAGTTGCCCAGCATACGCCCAGACAAACGCCGATAAACCTCCGACTCGAGAAAATGCTGAAACGTTTCACAGATTTTTAATCCTTCAACGTTTAAGCCGACAACTCACGTAGCGCGGCAGCGGCCAAAAAGCCTGACCTTGAACTGTAGCGCTGGTCCCGCCTGACCGTTTGATCGATACGCTCAAGCAACTGCTCCGGCAATGTGGCATTGAAACGCACTGACTTGCCAAAGTACGGCGTTATATCGAACTCGACCACACCCCACACGCCACCAGCGTAATCGGGGTTATCAAGGTGAGCATCGATCTCGCGTATTTGCGGCAGTGGATCGCCATCGGCGACCAGGCCTTCGTAGTGCAGTGACAACGCCTCTTTTACGTTTTCAAATGCCTGCGCCACAGTTGCGCCTGCGGAGAAGCAACCCGGTACGTCCGGGATAATCACTCCGTAGTCTGAGTCGGCATCCTTGTGCAGAACGACCGGGAATTTCATTTCGGTGAGTCCTTCCTGTGATGTAGCCCCTTCAAGGCTCTCGTTTCCGATCTCGGGCCTCATTTCAGACCCGCCTGTTTCAATATGCTGTTGATCGTTCCTTTTGGAAGATCCGAGTCAGGGTGTTTTATCGTCACCCTTCCAGGCTTGCCCGGATGTTTGTACTGATGGTGGCTGCCTTTCACGGCCACCAGATACCAACCATCCTCCTCGATCATCCTGATCATTTCTCGACTTCGCATCACCTTCGTCCTTGTGGGCAGCTTCTGCTGTGCACATTACGCGACGAACGTCTTTTTTATACACACCATACACACTCTGATAAATACTAGCGGTTCTGGCGCAATCGGATTTTGCTCCCGGACCAGCGGCTACTGTGCCCCCGCAAACACTTCCCCCAACCAATCCACAAACACCCGAACCCGTGGCGACATGTGTCGGTTGTGGGGATACAGCACCGAAACCGGCATCGGCGGGGGTGGCGTGTCGATCAGGACTTCCTGCACCAGGCCTTGGGAAATCTGCGTTTCCATCCGGTAATGCGGACACTGGATCAGGCCGAGCCCGGCTATCGCCGATGCCGCGTAAATTTCCGCACCGAACACTGAAACCGCGCCATCAATGGCGACTTCTTTGAGCTCGCCATCGACCACGAATTCGAAGGGGAACAACTTCGCGGTGGTGCGCGAGACGTAGTTCACCGCCCGGTGGTGTTTGAGGTCTTCAAGGTTTTTCGGTTCGCCGTATTTGCGCAGGTACGCGGGGCTGGCGCAGGTGATCTGGCGCAGGTTGGCGATGCGTTTTCCGATCAGTGCCGAATCGCTCAAGGTGCCGGCGCGCAGTACGCAGTCGACGCCTTCTGCGATCAAGTCGACAAAACGGTCGGACTCGCTGATGGACAGTTCGATGTCCGGGTAACGCGCCATCAATTGTGGCAATGCCGGGATTACAAAGTGCTTCGCCAGGGTGCCATGCAAATCGACGCGCAACCGGCCTTTGGGTGCGCAGCCGCGAAACGCCAGTTCGGCTTCTTCCAGTTCTGCCAGCAAGTGCACACAACGCTGGTAATAGGCCTCGCCGTCCAGCGTCGGGCGTACTTTTCGTGTGCTGCGTTCCAGTAGTCGCGTACCGAGCCATGCTTCGAATTGATTCAGGGTATGGGTCAGCGTCGCGCGCGGCAGATTCAGGTCTTCGGCGGCCAGCGTGAAACTGCTGCGCTCGTAGATTCGCACGAAGACCTTCATCGCTTTGACTTGATCCACGACGTTGCTCCTGAAACTCGATTGTTGGCGATTATTGAACAGTCAAGGCAACTCTCGTGCATTTATTGACCTTAGTAAACATGTGAATCTGCCTTCAACCCCAGCAAACACCCTCAAAGGAATCACCGCCATGACTGCTCAAACTTCCAAAGTTGCCATCGTGACCGGCGCCTCCCGCGGCATCGGCGCGGTGATCGCCAGACAACTGGCCAGCGAAGGTTTCGCCGTAGCCATCAACTACGCCAGCAGCGCCACCGAAGCCTCGAAACTGGTTGTTGAACTGCGTCAGGCTGGCCATCAAGCCATAGCGGTCAAAGCCGACGTGGCCAACGCTGACGACGTGCGCCGGATGTTCGACGAGACTGAAACGCAACTGGGCAAGGTCGATGTGCTGATCAACAACGCCGGCATTCTTAAAGTGATGCCGCTGGCGCAACACACCGATGAGCTGTTCGAACAGACCTTCAACATCCATGCGCGCGGCACTTTCAACACCTTGCGTGAAGCAGCAACGCGCTTGAATAACGGCGGGCGAATCGTCAACTTCTCGAGCAGCACCGTCGGCCTCAACCTGCCGGGCTACGCGGTGTACATCGCCAGCAAAGCGGCAGTGGAGTCGCTGACTCAGGTGTTTGCCAGGGAAATGCGCGGTCGCAACATCACCGTCAACGCTGTGGCACCGGGGCCGGTGGCAACCGAGTTGTTTTTGCACGGCAAGAGCGAAGAACAGATCCAGAACTTCGCCAAGATGCCTCCGCTGGAACGTCTGGGTCAGCCGGAGGATATTGCTCGTGTGGTGTCGTTTTTGGTTGGGCCGGATTCGGCTTGGGTCAATGGACAGATTCTGCGGGCTAATGGTGGGCTGGTTTAACTATGCTCAACTTGAGACCGCAGTGACCCCAAATCGCGAGCAGGCTCGCTCCCACAGGGGAACATCTTTGAACACAAATTTTGTGAGCAGCCGGGATCAATGTGGGAGCGGGCTTGCCCGCGAAGGCGGTCTTGAGGGCAGCACACATCTAAAGGGCGGAACGCACCATGCACACCACGATCATCATCACCTTCGGCCTGATCCTGCTGGCGCTGATGCTGTTCATCGGCGAGAAAATCGGCTTCAGCCGCCAGACCCTGGCCTACAGTTTTGTGGTTCTGTGGCTGGCCCTGACGCTGATCAACGGCGCGGTCGGCATGGTGCATGCCGGTCAGCCGTTGAGCACGGAACTGGTGGTTGGCAGCGCCGTGTTCGGTGTACCGGTAGCGGCGATGGTGCTGTTCATGGTCCTGAGCACCGAAACGTGAACAGCACAGCCGCGGCGATCAACGCACCAAGTGCAAGAACTGCAAATGCCGTTCGTACTGATCAAGGATGTCGTTGATGATCTGCTCCTTGGTGTAACCCACCAGATCGTAGTCCTGACTGCCCTCGCTCAAATGCACTTCCGCCCGGTAATAACGACGGTTGTTGAGTTCCTTGGAACCCATGCCGCCACGGGCAAATGACGGCGTGAAGTAGCCACGCATCTGCACCTGATAGATAAACGGATGCTCCTCACCGTGACCGATCTCCAGGCTGACGTTGTCGTTGGCCGGGTCCGGCTGCGTGACCACGTTCAAACCCTTCTCGACGAACACCGCCGAGACTTCTTCGATCGCCGGGCGCACCGTCGTATCGAGGAAGCGGTACACCTCATCGCGAGACGGGAAATGCACGGCCTGGGTCAAGCGTTGACGCCAGCCACCTCGTCGAGAGCCGGACACCGGCGCCAGGGAATGCAGCTGCGCGATCTGCTTCTGCGATTCCAGATAGAACGCCTTGTGCAGCCCCCACATCATCAGCAGCAAGATCATGGAGAACGGCAACGAGGTCAGCACCACCGCTGATTTCAGCGCATCGATGCTGCCGGAGAACAGCAGCGCACTGGTCACCAGCGCGGTCATCGCGCCCCAGAACACCCGCAGCCATTTCGGCCCGTCTTCATCCGGGTTGCCGCCCTTGGCGGACAGCGTCGACAGCACCACGGTGCCGGAGTCGGCAGACGTCACGAAGAACACGAAGCTGATGAACACCGTCACCGCAATGACGGTTTTGCTCCACGGGTAAGTTTCCAGCAGCAGGTAAAGGGTCATCGACGGGTTGTCGATGGCCGACATACCGAGTGCGGTCATGCCGTGGTTGAGCACCTGGTCGATGGCGCTGTTGCCGAAGATCGACATCCACGCAAGGGTGAAACCGAGCGGAATCAGCAACACGCCGAAGACGAATTCGCGGATGGTCCGGCCACGGGAAATCCGCGCGATGAACAAGCCCACGAACGGCGACCATGCGATCCACCACGCCCAATAGAACACCGTCCAGCCGCCCAGCCAGTCGCTAGGCTTGTCATAGGCGTAGAGGTCGAAACTCTTCATCGGCAACGCGCCGAGGTAGTCGCCGATGTTCTGGATCAGGGTGTTGAGCAGGTGCTGCGTGGGACCGGCAAACAACACGAACAGCAGCAGCGCACAGGCCAGCAGCATGTTGATGTCGGACATCACGCGCACGCCCTTGTCGACGCCGGACACTGCAACGAGGATCGCCGCGCCCATCATCAGCGTGATCAGGCCGACCTGAATCCACTGGGTGTGAGCGATGCCGAACAGGTAGTCCAGACCCGAGTTGAGGTGCAACACCCCGAAGCCCATGTCGGCGCCGAGGCCGAACACGGTGGCGATGATGCCGAAGCCGTCCACCGCGTAACCGATCGGGCCGTTGATGCGCTTGCCGATCAGCGGGTAGAGCGCCGAGCGCAAGGCCAGCGGCAGGTTATGTCGATAAGCAAAGTAAGCCAGCGCCATACCGACAAAGGCGAATACGCCCCAGCCGTGCAGGCCCCAGTGCAGAAACAGAATCTGCATCGCCTGACGCGCCGCATCCGCCGTGCCGGCCTCGCCTTGGGGCGGTTGCGCCAAATGGGTCAGCGGTTCGGACACGCAAAAGAAGAACAGCGTAATGCTGATCCCGGCGGCGAACAGCATGCCGGCCCAGGACAGGTAGCTGAATTCGGGCTCGTCGTGGTCGGCACCGAGCTTGATCTTGCCGTAGCCGGACAAGGCGGTGACCACCACGAAGACCAGATACAGCGTCATCGCGAGCATGTAATACCAGCCGACCGTATTGGCCGCCCAGTTTTGCGCTTCCAGCAGCCAGGCGCCGGCCTGTTCAGGCATGGCGATGACGACGATGCCGAACAGCAGAATGAACGTCGCGGCGAAGTAAAACACCGGCGGATTCATGCGGACCTGGCCGCTTGGAGGGAGGGACGATGCACTCATGAAAGGTGCACCTCGAAGGGGTGAAACAGGTCAATCGGTAACGGACTCGGCAAGGCAAGCCTCCTGTTGTGAACGGGCAGCAAACCGGCGGTTTAACTTGAATGAGCGTTCAAGTTAAACATGAATAGGGTGCTAAGGACTAATCGCAGGGCTCGGCGGTACCCTGTGGCGAGGGAGCTTGCTCCCGTTGTGCCGCGCAGCGGCACCCGGTTGTTTGCAAAGATACGGCTGCTTCGCACCCGAGCGGGAGCAAGTTCCCTCGCCACAAAATCTGGTGCCTTTACGCTAGCTCAAGGATGGGTATGACGGGGGATTTGGAGAATTCGTTCAGAGGGAAATTAGCTGGATGCCAGTATTTGGTTCGGCTTGAAACCAATCGCGAGCAGGCTCGCTCCCACAGGGATAAGTGTCGTCCACAAAACAGTGGTCCAACACCCATCCACTGTGGGAGCGAGCCTGCTCGCGATGAGGCCAGTTCAGTCAGCCGAGATTTCGGGATTTATTTTTGCGTCCCATCATCATGCTGCAAATTAGCCTGCGTCAGGTTGCACCCAGCCGGCACACTGCGGGTCAGCCAGACATTGCCGCCAATGGTCGAACCCTTGCCGATGGTGATCCGTCCCAAAATCGTCGCGCCGGCATAGATCACCACATCATCCTCAACAATCGGATGCCGTGGATGGCCCTTCTGCAACTGCCCGTCCTCATCCGACGGGAAGCGCTTGGCGCCCAGCGTCACGGCCTGATAAATCCGCACACGCTCACCAATGATCGCCGTCTCGCCGATCACCACACCCGTCCCGTGATCGATGAAGAAGCTGCGACCGATCTGCGCCCCTGGATGAATGTCGATACCGGTGGCCGAGTGGGCGATTTCCGCGCTGATCCGTGCCAGCAGCGGCAGACCCGCGCGGTACAAATGGTGTGCCAGGCGATGGTGAATCACCGCCAGAATGCCGGGATAGCACAGCAACACTTCATCGACGCTACGGGCCGCCGGGTCGCCGTGGTAGGCCGCCAGCACATCGGTGTCCAGCAAGCTGCGCAGCCCCGGCAGGGCGAGGGCGAAGTCCTGAATGATCGCAATGGTCTTGGCCTCGACTTCGGTGTCGGCCTCGGCGCTGTGGCGAGCGGCGTAACGCAGTTCGAGTCGCGCCTGCGCCAGCAACGCGTTCAGCGCGACATCCAGCGTGTGGCCGACGTAGAAGTCTTCACTCTCCTCACGCAAATCCACCGGCCCCAGACGCATCGGAAACAGGGCACCGCACAGCGCCTCAAGAATCTCCGCCATGGCCGCTCGGGAAGGCAACTCTCGACCGCCCTGCTCGCCGCTGGCGCGGCCGTTCTGTGCACGCCACTGATCGCGTGCCGTACGCAGTTGGCTGACGATGGTCTGCAATTGCCAATGGCTGGAACGCTCGCTCACGGTAAAAACTCCTCACGGGCGGCCGGACTGTCTGGCCGCGCTATCGGCGATTACTTTACGGCAAGGTCCGGAAGCCGAATTAAGAACCAATTGTGCTGTGTTCAGCACTTTTGGATATATGCGATTGGCGGTTGCCCACGCATATTGGCGTGCCTATAGTCCTGACATCTCCCTTGGCCAGTACGGACCCATGATCAAACAACAGCTTGCCCGCTTTAACCGCCTCGACCTCCTCGGCCACCCTACTGCACTTGAAAAACTCGAACGCCTGTCGACCTGGCTCGGCCGCGATGTGTACGTCAAACGCGATGACCTGACACCGCTGGCCATGGGCGGCAACAAGCTGCGCAAACTTGAATACCTGGCGGCCGATGCCTTGGCCCAGGGCGCCGACACACTGATTACCGCTGGCGCGCTTCAGTCCAACCACGTGCGTCAGACCGCGGCCATTGCCGCCAAACTTGGCCTGAGCTGCGTCGCACTGCTGGAAAACCCCTTGGGCACCGACGACGCCAACTATCTCGGCAACGGCAATCGGCTGCTGCTGGATCTGTTCGATGCCAAAGTCGAGCTGGTGGAGAACCTCGACAACGCCGACGAGCAACTGCAAGCCCTGGCCGATCGTCTACGCAACAACGGAAAGAAGCCGTATCTGGTGCCGATTGGCGGCTCTAATGCACTGGGCGCCTTGGGTTATGTGCGCGCCGGGCTGGAACTGGCGGAACAGATCAAGGACACCGGCCTGGAATTTGCCGCTGTGGTCCTCGCCTCGGGCAGCGCCGGGACCCACAGTGGCCTGGCGCTGGCACTGAGTGAAGTACTGCCGGATTTGCCAGTGATCGGTGTCACGGTTTCCCGTAGCGATGAAGATCAGCGCCCGAAAGTCCAGGGCCTGGCCGAGCGCACGGCCGAGTTGCTGGGCGTGAACCTGCCGGTGAGTTTCAAAGTCGAGTTGTGGGACGAGTATTTTGGCCCACGCTATGGCGAGCCGAATGCCGGGACGCTGGCGGCGGTGAAGCTGGTGGCGAGTCAGGAAGGGTTGTTGCTGGATCCGGTTTACACCGGTAAAGCCATGGCCGGGTTGCTTGATGGCATTGGGCGTCAGCGCTTCAACGACGGCCCGATCATCTTCCTGCACACCGGTGGGGCGCCGGCGTTGTTTGCCTACAAAGACTTTCTGTAGTGATCGTTCTGTGGCGAGGGAGCTTGCTCCCGCTGGGGTGCGCAGCGCCCCCAGGATCTGCACGAACGGTTTCTCAGTTGTTCCGCGGAGACTGCGATTGCGACTGCTGCGCAGCCGAGCGGGAGCAAGCTCCCTCGCCAAAGGGTATTGCATCAGCCTGATATTCTATAAAAGAATAAAAAACACAATATTTATTATTTTCCTATCTAAAAGCACCATCATATAGTCACGCCGCAGGCGAATTTGCAGCGAGACGCATACGCTGCTTTAGGGCAGGATATTGCAGTCGTCCAAATCCCGATTTTGCCAACATTCCTAAAAGCGTCTTCATAAGAAAACACAGGGGCTTGTCATGAATTTTTCCGCACTACGTCGAAATCTGCTGGTCGGTTCGCTTGGCCTGGCGCTGAGCGCCGGTCTGCTGGGGCAAGCGGTTGCCGGTGAGCAGCTGCAAAAAATCAAGAACGCGGGCGTGATCAACGTCGGTCTGGAAGGCACTTACCCACCGTTCAGCTTCGTCGACGCCGACGGCAAACTGGCCGGCTTCGAAGTCGAGTTCTCCGAAGCCCTGGCCAAAGAGCTGGGCGTGAAGGTCAAACTGCAACCGACCAAATGGGACGGCATCCTCGCGGCGCTGGAATCCAAGCGTCTGGACGCAGTGATCAACCAGGTGACCATCTCCGAAGAGCGCAAGAAGAAGTATGACTTCTCCGAGCCGTACACCGTTTCCGGGATTCAGGCGCTGGTTCTGACCAAGAACAAAGACACCATCAAGACCGCCGCCGATCTGGACGGCAAGAAAGTCGGCGTAGGCCTGGGCACCAACTACGAACAATGGCTCAAGGACAATCAGCCTAAAGCCATTATCAAAACCTATGACGATGATCCGACCAAGTTCCAGGATCTGCGTGTCGGCCGCATCGACGCCATTCTGATCGATCGCCTCGCCGCACTGGAATACGCCAAGAAGGCCAAGGACACTGTCGCCGCCGGCGAAGCGTTCTCCCGTCAGGAAGCCGGTATTGCCCTGCGCAAAGGCGAGCCTGAGTTGCTGGCTGCGGTGAACAAAGCCATCGACAAGCTGCGTGCCGACGGTACGCTGAAAAAGCTTTCGGAAAAATACTTCAGCGCTGACGTCACCCAATAATGGAAGAAGCTTTCCAACTCGCACTGGACTCCCTGCCTTTCCTGCTCAAGGGGGCCTACTACACGGTCATCTTGAGCCTGGGCGGGATGTTCTTCGGCCTCATGCTGGGCTTCGGCCTGGCACTGATGCGCCTGTCGCGCTTCAAGCTGGTGAGCTGGATCGCCCGCATCTACGTGTCGTTCTTTCGCGGCACGCCGTTGCTGGTGCAACTGTTCGTGATCTATTACGGCTTGCCGCAATTGGGCATGGAACTCGATCCGCTGCCGGCGGCCCTGATCGGCTTCTCGCTGAACATGGCCGCTTACGCGTGTGAAATCCTGCGTTCCGCGATCAGCTCCATCGAGCGCGGTCAGTGGGAAGCTGCCGCCAGCATCGGCATGACCCGTGCGCAGACCCTGCGTCGGGCCATCATCCCGCAAGCGATGCGCACCGCATTGCCGCCGCTGGGTAACAGCTTCATTTCGCTGGTCAAGGACACCGCGCTGGCCGCCACCATCCAGGTGCCGGAGCTGTTCCGCCAGGCGCAGCTGATCACAGCACGCACCTTCGAAGTGTTCACCATGTACCTTGCCGCCGCGCTGATCTACTGGATTCTGGCCACGGTGCTCTCGCACCTGCAGAACAAGTTGGAAGAGCGGGTCAATCGGCACGACCAGGAGTCCTGACCCAATGATTGTCGTGGAAAAACTGACAAAGCAGTTCAAGGGTCAAGTGGTGCTCAACGGCATCGATCTGGAAGTGAAGGAAGGCGAGGTGGTGGCGATTATCGGGCCTAGCGGCTCGGGTAAAACCACCTTCCTGCGATGCCTGAATTTTCTCGAAGAACCCACGAGCGGCCGGATCAAGGTCGGTGACATCGAGATCGATGGCAGCCGCCCGTTGAACCAGCAGCAGAGCCTGGTGCGGCGCTTGCGTCAGCACGTCGGCTTCGTGTTCCAGAACTTCAACCTGTTCCCTCATCGCACCGCCCTGGAAAACGTCATCGAAGGCCCGATCATCGTGAAGAAGATCCCGCACGCCGACGCCGTTGCCCTGGGTAAAAAGCTCTTGGCCAGGGTTGGCCTGGCGGGCAAGGAAGACGCGTATCCGCGACGCCTTTCCGGTGGTCAGCAACAGCGAGTGGCGATTGCCCGTGCGCTGGCGATGGAACCGGAAGTGATCCTGTTCGATGAACCTACCTCAGCGCTCGATCCGGAGCTGGTGGGTGAAGTGCTGGCGACCATCCGCAGCCTGGCCGAGGAGAAGCGCACCATGGTCATCGTCACCCACGAAATGGGCTTTGCCCGGGACGTGGCCAACCGTGTGGTGTTTTTCGACAAAGGTGTGATCGTCGAGCAAGGCGAAGCCAAGGCGCTGTTTGCCAATCCGAAAGAAGAGCGCACGAAGCAGTTTCTCAGCAAGTTTCTGAATAACGCCAACCACTGATACTGCATCATTACTTGTCAACTTCCATGGATGGAAGTGACAACTAACCCCGCCGTCTGACTCTCTCATTGTCGCTTCGAACAATAGATTAGTTTCTTTAACCGCATGCGGTACATATATATGTCCTGCAACAGATTCGACTCGCCTGAAATTCGCCGAATCCAACGCCATCCCCCAGCACACGGTCGCCGCCGCACATGCCTGAAAATCGACAAATACGTGGCCAAATTCGACAGAGCGGTGCGGCTTCTTAACTTCAAGATGTAGGATCTTTCTGAATAACACTGAATACACTACTTAACTAACCATCCCTATTGACACCTATTCAAGCGCACTCTTATCTAGTCGCCAGCAGGCGCCAGCCATCGTTCCAGGTCATTATTTAAACTTGCAAATAGTGAACAACTTTGTTGCTCGGTAATACACGCCTTTCGATCTTTCAGAAACGGACTTCGCTGCAAGGCTTCAAGGAGAAACCCATGAAAAGCATCTCGAATAAATCCGGACTTGCGGCCCCTACCCTGGCGCAGTCTCACAAGAGCAGCATCAATGTCACTTCGGCGGCCCATCTGCTGGTCGACGTGGCTCCCTACCCCGGCATGGACGAAGGCGACCTGATCGAACTGTTCTGGGACAACTGCTACGTCGCCTCGCGCGTCCTCGCGGCCGATGATGTCGGCGAAGTCGCCAGCCTGCGTGTGCCGCAAAGCTTTATCGCCAATGGCTCTTCCTGCATTCACTACCGCGTCATGCAGGTCGGACAAGGACCGGCGCTGTCACTCGCCACTCGGGTGCAGATCAAGCTCGATTGCCCGGGCGGCCAGCCGCTCACGCTGTGTGGTCACGAAAACGAGCACCTGGCAGCGGTCGGCATCCCGGAAACCATTCGCCGTCAGGGTGTCAATCCGAACCAGATCAAGCGGGGTGTGCCGTTGACCATCGAGCCATACCTGAACATGGCCGTCGACGATGAAATTACCCTGCGCTGGGGTGATGTGCGCATGGACTTGCCACCACTCAAGGCTGATGAGGTGGGCCAGCCGATTCAAGTCTGGGTGCCACCGGCGATCATTCTCGAAGCCGGCGAAGACCTTCGGTTGGAAGTGACCTACTGCATCCTCGACCGCGTGGGCAACAACTCCGGCTGGGCACCACCGCGCAGGTTGAAGATCGGTTGCGCCAATCCCTACCTGAAAGTGCCGTTCAAAGAGGAATTGAAAGCCGCCGAACCGCGCAAGAAGTGAAAGCACCGCCGCCCACTGTGGGAGCGAGCCGGCTCCGGGCGGCGTTCCGACGATAGCTGACTGTCAGCCAACAATGAAGTCGACTGAAGCACCGCAATCGCGAGCAGGCTCGCTCCCACAGGGCTTCGCCAGCGGCGACAAGCGCAAGTGTTGCTGCATAAACAACTGTTGCACCACGAACAGACGCCCTTCTATGCATATTCCCAAAAGTTAGTTTATTAATTTTTTACACGCGATTAGGGTATATAGACCGGACCACCGGACATTCTTGTTTTTATCGCGCCGCAACCATCGCGGCGACCCATGAGATGTGAGGTAGGTATGGTCCGGAACACAATCACCCCAGTGCAGATCGCCAGGGCATTGCGTGCAGCCAAGGAGCGGCACTGATGTCCAGTCTGGCAGATGCAATCGTCCAGAGTGATCTGGACATCGCCCCGTTGTTGTTGCCCGCGCAGGTCTTGCGCAACGACGCACAAGCCATCAAGGCGGCCCATGAGCTGGCGCAAGTCGCCCGCCTGCAAGCCGCCAAACGTGACCGCCAGCGCAAGCTGCCGTGGTCGGAAATCGAACAGTTCACCCGCAGCGGATTGGGCAGCATTTCCATCCCGCGCGAGTACGGCGGCCCGCAGGTTTCGTTCGTCACCCTCGCCGAGGTCTTCGCGATCATTTCCGCGGCGGACCCGGCACTGGGACAGATCCCGCAGAACCAGTTCGGCATCCTCAACCTGGTGCTCGGCAGCGCCACCGAGGCGCAGAAAAAACAGCTGTTCAAAAGCGTGCTCGAAGGCTGGCGCATCGGCAATGCCGGGCCGGAACGCGGCACCAAAAACACCCTCGAACTCAAGGCACGCATCACCGCTGACGGTGACGGTTTTGTCATCAGCGGGCAGAAGTTTTACTCCACTGGCGCGCTGTTTGCCCATTGGGTGGCGGTCAAGGCGCTGAACGACGACGGCAAGCAAGTGTTGGCCTTCGTCCGTCGCGGCACGCCGGGCCTGCGCATCGTTGATGACTGGTCCGGCTTCGGTCAGCGCACCACCGCCAGCGGCACGATTTTGCTCAACAATGTGCGCGTCGACGCCGAGCTGGTGGTAGACAACTGGAAGATCAACGAC
The DNA here is from genome assembly GCF_051660785.1 of Pseudomonas sp. Classification (GTDB taxonomy): domain Bacteria; phylum Pseudomonadota; class Gammaproteobacteria; order Pseudomonadales; family Pseudomonadaceae; genus Aquipseudomonas. The sequence goes on from NZ_JBOFQE010000088.1 coordinate 114,148, forward strand.
AGCCCAAACATCCAGGGCGCCGTGTCGCAACTGATTCAAGCGGCCATCGACGCCGGCATCGCCCGAGGCGCCATCGATGACGCCATCGAGTTCGTGAAAACCCGTGCCCGGCCGTGGATCGACGCCAAGGTCGAACGGGCTAGCGATGACCTTTACGTCATCGCCGATATCGGCAAGTTGAAAATCGAACTGCACGCCGCCGAAGCGCTGCTGCGCAAGGCCGGGCAAGTGCTCGATCAGGTCAACGCCGCGCCACTCACGGCCGAGTCCGCCGCACGCGCCTCGATTGCCGTGGCCGAAGCGAAAGTGCTGACCACCGAAATCTCGCTGCTCGCCAGCGAAAAGCTCTTCGAACTGGCCGGCAGCCGCGCCACCCTCGCCGAATTCAACCTCGACCGCCACTGGCGCAACGCCCGTGTGCACACGCTGCACGATCCGGTGCGCTGGAAGTATCACGCGGTCGGCACCTATCACTTGAACGGCACGCTGCCCGCTCGCCACTCCTGGATCTAACGACCAGAACACTTTTGACCAGATCTCTGGAGAAACACATGACTCTTTCTCACCACGTCGCGGTCATAACCAGCGATGAGCAAGCCCTGATCGTCGCCAGTGACCTGGCCGACGACTTCAAACGCGACAGCGCCCTGCGCGACCGCGAACGTCGCCTGCCGCACCCGGAGCTGGAAGTGTTTTCCCGCTCGGGGCTCTGGGGCATCAGCGTGCCCAAGGAATACGGCGGCGCCGGTGTTTCCAACGTGACCCTGGCCAAGGTGATCGCACTGATTGCCCAGGCTGACGGCTCGCTCGGACAGATCCCGCAAAACCATTTCTACGCCCTCGAAGTGCTGCGCGTGAACGGCAGCGAAGAGCAGAAAAAACGCCTGTACGCCGAAGTGCTGGCCGGCCAACGCTTCGGCAATGCCTTGGCGGAACTGGGCACCAAAACCGCCCACGACCGTGCCACCAGCCTGACACGCGACGTTGACGGCTATCGCATCAACGGTCGCAAGTTCTACGCGACCGGCGCGATCTACGCGCAACGCATTCCGACCTCGGTCGTGGATGAAAACGGCGTGCAGCAATTGGCGTTCGTCCCCCACAACAGCAAAGGCCTGACCGTCATCGACGACTGGAGCGGCTTCGGCCAGCGCACCACCGGCAGCGGTTCGGTGGTGTTCGAAGACGTCTACGTCGCCGCCGAAGACGTGATCCCGTTTCAAAGTGCCTTCGAACGCCCGACCACGGTCGGCCCGCTGGCGCAGATTCTTCACGCCGCCATCGACACCGGCATCGCCCGCGCCGCTTACGAAGATGCACTGCACTTCGTGCGCACCAAAACCCGGCCGTGGATCGACGCCACCCATGAAAAAGCCACTGACGACCCGCTGACCCTCAAGAGCTTCGGCCACCTGAGCATTCGCCTGCACGCCGCCGAAGCCTTGCTGGAGCGCTCCGGCGAATTCCTCGACAAGGCCCAGGCCAACCCCAACGCCGAGACGGTCGCCGCGGCCTCGATTGCCGTCGCCGAAGCCCGCGCCATCAGCACCGACATTTCCCTCGCTGCCGGCAGCACGCTGTTTGAACTGGCCGGCAGCCAGGCGACGCTGATCGAACACGGCCTCGATCGCCACTGGCGCAACGCACGGGTTCACACGCTGCATGACCCGGTGCGCTGGAAATATCACGCCGTCGGCAATTACTACCTCAACGATGAAAACCCTCCGTTGCGAGGGACCATCTAATGACCGAGGCGAAAAAGAAGATCCTGCTCAACGCGTTCAACATGAACTGCATCGGGCACATCAACCATGGCCTGTGGACGCATCCACGGGACACCTCCACCCAGTACAAAACCCTCGAATACTGGACCGAACTGGCGCAGTTACTGGAACGCGGGTTGTTCGACGGCTTGTTCATCGCGGACATCGTCGGGGTGTACGACGTTTACCAAAACTCGGTCGACGTACCGCTGAAAGAGTCGATCCAGCTGCCGGTCAACGATCCGCTGTTGCTGGTTTCGGCCATGGCGGCGGTGACGAAAAACCTCGGCTTCGGCCTGACCGCCAACCTGACGTACGAACCGCCGTATCTGTTCGCTCGACGCATGTCGACGCTCGATCACTTGAGTCGCGGCCGGGTTGGCTGGAACATCGTCACCGGCTACCTCGACAGCGCCGCCAAAGCCATGGGCCTGAGCGAACAGGTGGAACACGACCGTCGATACGACCAGGCCGATGAGTATCTGGAAGTGCTCTACAAACTCTGGGAAGGCAGTTGGGAAGACGGCGCGGTGCTGAATGACCCGCAGCAACGGATCTACGCCTTACCTGCGAAAGTGCACAAGGTCGAGCACAAGGGCGAGTTCTATCAGGTCGAGGGTTATCACCTCTGCGAGCCGTCACCGCAGCGCACGCCGGTGCTGTTCCAGGCCGGCAGTTCCGATCGCGGCTTGCTGTTCGCCGGACGTCACGCCGAGTGCGTGTTCATCAGCGGGCAGAACAAACCGTCGACAAAGGTTCAGGTGGACAAGGTCCGCGCCAGCGCTGTTGAAGCCGGGCGCAATCCCGAAGACATCAAGGTGTTCATGGGGCTGAACGTGATTGTCGGCGCCACCGAAGAGCTTGCCTGGAAGAAGCACGCCGAGTACCTCAGTTACGCCAGCGCTGAAGCAGGCGTGGCACATTTCTCGGCGTCGACCGGGATCGATTTCTCCGAATACGAGATCGACGAACCGATCCAGTACGTGAAGAGCAACGCGATCCAGTCGGCCACCAAGAACCTGCAGAACAACGACTGGACCCGACGCAAATTGCTCGAGCAGCACGCCCTCGGTGGCCGCTACATCACGGTGGTCGGTTCACCTGAACAAGTGGCGGATGAACTGGAATCGTGGATCGCCGAGACCGGGCTGGATGGCTTCAACCTGACGCGCATTGTCACGCCGGAAAGCTATGTGGACTTCATCGACTTGGTGATTCCGGAGTTGCAGCGGCGTGGGTCGTACAAGACGGCTTATGACGACGGCAGCCTGCGGGAAAAGCTGTTTCACGGTGAGGCGCATTTGCCTGAGCAACACACGGGCTCCGCGTTTCGCCGCTAAAAGCATCGCCAGCAAGCCGGCTCCTACAAGGACAACGCATTCCCCTGTAGGAGCTGGCTTGCTGGCGATGAGGCCCTGACAAACACTCCAAATTTATGCCCTGACTGGAAAAAACCTCATGAAAAAGAACTCCCTCTCCCACCCAGTCAAAGCACTGGCCCTGGCCCTCGGCCTCTTCAGCTCCATCACCTTCGCCGCCGACGCGCCGTTGAAAGTCGGCACCACCGCCGCCTTCGCCATCCCGCTGGAAGCCGCCGTCGAAGAAGCCAAAAAACAAGGCCTGCAAGTCGACCTGGTGGAGTTCAGCGACTGGATCGCCCCCAACGTCAGCCTCGCGGCCGGCGACATCGACGTGAACTACTTCCAGCACGTCCCGTTCCTGGAAAACGCCAAGGCCGCCGCCGGTTTTGACCTGGTGCCGTTCGCGCCGGGGATCATCAACAATGTCGGCCTCTACTCGAAGAAATACAAAAGCTTCGACGAACTGCCCGAAGGCGCCAGCGTCGCCATCGCCAACGACCCGATCAACAGCGGTCGCGGCCTGCAACTGCTGGCCAAGGCCGGTTTGATCACGCTCAAACCGGGTGTCGGCTACAAGGCCACCGAAGAAGACATCATCGCCAACCCGAAGAAAATCAAAATCCTCCAGGTTGAAGCCGTGCAACTGGTGCGCGCTTATGACGACGCCGATCTGGTCCAGGGCTACCCGGCCTACATTCGTCTGTCGAAGACTTTCGATGCCGGTTCGGCATTGCTGTTTGATGGCCTCGATCACAAGGAATACGTGATCCAGTTCGTGATCCAGCCAAAAAGCAAAACCGACCCGCGCCTGATCAAGTTCGTCGATATCTACCAGCACTCGCCGGCCGTTCGTGCAGCGCTGGATAAAGCCCACGGCAAGCTCTATCAAGCCGGCTGGGAAAGCTGAGGATGACGGCCGCGATCCAACGGCGACTGGAAATTCCAGAGCCACATAAAGCCGAACAAAAGGAGCTGCACCCGGAGCTCAGCCGTGCCCACGTGCGCTTCGTCGGTCTGGGTAAAACCTACACCGGCCAGCAAGGTCCGGTGGCGGCGTTGCACGGCATCGACCTGGCGATCCAGCGCGGTGAAGTGTTCGGCATCATCGGTCGCAGCGGTGCCGGCAAGTCGTCGCTGATCCGCACCATCAACCGTCTCGAACAACCGAGCACCGGCCGGGTGCTGATCGATCAAGTGGACATCGGCGAGTTCGATGAAGATCGCCTGGTCGCGCTGCGCCGACGGATCGGCATGATCTTCCAGCACTTCAACCTGATGTCGGCCAAGACCGTTTGGCAAAACGTCGAGTTGCCGCTGAAAGTCGCCGGTGTACCCAAGGAAAAACGCGAACAGAAAGTCCGCGAACTGCTGGAGCTGGTGGGCCTGCAAGGCAAGCACAAGGCTTATCCGGCGCAGTTGTCCGGCGGGCAGAAACAACGCGTCGGCATCGCCCGCGCACTGGTGCACGACCCGGAAATCCTGCTGTGCGACGAAGCTACTTCGGCGCTGGACCCGGAGACCACGCAATCGATCCTCGGCCTGCTGCGCGAGATCAATCAGCGCCTGGGTTTGACCATTGTGCTGATCACCCACGAGATGGCGGTGATTCGCGATATCTGTGATCGGGTCGTGGTGCTGGAACACGGGCAAATCGTCGAACAAGGGCCGGTGTGGGAAGTATTCGGCAACCCGCAGCATGAGGTCAGCAAGACCTTGCTCGCGCCGCTGCAACACGCGCTACCGGAGGAACTGCAAAGCCGTTTGCGCCCGCAACCACAGTCCTCGGACGCGGCGGTGGTGTTGCGTTTGCAATTCACCGGCAGCGCCACGGACGAACCGGATCTGGCTGCACTTTTCAGCGCCCTCGGTGGCCGCGTGCGGTTGCTGCAAGGTGGCGTGGAACGGATTCAGGGCCATGCGCTGGGACAACTGCTGCTGGCAGTGACCGGCTCGGCGCTCGACGCTGAAGAATTGCGTCAACGGGCCGGTAACTGGGCGCAACAGGCGGAGGTAGTGGGTTATGTGGTTTGATCGCTTGCTGCAAGGTTTCATCGACACGTTCTTGATGGTCGGCGTGTCGTCGCTGATTGCGCTGCTGGCGGGCATTCCGTTGGCGGTGATTCTGGTCACCAGTTCCAAGGGCGGCATCTACGAGGCACCGGCGCTGAACCGCGCACTGGGCGCCTTCGTCAACCTGTTCCGCTCGATCCCGTTTCTGATTCTGATGGTGGCGCTGATTCCGTTTACCCGGTTGATCGTCGGCACCACGTACGGTGTCTGGGCCGCCGTGGTGCCGCTGACGATTGCGGCCACGCCGTTTTTTGCGCGCATTGCCGAAGTCAGCTTGCGCGAGGTGGATCATGGATTGATCGAAGCCGCGCAAGCGATGGGGTGCCGGCGCTGGCACATCGTCTGGCATGTGCTGTTGCCTGAGGCGCTGCCGGGGATTGTCGGTGGTTTCACGATTACGTTGGTGACCATGATCAACTCGTCTGCCATGGCCGGGGCGATTGGCGCGGGCGGATTGGGGGACATTGCGTATCGGTATGGGTATCAGCGGTTTGATAGCCAGATTATGTTGACGGTGATTGTGTTGCTGGTGGTGTTGGTGGCGGTGATTCAGTTGGGCGGGGATCGGTTGGCTCGCGCACTCAACAAGCGCTGAATGCGGTGCGGCTGAAGGGCTTTTGTGGCGAGGGGGTTTACCCCCGTTGGGCTGCGAAGCAGCCCCCAAAGCCATTCAAAGAGGTGTGTCAGGCAAATCAGGTCGGCAGGTTTTGGGGCTGCTGCGCAGCCCAACGGGGGTAAACCCCCTCGCCACAAAGGCGTCATCGGCACAGGCAATTTCCCTCGCTGTGGAGGGAACATTTCCCACAGGAAAATCAGTGTGCTTACAGCCCTGTTCCCTTTCATTTGCAGGACATTTCCTAGATCATTCCGCTCGCTTGCGCCGGTGGATTCTCGTGGCTAGTCTCCGTCCGTCACTGCTCATCAGTGATCGGGTTTAGTCGCCCGGACCGGACGCATAGCGCCACCCACTCTCAGGCATTTCCTTTGCCTGAAATCTATGGTGGCTGTGCGTAGGGCACCTTCGGGTGCGCCGGTTCCCGGTGTCCGGTCGACTAACCTGCGTGCAGCCGCCACCCCTAATTCGTTTAGTCGCGAGATCGGTTGGCTCCAACTAATCACCGGAGTTTTACCAATGAAAAGATCTGTCCCCGATCCACCTCCCGAGACAACCACCGAAGGCAAACCCGCCGACGATCCGCCAAGAGAGCGTTCCGCGCTTTACCGCGCCATCGATTTCTACCTCACCGGAGAACAGCCTTCAGCACCCGATGAACTGCGGTTCTACAACGTCAGCGAAGACGTGAGTTTCGAAGACACCCAACTCTATGTCGCGGACCTGCTGCGTTGCGCTTCGGTCACGGCGTATCAATGCGGCGATCACCTGAAAGGGGCGGACAGAGCCATGGTGTTTTCTGTCTGGCATTTGCTGGAGATTGCCAAAGCCATGGTTGATCGTTCCATTGATTGTTTGGGGATGAAGCAGGGCTGAGTCATCGGTGGTCAGTGATACCGCCATCGCGAGCAGGCTCGCTCCCACAGTTGATCTTCAGTGAACACAATTTGTGTGTACGCCGGAGATCCAATGTGGGAGCGAGCCTGCTCGCGATTGGCTGCGCAGCAGCCACCGGCCTCATGGCGTATATTCGGCAAATCCCCATTGCCTGTGCAGCCGACCATGAAACAAACCCCCGACGACCTCGAGCAGATCACCTCCACCACCCTGGGCCATTACAACTCGGTGGCCGAAGGTTTTCGCGAGGGCACTCGCGATCACGATGTCAGCCAGAACATCGACGCCCTGCTGCGGCATATTCAGGGCGAAGCGCCGTTCGATATTCTCGATTTTGGTTGTGGGCCGGGGCGTGACTTGCAGACGTTCACGCGCATGGGCCACACCGCTGTCGGGCTGGATGGGTCAGAGAAGTTTGCGCAGATGGCGCGTGAAGACAGTGGTTGCGAGGTGTGGCAGCAGGACTTTCTGAAGCTGGATCTGCCGAATGAACGCTTCGACGGGATTTTTGCCAATGCGGTGCTGTTTCATATCCCGCGTCAGGAATTGCCTCGGGTGTTGAAGGAGTTGCGCGGGGCGTTGAAGCCGGGTGGTGTGTTGTTCAGCTCTAATCCGCGTGGTGAGAATCAGGAAGGCTGGAATGGGCCGCGGTATGGGGCTTATCACGATCTGGCGGCGTGGCAGCAATTGCTGACTGGGGCGGGGTTTGTGGAGTTGGAGCATTACTACCGGCCGGCGGGGCTGCCGCGGGAGCAGCAGCCTTGGTTGGCGAGTGTGTGGCGTCGGGCGTGATTGTGGGGGTGTGTCAATGAGATCCACCCCTCACCCCAACCCTCCCGAAACGTCGGACCGCCCCAAAGGGGCGAGGGGGAAAGGGAGCAGATCTTCAAGCTTTTCAAAACCTGAGTTCAACTCAATTTCCCCGGGCGCAAAATTTCTCAGGAACACCTCGGTCAGTCCCCTCTACCCCCTGGGGAGAGGGTTAGGGTGGGTCTCAAGCCGATCACCTTTCTTCGGCTCGCGGATTTTGTACCAGGCGACGTAAAGCGCCGGCAAAAACAGCAGCGTCAGCAACGTCGCAATAATGATCCCGCCAATCATCGCGTACGCCATCGGCCCCCAGAACACTTCTCGGGCAATCGGGATCATCCCCAGACTGGCCGCCGCAGCCGTCAGCAGAATTGGCCGGCGCCGATGCTCCGTGGCCTGCGCCACGGCATCCCACGGTGCAAGGCCCTCTTTCTCCAGGGCATCAATCTGCGTCACCAGAATCACCGAGTTGCGGATGATGATGCCGATCAGCGCCAGAATCCCCAGGATCGCCACAAAGCCCATCGGCGTACCTGTCGGGATCAGCGCCAGCACCACACCAATCAGCCCGAGCGGCGCGACGCTGGCCACCAGGAACAGCTTCTGCACGCTGTGCAGCTGGATCATGAGGAAGGTCGCCATGAGGAACAGCATCAACGGCACCACCTTGGCAATCGGCCCCTGGGCCTTGCCGCTTTCCTCCACCGTGCCGCCCGTGGCGACCGAGTAACCCACCGGCAAACCGGCAGCGAATTTATCGATGTCAGGCTTGAGCTGTTTCACCAGATCGGTCGGCTGAATCTCGTCGCGCACCGCCGCCTTGATCGTGATGGTCGGCTTGCGGTCACGGCGCCAGACCAGCGGCTGCTCGAGTTCGTAGCGCACCGTGGCGAACGCCAGCAGCGGAATCGACGTGCCGCCCGGCGTCACGATCTGCAAGTTCTGCAGGGTTTCCGGCGTGCCGCGCTCCGCGTCCACCGCGCGGCCCACCACGTTGATCAGGTAGATATCGTCATCGACCTGAGTCACCGGCGAGCCGACGACGATGCTGTTCATCAGGTTGGCCACGTCTTCCGACGACAGCCCCAGTTGGCGCGCCTTGTCCTGTGCAATGTCGATGCGCAGGACCTTGCCCGGTTCGTTCCAGTCGTAAATGATCTCGCCGATGTGCGAGTTCTTGTCCAGTTCGGTGGCCAGCGCAATGGCGTGCTTGCGCACCTGATCGATGTCCTTGCCGCTGACCCGGTACTGAATCGGGCGACCTACCGGCGGGCCCATTTCCAGCGCCTGGACGTAGCTGCCGATACCGACGAAATCTTTGCGCAGCCGCTCGCGCAAGCGCTGGCTGAGGACGTTACGCGACTCAAGGCCTTTGCTGACGATCACCAATTGCGCGTAGTACGGGTTCTGCAATTGCTGGTCGAGAGGCAGGTAGAAACGGATCGCACCCTCGCCGATGTAAGTGCTCCAGCGCACGATGTCCGGATCGTCTTTGAGCGTCGCTTCAAGCTTGTCCACCGCCTTGCGGGTTTCGGCAATCGAGGCGTTTTGCGGCAGGTTGAGGTCGACGAGGATTTCCGGGCGGTCCGAAGACGGGAAGAACTGGTTCTGCACGAACTGCATGGAAAACACCGACGCCACGAACAGCGCAATTGTGATGCCGATGGCCCACCAACGATTGCGCATCGCCCAGAACATGCCGTAATTGAACGCCCGGCCGATACGGCCCGGCTCGGCGTCATGGGGCTTCACCTTGGCACTGAGGATGTGCACACCGATCACCGGAGCGAACAACACGGCGACAATCCACGACACCAGCATCGCCACGGCGATCACCGCAAACAACGTAAAGGTGTACTCGCCTGCCGAACTGGCGTTCAACCCGATGGGCACGAAACCAGCCACCGTCACCAACGTACCGGTAAGCATCGGGAAGGCGGTCGAGGTGTAGGCAAACGTCGCCGCCTGCTCCTTGGTCTCGCCCATTTCCAGGCGCGTGACCATCATCTCGACGGTAATCATTGCGTCGTCCACCAGCAGGCCGAGGGCGATGATCAGCGCGCCGAGGGAAATCCGCTGCATGGTGATGCCGCTGTATTCCATGAAGATGAAAACCATCGCCAGCACCAGCGGGATCGAGCACGCGACCACCAACCCGGCGCGCACACCGAGGCTGACGAAGCTGACGATGAGCACGATCACCACCGCTTCGAACAAGGCACTGGTGAAGCCGCCGACGGCTTTTTCCACCACTTGGGCCTGGTCGGACACCGTGTACACACCGACGCCCACCGGCAAGTCTGCGGTCAGGTCGGTCATGCGCTGATGCAACGCCTTGCCGAACTCCTGGATGTTGCCGCCCTTCTTCATGGCGATGGCGAGGCCGATGCCCGGATGGCCGTTGTAGCGGAATTCCGGTGTCGCCGGGTCAACATAGCCACGGCTGATCTCGGCGATGTCGGCCAAACGGTAAAAGCGATCATTGAGCCGCAGGTTGACGTTGGCCAGGTCTTTCTCGGAAGCGAACTGCCCCGAAGTGCGCACCGAGATGCGCTCCGGTCCGGCCTCGATCACCCCGGCCGGGGTCACCGCGTTCTGGGTTTGCAGGCTTTGCACCACCTGGCGCTGATCAATGCCCAGCGCCGCCAGTTTGCGGGTGGAGAAATTCAGGTAGAGGACCTCGTCCTGCTCACCGACCATCTCGACCTTGCCCAGCCCCGGCACCTCACGGATTTGGGCGCGGACTTGTTCCACGTAGTCGCGCAACTGGCGCATCGACAAACCGTCGGCGGTAAAGGCGTAGACCGAACCGAACACATCACCGAATTCGTCGTTGAACCCCGGCCCTTGCAGGCCTTGGGGGAAGTCGCCGCGAATGTCGTTGATCTTCTTGCGCACCTGGTACCAGATTTCCGGGATGTCCTTGGCACTGGTGGTGTCGCGCAGGTTGACGAACACTGTCGATTCACCGGGCCGCGTATAGCTTTTCACGTAGTCGAGGGAGTCGAGTTCCTCGAGCTTTTTCTCGATGCGGTCAGTGACCTGCTTGAGGGTTTCTTCCTGGGTCGCGCCCGGCCAGCGGGTCTGGATGACCATGGTCTTGATGGTGAACGACGGGTCTTCCTCGCGGCCCAGGTTCATGTACGAGAACACGCCCATCAGCAGCGCGACGAACATCAAATACCAGACAAACGACTGATGCTTGAGGGCCCATTCGGATAAGTTGAAACTCCCTTTCATTGTGGACTGTCCTCATCGATTTTCACTTTTTGCCCGGGTTTCAGGCTGTGCACACCGGCGCTGACCACCCGCTCACCGGACTTCACGCCACTGGCCAGGATCATCGTTGAATCCGTGCGGCTGACCAGGCTGACGTCTCGTGGCGCAACGGTCTGGGTCTGCGCATCAATGACCCAGATGCGGGTTTTGCCATCAACCTCCTGTAGCGCACTCAAGGGCAGTTCAATGCGCGGTTTGATCGCAGAGCTGAGGGTGACGCTGATCGCGGTGCCCAGGCGAAAACCGGGCGGTGTGTCGGTCAGGGTCAAGCGGGCTCGACGGGTGCGGGTCGCACTTTGGGCCTGAGGTTCGATTTCACGAACGGTGGCGGTGGTGGTTATTCTCGGGTCCAGTTGGGCCGCGACTTGAAACACGACGTCGGTTGGCAGCTGGTCGACCAAAGTGTCCGGCAAGTCGATCACGGCTTCCTTGATGTCTGGCTGCGCCAGGGTCACCACCTGCTGGCCGGCGGTGACAACTTGCCCGGCTTCGGCATTCCACGCAGTCACCACGGCTTTATGGTCGGCGCGCAGTTCGACGTAATTGAGTTGGTCCTTGGCTTGATCGACCGCCGCCTGCGCTTGATCGAGGGACGCCTGGGTGGTTTTAAGGTCAGTCTGCGCGATGTCGAGTTGCGCCTGGGCGCCGACGCCGCGATCGAACAACTCCTTTTGGCGTCGGGCATTGGCCTGGGCGTTGATCAGTTGCGCCTGGACGCTGGCCAGATTGCCCTGGGCGGAACGTAACTGGTTCTGCTGATCGGTGGGGTCGAGCGTGGCGAGTAAGGCGCCCTTTTCGACTTCGGCACCGACATCGACGCTACGGCTGGCGATGCGCCCCGGCACACGGAATCCGGTATTGCTTTCATAGCGGGCCTGGATGCTGCCGGCGAAGCGGCCGAGATTTTCCTCATCCAGCGCCTGGACCTTGACCGACAGCACCGGGCGCACCGGCTCTGGCGGTGGTTCTTTTTCCGAGCAGGCCACCAGCATTACCGCGGTGCACACCAGTAACAGACGCTTCATGGCTGGGCTTCCACTGCTAAATCCTTGTAGGTGTTTTCGGCGATTTCGACTTTCACACCGGGGTGCAGCAACTGGCCACCCGCGATGACGACTTTTTCGCCACCCTGCAGACCGGCGCTGATGATCACTTTGCCGATCAGGTAGCGACCAACCGTGATGGTGTGCAGTTGCGCCTTGCCTTCACCGTCCACCAGCCATACCGCCGGATCGCTGAGGTTTTTGGTCAGCGCCGACCACGGCAATTCCACGGCGGATTTGCCCGGCGTCTTCGCCGTGGCGCTCACCACCGAGCCCAATTGCATGCCTTCCGGCAGACCGTCAAGGGTGACTTTGACTTGCACGGTGCCGGTCTGCGCGGACACGGCCGGGGTGACTTCCCGCACGGTGCCGGTGGTTTTGATCGCCGGGTTGTCGAGCAGGCTGACCACGACGGTTTTATCCTCCGGCGCCTCGGTCAGCAGCGCTTCGTAGACGTTGAACACCGCGTCACGCTCACCGTCACGGGCCAGGCTGAAAATCGGCACCGTCGCCTGCACCACCTGGCCGACCTCGGCCTGTCGTGCAGTAATCACCCCCGGAGCATCGGCAATCAGCGCGGTGTAGCGCAGTTGATCGCGGGCGTTGGCCAGTTGCGCCTGAGCGGCGGTCAACGCGCTCTGACTGCTGCGCAAGGCAGCTTGGGCGGAATCGTATTCACTTTGGCTGGTGTAGCCCTTGGGCAGGAGTTTTTGCTGGCGAACGAACGCGGCGGCGGTCTGTTTGACCCGGGCCTGCTCGGCGACAACCTGGGCCTGGGCCGAGTCGACGTTGGTCTGCAAGTCCTTGGGATCGAGCCTGGCCAGCACTTGCTTGGCCGACACCCGGTCACCGACATCGACCATGCGCTGAATGATCTTGCCGCCCACGCGGAACGACAATTCAGTCTGGACCCGGGCCTGAACGTCGCCGGTGAGCGTCACCGACGCGGCGTAATCCGCGGGTTTGACCTCCTGCACGAACACCCGGGGACGGTCCTTCTCGACCTGGGGTTTATCGCCACAGGCACTCAGCAGGGCAACGAGGCTCAGGCCAACCACTGTTTTCAATCCGGGACCAGCCATGCAGACTCCTTTGCGTTGTACGGACGTGCCAATGGCGATACGACTGTGAGCTTAGAACAGGGTTCCGCGGGTGCACAGGTTTACTACACCCCCTTCGCCAATAGGCTTACCTGTGGCGAGGGAGCTTGCTCCCGCTCGGCTGCGCAGCAGACGCAAAATCTTCTTTCCGTTTTGCCTGATACACCTTTGGATGGCTTTGGGGCCGCTTCGCAGCCCAACGTCGGAACGCCGCCCGGAACAAGCTCGCTCGCCACAAAAGCTCGCTAGTGAGATCACGGTGTTTGCGACAATAAGGCAAACTTGCCAACTACGCAGCAGGAAGCGCTTATGCTCAAAACCCTCGCGGTGGCCAATTACCGCTCGATCAATAAATTGGTGATTCCGCTGGGCCGGCTGAACCTGATCACCGGCCCCAACGGCAGCGGCAAATCCAACCTCTACCGCGCGTTGCGGCTGCTGGCGGAAACCGCTCAGGGCGGCGTCGTCAATGCGTTGGCCCGCGAGGGAGGGCTGGATTCGACATTCTGGGCCGGGCCGGAAACCATCACCCGGCGCATGCGCAATGGCGAAGTCCCGATTGAGGCGACCGTGCGCCACGGCGTCAAACGCCTGCGCCTGGGGTTTGCCGGTGAGGATTTCAGTTATTCGATCGCACTGGGCTTGCCGGAGCCGAGCCTGTCCGAGTTCTCTCTAGACCCGGAGATCAAAAAGGAATGCATCTGGAACGGTCCGTTGTATCGCCCGGCCAGTCTCATGGTGGAACGCAACGGCCCGATGATCCGCGCCCGGGTCGACCGCGACTGGGACGTGCTGGCCCAGCACACGCCGAGTTTCGACAGCCTGTTCGATCAGGTCGGCAATTTCCGCACCTCGCCGGAAGTCATGCAATTGCGTGAGTTCATCCGTCGCTGGCGCTTCTACGATCACTTTCGCAGCGATGCCGATGCCCCGGTGCGCCAACCGCAACTGGGCACCCGCACACCGGTGTTGCATCACGATGGTCGCGACCTCGCCGCCGCGTTGCAGACGATTCGTGAAATCGGCGATCCCGAGGCGCTGCAGTCTGCGATCAGCGACGCGTTCCCCGGTGCGCGATTGAACATCGCGCCGTTACAGGGCGGGCGGTTTGCAATTGAGTTTTTCCAGGAAGGATTGCTGCGGCCGTTGTCGGCAGCCGAGTTGTCGGACGGGACATTGCGTTATTTGCTGCTGGTGGCGGCACTGCTGACGCCTCGGCCGCCGACGCTGATGGTGTTGAACGAGCCGGAAACCAGTCTGCACCCGGACCTGCTGCCGGCGTTGGCGCGGCTGATTATCCGGGCGTCGGAGCAATGTCAGGTGTGGGTGGTGTCCCATGCGCGGCGGTTGATCTCGGCGTTGCAGAAAGATCCGGAATGCAATTGCATTGTGCTGGAGAAGAACCTGGGCCAGACCGGGATTGTCGGGCAGCGGTCGCTGGATGAGCCGGCGTGGCATTGGCCGGATTAAGCGGCGCTTGAACCACCGCTATCGCGAGCAGGCTCGCTCCCACAGTTGACCGAGTTGTCCCGACGGACACGGTCTAATGTGGGAGCGAGCCTGCTCGCGATGAGGGCCCAAAGATCACCGCAAAGGTTGAAGACTCAACCCTGCCACTTCCCACCCTCGACAATCACGCTCTCAGGCTTGGCGTCATCACTCAGCTCTTTACGCACATATTGGTCATACAGCTTGAGCAAATACTTCTCCTCGCCCAGCTTCGCCAATTCAGCATTCACCCAATCGCGCAGTTCGATATTGCCCTTCTTCACCGCCGGCGCAATCGGTGCTTCGGCGCCCAGCGTCTGGCTCAGCACACGGTAGCCAGGGTTCTGCTTGGCCCAGCTGAACAGCACCAGATTGTCCTGTGCATACGCATCGCCACGCCCGTTGGCCAGGGCTTGCAGCGATTCGGAGTTTTTCTCGAACTTCAGCAGTTTCCAGTCCGGGTGATTCTTGGTCAGCCAGATGTCGGCTGTTGTGCCCGTGGTCACGATGGTGGTGCGAGTCGCCAGGTCATCGAGGTTTTTCACCGTGCTGGCTTGCGGGACCAGTGCCTGTACCGCGACCTTGAGGTTCGGGTTGGTGAATTCCACCGCTTCCTTGCGCTCCGGGGTCACCGTCATGTTGGCCAGGATCAGGTCGACCTTGTCGCTTTGCAGGAACGGAATCCGGCTGGCCGGTTCCACCGCGACGAACTCGACCTTGTTCTCATCGCCCAATAAGTCCTTGGCAAATTGACGGCCGATGTCGGTATCGAAACCCACATAACGCCCGGCCTCATTGACGAAACCAAACGGCGGTTTGTCAGTGAAGACGCCAACGATCAGCTTGTCCCGCGCCTTGATCTTTTCCAGGTAGCTGGCGGTGGCCGCAGGCTTGGCGGGTTCTTCGGTTTTGTTGCAACCGGCCAGCAACGCGAGGCCGAGCAGCGGGAGTAGCAGCAGTGAAGTCTTGGCAGTTTTCATAGCGGTTCCAGTTCCTTTGTTTGAGTCGTTTTGGGTAAAGCGGCAACGTAGGAGAACTTCTCCAGGAACTGCTGCGCTCGTGCGGTTTGCGGGTTCGTAAAGAAAATCTCGGGAGGGTTTTGTTCGAGGATTCGCCCGGCATCCATGAACACAATTCGGTCCGCCACGGCGCGGGCAAAGGCCATTTCGTGGGTGACGATCAGCAGGGTCATGCCCTCGCGGGCCAGGCCCTGGATGACTTCCAGCACCTCCTTGACCATTTCCGGATCAAGGGCGGCGGTGACTTCGTCGAAGAGCATGACTTTGGGGTTCATGCACAGCGAACGGACGATGGCGATGCGTTGCTGCTGGCCGCCGGAGAGCTGACGCGGGAAGGCGTCGCGCTTGTCCAGCAAGCCCACGCGCGCCAGCAGGGTTTCAGCCTGGTCGCGGGCTTCCCGGGGGTCGCGTTTCTGCACTTTGACCGGGCCGAGCAGCAGGTTGTCGAGCACGCTCATGTGCGGGAACAGGTGATAACTCTGGAACACCATGCCGATCTGCTGGCGCACTTCACGCCAGTCGGTGCCCTTGCTCAGCAGCTCGCGGCCGGCAAAGTTCAGGCTGCCGCTGTGCGCGACTTCCAGGCCGTTGAGGCAGCGCAGCAAGGTGCTTTTGCCACAGCCGCTGGGGCCGAGGATGACGATCACTTCGCCTGACTTCACGTGCAGGTCGATGCCGTCCAGCACTTGTTGCTCGCCGAAAAACTTGTTGAAACCCTTGAACTCGATCAATGCGCTCATGCTTGCGTCCAGCGCCGCTCCAGCACGCGCGAGGCGGCCGACAGCGGGTAGCAAATGAAAAAGAAAAACAGGAACAGCGCGCCGTAGATCAGCACGGATTCGTAGGTGCGCTCGATGATTTGCTGGCCGACCTTGATCACGTCCACCACACCGATCAGCACCGCCAGGGAGCTGGTCTTGATGATGCGCGTGTAGACGTTGATGGTCGGCGGCGTCATGCGTTTCAGCGCCTGGGGCAGCAGCACGTAGCCGTAGAGTTGCGGGCCGTCCAGGCCAATCGACAACCCGGCTTCACGCTGCCCGCTGGGTAACGAATGCAACGCGCCACGCACCACTTCGCCGACTTCGCTGGCGCCCCACAGCGACAGCACCAGCACCGCGCACCAGAAGCTCGGAATGCTCAGGCCGAAAAAAATCGGCAGGCCAAAAAACAGCAGGTACAACCAGACCAGTACCGGGATCGCCCGGAACAATTCCAGGTAGACCCGCAGGATCGCGTTCAACCATTTCGAATTCAGCGTGCGCAACACGCCGTAGAACACGCCGCCAACGGTGCTGATGGCGATGCTCAGAAAGGAGATCGACAAGGTTTGCGCCGCGCCCTTGCCCAATTGCGGCAACGACACCCAGAGCAATTCAAGACCCGAACTGGCCATGCTGGAGCCTCCTTTCCAGACGGCTGAGCAGCAGCGACAGCGGCAAGAACAACAGCACGCAAATCAGCGTCAGCACGGCGAGCATTTCGTAGGTTTTGTAGTAGAGCGCGATGTAGCTTTTGGTGGTGTAGAGGATCTCCGGCACCGCCACCGCCGAGACCACGGTGGTTTCCTTGAGCAGGAAGATGAAATTGGCGAACAGCGACGGCAGGCTGAGAATCCCGGCTTGCGGCAGGATCACGTAGCGCAGTAATTGCCCGTGGGACAAACCGATGGAGCGGCCGGATTCGAGTTGCGCCTGAGGCACCGCATCGACGCCGGCGCGCAGCACTTCGGTCAGGTAAGCGCCGCCGAGAAAGGTCATGGTGATGATCGCTGCGGCGAACCCCGAGACCTTGATACCCAGTGCCGGTAAGGCGAAATACACGAAGAACAGCTGAATGAGCAGCGGGGTGTTGCGCGCCAGCTCGACGTAGAGCCCGACCAGCCGTTGCAGGTAGGGCGTGCGAAACACCAGAATCGTCGCGTTGATCAGCGCCACCAGCAGCGAGGTGCCGATGGCGATAAAGCCGACCTGCAGCGTCACGCCCACGGCTTTGAGAAACGCCGGGAGGGTGCTGAGGATAAAAGCGTAATCGAAGTTCATTGAACATCCTGGACGTCGCAGGGGTAAGCGACGGTGGTGCAGTCCATGGGCAGTGGCTAACTGCCCTGCAAGCACAGACTTTAAAGGTATAAAAAGAAGAATTTAAATACCGTTAAAGCATATTGATATCACGCAAAAAACTATCCTGCGGATTTGCCGCGGCGAAGGAAGACGACTATTTTCCTTGCAGCTGTAGGAGGGATCTTTTTTTCAAAAAGACCCTCCAAGGACGCACAGCTTTTGGCCAGACTCCCCCGGCCGAATCATCACAAGGAAGAGAAAAATGGCTGACGTGAAAGTGCCAAAGCGGTTGGACCCGCAGGAAATCTTGAAATTGTTGGTCGCGTTGCGCCGGGCGCTGGAGGCCAGGGTGGCCTGAGTACGCTGCTGCTTTTGTGGCGAGGGAGCTTGCTCCCGTTCGACTGTGCAGCAGTCGCAAAACCAGTCAAAGCGCTGTACCTGAAGAAACGTATGTTCAGGTTTTCAGGGTCGCTTCGCAACCCAGCGGGACGGTGCGGCGATCCGACAAGCTCCCTCGCCACAGGTTTTCGAACGCAAAAAAACGCCGACGCTTTACTAGCCGTCGGCGTTCGAAACCTTGAAGGGGTTTACCTCGCGAATCAGAACGCCGGCAGTACCGCGCCGCTGTACTTCTTCTCGATGAATGCTTTCACTTCCGGGCTGGTCAAGGCTTTGGCCAGCTTCTGGATTGCGTCGCTGTTCTTGTTGTCCTCACGGGCCACCAGGAAGTTGACGTAAGGCGAATCCGCGCCTTCGATCACCAAGGCATCCTTGGTCGGGTTCAACTTGGCTTCCAGCGCGTAGTTGGTGTTGATCATGTCCAGGTCAACTTCTTTCAGAACGCGTGGCAGCATGGCCGATTCCAGTTCCTTGAACTTGAAGTTGTGCGGGTTCTTGGCGATGTCTTTCGGCGTGGCCAAGGCGTTTTTCGGGTCTTTCAGCTCGATCAGACCTGCCTTCTGCAACAGGATCAACGCACGGCCGCTGTTGCTGCCTTCGTTCGGAATGGCGATGGTCGCGCCGTCAGGCAGTTCTGCCAGCGACTTGTACTTGCTCGAGTAGCCGCCGAACGGTTCAACGTGAACACCTTGAACGGTCACCAGGTATTTGGCTTTGTCGTCCTTGTATTTGCCTGCGTTGAAGCTGTCCAGGTAAGGCTTGGTCTGGAAGTAGTTGGCGTCCAGACGCTTTTCGCCCACCTGAACGTTGGGCTGAACGTAATCGGTGAACACTTTGATTTCCAGGTCCACGCCTTCTTTGGCGAGGGTTGGCTTGATCAGTTCGAGAATCTCGGCGTGTGGAACAGGGGTCGCCGCCACCACCAGTTTCTCGCCAGCCTGGGCCAGGCCCGCAGTCAGGGCAGCCGCCAGTGCGGTGAACAACAGAACCTTTTTCATGCAGTGTCCTTATCGAAAATCACAGTCGTCATTGACGACGGCTAATTAGTACGTGTGCCAGTGAAGTGCTATCGCTGGCGTGAAGCGGACAATACCGGGATTTTTTATTCCCGAACAATATCTTTTATTCACTTTCATATTCCATTTTGTTCATACAGCTCTAGTCCGAAGGGTTACAGCGTTCGGCTCAAGCTATCGAGCAAATCCTTGAGCGCTGAACGCTCGTCAGCCGTGCCATTTTTGCTCACTTGCGCGACCTGCTGCTCAATCTGCACCAACGACACAGGCACTTCAGGCAGATTCAAATGCTCCGGCAAAATCTCGTCACCGGTGCTGACCAGCAACGCGAAGTGAATGACGTTTTCCAGCTCCCGGGTGTTGCCCGGCCAAGTGTGCCGCTCCAGCACCAGCTGCGCAGCCTCGCTGATCAGCGGCACCGGCAGGTCGAGGCGTTGGCTGTAGATGCCGAGGAAATATTCGGACAGCGAAAGAATATCGCCGACCCGCTCGCGCAACGCCGGCAGTTCGAGCTGGCCTTCGCTGAGGTAGTGATAAAGCCGTTCATGGAATTTCCCCGCTGCCACCGCTTGCGCCAGATCGATGCTGGTGGCGGCGACGAGGCGCACGTCCACCGGGCTCGGCTGAGGCGCGCCAACGCGGGTGACTTCGTGGTTTTCCAGGGCAGCGAGCAATTTGATCTGGATCGGCAGCGGCAAGTCGCCGATCTCATCCAGATAGAGCGTTCCACCGTTGGCCGAACCGAACCAGCCCGCGCGGCTGCTGGCCGCACCGCTGTAACTGCCGGCGGCATAGCCGAACAGTTCGGCGTCGGCATAGGTCGGGCTGATAGCGCCGCAATTGACCGAGACGAATAAACCGCCGCGATCACTCGCGCGATGGATGTGCCGCGCGAGCAATTCCTTGCCGCTGCCGGTCTCACCGCGGATCAATACCGAGATCGAACGCGGTGCCAGTTGCTCCAATTCCTGACGCAACTGCCGGGAGCGTGGATCGACAAACACCAGCGCCTTGGCGCGAATGCTGAGGGGGCTTTTTTCGGCGTCGGGGAAGGTCAGCAGTGGCTGACCGAAGGCTTCAAAACTCATGGCAGACTCCCGCCCAAAACCGCCGGGAGACGGGTAGGCGTTTTTAAAAAAGAAAAGGGTTCAAGCGCGTCGCAGGGCGTGGTGTTCCATTCGGTTTTGCAGGCGGTAGAGATAGGCAAAACCCTGCTCCCAGCGCTGGTGTCCGGACTTCACGTTGATATGCCCGGCACCCGACAGAATCCCCGCCTCGGCGCCCCAGTTGCGGGCCAGTTCAAGGGCTCGCGGCGCACTCACGGCGCTGTCGTTGTCGGAGCTGACGACCTGGCTCGGGAAGGGCAACAAATGGCTCGGGATCGGTGCGAAGTTACGCAGCGCCGGCGAGCACGCCGGGCGCTCGACGTCCGCGGGTGCGACCAGCAAGGCACCGCGAACCTGACGCAAAAAATGCAGCGGCGCTGTGGCGGCCCAATGGGCAACGGTAATGCAACCCAGACTGTGCGCAATCAAGATCACCGGCGTACTGTCGGCTGCAATCGCCTCGGCTAACGCCGCAACCCAGTCTTCACGACGCGGCGTCAGCCAGTCGGCCTGCTCCACGCGCGCGCTGTTCGGCAGACTGTTCTGCCAGTGGCTTTGCCAATGATCTTCCGGCGATCCTTGCCAGCCCGGCACAATCAGGTAGCGAATTGATTCGTTGCGCATGGGGGGAACTCTCCTGCTGCGTGTCTGTTCCTGAACGAGTATAGGGAGGAGAGTTATATTCGTTAAGGAATAAGAAGCTATTTATTAAGACCCATATCGAATAATAAACAAATCCCCTGTGGGAGCGAGTCTGCTCGCGATAGCGGTGTGTCAGTCACCATCAATTTCGGACGTGACGACGCCATCGCGAGCAGGCTCGCTCCTACAAGGGGTCTTGTGTTTGGCCCGGAATAAAAAAAGGGCCGCACCCTGCCAAGGAGACGGCCCCGGAAATCGTAAATCTGTTAACGCGCGGTAATCACCGACAATTTGGTAATCCCTGCCCGCTCAATCGAAGCCATCGCCCGCGCCACTTCGCCGTAATTCACCCCATCATCAGCCTGCAATTGCACGCGTACTTGCGGGTCCTTGGCCTTCGCCGACTTCAGGTTGAACTCAAGTAAATCCGGCTGAATTTCATCCTTGTTGATAAACAGTTTTCCGGCGCCATCGATGCTCACCACCAGCGGGTCTTTCTGCTCCACCGGCGCCACGGCCTCGGTCTTGGGCAGGTTGATCGGAATCGCGTTAGTCAGCAGCGGCGCGGTGACGATAAACACCACCAGCAACACCAGCATCACATCCACCAGTGGCGTCACGTTGATCTCGCTCAGTACCTCGTCACTATCTTGCGTGGAGAAGGCCATGTCAGGACGCCTCCTTCACTTTTTGCGTGGTGCCCTGAGCGGCGACTTTGTGTGCCGTCGGGTGGATCAACACGCGGAACGAACTCTTTTGCGCCAGGCTGTAGAAGTCATGGGCGAAGTCATCCAGGTCCGCTGCCGTCAGTTTCAAGCGACGCAAAAAGTAGTTGTAAACCAGCACCGCCGGCACCGCGACGGCAATCCCTACACCGGTAGCCACCAGCGCCGCACCAATTGGCCCGGCGACGGTTTCAAGACTGGCCGAGCCCGCTGCGCTGATGCCTTTCAACGCTTCCATGATTCCCCACACCGTGCCGAACAAACCAATGAACGGCGAGGTGCTGCCAATGCTCGCAACGACCGCCAACCCGGTTTCCAGTGAGCGCCGTTCGCGAACAATCTGTTGGCGCAACGCCCGCTCAAGGCGGTCCTGATGATTGATCGCCTGACTCAAATCGGTTGCCTGAGGCGCCTCACCCACCTGAATCGCTGCATAACCGGCCTGTGCCACCCGGGCCGCTGCACCGGGCTGGGTCTCGCTCAACTCCGCCGCCGACTCGAGACTCGAAGCGGCCCAGAACTGTTTGTGAAACTTGCGATCCTGCGCTTTGAGGCGACCAAACTGCACGCCCTTGAGCAAGGCCAAACCCCAGGTGGCGACGGAAAAAACCACCAGCAGCCAGATCACCGCGCTTTCGATGGACTCAAGTGGAGATGCCAATAACGTCATGGTGAATTCCTCGTGTAAACATTTCGCGCAATAAAGGTTTCGGTTTAATGAATCTTGAAATCGATGGGCACGCTGACCCAGCCGTCCTGGGCGACATCACCCTGCTTGGCCGGCACAAAACTCCAACGTTTCACGGCGCTTAAGGCCGCGTCGTCCAGCGCTTCGCGGCCGCTGCTTTTCTGGATCTGGATTTCTCCGGGCTTGCCGTTGGCGAGTACGTGCACCCGTAGCAACACCGTGCCTTCCCAACCGCGACGCTGGGCCAGGGACGGGTATTCCGGCGCCGGGTTCTTCAAGTACGCGGCGTTGGCCGAAGCCGGGGTCACCGGTGCGGGCGCGGGTAGCGCCGGGGCCGCGACCGGCGCTGCAGGTTGCGGCGGTGCCGGCGGTTGCTCGACAGCTTTGGGGGCCGGTTTCGGTATCGGTTTGGCTACTGGCCTGGGTTTGGGAATCGGTTTCGGTGGCGGCGGTTTCACGGCCAGCTCGTCTTGCACCGGAGGCGGCGGTTCGACAACCGGTTGAACCGGCCGCGGTGGTGGCGGCTCGACCACGGGCGGTGCCGGGCGCGAAAACTCGATAGTCATCGGAGGAATTTCCGGTGGCACGATCGGCAACACCTTGGTCGGCTGCTGATTGACCCAATAGATCACCGCGCCGTGCACCAGCAGCGCCAGCACACCCAGCAGGATCGCCTCGCGCCGGCTCAAGATGCCCTTGGGCGCACGCTGCAAACGCAACTGGCCCAAGGGCACACGGTGCGGTCGGCCGAGGTCGACCAACTCACCGCTCGGTGCCTGGCGCCAAAGCACCTCATACGCACTGGCGACGGTGTGGACATTGCCCATTGTTTAACTCCCTGCGGTCTCTTTGCGAATAACCCGAAACGCCGTGCCTGACATCCCCCGCAAAACGTGTCGATGGATGAATCATTGGTGCAGACGCTTATCTCTGAAAGTAATCTTTAAAGTTAGGGTTAGATCAAAAACGAATATTTAAAAAGACCAGTCCGCTGCACGCCCTGTCCTGTAAGGGCTCCAGGACCAAGCCAGAAAATGCATGCTTTCCAGGCATTGAAAATATTCGCCGCAAGCATGCTTTTCGGGATCGCCACTAGAAGTCATAACGACCGGTCACGCCCAGCGTCCTCGGGGTCCCAAGCAAGCCTTCATAGCCGCCATTCCCACCGGTCCACAGCGTCGTGTAATAGGTCTTGTCGAAGGCGTTTTTCAGCCACAGCGAGACGTCCCACTGCCCCTGATTGAAGTCACCACGCAGACCTGTGGATAAGTTGACCACCGCATAACTCGGAATCTGGCCGTAGTCGGAATCCTCCACCGTACCCACCGCTTTGGAACGGAAGGCGTAGCTGGCGGTGACGTATTCTTCGAAGCCGTTACTCAGGTTCCACTTGTATTCACCGTTGGCGTTGCCGATCCATTTCGAGGCGCCGACCACTTGGTGGCCGCTCAGATCGCAAGACGCCGGAGCCCCTGGCGCGAGACTGACTTCGGGCGGGCATGGCGCATCTTTGTACGAGAGGTAGCTGACGTCGTTGTAGGAGCCGTTGATGTTCAACGTCAGGCCGCGCAACGGGATCAGCGTGCTTTCGAATTCCACGCCCCGTGAGCGCACGGAGCCGGCGTTGGTCAGGTATTGCACGCGGTTGACGTCATCGTAGGCGTTGGTCTGGTAAGCGTTGACCTGGGTCCAGAAGACGTTGGCGTTGAGTTGCAGGCGACGGTCCCACAGCGTGCTTTTGAAACCGAGTTCGGCATTGTTGGCGCGCTCGGTACCGATCAGCAGCGAGTCGGCGCCCGCAGTCGGAGCCGAGCCGACACTGAGATTGACCCCGCCGGATTTCTCGCCGTGGGACAACGTGGCATAACCGAGCAAGTCATCGGTGAAGCGGTAGCTGAGGTTCAACAGTCCGGAAGGGCTTGAGCTGTACTGATTCAAATCGCCGGAGTCATACGCCCCGGTGCGCCCGCGTCGTGCCGTGGCCGCCGCGCCCGTCACCGCCGCACCACCCTGCGGCGCATCACGGGTGACCCAGGCATTTTTCTCTTCGTAGGTGCCGCGCACGCCGGCGGTGAAATCCAGACGTTCGGTGAGGTGCCAGGTGCCTTGGGCGAACAGCGCGAAGCTGTTGGTTTCGATATGGCCGTGACCGACGCTGTCGACATTGGCCAGCGCGCCGCGCGGGGTGCCGTTCCAGATGTCCGCTTGCGGGCCGTAATAGGCGAAGGATTTGTTGTCCAGGTCGGAGCCGAAGTAGTAAGCGCCGAGCACATAGTCGAAGAATTCGCCCTTGGGCGATGCGAGACGGAATTCCTGCGAATACTGCTTATCTTCTACCGAAACGCCAGCGTTAAAAGTCGCCGGGACGTTCAAGCCATCGTCGTTGCGCGGGGTGAAATTCCACCAGCGGTAGGAACTGACAGACGTCAGGGTAAAGTCGTTCGGCAACGTCCAGTTGGCCTCCACCGACGTGCCGCCCTGATGCACGGTGACGTGCTGGTCATTGTCCAGATTCACCTTGCGATGCGTGCCGTTGACCAGCGTCGCACCGGCCGCATTGGCCCGTGACTGATAAAGGTTGACGCCATTGATGGTCGGCCCGGTGTTGTACAACACGCGGGTGCCGGCGCTGGAATCCTCTTCGTTATAGTCGCCGATCCAGCGCAGGCTGAATGACTCGTTCGGCTTGAACAACAACTGCCCACGGAAGCCTTCGCGCGAGCCGCCATTCAACTCATGGCCGTTGAATTCGTTTTTGATGTCGCCGTCGCTGCGGGTGCGGTAGGCGGAAAAACGTCCGGCGAGCTCATCGTTCAACGGGCCGGAAATCGTGCCCTTGGTCTGGAAGTAACCGTCCTCGCCCACCGAGGTTTCGATGCTGCGCTCAGGCGTAAACGTTGGTGCGCGGGTGCTGATGTTGATCACGCCGGCGGTGGTGTTTTTGCCGAACAACGTGCCTTGCGGACCGCGCAGCACTTCGAGCTGCTCGATGTCCATCAGGTCGAACACCGCCATGCCCGGGCGGCCGAGGTAAACGTTGTCGATGTATAACCCGACGCTGCCTTCCAGGCCATCGCTCGCCGGGTTGTTGCCGAGGCCGCGGATCGACACGCTCGACTGGCGCGCATGCATGTAGGCGACGTTGACGCTGGGCACCAGTTGCTGCAGATCCTGGATGCGGTAGACCTTTTGCGTTTCCAGCACCTGGCCGCTGATCACGCTCATCGGCGTCGGCACATCCTGTGAACTTTCTTCACGGCGGCGGGTGGTGACGGTCACGGTTTCCAGCTGCGAACTGTCGGCCGCGGTTTTGCCTGTGGGAGCCGCTTCGGGGGTCGCAGTATCCGCTGCATAAGCCTGGGCGCTGCCCGCCAGCAACAGGGCCAGGGGCAGGTGTTTGAGCCGTCTAGGCGATAGGGGTGAAGCAAGGGTCAACGGGCTCATTAAGCGGCTCCTGGTCAAAAAACGCACAGCGACTTTTCAGCCCTGCATATTCTTTAAAGTTATTTATTTATGTTTTTACAAAGATTTACTGCATAAGAGATTGCCTTTATAAGGAGTCGACCTAATGCATATCCAATGCATTTCCCCGATATTTTTTATGTGAAAAATGCATATCGATTTGCGTCAACTCCGTCACTTCATCGCCCTCGCCGAACAGCGCAGCTTTGTCGCGGGCGCCATGGCCGTGAACCTGTCGCAATCGGCGTTCAGCCGCAGCATCCAGGCGCTGGAACACAGCGTCGGGTGCCAGTTGGTGGATCGCGGACGCAAGGACCTGGCGCCGACCAAACAAGGCCAGGTGTTGCTCGAACATGCGCGGCGGCTGGTCAGCGGCGCGCAGCAGATGGCCAACGAGATCAGCCAGTTCAACGGTCTGGAAGCGGGCGAGTTGCGCTTCGGGTGCGGGCCGGCGCCGGCGGCGGGATTGATTCCGCGAGCCATCGGTAGCTTCATCGGGCGCTACCCGAAAGCGCGGGTGCAGTTTCAGGTGGATGACTGGCAGAGCCTGAGCAAACGACTACTCAGCGAAGAGTTCGAATTCTTCGTCGCCGACACCCGCCAGTTCGAGGCGGATCCGGATTACCTGACCCAGCGTTTGCGCCCGCGCAAATGGCACTTCTGCTGCCGTGCGGGGCATCCGTTGGCTGGTCGCGAGAGCGTCAGCGCGCAAGAGTTGATGAGCTATCCGATGGCGGTGACCATCCGCCCGCCGAACCTGCGCAAAGTCATCGTCGACTTGAGCGGCCGGCCGGATTTCACACCCAATGTGGAATGTGAAAACAGCTACAGCTTGCTGAGTGTGGTGATGCGTTCGGATGCGATTGGCATCGTTGGCGCCTATTCAGATGCGTTGCACAACGCCAAGGGTGAGTTGGTGTGTTTGAAGATCGATGGGCTGGCGGATGATCTGGAGGAGATGTACACCCGCTATGGCATTGTCAGCCGCGCGGGGTATCGGTTATCGCCGTTGGCCGAGGCGATGATTGCGCAGATCAAGGAGGTGGATGCGCAGGATGAGGAGGTGTGTTCGCTGGAGAATCTGGCTGTCTGAGCTACCGCTATCGCGAGCAGGCTCGCTCCCACATTTGATCTCCGGTGTTCACAGGCCCCCTGTGGGAGCGAGCCTGCTCGCGATAGCGGTTTCCCGGTCACCGATGCAACTACTGCATAAAAACCATTCCCCAAATGCACTTGCCCCAACCCCACCCCACCAGCGAAAACCCTCGCCTGTCTTCCGATCGGTGAACCCCATGCCCAACACTCCAAAACCTGTGCGCAACGTGCTGTACATCATGTGCGATCAACTGCGCCGCGATTACCTGTCCTGCTACGGCCACCCCCATCTGCACACGCCGAACATTGATCGCCTGGCCGCTGCCGGCGTGCGCTTCAATCGCGCCTACACCCAAGGCACGATCTGCGGGCCGTCGCGCATGTCGGCCTACACCGGGCGTTACGTCAGCAGCCATCAAGTGGCGTGGAACGCCGTGCCGTTGCCACTGGAAGAATTGACCCTCGGCGATTACCTTCGGCCTCACGGTATTCGCACCGCGCTGGTCGGCAAGACCCACGCCACGCCCAATCTGGATGCCTTGCAACGACTGGCGATCGACCCGCTCGGCGAGCAGGCCGAAATGCTCAACGAAGTCGGATTCGAAGCGTACTTTCGCCACGACGGAATCTTTCCCGATGACCCGCTGTTCGACGACAAACGCGAGTCAGCGCCCTACACCCATTACCTGCGCGACCTCGGTTTCGAAGGCCGCAACCCGTGGCACGACTGGGCCAACGCCGCCGAAGGTGAACAGGGCGAAATACTCAGTGGCTGGCACATGCGCAATGCTCATTTGCCGGCCCGCGTCCCGGAGCAGCATTCAGAAACTGCCTACACCACCAACCGCGCCATCGATTTCATCTCCGGGCAAGGCGAACAACCGTGGTGCCTGCACCTGTCGTACATCAAACCCCATTGGCCCTACATCGCCCCGGCGCCGTATCACGCGCTGTACGGCGCTTCGCACGTGGTTGAGCCCATCCGTGCAGCGCTTGGCGAAGAAAGCGATCACCCGGTGTACAACGCGTTTCGTCAGCATGAAGAAAGCCTGAATTTCTCCCGCGATGAAGTGCGCCTGAACGTTATTCCGACCTACATGGGCCTGATCAAACAGGTCGACGATCAGCTTGGGCGGTTGTTCGATTTTCTTGAGAGCAGCGGCCGTTGGGACGACACGTTGATTGTTTTTACCAGCGATCACGGCGACTTCCTCGGCGACCATTACCTGGGCGAGAAAGAGTTTCTGCTGGAACCGGCGGTGGGCGTTCCGTTGATTGTTCGCGATCCTCGCGTGGAGGCCGATGTCACGCGTGGCTCAGTGGACGACCGACTGGTGGAAACCATCGATGCACTGCCGACGTTTCTTGAAGCACTTGGTTTGCCAAGCGCCGACCATCGACTTGAGGGGCGCTCGCTGATTCCCCTGCTGCACGGTGTGGAAACCGACTGGCGCCGCTATGCGATCAGCGAATACGACTACGCATTCCAGGCCCCGGCGCGGGAGCGACTGGCGCAGCCGATTGACCGTTGCCGCATGACCATGGTTCGCAGCGAGCGCTGGAAATACCTGGCATATGACGGGTTTAGGCCGCAGCTGTTTGACCTGCTGAATGATCCGCAGGAGTTGCGGGATTTGGGGGCGGATCCGGCGTATGCCTCGGTGCGCGAGGAACATGCGGGGTATTTGTTTGAGTGGGTGCGGGGGTTGAAACGGCGGACGACCATTAGCCATCAAGAAATTGATTTACGTGGGCAGCGGTTTCGTTATGGCGAGCCTGAAATCGAGAAAGTGGTGCAGATCGGCGTGTGGTGAAAAGCATCGCTGGCAGGCCAGCTCCCACAGTTAATGGTATTGATCACAAAGGATGTGAACGACACGCAACCCTGTGGGAGCTGGCCTGCCAGCGATAGCGTCAGATCAAACGCCGCCAATATCCGGCCCTTTCACCGTCTGACTCCGCTGCCCCGCCACCCCGACCGGCACTTCACCCTTCAACGTCACACGCCGCACCACGCGATCCTGAACCCCATAATCATCCACCGCGTAATGCTGGGTCGAACGGTTATCCCAGATCGCCACATCCCCAGCCTGCCAGCGCCAACGCACAGTATTTTCCAACCGCGTGACATGGCTTTGCAGCAAGCCAAACAAGTGCGCCGAATCCGCCTGGGAATAACCCTTGATGCGCTTGACGAAATGCCCCAGCAACAAGCTCTTTTCGCCGCTGATGGGGTGCACACGCACCACCGGATGCTCGGTTTCGTAAACGGTCGAGGTGAAGATCTTGCGGTAGCGCTCCAGCTTCTCCGCCGATACGTCCGGCTTGGCGCCGGCGTAGTCATATTCGTTGCTGTGTACTGCCACGAGTTTGTCCGCCAATTCACGCAGCTCAGGCGCCAGCTCGTTGTACGCGGTCGCGGTGTTGGCCCAGACCGTATCGCCACCAAAGGCCGGCGCCACCACGGAACGCAGGATCGAGGCTTTCGGGTAGGCCTCGACGAAGGTCACGTCGGTGTGCCAGGAGTTGGCGCGCTGACCTTCAGCGCCGTCCAGTTCCAGCAGGTAACGGGTGCCGTCACGCACCGGCACGGTCGGGTGCGCCACGGGTTCACCGAGCAAGTGAGCGAAGGCTTCCTGGCGTTGATCGTCGAGCTGAGTCTGCTCGCGGAAGAAGATCACTTTGTATTGCACCAGTGCCTGTTGGATGGCTTCGACGGTGCTGGCGTCCAGCTCACCGGAGAGGTGAACGCCACGAATCTCGGCGCCGATCCGACCGGCCACCGGATGGATTTCAAGCGCGTGAACAGCGGGTTTTACAGCTAAAGCGGCATTGCTCATGGGTAGACCCTCGATCGGACTGCTGACGGTTGAGCGGCAGCGAAACAACGCTCTATCTATATTCACTTTAGATCTAATAGATAAACGAATGCTTCGTTGACGGAATAAGAGCTTGCATTTAAAACCTCAAGCAACCCTCGTCGCAAATGCCTTCGAGCTATTTTTAGGATGCCGGGAAAGCATATGGATCTTCGTCAGCTGCGCTACTTCATCGCCCTCAACGAACACCGCAGTTTCGTCCGCGCGGCCGACGCCATGGGCATCACGCAACCGGCGTTCAGCCGCAGTATCCAGGGGCTTGAGCAAGAGTTCGGCTGCGTGCTGGTGGACCGCGGCAACAAGGATTTGCGCCCCACGCCCGAAGGCCAGGTGGTGCTGCAACACGCCCTGACGCTGGTACAGGGCGCGGCGCTGCTCAACGCCGAAGTGACGCAGATGACCAAGCTCGATGCCGGCGAACTGCGCTTCGGTTGCGGGCCGGCACCGGCGGTGAAACTGGTGCCGGATGCGGTGGCGCAATTCATCAACGCGCACCCGAAAGTGCGCACCTGTTTTCAGGTGGATAACTGGGAAAAACTCAGCCGCGCCCTGAGCCGTGAAGAAATCGAATTCTTCATCGCCGACATCCGCCATTTCGAGTCCGACCCGAACTTCCAGACCCAGGCGCTGACACCCAAGCGCGGGGTGTTTTTCTGCCGGCCGGGGCATCCGTTGCTGACCAAGGAAAGCCTGTCGACCAACGACATGTTCGGCTACCCGCTGGCGACCACGTTGATCCCGCCGGGCATTCGCAAATTGCTGGCGAACCTCAGTGGGCGGATGGATTTTTCCTCGACCATCGAGACCGAGCATTTTCCGGCGCTGGTGAAGATCGTGCTGCAATCGAATGCGATTGGCGTGGGGACCGAGGAGGCGTTTGTCGAGGACGTGGCCAAAGGTTCGCTGGTGTTGCTGCACTGGCGGAATTTGCCGCAAAACATCGAAAGCATGAATGCGCGGTGCGGGATTGTGAGTCGCACGGGGTTTCGGTTGTCGCCTGCCGCAAGAGCGATGATTGAAACGTTGGTGGCGGTGGATAAACAGCAGATCACCGTCGCGGTTTGATGGCCTCATCGCGAGCAGGCTCGCTCCCACAGGGGATCTTCGGTGTGACGCAGATCCAATGTAGGAGCGAGCCTGCTCGCGATGGCGTCCGCATAGACGCCCAAGATTTCAGAGTTTTGCCGTCGCCAACTCCGGCGCCACCCAATCACTCACCTTGAACGGCTTGCGAATCAGCTTCTGCTGCGAAGCCAGATCCACCGCATCCTGCAATTTCCCCAGGAACACCGGATCAAGCGTCGACGGAAAAACCTCGCTCAGTTTCTGGTCGCTCAAATCCTGCGTCAGAATCACCGCCGGGTAATTCGCCAGCCCGGACACCAACTGAATGTACGCGTCCTTGTTGCTGTCCTGCGTCAACCACTGCACCGCCTGCTGTTGCGCCTTGAGCAATTTCGCGACCACCTCGGGGTTCTCGTCGACAAACTTCCCGGTTCCCACCAACACCGCCTGAACACTGCCCGCGCCGCCCAGGTCCTTGGTGTTCAGCGGCAATTCGGCCAACCCTTTTGCCTGCAATGCGGTCAACCCGGAACTGCCCCAGGACGCATCGATCTGCTTCGCCGCCAGCGCCGCGACGGCGCCGTTGAAGTCGAGGTTGATGACCTTCACGTCCTTCTCGCTCAAACCCTGGCTGGCCAACGCCGCATCGAAGGACAACTGCGTCGCGGTCCCCCGGAAGATCGCCACGCGTTTGCCTTTGAGGTCTTGCAGCGTCTTGATCCCCGAACCCGGCACCACACCCAGATACTGTTTCACGCCCCGCGCGGTGGCGCTGAGCAGTCGTGTGTCCAGACCGTTCGATTTGCCGATGATGGCCGCCAGATCCCCGAGGTAAGCCAGATCAACTTGCCCGTTGGCAAAGGCCTCATTGATCACCGGCCCCGCGCCCTTGAAGAAACTCCACTGAATCTTGATGCCCTGCTCGGCGAAGGCTTTTTCGAAGATCTGTTGGTCGCGCAACACGTCCACCACACCGCCGCCGCTGTGCTGGGTGCCGGCGCTGAGGTCCGGCACGGCGATTCTGATTTCCTTGAGTTCGGCGGCGTTGACGGTAAAGGCCAGCAAGCCCGCCAGAGCCGGTGCGGTGAACAGGTTGATGACACGTTTGAACGGAAAATTCATGGATGCAGCTCCTTAAGGGCGACGGGCGTTGAGGAGCTGAAAGTAGGCTTAAACAAGACCGGCACTTAAATACTATAAATGCACATTTTTAGATCTTTTCGACCTAAGCCAGCGACGGCGCGGGGCGCGGCCGGGTATGCATAACCAGCATCAAAAATATTCTTCGAATGCATTGGATGCGTGTGGCGTGGAGGCCTTAAATGGCTTGGCTTATCTCTCAATAGCATTGATTTGATTTTTTATAGATCAATTTTGCATAGACCCAGAACCCATGTGGGAGCGAGCCTGCTCGCGATAGCGGTGTAACAGTCGCTGATGATGTCGACTGATCCAACGCCATCGCGAGCAGGCTCGCTCCCACAAAAGGCCAGCCTGTATTGCAACCCGACAACGGAGGCCACCGATGGCCCGTGTTTCCCTTCTCTCGCTGCCATTGGCCGTACCGCCCCTCAAAGACCAGCGCCTTTGGCCGGGTATTAGCCAGCGATTATTGCCCTGGTTGTTGCCGATCAGTTTGTTTGCACTGTGGTGGCTGGCCAGCCGCAACCACTGGATGAGCGAACAGATCCTGCCAGCGCCTTCACTGGTCTGGAGCAGCGCACTGGAATTGTCCCAAGGCGAGTTGTGGAGCCACTTGTGGATCAGCCTGCAACGCTTGTTCTGGGGCTTGCTCGCCGGGATCAGCGTCGGCGCGCTACTGGGCGCAGCGCTGGGTTTCAGTCGGCGCCTGGAAAGGCTGGTGTTCCCGACATTCGCAGGTCTGGCCCAAGTCCCGACACTGGCGTGGATTCCGTTGTTCATGGTGTTTTTCGGCATCGGTGAAGTGCTGAAACTGGTGGTGTTGATCAAGGCCATCGTGGTGCCGGTGACCCTGCACACGCTGGTCGGCGTACGTGATGCACAACCCAAGCTGCGCGAAGCCGCTGCTGTATTGCGCTTGCCGCCACGCCTGTTGATCCGCCGTCTGGTGCTGCCCGCTGCGCTGCCGGCATTCATGGCCGGCGTGCGTCTCGCGCTGGCCGCCGGTTGGACCTCGTTGCTGGCGGTCGAACTGCTCGCCTCCAGTGAAGGCATCGGCTACCTGATGGTCTGGGCAAGGCAGCTGTTCATGCTCGACATCGTGTTTGTCTGCATCGTAGTGATCGGCTTGATTGGCGTGGCGATGGACCGCGTCATCGGCCTGCTGGATAAAAAACTGGTGCACTGGCCGCACCCGGCCACGGCAGAAATACGTCGCGGACCTCGTTACGAAGGCTGGCAACGCCTGCAACCGTGGTTGCTGCCGTTGACGCTGTTGGCGTCATGGCAATTGACGACGGATCAGCAGTGAGTCGACGCGAACATTCTGGTCAGCCCGTTGGCAGTCCTCGAGACCACCTGGAATGGCCTGCTCGACGGCACCTTGATCGGCGGCATGGCGCTGAGTCTGGGACGCACCCTCGGCGGTTTGTTACTGGGCGGCGGTTTCGGGTTTGCCTTGGGTTTGTTGCTCGGACTGTCGCGCACCAGCGAACGAGTTCTGGGGCCGACCCTGGCCTCGATCCGTCAGATCGCGATTTTCGCCTGGGTGCCGCTGCTGACCGCATGGTTCGGCCTGGGTGAACTGGCCAAGTGGGTCTTCGTCGCCCTCGCCGCATTCTTCCCGCTGTTCATCGCCACCCAACGCAGCGTCGCCAACCTCTCGCCGCAACTCAATGAAGCCGCTCAGGTATTGCGCCTGAACCTCGGGCAGCGCCTGCGCCGATTGGTTCTGCCGGGGGCCGCACCGGGGATTTTCGCCGGCCTGCGACTGAGCCTGATTTACGCCTGGCTCGGCACCATCGGTGCTGAATATTTCATGCCGTCCAACGGCGGCATCGGCAGCCAGATGATCGGCGCCCAACAACTGCTGCGCATGGACCTGATCATGGCCGGCATGCTGCTGGTCGGCCTGACCGGCGCCCTGCTCAACCTCATTGGCCAACGCCTGGAAATCCGCGCCACCCGCTGGAGACACGCATGAACGCACCGATTGTCAGCTTCAATCACGTGGGCAAATCCTTCGACGTCGACGGCTTTGAGCTGGAGGCGATTCGCGAATTCAACCTGGAGATCGCCGAGGGTGAATTTGTCGCCATTGTCGGTTCCAGCGGTTGTGGCAAATCCACCTTGCTGCGGCTGCTGGTCGGCCTTGACACACAGTTTCGCGGGCAGATCAGCGTCGATGGCAAAGCCGTCACCGGCATCGGTGGTGAGCGCGGCATTGTCTTTCAGGAACACCGTTTGTTTCCGTGGCTGACGGTCGAAGAAAACATTGGCCTGGGCCTGGTCAACGAGCCGCTGAGCGCCGAGCAAAAACACAAACGCATCGGCGATTTTATCGAGTTGGTAGGCCTTACCGATTTCACCCGGGCTTATCCGCATCAACTCTCCGGCGGCATGGCGCAGCGCGTGGCGATTGCCCGAGGTCTGGTGGCCAGCCCGCGAATCCTGCTGCTTGACGAGCCCTTCGGCGCCCTCGATGCCCTGACCCGCCAGCAGATGCAGGACGAGCTGTTGGCGATCCGTGCGCGGGCAAAAATCACCACGATTCTGGTCACCCATGATGTCGAGGAAGCGATCTTCCTCGCCGACCGCGTGGTGGTGATGGAACCGCGCCCCGGACGGATCAAGCAAGTGGTCGACATCGCCCTGGCGCATCCGCGCCAGCGCAGCAGTTTCGACTTCCACCAATTGCGTGAAGAACTGCTTCACGAACTCACCAGTGACGACCATTACCAACCGACCGTGCCGGTGCAGATCAGTGATCTGCCGCTGTCCTTCATTGCCTGCTGAACAGGAGATTCTTGATGCCGCAACGTCCCAACTTTCTGGTGATCCTGGCCGATGACCTGGGCTTTTCCGATCTCGGCGCGTTCGGCGGCGAAATCGCCACGCCGAACCTCGATGCCCTGGCCAAAAATGGCCTGCGCCTGACCGACTTTCACACCGCGCCCACCTGCTCGCCGACCCGTTCGATGCTGCTCACCGGCACCGACCACCACATTGCCGGCATCGGCACCATGGCCGAAGCGCTGACCCCGGACTTGATCGGCAAACCGGGTTACGAAGGCTATCTGAACGACCGAGTAGTAGCGTTGCCCGAACTGCTGCGCGAGGCCGGTTACCAGACGTTGATGAGCGGCAAGTGGCACCTGGGCCTGACCGCTGAACTGGCGCCTCACGCCCGGGGTTTCGAGCGTTCGTTTTCATTGCTGCCCGGCGCGGCCAACCATTACGGGTTCGAGCCGACTTACGACGAACAGACGCCCCGACTGCTGAAATCGACCCCGGCGCTGTACATCGAGGACGACCAGTTCATCGACAAGTTGCCGAAGGATTTCTATTCCTCCGATGCCTTCGGCGACAAGCTGTTGCAGTACCTCAAGGAGCGCGATCAGACCCGGCCGTTTTTCGCTTACCTGCCATTTTCGGCGCCGCATTGGCCGTTGCAGGCACCGGCCGACGTCGTTGAGAAGTACCGCGGTCGGTATGACGCCGGTCCCGAGGTGCTGCGGCTTGAGCGCCTGGAAAAACTCAAATCCCTGGGGCTGATCGATGCCGATGTGGAACCGCATCCGCTGATCCAGCTCAGCGCGCAGTGGGCGGCATTGAGCGATGAGCAACGGCAGATTTCCGCGCGGGCGATGGAGGTTTACGCGGCGATGGTCGAGCGGATGGACTGGAACATCGGTCGCGTCGTCGATTACTTGCGCAACCAGGGGCAACTGGACAACACCTTCATCCTGTTCATGTCCGATAACGGTGCCGAAGGCGCGTTGCTGGAGGCGTTTCCGAAATTCGGTCCGGAGCTGCTGACCTATCTGAATCAGCATTACGACAACAGCCTGGACAACATCGGTCGCGCCAACTCTTACGTCTGGTATGGGCCGAACTGGGCCCAGACCGCGACCGCACCGTCGCGGCTGTTCAAGGCGTTCACCACCGAAGGCGGGATTCGGGTGCCGGCGCTGGTGCATTACCCGCAGTTGTCGCTGAAGGGAAAGATCAGTCACGGGTTTGGCACAGTGATGGACATCACGCCGACCATCCTCGACCTCGCCGGTGTGCGGCATCCGGGCAAGCAATGGCGGGGCAAGGAAGTGGCCGAGTTGCGCGGGAAATCGTGGCTGGGGTTTCTGTCAGGCGAAACGGCGCAGGTGCATGACGAGCACACGGTGACGGGATGGGAGTTGTTTGGACGGCGGGCGATTCGACAGGGGCAGTGGAAGGCGGTCTACATTCCCGGGCCGGTGGGGCCGGCGACCTGGCAGCTTTATGATCTGGGGAGTGATCCGGGGGAGATTCATGATTTGGCGCTGCTTCAGCCGGAGAAGCTGAGTACCTTGATCGAGCATTGGCAACAGTATGTGGATGAGACCGGGGTGATATTGAGTGAGTCGCCGTTTCAGCCGGATTGATGTTGCCTGAGCTACCGCCATCGCGAGCAGGCTCGCTCCCACATTTGATCTTCAGTGGGCACAAAATCTGTGAACAACCGAGATCTACTGTGGGAGCGAGCCGGCGCCGGGCGGCGTTCCGACGATGAGGCCCTCAGACGCGCACACCCTCTACGGTCTGCCCCTGCACTTCTTCCCCACGCACAAACCGGTTCGCCCGCCCAAACGTCCCGAAATCATTGAACCGCACACCCATCTCGCGCATCACTTTATGCGCCACCGGCACGGTCATCTGGCGGATGTAAAACGGTTCCTTCACCACGAAGTGATGAATCCCGTGGCTGCTGCCGAAGTTGAAGCAGAACGCCTGCATCGGCCACATCCACCAAGGGTTCAGCACCTGGGTTTGCTGAATTACATTGCCCGGTTCCACATCACCGTAGTAGTGCATGTTGGAGCTGACAAAGTGCAGGCAAAACGTGCGCAACACGTTCGGGCCGATGATCACCACCGCCGCAATATCGATCACCTGCATCACCGACAGCGTGGTCGCCGACCATTCAATCGATGCGCCCGACAGATAGGCAATACCATTCGCCGCATGGAAACCGAGGAACACATACCAAGCCCCCCAATGCACCAGCGCCAGCGGCGCGTACACTTTGAGTGCGCGTTTAATGATGCTGATTTTATGAGCCCAGGTCTTGGCCCGCAGCATGCGAATGAACGCCGACATCACGTTGTCGCCGACCATCAGCAACCGCGCGAAACCCCAAGGCTCGCCATTGGTGATAGCGCGTTCTTCCATGTCGGCCTCCGTACCGGACACCTTATGGTGATTGAGGTGCAGATGTCGGCGAATCCACGGATTGATCGTGCTCGGCCGCGCCAGCCACACCAGGCCCATCATCAGGTTATGCGGCACGCGCTGCTTGCGAAAGTACATGCTATGAATCAGGTCGTGTTCCAGCTCGTGGGTCAACGAGGCGAAAAATGCATTGAGCAACAGGCACACCCACCAGGCCATGTGCCCGGTCAGGTAGAGCGCCGCCGAACCGATCATTCCAGCCAGTGCGAAGGCCAGAATGCCCGCGCCCAAGGCGTCCTGATGGTTGAGAATCGGGTAGCGCTTGCGCAGCTCGACGCCTCTGGCCAGCACCACTTCGCGAATATGGGCTGATCGTTGAGCTGCATTCAGTCGCTGGGGACTTGCAGAAGTACCGTCCATGCTTCCATCCTCTGGTTATTGATGTTTGCATCCTGCCTTGTGAACCCTCACAACGCGGTAGCCGTGAACGCCAACCTGTTGACCGGAAGCGCCAATCAGCATGACTGAACCGACCTCCCTCGCCAGCTGGACCCGCGCCCTGCGCAAGCAACTCGATGCGCTGGGCCTCGACAGCACCGCCCTGTGCCAACAGGCGGGGCTCGACCCGCAATTGATGGACGACCCGAACGCCCGTTACCCGTTGTCGGGCACCACGCGCCTGTGGGAAATCGCCGTGCAGGTCAGCGGCGACCCGGCGATCGGCCTGCGGGTGTCGCGCTTTGTCAGCCCGACCACTTTTCATGCCCTCGGTTATGCGCTGGTGGCCAGCGGCAGTCTGCGTGAAGTGTTCGAGCGCATCGTGCGTTATCACCAGGTGGTCAGCGATGCGCTGGAACTGGAACTGACCCGCACCGAGGATCGCTACCGTTTCCGCCTGAAAATCCCCGCTGGCAATCCCGCGCCGGCACTGGAAGCCATCGACGCGTTTGCCGCGATTTACGTGCGCACCTGCCGCAATCGCCTGGGCCGCGAATATGCGCCGATGGCGGTGTACCTGCGTCGCCCCGAACCGGCCGACCCGCATCAATGGCACAAAGTCTTTCGTTCGCCGGTGTATTTCGCCGCCGACGAAGACCGACTGGAATTTGCCCTCGTGGACTTCGACAGCCACCTGGACGACGCCAACCCGGAACTGGCCGAACACAACGAAGCGGTGCTCAAACGCACCCTGGCGCAACTCAAACCGTTGACCTGGGAGCGCAAGGTCCGCGACGCCATTGAAGAGCAACTGCCCGAAGGCGAGCCCAGCGCCGAGCACATCGCCAAGGCCCTGCACCTGAGCTTGCGCAGCCTGCAACGGCACCTGGCGGACGAAGGCTGTCGCTTCGACACGCTGCTCAACGAAAGCCGCGAAAACCTGGCGCTGCTGCACCTGCGCGACCCGCAATGCTCGTTGAGCGAAATCAGTTATTTGTTGGGGTTTGCCGATACCAGCAGCTTCAGCCGCGCGTTCAAACGCTGGACCGGGATGACACCGGGGCAGTTTCGGGATGGGTTGCGGTGACAGATCCGGAAGGTGGGTTGCCTGGTCTGGCCTCATCGCGAGCAAGCTCGCTCCCACAGAGGACCGCGTATCCCTGTGGGATCGTGGCTTGCCCGCGTCCGTTACAACGCCGCAAATCTTTCAGCTTTTGACGAGACTTCGTTCAACACCTGATTTCCACTGATCCATCATCGCTTCGCCAACCTCGGCAAAGCTGCGGTTAGCCCGAATGTAGTGAGTCACCTCGCTCATTGCCACATCCATCCCATGAGCAACCTGTTGCAGCAGTTCATTGCAGCGCCCTTCCGTCAGGTTGCAGGCCGAGCGGCCAAACCGCATCAGCATTTTGTACTTTGGCCATGCTTTTGATCCGCCTAACAGCAATGCCATGCTGTCGGACTTGATATAGACCGACGTCGTGACGATATCGTAGGCCGGAGCAAGGTCGATCTGCGCATCGTTGGCGCAATGTTCGTACAGCACTCCAAAGTTCTTGAGGTGAGCATCGCCATTCTTCACACCGGACGAGAGCGCGACGATCTTGAAAAAAGCTTCAAGCGCCTGGTTGAGTAATGGTGGGGAGATGAATTCTTTGATTTGCTTCGCAGCACCTTCATACGAGCCATCGTACTTGGCCTTCGACGGCCAGGCGTTGAGGACACAGAAATCCTCGAACCCCAAATAACCTTTGTCATTTAGATCGAAGCG
Source organism: Pseudomonas sp. (assembly GCF_051660785.1). Lineage (GTDB taxonomy): Bacteria > Pseudomonadota > Gammaproteobacteria > Pseudomonadales > Pseudomonadaceae > Aquipseudomonas. Next base: position 153,291 of record NZ_JBOFQE010000088.1, read on the forward strand.
TTCGACGACCAGAAATTTGCCCTGCTCGCTGAGTTCAAATGTTGGCACTTTGAGTCCGCAATGCAGCGCGGCACGCATGCAGAAATATTCGTTGGCCGCAAGTTCGGGGTATTCCTCTGCACGAAAGGATTTGACCAGGTGGGTCGCGCCTCGATGGGTCAGTCGGTCGACAGTGGTCGCGCTGTCCCGGACAAGCACTTTCGGCTGCACGCCCGAAACACCCGAATACTGGCCATAGGTTTGCAAAAGATCATCGAACAAACCCTGCGCGCCGTCATGTACCAGTAGATCCGCAAGGCTGGTTTCAGGGGGACGGTCACTCGCATCTTGCGCGTTCGCAATGCCCACTCGTCCAAGCTGGTAAGGGCCGACGATCTCCAGCATCGCGAAATCATCAAACCCGCGGACCGCTTTGCTGAAACGACGAACCAATTCATCGCGCAGAGCGCCCTCGGGCAGGTTCATTTCGAAAATGGGCGGTACACCTTGCTCCCACGTGTAACTCTCAAGGCGCGTAGGCATGGTCAGCGAGACTGCGTTTTCCTCCTGCGCGTTTTCGGCGTAGGTAAAGACTGAATTGCCGCGAGACTGACCACGACCGAGGGCACCGACTGCCGCTCCGGAAACACTGATGTGCAGCCTGTCCTTTTCCTGCTGTTCACTCATGGAAGTTAACCTTCTTCAGAGAGTCCAGAGTTGGACGCTTCGACTGACGGGGTACGGCGGTTAGCTCGTACCCAAAACCGTTCAGGATCGCCTCAACCTTGCGCAGACCGATTTCCGATATGGTGTTGTTCTCGATACCTGAAATCGTGGAACGGCTCATGCCGTACTGCTTTGCCAGTGCATCCTGAGAAAGCTTTCGCTCTTTGCGCAAAGATCGTATGAGTTGGCCAAGGTTTTCCATTGTTTAACCTGCATCGTATACCGTGCGATTTTCCACGAACCGTGGATATGCATTGTATTTAGTGCAGATTCAAGGAGATGTCCAGCTCATTTTTTAACCAGCTTAGAGAAACTACCGCCCCCGATCCCGCCGCAACAACTTACGCACCCGAGCCACCAACTCGCTCACGGCAAACGGCTTGAGCAAGTAATCATCTTCATGCAACTCCAGCCCGCGCAGGCGATCTTCGATGCCATCCTTTGTCGTCAGAAACAGCACCGGCGTATCGCCGAGCTTGCGGATCTGCTGCTGCAACTGCCAGCCGTTGAGCCCCGGCAGCATGACGTCGAGGATGATCAGTTGGTATTCGCCGGACTCGATGAAGCGCCGGCCGTCCATTCCGTTAAGCGCCACGTCGACCGAATAACTCGCCTCGTTCAGGCCGTTGGCCAAGAGTTTGGCGGTCTCCGGTTCGTCTTCTACTAACAGCACACGCATGGCACACCTCGATTGTCGTCATCACAGGCTAGGCGCGTTCGCAGCGGTTGCCCATCACAATATCTCTTTTTTCCCCAATCAAATGTGGGAGCGAGCCTGCTCGCGATTGAGGCCATGTCAGTCGGCATCAACGCCACCTGACACTCCGCTATCGCGAGCAGGCTCGCTCCCACAGGGAATGTGTTCAACACGTCAGATGGTCGCCAGAGCCCGCAACCGCTCGGCATCGACAATCTCGATCTCGCCGTACTTCAAATTCAGAATGCCCTGCCCCTGCAAGTCCTTGAGGATCTGGTTGGTGGTCTGGCGCGACAGCGACAACATCGACGCCAGTTGTTCCTGAGGCAGTTGCAGCACCCGGCGTGGCGGATCGAACTCGCCGTAACCTTCGGCGATCATCAGCAGGCGATGCGCCAGGCGTGCCGGCGCGGGCATCAGGCTCAGTTGTTCGAGGTTGATGAAGGTCAGGCGCAGTTTGTGGCTCATCAGCAGCGCCAGTTGTCGCCAGTACACCGGCTGTTCATCGAGCAACGCCAGCAGCGCCGCCTGCGGGATATGCAACAGCGTGCACTGGCCCACGCCGAAAGCGTCGTGGGTGCGTGGCTGGCCGTCGAACAGACAGATTTCGCCGAACCAATGGGGCGACTCCACGAGGCTCAGCAACGCTTCCTTGCCCTGCTCGCTGACCGCGCCGATGCGCACCGAACCTTCGAGCACCGCATACAACCCGCACGGCGGATCACCGCGCTTGAAGAGCAGTTGCCCCGTCGACAACCGTCGCACCCGGGCCACCGCCAGCAGACTATCCTGTAAGGGAACCGGTAAATGACTGAACCACTGCCCCGACTCCAGGCGCGAACGCCAGACCTGCATGTCCATTTAATCTCCGGGAGATTGTCGCCTGCCTGACAGAGCGAAAGGTGAACCCGAGGCATGATCAATCACCCTACAGGAGGAATAACAATGAAAAGCCTCGTTGACCATCTCAGTCAATACGCCGCTTACCACCGCGACCCGCGCAACATTGCCAGCCACTTTATCGGGATTCCGCTGATTGTGGTGGCCGTGGCGGTATTGCTGTCGCGGCCGCAATGGGTTGGCGGCTGGATTTCGCCGGCGATGCTGGTGGCACTGGCCTCGGCGTGGTTTTACCTGCGTCTGGAGGTGCGGCTCGGGGTGTTGATGACCGTGTTGCTGGGGCTGTGCGTTTGGGCGGGCCAGGTGCTGGCGCAGCAAAGTACGCTGGTGTGGCTAACGAGCGGGATAGGGATGTTTGTAGTGGGCTGGGCGATTCAGTTTGTCGGTCATCATTACGAAGGGCGCAAACCGGCGTTTGTCGATGATGTGACGGGATTGATTGTCGGGCCGTTGTTTGTGGTGGTTGAGCTGGCGTTTTTGCTGGGGATGCGGCGGGATTTGAAAGAGCAGATTGAGGCGCGGGTGGGCGGTGTGCGGATCAATCCGAATCGCGCTGCTGCGTAGGACACCATCGCGGGCAAGCCCGCTCCCACAGGGGATTTGTGAACACCGCAGACACTGTAGGAGCCGGCTTGCTGGCGATCAATGACACCGCGGCGTGTCAGACACGCCGCTATCGCCAGCAAGCCGGCTCCTACTGAGTCAGATGTTCGCTAGTTTCTGCCAGACCTTCGGTTTGAAGAACAATGTCTCGCCCTTCGCCAGGCCGATCAGGCTGTCGTGATCCTTTACCACTTCAGCTTCGATCAACTCGCTTTGTCCTTCGACCTTCAACGTCACTCGAGTCGTCGCGCCCAACGGACGGATATCGCGCACTTCCGCCGCGTGATGGTCTTCCAGCTCATGCCGCGACAGCGACACTTCGTGCGGGCGGAACAGCACGTGGTTGTCCTCACCCAGATGCAGGCGGTTCGAATCGCCGAGGAAGTGATAAACGAAATCGCTGGCCGGGTTTTCGTAGACATCGCCCGGTGAACCGATCTGTTCGATCACGCCTTTGTTCATCACCACGATACGGTCGGCGACTTCCATGGCCTCTTCCTGGTCGTGGGTCACGAATACCGAAGTCAGGTTGATGTCTTCGTGCAACCGCGCCAGCCAGCGACGCAGTTCCTTACGGACCTTGGCGTCGAGGGCACCAAACGGTTCGTCGAGCAGCAGGACTTTCGGCTCAACCGCCAGGGCTCGGGCCAACGCGATTCGCTGACGCTGACCACCGGAAAGCTGTTCCGGGTAGCGATCCGACAGCCAATCCAGTTGCACCATGTTCAGCAGTTCATGAACCTTCACCGCGATCTGGCTTTCGCTCGGGCGCTGGTTTTTCGGTTTCATGCGCAGGCCGAACGCGACATTGTCGAACACCGTCATGTGGCGGAACAGCGCGTAGTGCTGGAACACGAAACCGACGTTGCGATCACGCACGTCATGGCCGGAAACGTCTTCACCGTGGAATACGATGTTGCCCTTATCCGGGGTTTCCAGGCCGGCGATGATCCGCAGCAGCGTGGTTTTACCGCACCCCGACGGGCCGAGCAGCGCCACGAGCTCGCCGCTTTGAATGTCCAGGCTGATGTCATTCAGCGCCTTGAACGCATTGAAATTCTTGCTGACGTTACGCACTTCGATCGACATGAATTATTCCTCCGCGGCGCTGGCGCGCAGGCGGTTAATACGGTTTTCGCTCCACTGCTTAAGCAGCAGGATGAAGAGCGCCATGATCAGCAACAGGCTCGCTACCGCGAACGCGGCCACGTGGTTGTATTCGTTGTAGAGGATCTCGACGTGCAGCGGCAAGGTGTTGGTCACCCCGCGAATGTGCCCGGAAACCACCGACACCGCACCGAATTCACCCATCGCCCGCGCGGTACACAGCACCACGCCGTAGATCAGGCCCCATTTGATATTGGGAACGGTGACGTGCCAGAACATCTGCCAGCCATTGGCTCCGAGCAAGCGCGCGGCCTCTTCTTCCTGAGTGCCTTGTTCCTGCATCAGCGGAATCAGTTCACGCGCCACGAACGGTACGGTGACGAAAATCGTCGCCAACACGATGCCCGGCAAGGCGAAGACGATCTGGATGTCGTGATCCTGCAACCACGGCCCGAACAGTCCCTGGGCACCGAACATCAGCACGTAGACCAGACCGGCGATCACCGGCGAGACCGAGAACGGCAGGTCGATCAGCGTCACCAAAATGCTTTTACCGCGGAACGAGTATTTGCTCACGCACCACGCCGCGCTGACACCGAACACGAGGTTCAGCGGGACCGAAATCAACACGGCGATAACCGTGAGTTTCAGCGCCGACAGCGCGTCGGGTTCAAGGATCGCGGTGAAGAACGAACCCAGACCATTCTTCAAACCCTGGGACACCACGATCACTAGCGGCAGCAACAGGAAAAGGGCAAATACCAGCCAGCCAAGACCGATCAGGATTCGCCGTGAACTGGCACTGCCACGGCGGGCAGCGTTCGAGGAAGCAGCAGCAATAGATGATTGGGACATTTCTGCGCCTCCTTATGGGGTTTCAATACGGCGTTGCAGCAAATTGATCAGCAGCAACAGGACGAAGGAAACCACCAGCATCAGTACGCCGATGGACGTGGCGCCGGTGTAATCGTACTGGTCGAGCTTAACCATGATCAGCAACGGCAGGATCTCGGTTTTCATCGGCATGTTGCCTGCGATGAAAATCACCGAACCGTACTCGCCGACCCCGCGGGCAAAGGCCAACGCGAAACCGGTCAACCAGGCAGGCAGCAGCGCGGGCACCAGAATATGGCGGAAAACCTGCAAGGGCTTGGCCCCCAGGCACGCCGCCGCCTCTTCCACTTCGCGGGGGATATCGGCCAATACTGGCTGTACCGTACGTACTACGAATGGAAGCGTCACAAAAGTGAGGGCAAGCGTGATGCCGAGGGGGGTATAAGCGATCTTGAAACCCAAGTCCGCAGCAAACTGACCCACCCAACCATTAGGCGCGTACAGCGCAGTCAGCGCGATACCGGCCACGGCAGTGGGCAATGCGAACGGCAGATCGATCATCGCGTCGATGATCTTGCGCCCGGGGAAGCTATAGCGCACCAGCACCCACGCCAGCAGCGTGCCGATGATGCCGTTGATGATCGCGGCATAGAGCGCGGTGCCGAAGCTCAGCTTCAATGCCGCCAGCACCCGTGGCGCCGAGATAATCGCCCAGAACTGATCCCAGGTGAGTTGAGCGGCATGCACGAACATCGCCGCCAGTGGAATGAGCACAATCAGGCTGAGGTACACCAAGGTGTAGCCCAGCGTCAGCCCGAAGCCGGGTATGACGGGGGAGATACGACGCGACATAAAAGTCCTTGGTTGAGAACGCGCAAAGCCCCGAATGTAAATCCGGGGCTCGTTGATGGCTATTTAAAATTACTGCGCCTGATAGATCTGGTCGAACACACCGCCGTCGTTGAAGAATTTCGGCTGAGCGGTTTTCCAGCCGCCGAAGTCCTTGTCGATAGTCACCAGGTCCAGCGTCGGGAACTGCTTGCTGTACTTGGCGGCCACATCCTTGTCACGTGGACGATAGAAGTTTTTCGCCGCAATTTCCTGGCCGGCCGGGCTGTACAGGTGCTTGAGGTACGCTTCGGCGATCTGCTCGTTGCCTTTCTTCTCGGCGTTTTTGTCGACTACCGCAACAGGAGGCTCGGCAAGAATCGACAGCGAAGGCACGACGATTTCGAACTTGTCAGCGCCGCCATCTTCTTTCAGCGCCAGGAAGGCTTCGTTTTCCCAGGCCAGCAACACATCGCCCTGACCGTTGTTGACGAAGGTGATGGTCGAACCGCGAGCGCCGGTGTCCAGGACCGGAACGTGTTTGAACAGGGTCTGCACGTATTCCTTGGCCTTGGCTTCGTCACCACCGTTGGCTTTCAGGCCGTAGGCCCAGGCCGCGAGGAAGTTCCAGCGCGCACCGCCGGAGGTTTTCGGGTTCGGCGTGATCACCGAGACGTCATTCTTGACCAGGTCGCCCCAGTCCTTGATGCCTTTAGGGTTGCCCTTGCGCACCAGGAACACGATGGTCGAGGTGTAAGGCGTGCTCGCCTCGGGAAGACGCTTCTGCCAGTCAGCAGGCAGGGTCTTGCCGAGTTTGGCGATTTCGTCGATGTCACCGGCCAGGGCCAGGGTCACCACGTCGGCCCGCAGGCCATCGATCACGGCCCGGCCTTGTTTGCCCGAACCACCGTGAGACTGCTGGATTTTCACATTGTCGCCAGCGTGGTCCTTCTTCCAGAAGTTCACGAACTCAGCGTTGTAATCCTGGTACAGCTCGCGAGTCGGGTCATACGACACGTTAAGCAGCTCGTAATCCTTGGCAACCGCGGAACCCGCAAAAAGGGCACTGGCCAACGCGGCCAAAGCGAAATGACGAATCGACGACATGGTGAAAGCTCCTGGAATTCTTGGTGTGTTGGCTTTTTTTATGGGGTGCTGAAATCGGATTGCCGGATTATTTAGCTCGGTTTGTTGCTCGGGTTCTGCAAACGGAATTTCTCTTTGCGTTCGATCTGGACCACCTGGGCGTTATGCACGGTGATTTCCACGGCGCCAAAACGCAGGTCGCGCAATGCGCTCTGGATCTCACGCAAGATGGTTGCTTCGTCTTGACCGTCAACGCTACGTAGGGATGCGCTCATGGTGCTGCTCCTTCAACTGAGAGATTGCCTGGCAGTGCGGCACTGCTTGCGGCGTGAGAGCAATAGTAGAGACGCGCGGATATTCTTAAAAAGACTATTTAAGAATGTTTATATAACCAAATGAAATTATCTGCCGGGACATAGGTTTGCGGCAGATTCCGGTTTTTGAAAGTGGCTCAAAACCCTGTGGAGAGGGAGCTTGCTCCCGTTCGAGGGCGAAGCACTCGCCGTCGGGACTGCTGCGCAATTCAGCGCAAGCAAGCTTCCTCGCCACAAAAAACCGTGGCTGGCTTAGCGGATTTCCGGCGTACGCATCCAATCCAGCTGCTCGGCCGGAACCGGTCGCCCGAACCAGTAGCCCTGCCCCAGATCGCAATCCTGTTCGAGCAGGAATCGAGCCTGCTCGACCTGCTCGATCCCTTCGGCATGCACTTGCATCCCCATGCTTTGCGCCAGCGCGATAATCACTCGCACGATCGCCGCGTCATCCTCGTCCCACGGCAAACCGGCGACAAAACCCTGATCGATCTTGAGCTTCTGCACCGGCAGACGCTTGAGTCGCAGCAGCGACGAATAGCCTGTGCCGAAGTCATCGATGGCCAGCCGTACACCCAACTCACGCAGGCGATGCATTTGCTCCAACGCCACTTCAGGGTCTTCCATCACCGCGCTTTCGGTGACTTCCAGCTCCAGACAGGCCGGGTCCAACCCGGTCTCGTGCAGCACCTGAGCCACCTGTTGATAGAGCTCACGGCGCGCAAACAACCGCGATGAAACATTCACCGCAACGAATGACAATGCCACGCCGGCGGCCTGCCACCGGCACATCTGCTGGCAGGCCTGGCGCATGACCCACGCATCGATCTCGGCAATCAGCCCGATACGCTCGGCGATGGGGATGAACTCTGCCGGCGACACCAACCCGCGCTGCGGATGCTGCCAACGTACCAGCGCCTCGATACCGATCAGACGGCAGGTCCTGAGGTCGTGCACAGGTTGGTAATGCACCCGTAATTCCTGCTTTTCCAGGGCGCGGCGCAGCTCGAATCCGATCTCTACCCGTTGCTGGGCATGTGCGGTCAGTTCTTCGGTGTACAGGGCATAGCCGTCGCGGCCGGCGCTCTTGGCCTTGAACAGCGCCGAATCGGCGTTGCGCAACAATTGCTCGGCGCTCAAGGCATCGCCGGGGAACAGGCTGATGCCGATGCTGGCGTTGATAAAAAGCCGATGCCCCTCGATAGGCAGCGGCTCGCGTAAGCCATCGATGATCCGCTGCGCCAGCGCCCCGGCTTGCACTAAATGCGGACAGTTTTCGGCGAGTACCGCGAATTCGTCACCGCCCAACCGCGCCAGCGTGATACCCGGGCCGAACATGGCGTTCAAACGCTCGGCCACGGCTTTAAGCAGTTGGTCGCCGACCGTGTGCCCGAGGCTGTCGTTGATCATCTTGAAGTGATCCAGATCGATCAGCAGCAATGCGCAGCCGCGCTTGTGGAGATGCGCCGACGCCAGGGCCTGCTCGGCACGGTCGGTGAACAGCAACCGGTTTGGCAGCGTGGTCAACGGATCGTGGTGGGCCAGGTACTTGAGTTGATGTTCCGAGTTTTTGATCGCGCTGATATCAGAAAACACAGCAACGTATTGGCTGATCTGCCTTTCGTCGTCGCGAATGATCCGGATGGTCTGCCATTGCGGATAGATTTCGCCACTTTTGCGACGGTTCCAGATTTCTCCACTCCATTCGCCCGTACTGTCCAGCGTGGCGAACATCGCCTGATAGAACGCCGGCGGATGATGCCCCGACTTGAACAGGTTCGGCCGCTGCCCCAACACTTCCTCGCGCTGGTAGCCGGTGATTTCCATGAAGGCACGGTTCACATGGACGATCAGCCCTTCGCTGTCAGTGACCAGCACGCCTTCACGAGTGCAATCGAACACCGCGGCCGCCTGGCGCAAACGCTCCCGGTCTTCACTGCGCTCGCGCAGCCTGGCGCCGGTCCCCAGACGCTGGAACAATTGCGCTCGGGCGATGATGACCAGACCGGCACTGAGCGTGACCCAGACGTAACCGTTGATCAGTTGCCACCGTAGTAACTCAGCGGAGTTATCGAAGAAACTGTTCAATAAGTAGCCGCTAAACTGTAGCCAGAGTGCAGAAAGCAGCAGGTAAAGCAGCGCTGCACGCAAGGCATCGCGATAGGTGGCAGACATTCGGCCGTCCATGTCCCTACAAAATGGTTGGGATTATAGGTTAAAGAAACATCCAGCCACTCTTATCTGAAAGGGCGACTGGTTTTATCTGTGGGCTTAGTGATAATGCAACGGCTGTTTTTTTCTTTATCGAGGGCCCTATAGCCTATGTGGTACGAAGGTTTTCTCGGCTTGTCGCCCTGGTCACTGGTGGCAGTCACCCTGCTGATGACCCACGTGACGATTGTTGGCGTCACGGTCTATCTGCATCGTTATTCAGCCCATCGCTCGCTTGAGCTTAATGCCGGCCTGAAACATTTTTTCCGCTTCTGGCTGTGGTTGACCACGGCGCAGAACACCCGCGAGTGGACCGCTATCCACCGTAAGCATCACGCCAAATGCGAAACCGTCGATGACCCGCACAGCCCGGTCATCAAGGGCCTGTCCACCGTTCTGCGCAAAGGTGCCGAGCTGTACCGCGCCGAAGCGGAAAACCCGGAGACCCTGCGCATCTATGGCAAGAACTGCCCCGAAGACTGGATCGAGCGCAATCTCTATAGCCGCTTCCCGTTGCTGGGCGTGGGGATCATGGCAGTCATCGACCTGCTGCTGTTCGGCACCATCGGCATCACCATCTGGGCCATACAGATGATGTGGATCCCGGTGTGGGCCGCCGGCGTGGTCAATGGCCTGGGCCATGCCATCGGTTACCGCAACTTCGAATGCCGCGACGCGGCGACCAATCTGGTGCCTTGGGGCATCCTGATCGGCGGCGAAGAACTGCACAACAACCATCACACCTACCCGAACTCGGCCAAATTGTCGGTGAAGAAGTGGGAGTTCGACCTCGGTTGGGCCTGGATCCAGGTCTTCAGTTTCTTCCGCCTGGCCAAAGTCCAGCGGGTTGCACCGATCGCCCACCGCGTCGAAGGCAAAGGCAGCCTGGACATGGACACCGCCATGGCGATCCTCAACAACCGCTTCCAGATCATGGCCCAATACCGCAAATTGGTGATCGCGCCACTGGTCAAGCAAGAGCTGGAAAAGGTCGATCACTCGGTCCGTCATCAGTTTCACCGGGCCAAGCGCCTGCTTTCGCGGGAAACCAGCCTGCTGGACGATAAACACCACTTGCGCATCCAGACCATGCTCGAACACAGCCAGGCGCTGAAGGTAATTTACGAGAAACGCCTGGCCTTGCAGCAGATCTGGGTCAAGACCAGCTCAAATGGTCACGACATGCTCGCGGCCATCAAGGATTGGGTTCACGAAGCCGAAGCCAGCGGGATTCAATCCCTGCGCGACTTCGCCGACCAGCTGAAAACCTACTCCCTGCGCCCTGCTGCTGTCTGACCGGCTTACCCGTGGCAATGGGGTTTGTCTGTGGCGAGGGGATTCATCGGAATGCCGCATCACCCCGTTCGGCTGCGCAGCAGTCGCCAGACCTGACGACGCGTTTTAACTAAAAAAACGCGTCGCCGATACCGCCCGGCGGGAGCAAGCACCCGCACCCCTTGGGCCGGGAACCAATCTCCAAATCCCCTATCTCAAAGACACTTCGCCACCCGGCGGGCTTTGCTGCAGCCGCTTTCGAAACTCAAGCGGCGCACGCCCTTTGAGATTTGTCCCGATGGTTCCCAAAACCCCTCAAGACTCAACCCCTCCTCAGTGGCCGGACGCCGCTCAAACCCTGATGGCACTCATGCATGCCCAAGGCGAAGTGGCACGCCTGAGCGAACGCGAACAGCTGTTCAGCTCCCTGCTGGTAAGCGTCAACGCGGTGCTTTGGGCATTCAATTGGGAAACCCGTCAGGTGCTCTACGTCAGCCCGGCCTATGAGCGGATTTTTGGTCGTTCCGCAGGCCTTTTGCTGTCCGACTACAACGAGTGGCGCGACAGCATTTACCCCGATGACCTGGAATACGCCGAGCGCAGTCTGGCCGAAGTCCTGGTCAAAGGCGCCGTTGAAGACCGTGAGTACCGCATTCTCGCCGCCGATGGCCAGGTGCGCTGGCTCAGCGACAAATGCTTCATCAATCGCCAGGCTGAGCCGGGGCAACCGGTGATCATCGTCGGTATTGCCGAAGACATCACCGAAAAGAAACAAATGGAGGCCGAACTGCAACGCCTGGCGACTACCGACGTGCTGACCCAAAGCAGCAATCGCCGACACTTCTTCGAATGTGCCCAGCGCGAGTTTGCACAAGCACGCAAACAAGGCGCGCCGATGGCGTTCCTGTTGCTGGACATCGATGACTTCAAAGTGGTCAACGACACCTATGGCCATCAAGCGGGCGACAACGTACTGCAACGAATCGCCGAGAGCGGTCGTGCCGCCTTACGCCGGGGGGACTTTTTCGGACGGATCGGTGGCGAGGAATTCGCCGCGGTGTTCCCCGGCTGCGCACCCGACATGGCCATGCAAGTTGCTGAACGCCTGCAACGGCAGATTCAGCAATTGAGCTTCAGCCATGACGACCAGACGTTCGGCATCACCGTCAGCCAGGGTTTGACCAGCCTGACTGCGGAGGACGATACCCTGGACAGCGTGTTCGCCCGCGCAGACGCCGCGATGTATGAAGCCAAGCGCCAGGGAAAAAACCGCATCATCTCCGGCTGAACCCAACCCCAAATTCAACACAAAACCCCTGTGGGAGCGAGCCTGCTCGCGATAGCGGTGTAACAGTCGCTGGTGATGTCGACTGATCCACCGCTATCGCGAGCAGGCTC
>NZ_JBOFQE010000089.1:0-296290 GCF_051660785.1 Pseudomonas sp.
AACGCCGAGCCTAGGCGAGGGGCCGGACGCTTGGGGCGAGCGTTTTTTTGCTTACTTTTTTTAGGCGCTTGTAAAAAAAGTGAGTCGCCGTAAGGGCGAAACCGCCAGCCGCCGTTACCGCAGGAATGGATATGTACACCTGAAAGAGACTGGTCGGCTGTCAGACCGCCATCGTCGGAGCGCCGCCCGGAGCAGACTCACTCCCACAGCTGGACGGCGCACATCAGGAGAACCTGGTCGGCCCGAAGGCCGCCTCGGTTCACTCGTCCTCACCCTCAGGCACAACCTTGGCCTGAGTCAGATAACGATCCAGCGTCGCATTGTTATCAGGCGAAGAATTATCCCCGGCAACCTGCCACAAACGCCGCTCGATCCCCTGAGCCAACAGGTGCCCGACAGCCGCCTCGATCGCCGACAACACACACAACTGCGCCGGCTCGTTCGTGGTGTACCCGACCTCAGCCTCCAGCAACTTCTTGAACTCGATAAACTTGAACACCCCGGCACTGCGACCCACCGAGTAAATCGTTTTGCTGGTCATCACATTCGCCAGCACCTGCCCGCTGCGCACATCCACCGCGCGAAGGTTCACCGACACCTGGTCCACCCGATACTCCCGGGAAATATCAATCCCCAGATACCGCGCCCCTTCCCCGCCACTGCGCACGTTAGTGTCATAGGCAATGATCCCGCCTTCCAGCATCAGATTCGCCGCCTGCAACGGTGGCAACTCACCCTGAATATTCACTGGCGTATTGGGCTTTTTCTGCGAAGCGCGGATGATCTTGCGCTCGGTCAGCAGGTTCTGCAGCCCCTCCCGTTCCAGCACCACAAACCAGCCACTGGCCTGCAACGCATCCATCAACATGCTCGCCGCGCCCTGGGTCACGCTGGTCGAAAACGAACTGGCCGGGGTCGGTTTGTACTGCCCGGTCTGATCCCGGAAGCCGTACACCACCGCCATCAACCGGCCCTTGGGTCGTGGCATGTTCAGCAAGTCGTAATAGGTCGACGCCCGAGGTGTCAGGGTCGGTGATTCGGTGTCCTGCTCGGCGCCCACATTCTCGCGCAAACTGCACCCTTGCAATGCCGCCAACATCAGCCCCAGCGCTATTATTTTTTTCATGTCCGTTTCTCCCCATCGACCCGAATCCCCATCAAGGGGCGAGGCCATTCACCTGGATTTCCGAAATTTCACCGGTCGCTCGGTCGGTCACTTCAATGGTCAGTGCACCGGAGTCGTCGACGACGTTGACGATAAAAGCGTCGGTGGACAGGCTCCCGGTATTGCCCGTGGAGATGTTGTCCAGCAACTGCCCCAGCAGCCGCGATTGCAACTGGCTGGTGAAGCGTTCGAGGGCCGAAGTCCCGGCGACCGAGGTGCGGTTTTTCAGGTCTGGATCGTCGTAATCGTTTTGCGCCTGAGCGTTGTTCAGCAACCAGGTGCCGTTCAACGGGTTACCGCCAAACGAGGGATTGATGGGCGTGTAAACCAGCTCCGTGGCGTGCACCAGGCTGCAACTGCCCAGCCCGATCAACCAGAGCCCGAGGTTCCGTGAGACAGTTTTCGTTTTCATAATTCGTCCCTCTCAAGGTCCGTAGTGTCCTGCAACAAGGCTTCCAGCTTGCGCTGGACAATCTGTCCGCGTACCCAGTCAGCGGCGTCATAAGCCTCGTCCTTGAGTTCCACGGTGTTCGGCGGCAGGAAGCGCCGATAAACCAGTCGCTGCTGATATTCCACGGTCACCAGGCTGCCCCAGCGTGCCGAAGGTCGTTCGCGTACCACCAGGTTGAAATCCATCGGGCTGGTGGCGCGCAGGCGTTCACTGAACGAGTAGTAAAAGTCGTGGCCGATGTGCGAGATCGTGTCGTCGACGATAAAACCTTTCATTTCATCCTCCTCGGCGGCGCCAGCGAACGTCGCCACGCATGCGAGGATCAGGCCCGACAGCCACTGGCGGTTCATGGCGTCACCGCCTGAGGCGATCCGGCCTGGTTTTTCACCGGCCCTGAAGCGCCATCGAGGAAGGCTTTCTCGGCCACGAACTGCCAGTCCTTGTAGCTCGCCATGCCGGTGAAGTCCGACCACTGGCTGGGGAAATCCGACTGCTTGAGCGGCAGGTCCGTGGAAGGACTGCTGAGGCCGGTGATGCGCCCGTCGAACCCGCGCATCAAGGTCCACTCACCGCCGCCGATCGGGTCCGGATAGAGCTGGCGAATGTGATGTTTGGCCGACGGAAAACGCTCGTCCTGCAACAGGTCTGCAAGCTCTTTCGGGTACTGCGCCAGGCCTGGCGAACTGCGGTAATAACTGCGCAATGCCTGGGCATACTGAGTGCCGACCCACAGCAACTGGCGTTCGCGGTCACGGCGCGAGGCGGTGGACCACAACTCGCCGGCACTGGCCAGGCCCATGCCCATCACCATGATCAGAAACAGCACGCCCAGGTAAGTGAACCCGGCCTCGTCGGCGGGCCTACCACTCGGAATAAAGGCTGCCATCACGCGCCCTCCCTGTGGATCCGCTTTTGATATCGGCGACCCCGCCCGGTACGCCGTCCGGCGGCGCGACCAGCACCCAAAGGTCCTTGCGCTCGGCAATCGGGTCCATCGGCGGGTTGCGCAAGTAACGCTGCTCCACCAGTTGTTCCAGGGAATCGGGATAGCGCCCGGTGTCGCCGTAGTAGTGATCCAGGGCTTCGCGCATGGCCGACAGACTCTGGCGCAGCGTGGTTTCTTTCGAGGCTTCGAGGCTGTTGAAATAGCGTGGCAAGGCGATGGTCATCAGGGTTGCGATGATTGCCATGACCACCATCAGTTCCAGCAGGGTAAAACCCTTTTCCCGACGCATGATTCACCACTCCTTGTACGCGATGCCGTTGAGACCCTTGCCCTTTGCATGGGAGTAAACGTCGAAGACGTCTTCGCCATCGCGCGGGTTTTGAGCCGTACTGTCGTAAGAACGCAAGCCCCAGCCACCGTCGTCGTCACGCTTGACCGGCATCAGCGGGTCATGCGGCACGCGCCGTAAAAAGTAGAACTTGGCCCCCTTGGCGCTGCGCACATCGCGCACGCCTTCCACCAGCACTTGCAGGCTCGGTGGATAGCCGCTGCTGTTCAGCGACTTCTCGATGTAACCGGCGTCGAAGGCGCGTTTGTAGGCGTCGATGGCGTCGCGGATCTGGTACAGCGCCGTGCGCAATTCCTGCTCCTTGCCCCGGCGCACCACGGTCTCGGTCAGCGGCGCGGCCATGCCGGCCAGCAGGCCGATCAGGGCCAGCGTCACCACGACTTCGATCAAGGTAAAACCACGTTGCGAGGCGTTCATGATCAGTCCTTCTTGACGACGACAGTGTTGGAAGTGGACGCTACCGGCGGCCGATCAAGGGGTTTAGTTTGAGTCGTCTCCTGCATCCGGCGATCAGGCGCCTGGATGTGCATGCTGGTTTCGGTGCCGGTCGGGAATTCCATGTCCGACGGGCTCTGGTACGGCAGGTTGCGCACAATCCGCGGGGTGATGGAGAGCACCAGTTCCGACTTGCCGACGGTGTCCTTGTTGCTGCCGAACAACCGGCCCAGACCGGGGATGTCGCCAAGGCCCGGAATCTTGTTGCCCGTGGCGCCATGGTCGTCGCGCATCAGGCCGGCCAGCACCTGGGTTTCGCCGTCATGCAGGCGCAGGGTGGTCTGGGCGTTGCGGGTGTCGACCTGCACCGGAATCGTCCCTTGGCGAGTCGGTTCCAGCGGCGTGGCGTTACTGACTTCCAGGGCAATTTTGATCGCCACTTCGTTGTTCAGGTGCACGGTTGGCTGCACTTCGAGCTTCAGACCGACGTCAAGGTAAGTGACGCTTTCAGTGATCACCGGGCCTTGGGTCGACGGCACCGAAGTGGCGCTGATGATCGGCACACGCTGACCGATGTGGATACGCGCCTGCTCACGGTTGCTGACGCGGATCACCGGGCTGGCCAAGGTATTGATGTCGTTGTCCTGGGCGTTGATCTTGGCCTGGGGCGACGGCGAAATGGTGATCCGGCTGGAGTTGATGCCTTTGAGTTGATCGAGCAGGGTCACCGCCGAGCCGTCGCTGTTGACCACGCCGAAGGTGTTCGGCCATTGCAGGCCAAGGTCGAGAATGCGTTGGGTGGCGACTTCCATCACCTCCACTTCCAGCACCACTTCAGGGTTTGACTGGTCTTGCGATTGCAGCAGTTTCTCGGCCATGCGCACGGCGTCTTCGGTGTCGCGCATGGTCAGGGTGTTGAGGCGTTCATCGACGAACACGTCACGGGTCTTGAGCATGGTCTTGATCATGTTCAGCGCAGTGTTGGCATCGATGCTGGTCAGGTAGAAGGTGCGCATCACCAGCTCCTGGTAATCCTTGAGCTTCTGCGGCGAGTCCGGGTAGATCAGCAAGGTGTTTTCGTTCACCACTTTCTGATGCAGCTGGTTCTGTTGCAGCAGCAGTTCCACGGCGTCTTCGATGCGCACGTCACGCACGAAGATGGTGGCTTTCATGTCCGGGCGCAGGTCCTTGTCGAAGATGAAGTTCAAACCGGCGACCTGGGACAGCACTTCGAAGATGGTTTTCAGGTTGGCGTCGCGAAATTCCAGGGTCACCGGCCGGTCGAGACGGGTGCGTAGTTGCGGATAAGGAATCACGTTGCGGCTTTGCACCAGACGGATATTGCTTTGCAGTTCCAGGGCGCCTTCATTCTTGGGGTCCAGTTCGAGGATCTGTTTGACCTGGCGGTCGGCGCCGTAGATATCGCCGCGACGCAGGTCGCCTCGGGCCAGTTCGAGTTTGTCATCGAGACTGCGCATGTGTTCGAGTTGGCGCAGGGAGTCCTGGGCCCGACGGTTGTTGGGTTCGATGGTCAACACCCGGCTATACGCCATGCGTGCCGACGCGAAATCACGCTGGGCGCGATCCATGTCGCCCTGGGTCAACAACGCCGTCACGGCACGGGCACGGCCGCTGGTCAGGGCCAGGTGCAGTTCGGTGTTGCGAGGGTTTTCCTTGATCCCTTCCTCGATACGTGCCAGGCCGGCTTCGTACTGCCCCGACGCCATCAGGTCGGTCCCCTCCTCTTTGGCAACCTGCGCCGAGCTGCACGCGGCCAGCGCTGCGCACAGGCAAAGGCTCATCAGCGCTCCTAGCGTATTACGGCATGATCTGTTCATTGCGTGCTCCCCACAGACAAGGTCTGGGACAAATGCAGAGGCAGGTAGACAAAGCTGAGTTCCACATCGGAAATCCCCTCGATCCTCCAGGTGTCGTCGATCACATCCCCTTTGCGTACGACGTATATTTTTTCGCCGTTCTGCAAAAAAACTTGCAGGTCGGAACTGTCAGTCAGCCTGCCGACGAACTGGAAAGGCATCGGCGGTACGCTGGGGACTTGCACCACCGGGGTCTGGTTGACGGGTTGTTCGGTGACGCTGGCCAACGTCGGTGCAGCCTTCCAGCTGCGGGCGGCGAACAAGTCGCCGGACGGGCTCAGGTCTTTGATCGCCGCAGGTTTGCCGGTGGCTACTACGGCCGGCAGCGTGCCGCGGATTTTGCTTTTGGCGGGCGTTGTCGCCGTTGCGACCAATGCATCACCTTCCTCCGACGGCATGAAGTAATCAGGCCCCCAGGTCAGCGCCGCGGCCACGCCGAAGAACGCCACCCAACCCACTGCGCGTTTGGTATTCATCATGACCTCGACAGGTAAAGGGTCATGCGGATCCGCCCGGTCAGGTCGGTGTCGGCGATCTTTTTACGCTGGAACTCCACGTCCTCCACCACCACGGCCGGCAACTGACCGAGCAACGCGTGCAGGAAGCGCCGCAGTTGCGGGTAGCTGCCGCGCACCGGCAGCAGAATCTGATAACGCGCCAGATGGGTCTTGGGGTCGATGCCCAGTGAGTACTCACCCCGTGCCAGGGTGATGCGTTCCTGAGCCGCCAGCGCGTAGATCTTGTCGATGGCCACGGTGGCTTGGGGCTGCGACGGCAATTTGCTGCGGAAGTCGTCGAGCTGACGTTGCGGCACCACCGGGGCGGCGACACTGCCGTCTTCAACCTTGGCCAGGTACTCGCCGGCTTCGCGGGTCTGTTGGCTGAGGGTTTGCAACGAGTTCCAGTCCGGCATCAGGCCACCCAGGGCCCAGGCCAGCGCCAGCAGCAACATCGCCAGCCCAGCCAGACCTGGCACGCCCAGGCCTTGCAGGTATTCATGGACGATCAATCTAGAGATTTGCATCGCCGATCTCCCAGCTAGCCGACAGGTTGAATTGCACCGGTTGTTCCGGCGATTTCACGACGATTTCGTGGCTCAGCAGCGACACATCGGAGAGCTCGTCGCTGGCTTCCAGGCGCTGGTGGAAGTCGAGCATCGCTTCCAGGTCCCGAGCCTCGGCGCTGATGCGCACCTGGCCCTTGCGGGCATCCGGGGTCAGGGTCAGCAAGGCGACGTTGTCGCGCGGCATGGCTTCGAGCATGGCGAACAGGCGCTCCCAGGGCCGGCGCAGTTGCTGCGAGACCTTGCGCATTTCCGCCAGGTTCTGCGCCTGCTCGCGGGTTTCTGCCGGGCTCAGGGTGACTTTGCTGCCGGTGTCGCCGGTGAGTTCGCGCTGGGCGTTTTGCAGATGGCCTTGCTGTTGCGAGGCCTGTTCGGCGACGTGCTGCTGGGCGACAAAACAGGTCACCACCAGCACCACGCCACCTGCCAGCAGGCTCCAGCCCAATGGGCCCGAGCGGCGGCGTGGCTGGAAGTCGAGCGTCAGGGCGCGCATGTCAGGCCACCGCCCGGGACATGACGTACAAACAATCGCGTACGTCAGTCCGGTCTTCTTCGAGGGTGCGCAGGTGCACACCGGGTACGTCGGGCTGCACATCGAGGCGAGCCGGGGCGTGCAGGTAAACGTTCAGCGGCCGTTCGCTGGTGGAGGCCTGCAACTGGCTTTCCCGGCCGATCAGCGCGGTCAGTGCGGCATCGCTGTCGCTGCCGCCCACCGAGCGCACCGAGGTCCAGCGCCCTTCCCTGGCCAGCAGCAAGACACTGCGCACCGGCTCGGCGACCACGAACAGGAAATCGCCGGCATCGAGGCTTTTATCGAAATGATTGAACGCCGCCATCAGGTACGGCTGCACCGAACGCAGGCGCAGGCCACGACCGCTGACCAGGCTGCGCAGACGCGCCAGCAAGTCCTCGGGCAACGCGGTGGCGATCCGGTCGTGACCCGCAGGTTCGGCCGACAGCACCATGCTCCAGGGTTGGGTCGGTACGCCGTAGAGGTCTTCGAAACACAGTTGGGCAAACCCGAGCAATTCGTCAGGGCTGGTAATTTGTTCGCTCCAGGGCACCAGGCAGAAACGGCTGAAGTGCCCGGAGATCACCACGCTCAACTCCGCACCGGTGGTTGCATGTTCGCCCAACAGGCGGTCGAGGGTTTCGAGGGCGACGGCCCAGGCATGGAAGCCTTCGTCGATATAGCCGACGCTGCCCAGCCACAGGGTGTCGCCACCCTTGCGCTGACCCAGGCCGACACCACTGGCGCCGAGCACGGCGACATAACGATCACGAGACAAAAGTGACACGATTGATCTCCTCGAGCGTGGTCCGCCCATCAGCAACCAGTTCCAGGGCCGACTCGCGCAACAGGCGCAAGCCACGTTTGCAAGCGTGTGCCTTGATCTTCGAAACGGGTTGGCGCTCGACGATCATCTGCCGCAGTTCGTCGTCCAGGTGCAGCAGCTCGGCAATCGCGGTCCGCCCGCGATAACCGGTGCCGCGGCAATGGCCGCAACCTTTGCCATGGACGAAGTGGTAGTGATCAACCTTCTGCGGATCGAGACCGGAGAGGCGCAGTTCTTCGTCGGTCGGGTTGCTCGGCGCGCTGCAACTGGCGCACACCAGGCGGATCAGCCGCTGGGCGAGCACGGCGTTGAGGGCCGAGACCAGGCTGTAAGGGTCGATTTCCATCTGGGTAAAGCGGCCGATCACGTCGAACACGTTGTTGGCGTGAATGGTGGTGAACACCAGGTGCCCGGTGAGGGCCGATTGCACGGCGATCTGGGCGGTGTCGGGGTCGCGGATTTCACCGACCATGATCTTGTCCGGGTCATGGCGCAGGATCGAGCGAAGGCCACGGGCGAACGTCAGGCCTTTCTTTTCATTGACCGGGATTTGCAGCACGCCCGGCAACTGGTATTCCACCGGGTCTTCAATGGTGATGATCTTGTCCACGCCGTGGTTGATCTCGGTGATCATCGCGTAGAGCGTGGTGGTCTTGCCGCTGCCGGTCGGGCCGGTCACCAGCACCATGCCGTAGGGTTCGGCGGCCAGTCTGCGCAGCTGGCGCAGGGTGTTTTCTTCAAAGCCCAGGGCCTGCAATTGCACGCCGCTGACCTTGTCCGCCAGGTCCTGTTTGTCGAGGACCCGCAGCACCGCGTCTTCACCAAAAATGCTCGGCATGATCGACACCCGAAAGTCGATCTGCCGACCGCTGATGCCGATCTTGAATCGACCGTCCTGAGGCACGCGTTTTTCGCCGATGTCCAGCTCAGCCATGACTTTGACCCGGGAGATCACCTGCTCGGCGAACTCGCTGCCCTGGATCTTGCTGATGTTGTTCAGCACGCCATCGATCCGGTATTTGATCACCAGGCCGCTGCCGGTGGTGCCCAGATGGATGTCGCTGGCGTGCATTTTCAACGCGTCGTACAGCGTCGAGTTGACCAGTTTGACCACCACGCTGGCGTCTTCGCTGATGCTGGTCAGGGACAGGCTTTGCAGGGTATCGATTTCGACATTGGCGTCAGCCTGGGCGTTGAGCGATTCCACCGCGTGGAAGCTCTCTTCGTGGCGCGCCAGATAGGCTTTCAGGTCGTCGGCATGCACCAGGTACAGCGGCGCACCGTGCAGGCAATCATCGATCCAGGCCAGGCGCGCCGTGTCGAACGGGTCGGCAAACACGCCAATGACCGCATCGTCGTGACGCAGCAGGATGAATTCGCGTTTGAGGCATTGGGCCAGGGTGACCCGGTCGAACACCGGGGTGGCTTGAAACAGAGTGTCGGTGTCGAGCACCGGATAATGCAGGGTAGCGCCGAGGCACTGGATGAAGGGCATGGGGGCCAGTTCGCACAACACCCCGAGGGCTTCCAGAACCCGTTCGCCGGAAGTGGTGGCCAGGGCCCGGGCCTGGGCCAGTTGCTCACTGGAAAATCGCGACGGTACACATTCCAACTGCGCCGGTTCTACGGCAAGGGATAGACGGTCCATGGCATGCTCTCCAACGCCGGGGGCTTTGAGCCCTGTCGACGCGGCAGGCCATTACGGCAATTGCCGGAACGTCTTGTCGCGCCACTACTCCCCGGTGAGCATTTGTTCGTCGTCTGGTGCCTTGGAGGTCGATGGACTTCGTCGACGATCTGCCAGCACCCAACTACCGTCGTACAGCTGCAGCGGGAAGCTTTCGGTCCTGCTCTGGCGTCGTTCGACGAATCCTTCGGATGGGCTCGCGCCTGTTCGGTTTTCCCGCTCCATCCCCAGAAGGTCACAGACTGCACGGGCCAATTCCGCCAACGGAAACGGTTTGAACAGGATATGGCTGACTCCCAGTTGCCGGGCCCGCTCACAGACTTCAGCGGTTGGGTGCCCGGTAATCAGCACAAAATGGCACTTCCTGTTCTGGCGGACGGCATCGAGCACCTCAAAGCCTTCCATATCGGGCAAGCGGTAATCGAACACCATCACATCGGGTGCAAAACGTTCGACTTCGTCGATTGCCTTGGCACCGTTGTGAGCTATCCGGACTTCCAGTGCTTGCGCCTCGAGATAATTCTTGAGGTTTTCCGCCAGCAGCTGTTCGTCTTCAACAACCAGTACTTTGTTTAACAAGGTGGACTCCTTGAAACCGCAGGTCCGATATTCGTGCCTGGGAGTACGCGCCTTAATTAGGCTAACGCACACTTCATGCCAGACTGAGCGCCGGTTTTTGGCCGATTCATCTCTATGATTTTCATGAAAAAATCTTTTCGTTCAGGAACCCCGTCCCCCAAAGACGGGGAAGCGCTCGAATTTGCCCTGAAGCTTTCCCCACTTTTGGGGGGGAACCTTCAATCATCGTCAATCCGTTCGATTCGATTGCTTGATCGCAACTGCGCCAGGACGCGTAGGCGAGTCTGATCCTTTTGCTGTCGGGCAAGGTAAGCCCGAACCAATTCAAGCCCCTGAGTTTCTGAGACATCGGCCGCCTCCATGTGGTTCTGCAAGTAGATCAAATGCCAGCCCAACGGCGTGCGCACCGGCGCGCTGACGGCGCCCGGCGCCAAGGCAAATGCCGCGGCTTCGAATTCCGGCATCATACGCCCACGGGGAAAATAGCCCAGATCCCCGCCTTCGGTGGCGGAGGCATCATCGGAGCCGGCCCGGGCAACGCTGGCAAAGTCCTCGCCCTGGCCGATTTTCACCCGCATCTCCTCTAAGCGTAGCCGGGCGGCTTCAACCGTGGCGGCATCGGCACCTTGAGGCACTTTGACCAGGATGTGCCGCGCCTGGATTTGCTCGGGCCGGTTCATCTCGGCGCGGTGTTCCTCGAAGAACGCGCGGACCTGTTTTTCGTCCGGCTCAGCAACCTGGATGAGGTCGGCAAAGACTTGCTGCGCCGCGAGCTCACGGCGTGTGTACTCGATAAAGCTGGCCTCGTCGAAACCGGCGTCTTCGAGCCTGCGGGCGAACACCTCGGCACCACCGATTGCTTGCCGCGTCTGGTCGACCTGGCTTTGCACCACTTCATCGCTGATCTCCACCCCACGCTTGCGCGCTTCCTGCCACAGCAACTCTTTGTCGATCAAGGCGTCCAGCGCTTTCTGGCGCAGTTGTTTGTACGCCTTGGGATTGCGAATACTGCCCACTGCCCGGCCCTGGTCCTCCAGGAATTCGGCGAAGTAACGCTCCAGGCGGAACTCGGAAATGACCTCGCCGTTGACTCGCGCGGCGACCGGGCCGTTGCTGGCGAACGTAATGGGGACCCACACCATCAGCAGAATCAGCAGCGTCTTGAGTTTCATCTTCAAGCCTCCCGTCAGGGTGTCGCGGCAATGGGTTTGTACGGTGCGACCAGATAGAAACGCTGGTCGGGCAAATCCACGGTGACGATATGGGCACCGCTCAAGCCCAATCGGCGGCCCGGGCCGAAGCTGATCAGCGGGGTCAGCCCGGTGTCGAAATCGTGCAACCCTTCCAGGGCACTGACCAGTTTCTCGCGGCTGGCGTCGCGCCCGGCCTGTTTCATGCCTTCGCTGAACAGCAGCATCGAACTGTAGGCGCCGACCTGCAGCACCGCGTGCTCACCGCCCAGGCCCTGGTTCTTGCGCAATTGCGTCAACGCCAGGCGTCCGGCCAACGTCCAGTCACTGGGCACGAATGGATAGGCCAGGAATACCCGTCGGGAAAAATCACTGGGCAACTGAAACAGGTCGCCTGCCACCTGATTCGACGCCGCGAACAGGTAAGGCACCTGCCCCGCCGCTTGCAAGCGCTCGGCGAGGCGACTGAAACCGACGCCGCTGCCCAGGTAAAATACCGATCGCGAACCCAGCGGCAGCTCGTCCTGCGCCGAGCTGTACGCCTGCAACCGCACTTGCTGCCAGGCGTGATCCTGCAAGTACTGGCCGAGGTTCTGCGCCGCCAGTCGTTGGTTCGGCTCATCCGGATAGGTAATCAGTGTCGGTCCCTGGAGCAAGCGCAAATTGGCGGCTCCGTAGTCGGCCAGGGCGATCAGCTGTTCGCGCAGCCCGGACAGCGGTTCAAAAATCTGCCGACTGGCCTGGGCCATGCCCTGCAGCGAAAGCGGCCCGATCAGCGGAATGCCGGCGCGTTCCAGTCGCGTGACCAGTTCCGTATCGAGCGCGGGTGCCAGTGGCGCGATCAGGGCGAACACCTGTTCCTGGTCGATCAAGCGGTCCAGCGCCCGTTCGGCACTGGCGCGGTCCGGGCCGGGGTCGAGGACAGTCAGGCGCAGTTGCCGGCCATGAATCCCGCCCGCCTCGTTGATCCGTGCGATGCTGCCCTTGAGCACCGACGACACGGTTGCGCCCTCTTCCGCCAACGGTCCCCGGCTCGGCAACAAGGTGCCCAGGTGCAGGCTGTCGGCGGTGAGGCCGGGGTCGAGGTCATCGGCCACGCGTTTGAGGTAAGCCATCAGGTTGCGCTGATCATTCATCGACAGCACGAACCGCGGCATTGCCGGGTCCAGTCGATTGTTCGCCGGATCCCGCCCTTCCTGAATGGCCCGGGCAAGTGTGCTCTCGGTATAGGCCGGGTAATTGCGACCATTGATTTGCTGCTGGCCGTAACTGCTGGAAAGGCGCGACCAGCTGATGTTCGGCGGCCGTACCCCGCCTTCGGGCCGCCCCTGAGCATCGGCGCCATGGCAATTGGCGCACGGCAGGCTGGTGGCGGGCAGCAGCATACCCGCCGCCCCGACCCTGGCCATGATCGGCTCACCACTCCCGGATACACCCTCGCGGTACAGCCGTTTGCCGGCGCTTTCGCTGGGGGTCAGCGGCAACGCACTGGCGGCGAGGCTGATGCCGCCGAGGAGCAGCAGGCTGAGGGCGAGGGCAAATTTCATGGCGCGCGGGCTCAACGACCGGCCACGGGCATTGTCAGCAACTGCAAGCGCTGGGCAATGGCGGCGGCCGGTGCATCGGGACGGATTTTGCTCCAGCGTTTGTTGGCCACGTCACCGACAATCAGCTGCGTCGAGTGCTGCTCGGGGGTCGGCACAATCTGGCCGATGCGCCCCAGTACAAGGTCCATTTGCGCCTTGTCGCCGGTGAGAAAAAGCCAGTGGGGGCCATCAACGCCCTGCTTCAAGGTGTAAGCCTTGAGTACCGCCGGCGTATCGCGCAGCGGATCACTGGTAAGGGAGATAAAGGTGATGCCGTCGGCCTTGTCGCCCAGTACCTCGCGAACTTCCTTGAGCTTTTGGGTGATCAGCGGGCAGGCATCGTTGCAACTGGTGAAAATCACGTTCAGCAGCACCACGCGGTTTTGCAGCGCATCACTGTAGAAACGCAGCGTGTTGCCGTTCTGGTCCAGCAACGGCGTGTCGGTAAACCAGGTTTTCGCATCCCGTGTGCCGCTGGCCGGTTGCGCGGCGGCGACCGTCGGCGCGGGTTCGTGATGCTCCTCGTGGGAAAACGCCATGAAGCTGATCACGCAAAAACACATCGTCAGGAAGATCAATACGAGGGCTTTCATGGCTGGTGCTCCATGGCAATGGCGGTGTGTTTGGCGTGGGCGTTGCGCTGGCCGCTGAGTTTCTCGACTTCACGTGTGAGCACCGCCGGGTCGGTGAAGCCGTAGTAGCGCGTCCAGTGGCGGCTGTTGCCGTCACCCACGAGGATCAGCGGTTGATGGCTTTTAAAGTCACCGCTGAAAGAGCCGAGGCCCTTGAGGGTTTCGTTGATCGATTGCGAGCTGCCGGTCAGCCAGCTCCAGCCCGGTCCCTTCTGGAAACTGCGGGCATAGTCGTTGAGGCGCTTGGCGTCATCGCGCTGCGGGTCAATGCTGATCGACACCAGTTGCACTTCGTCACCGACCCTGGCGCCGAGTTGCTTCTGCACCTTGCCCATGATCGAGGACACCACCGGGCACACCGTGGTGCAACTGGTGTAAATGAAGCTCATGACCACGATCTTGTTCTTCACCAGGTCCTTTTCCAGTCGCACCGGTTTGCCGTTCTGGTCCACCAGCGCGACGTCGGCGAATTTGACCTGGGCGCTCTCCGAACTGGCGCTTTTGGCCGGCATCTCGTGCCCGGCGTGTTCATCCGCCGAGTGCGCCAGGGCTTGGCCGATGCCGACAGCCAACAGGCAGAACGTCAGCAGTCCACGGTGTGCGAATCGGTTCATGTCTGTTTCCTCTTCAGTGGGCATCGCCGGGTAGCACCCGAACGCTGGCAAAGGTCTTGTCATCGAAACTCGCGCCCAGGGACGCCGCGCTCACGTGCAGGTACCAGGCGCCGTTCTGGTCGAGGGTCACCGGCGCTTCATAGATGCCGTTGCCCACTTCAAGGGCGGCGACGTGTTGGGCCCGGGAAGTCGGGGCGCGGAAGTAGCGCACCTGAACGTCCTTGACCCCGCTGCGCTGTACCTTCTGCTGGCCCTGGACAATGCGAAACCGCACGGTGTAAGGGCTGCCGAGGGCGGCGGTGGATTTGTCGAGCATGAACTCGACTTTTGGCACGCCGGGGAGTTTTGCGTGGTTCTTGTCCGGTTCAACCAGCGCCGTGAAGCAATGGATGATGTTCGGTTGGTTGAGCAGGAACGCCACGTCGAAACGCCCGGCCACTGGCAACTTGATCCGCGAACTGTAGAGCCCGGGCTCGACCTCGCGCAGGCTGCGGTCGATGACCATGGCCGCCCGCGCCACTTGCCCGCGATTGGGATAACCGGACATCGGCGCGTTCATGCCTTCAGCGTAGAAATAAGTGGTGTTGTCCACCGGGTTGACCACGAACACCGCGTTGTCGTCCCGCGACACCGCCAAGCTCGAAGCCAGCGGCAAATCACCGGCCAGCCGTGGCGCCTGAGGCCCGGCTTCGAAACCCTGGCTGATCGGTGTGCGGCCCGCCCCCAAAGACGAGAGGTTGATCATCGTGACCTTGGCCGAGGCCAGTCCGCGCACGTAGGCGTAGGCCTTGGTGAACACCACTTGATAGGGTTCGGCGGACACGTCCAGCTCATGGATCATCGAATCAGTGGCCGCGTCGATCACCGCGGCCTGGTTTTCCAGGGTATTGAGGGCAATGCCGAAACGCCCGTCCGCGCTGAACCCCATCGGGCCCAGGCCCTGCTTCATCTTGATCACCCGCCGAACCGCGAGGCTGGCGGTGTCGACCACGGTCACGGTGCCGTCCTTGCCGTCGGCGACATACACCGCCTGGGACAGCGGCGAGTACGCCACCGAGAGCGGGTGCGAGCCGGTCTTGAGTTGCTTGCTGATGGTCAGGCTGGCGATGTCGATGATGCTCAGCGTGCCGTCGTCACGGTTGCTGACGAAGGCGTAGCGGCTGTCTTTGCTGAAGGCGATTTCGTGATGCCCGGCGCCGGTTGCCAGGTGTTTGAGGGGCTTGAGGCTGCGGGTGTCGATCACCGTGACCCCGGACTGCTCGGCCGTTTTCGCATTGTTGCCGACCCACAGCAGGCGCTCGTCCGGTTGCAAGGCCACGCGCACCGGGTTGTTGCCGGCGGCGACCGAGTCGATCATTTTGAATTGCTCGCTGTCGATCACCGCCACTTCGTCGGCGGTCGGCATGGAGACGAACACCCTTTTGTTGTCCTTGGGCGTGGTCCAGTCCATCGGCGGTTGCTTGATGTCGATGCGCGCCATGGTGCTGGTGATGCCGCCCACCGACACCGACGGATCGACCACCGAGACGCTGGCGTCGCGGTTCATCACCAGCAGGAAGTAACTGTTGAGATCGAGCATTGGCCGCGCGCCGATGCTCGATTTCAGGAAGACCCCGACCCGGGATTTGCAGCTCTGCTCGCGGCCCTGGGCCTGGTCGGCGGCGACGGTTTCCGGGTCCAGCCAGGCGCCGGGGTTGACCCCTGACAGCGGCTGGCCCGAGGCACTGTCGCTGACGCGGAATTGCACGTCGGCAAACCCGCCTTCACGCAACACGCCGTCCTCGGCCAGTGGCTTGACCTCAAGCGCCACCGAAATCCCGTCGCGGGAGAGGTTCTGACTGCTCCAGGTATCCGGCAGCGCGACTTCGCTCAGCAGGTTGGGCGGCGCGGTGCGCCAGACGCCGAAGCTGATCAGCGCTACCCCGACAGCCAGCACGCAAACGGCGAATCCGATAGTCCTGTTCATTCCACTCTCCCCTTACAGATCTGTGCCTGCCTACTCTTTGCCCTGATGGAACTGGTGTAGCTCCTGTGGGAGCGAGCCTGCTCGCGATGAAGTCACCTCGGTTTTTCGTGGTGAGGCGAATGGCGCCTTCGCGGGCAAGCCTCGCTCCTACAGGGATGGGGGGGTGTCAGCCACCACCCCATCCCTGGCTTTACGGTGCCGGGGCCGGTTCAGGTTCGTTGGTCACCCGCAGCAATCCCCAAAGCCCGGCGGTGTTGCCGTAGGCGCCGTAGTCGCGGTACAGGTAGTCGCCCGGTATTGCGTTGCTGCCCCCGGCGCTCGGGTGCATGAAGCTGAAGTGCGCCGCCGGCAGGATGCTTTCTCGAGCGCCGATGTACATCGACATCGGGTTGTAGCCGAACCGCACCGACCCCACCCCTGGCGTGGCCAGCGGATAACCACCGACATCGCTTTTCTCCGACTGGAACGGGTTGACCGACCAGACGTGACCGTCCAGTTGGAAGGTCGTGCCGCGACTGCCACCGGTCGGCATCATGATGTGGGTGCGGAACGGTTGCCCCGGTTTCACATACAGCACCGGTGTCTGCGGATCGCCGCCGATCAGCGCGTTGCTGTAGGCCATATGCGCGTTAGGCACGTCACCGTAACCGGCACCGTCGGCATGCCCGAACGGCGCATCCGGCGCCAACCCGAAGCGGAACCAGATCGGCTCGGCCTTGTAGTTGATGGCCATGCTCGAGTTGTCCTGTGGATCGGTCGGTACACCGAAGCCTTCGGCGGCAATGCCTTCCACCGGCCGGCCGTTGGCCCAGCGGATGTTCAACGCTTTCTGCCAGACCATCGCGAAGTCGCGGTAAGTGGTCTGCCCTGGCGCCGTGACCGTTGCGTTGGTTTTGCGCGCATCCTCAACCCAAGTTGCGCCGATCGGCAGGATAGTCATCGCCCCACCCAAGCCTTTCTGCGGTTGTTTGATGAGGTCCGCCGGGGTGATATTCAGTCCGCCGAACTCCACCGCCGTGGCGTTGATGTTGTCGACACTGCGGCCCAGTTGCGTCACCGGTTTGCCTTCACGCTCCAGGTGCCCGGCGTAGTACTGATAAGTACGGGTCGGGTACGCGCCGCTGTTGCCGATGCGCGGTGGCACGGTCTGGGTCGGGTTGGCGCCGACGTTGGTGCCGTCGGATTTGGTGATGTCATACGCCAGCAGTTGCGCGTGCAGACCCACATGGCTCGACGGCCGCAACAGGTTGTTGGTGAAGATGGTCGAGCCCTGGCCATTGTTCCGGTCACGCTTGACCAGCCCTTGCATCACGGCCGTCTGGGTCAGGTCGGGCATGACCACAGGCAAGCGGTTTTCCAGGGTGACGTTGATGCAATCACCCGCCGCTGCACGCAACACCAGCGGTTCGACAGGCACGCCGGCTTTCAGCTTGCCAGTGGCCGGGTCGAGGTCGGATTTGCGCACGTACAGGATCGCAGTCGGATCATGCAACGGGCCGCTTTGACCGCCGATGGTGATCGTCTCGCCATCTTCAGGATCGACCACGGTGACCTGCGGGATGTTCACCGGCCGCGAGTTGAACACCAGGGTGCCACCCGCCGGATTCAACGGCCCACCCACGTGTTGGCCGATACCGGCCGGATCGCCGATGGTCAGGTTCAACGGATTGCGCAGGATGTCGTTGGCCAGCGCCGCCACCACTTCATAGTTGCGTTGCACGGTCGGCCGGGTGCCGATGCCGTTGGGGTTGGCACTGATCCGTGGGCAGGAGCCATCGAATGCCACGGTGTTGCGCATGCCCGCCGGTTTGGGGTTGTTTGGCACCGCGAACAGATCGCTGCGCTGGGCCGTGTAGTTGCGCATCACGCCCCAGATACCGTTCCAGTAACCTTCAATCGAAGCGTCCATCGAGTACAGGTAATCCCCCGTGGTCGCCGCCGAACTGGACAGCATCGAGACCGGCGCATTGAAGCCCATCTGTTCGGAGATACCGACCATCTGCGACGAGCGCCAGCCGGAGTTGGAGCTGTTGCCGAAACCGGAACCGCTTTGCAGCCATTTCACGCCGTGCAGGGTCACGTTGTGCTCTTCTTCGTGACCGCCGGCATGCACCCGCAGCCGCACGTTGTCCCCGGTGTAGGTACGCAACATTGGGGTGAACGGGTCACCCGGTTCCGCGCCGCCACGGTTGACGTGCGGCGGGAACAGCGTGGTGCCGCCGGTTGGACCCGTGGCGGCGGTGACCAGGTTCGGTGCCAGGTTCATCGCCGGAATGGCGCGGTCGGTACGGCTTTGCATGGCGTACGCCAGGTCGCCGCCGAGGCCGTCGGCTTGCATGCCGCGCTTGCCGTCCGGGCCGACCTTGTTCGGGTCGTACACCCGCAGGGCCAGCGGTTCGTTGCGGTAGTTGACCACGAACATGCCAGGGTCATCGACCGAGATCGCCTGTGGGCATGGCCGGGTCGGACAACCCGGCACCATGCC
This sequence comes from Pseudomonas sp., assembly GCF_051660785.1. Classification (GTDB taxonomy): domain Bacteria; phylum Pseudomonadota; class Gammaproteobacteria; order Pseudomonadales; family Pseudomonadaceae; genus Aquipseudomonas. The sequence goes on from NZ_JBOFQE010000089.1 coordinate 18,363, forward strand.
GCCCTGCACCTCGATGATGCCGTCGAGCAAGGTGCTGGCGTTGTTGCGCACCGGCGGGTTGATCGCGTAGCGGAAGCTGTCCGCGGTGGCCGGGAAGGCTTGCGGATTAGGCACGCCGTTAGGACCTGCGCCCACATACACACCGGCTTCATAGGCGTGCTGGAAGTCGCTGTACTCAAGGAAGAACTCACGGAAGCTGTCGTTCTTGCCGTCGCCATCGATGTCACCGGTGGACACCACCGCTTGCCACGAAGTCGGCCCGCCGTCCTGGCGCGCGCCGCTGTACAACGGCTCGCCGGTTTCAGCGTGGAACCAGGTGGAACCGGCCGGTTCAGCCAGCACGGTGGCGTACAGGCCAATCTGTTGGTGAGTCGATGGGCCGAGGTGGTCGTGGGTGAAAATGGTCCCCAGGCCACGGTCGACACCTTTGGCGTTCACCACCGGATCGACAAACCAGCGCTGCATCGCCGTGCGCGCCCCGACCCAATCCGCCCGGCCAAATTGACCGAAGTACGGGTGATTTTTGGCTTTCGGGCAGGCTGGGGTGCCGTCACGTGGATCGGTGCCGGTGCACTGGTTGAACTCGCGAATGGCGTGGATGCGTTCTTGCACGGCACCCGGGGAAAGCACGCCGTCTTCGTAGTTCCAGCCGTTGGCCGAACCGTCGGCCGCCGTCAGGTCCCATTTCGGCAGGTGAATGTGCTGGCCGATCACGTCGGTTGGCGTGCGCACCTGATAGTCGTCCATTTCATAGGTGGCCGGCACCAGGTTGGTTTGCTGGTATTGCACGCAGTCGAAGGTGTTCATGCGCATCACCAGCGGCTCTGGCGGACGCTGCTTGGTGATCACCGGCCAGGCGTCTTCCCACAGCGCCAGAATGCGCGCTTGCGGGAAGTGGTAGCCGACCTTGTTGTACACCGCGTCGAACTGGATGTTCGCCGCTTTGTAGATCCGTGGACGGTCGGCGGTGAAGGTCGAGGAGCCGGTGTAAGACATGCCGTCGGCCCGTTCGCCGCTGGCAAATTCGCCGGTGCCGGCACTGCTGGTCAGGCGTTTTTGCCGGTCGTCCATGCAGGGCTCGTAGTATGGCGCGCCGGCAATCGGCAAGGCGCCGTTGGTGCGGAAGGCCTTCGCCACGATTTGATTACCGGGCAGCAAGGCAAAGCTTGGATGGTCCTTTTTGGCGTGGAAGGCCATGGCCGCCTGTTCGACTTCGGTGCCCTCTTCCGGCATGTAGATCGGTTTGGCGCGGGTTACTTCCTTGGAGAAATCCAGCGACGTGGTAATGGTGTGCGCCACGCCACCGGCGGAGAAACCGTCCAGCGAATGCCGCCCCAGGCCGCCGTCCCAACCCCCGGACGAAGCCGGGTCGAGGTTGGCCCACAAGGCGTTGCCGCTGGTTTTCAAGGACTGAGCCTTGGCGGCGTCGAGCATGTCCAGCGGAGGAGTCGGTGGACGTTGGCCGACCGAGGTTTCCATGCCGCCGATCCAGAACGGATAGCCAGGGTTTTTCAGGCTGCCGTCGGCATTGCGGTTGGCTTCGCTGCGATCCACCAGGGCCAGGGAACCGATGGCTTGAGCGCCGCCGCTGCCGCCATGATGCTCGCCGTCGTCATCCTCTTCTTCATCGTCGTCATCGTTACCGGCGACCAGGGTTTCGCCGATTTTCGGCACCACTGCGACCTTGCCTGGCATGGGCGCCATGGCTTTGCCCGGCAGCGGCACGACCGCAGGAATCGGTGTACCGGCAATGATTTCGCCATCGGGCAAGGCCCGGGCGCCCGCCGCCGGTTTGCCGCTGCGCAATGCGTAGGGTTCGCTGTGGTAACCGTCGGTCCCTTGTTGCGAGACTTCGAGTTTGGTGCCTTCTTCAAACACGTCGTGGACCCGCCACATGCTCCACATGCCTTGAGCGAAGTGCGGGTAGAAGTGGCAGTGGTAGATCGCATCACCGGCGACGCGGTTGCGGTTGCCCGACCCCCCATTGGCGATTTCATAGGTGTAGCCGGCGCCCGGGCCGATGCCCTGGGCATCTACATAGTCGGAGTTGTCGTCGTTGGGGTTGAACAGCCACTGATGCCCGTGCAGGTGGAAGATGTGCTGCTCGTGGCCGTTGTGGGTGTTGCGGAATTTGACGAAGTCGCCGATGTAGCTGTGGTTGACGTTGGACGGCTCGGATGGGTACAGCGCCATGGTCGCCTTGACGCCGATCTGATCGGCGTTCGGAACCTGCCCTGGAAGAATGCCTTCCAGACCGGCGTTGGCCGGCACGTCCACCAGCATCGCCACGTCGCCGACGGTGTGCGAACTGAGGAAGAACTCTTCATAGGCGCAAGACAGGCAATCATGCATCGGCCCGACGCCCAACCGATTGGCCACCACCTCGGCACCCATGCCACCGGAGCCATAGTTGATCATGAACGAGTCGCGGGTCGGCTCCAGCACATGGGCCATGACCGGGTCCGCCCAGTAAGCGGGGAACGCCTGGGTCGCGGCGGTTTCATCCTGGAACTGCGAGGCGAAATCGCGGAACGGTTCGAGCCGGTTCGGAATTGCCGGGTTGCGTTTGCCGACGGCTTCCAGCGGATAGGTCGAAGGCGGGAAGCTGCCGTCGGCGTTGCTGCCCATCACAATCGCATCGCTTTCGCTGGAAATGATTTCATTGCCGTCGACCATGTTGATGATCGGCGTGCCGGCCTTGCCTTCACGGATCCAGGGTTCGCGCTGCGGGTAGCGCGCCTGGTAATCGACGATCGGTTGACCGGCCGGGGTGCGGCCGCCGCTGGCCAGGCGCATCTCTTCTTCGGTCACTGTGTTGCGGTAGCTGCGGCCGCCCTTGGGCACCACAACGACCTGGCCGAAGAGGCCGTTGGCAACGTTGCCCGCATCGCCTTCACCACCGAACGTCGCGCCACGGCTGCTTGCAGCGAATGCACCTTCGCGCTCAGCGAACAACGTGTAGGAACGGGTGCCGCCCGGGGCCACCAGCGAATTGCCGTTGCGCCCGGTGTACGAGGCGATGTCGTCGATGCTGTTGACCGCTTGCATGCCGTTGACCTGGAAGCCGACATGACGGTCAGTGACCTGCTCATCGACTTTGAAATCGTCTGCTTCACCGATCTCGACTTCGCCTTCGATCTCGCCCTCTTCTTCCTCGCCGTGGTCATGCGAACCGGGGTTGGCTTGATAGGCCAGCAAGTTCTGCAGGTTGATGGTCAGGCAGTCGCCGGCGGCAACCCGCAGCACCAAGGGACGCGGACGCTTGTCGGGCCGCAGCGAGACTTTGCCCGGCACCGCTGCGCCGCCCTGGGCCAGGGACACGTTATGGTCGTCGACCACGTCCCGGCGCAGGGCGAACATCATGCCGTTGACGTTCTGGGCGCCGAGGCGGTTGAACATCAGCGGCTGATCCAGCGCCACGACGTTTGCCACCAGGTTGCGCTCGCAACGCAAGGCTGCCTCTGCCAGGTCGATGCCGAACATCGACACCACCAACAGCGCAAATTTGAAAAAGGACGAAGCGTTCGGTATGCCGGTCATGATCACGGGCCTCGCTGTGGGTGCTCACAGGGAATAGTTCTCGACAAATCCCCTTGAGCAATCCGCATGCCATAAAAAATTCAGTTGGTTTTCAGCCAGTTACAGCAACGATTTGAGAACCCGGGGGATATCCCCCACTTATTTCCCCCACTTTCCCGGGTGGACCCGACTGCTACGGGGCGAATGCGATCTTCGGTCGGTGGTACAAACCGGGTTGCCCCACATATGGGGGATTGCCCCAATCACAGCGGCGCATCCACGGGCATGCCCTGCAAGCGCCGGTACTGGCGCAAGACACTGGGTACATAACGCTGGGTTTCGGCGAACGGCGGGATCACCCCGCCACGGCTCAGCACCGCTTGTGGACCGGCGTTGTAGGCGGCTACGGCGAGGGCGATGTCGTTGTCGAACAGGGTCAGCAGGCGCTTGAGGTATTTGGCGCCGCCCTGGATGTTGGCCTTGGGGTCATAGACATTTTTCACGCCCATTTCCCGCGCCGTGTCGGGCATCAATTGCATCAGCCCGCCGGCGCCTTTGGGGGACGTCGCATCCGAGTTGTAGCGGGACTCTTCGCGGATCACCGCGTGCAACAACGCCGCCGGCAATTCATTGGCCGTGGCGGCCGCCGAAACCAGCTCTGCGTAAGGTTGTCTGGCAATCATCTGTGGCTGCTGATCAAGACCGACCAGCGAGGATTGGGGTTCGTGAATGACCCGTTCATAGGTGCGGCCGGGACGGTGAACATTGGACAGTACGTAGCTGCCCTTGGCGTCAACGGAAACGAACACATCGGCCTGTGCGACGCTCGTCAGCAGCAAACAGCCGAGCAGTCCTGTGGTGAGTGTTTTCATTATTTTGCCTCCCCTGCCCGGCCCCGAAAAATGGGGGTAATGCCCCAATGGCCGGTAGTGAATCAGCCATACGCAAGCACTGTGCCGAAAGCGCAAAGGCCCGGAATACAGGGGTTTCGGATGGATGAACGGGGGTGAGCATGGCAATTGCATACGCCTTCAGGGCGACCCTTCTGCCGACTGTGTGAGGTCATCATGAATCAGCGTTTGCGTTCCGCCCCGCGTACTCAAAGCGGGTTCACCCTGCTCGAACTGTTGGTGGTGCTGGTGGTGCTCGGGCTGTTGGCCGGCATCGTCGCGCCGAAGTATTTCGCCCAACTGGGCCGCTCCGAAGTGAAGGTGGCCAAGGCGCAAATCGAAGGCCTGGGCAAAGCGCTCGACCTGTACCGTCTGGAGGTCGGCCATTACCCGTCGACCGAACAGGGCTTGCAGGCGCTGGTCACGGCGCCCAGCGATGAAACCAAATGGACCGGTCCTTATTTGCAGAAAAAACTGCCTCAGGATCCGTGGGGCCGTAACTACAACTACCGCTACCCCGGCGAAAACGGCGAATACGATCTGCTGTCCATGGGCAAGGACGGCCAACCCGGCGGCGATGGCGAAAACGCCGAAGTCACCAGCTGGCAATGACGGGGGTGGCGACCATGCGCTTTCATCTCAAGGCAGTGGGCAAGGCCGGCGTGGTCTCGATGACCGTCGAGGCGCCCGGCCACAGCGAAGCCCGGCGCATCGTCGAAGACCAGGGCTTGCGGGTGGTCAGCCTGCACGTCGAACGGCACTGGCGCGCATTGCGCCTTCGACAGCGCGAGACCTTCAACCTGGTGCTGTTCAGCCAGGAGCTGACCACCTTGCTCAACGCCGGCCTGCCGTTGATCGATGCGCTGGAAAGCCTCGCGGAAAAAGAGAACGCGCCACAGGCCCGTAAAACCTTGAGCGAACTGGTGCGCCTGCTTTACGAAGGTAAATCGTTCTCCCAGGCATTGGCCCAGTTGTCGGCAGTGTTCCCTCCGCTCTACGTGGCGCTGGTGCAGTCCAGCGAGAAGACCGGCGCCGTGGGCGATGCCCTGGGCCGCTATGTCAGCTATCGACAGCGCATGGACGAGGTCCGGCAAAAGATCGTGAGCGCTTCGATCTACCCCCTGCTGTTACTGGTGGTGGGCGGCGGCGTGGTGTTGTTTTTGATGGGTTATGTGGTGCCGCGCTTCAGCCTGGTGTTCGAAGGGCTGGGGTCGAACCTGCCGTGGCTGTCGCAAGTGCTGATGAGCTGCGGGATGTTCCTGCACGCGCACCAGGGTGAGTTCTTCGGCTCATTGGCGGCGATCGTCGTCGCCCTCGGCTTCCTCCAGCGCCAACCGGCCTTTCGCCGAGGCGTCGACCGGGTGATTGAAAAACTCCCGGCGGTTCATCAACGCATCTTCATGTACGAACTGGCGCGCTTCTATCGCTCACTGGGCATCCTGCTGCAGGGCGGCATCCCACTCGTCACCGCCATGGGCATGGTCCGCGGCCTGCTCACCCCCGCCTCCCGCGTGCGCCTGGACCAGGCCTGCGAACGAGTCCGCGAAGGGCAATCGCTATCGGCCGCACTCGAACTCAATCACCTGGTGACCCCGGTGTCCCTGCGCTTGCTGCGAGCGGGCGAACAGTCCGGCAACCTCGGGCAGATGATGGAGCGCAGCGCCGACTTCTACGACGAAGAAATCAGCCGCTGGATCGAGTGGTTCGTGCGGCTGTTCGAACCCTTGCTCATGACCTTCATCGGCCTGCTGATCGGGGTCATCGTGATCCTGATGTACATCCCGATCTTCGAACTGGCCTCGAGTATTCACTGATTCTGGAACAAGGTCGGGTTGTACCGTTCATCGTTCATCCACGTTGCAACTGAATTAATCAGCGCGCTGCGGTGTTCACCCATTGAATCGAGCAGCAAGTTGCATTGTTCATCAACGTTCCAACCTGAATAAGAAGACGGAGAACGACATGCACATCAACAAGCTTTTACTGGCAGTAGCGATTGGCGCAGTTCTGTCGGCGTCTACCGTATTGATCCCGGACAGTTTGTCCGGGGTGTCGAGTGCACAGGCCAAGGATGGTAGTGGTGGCGGTGGATCGGGAGGCGGTGGGGGCGGATCCGGTGGCGGCGGTGGTGGTGGATCCGGCGGCGGTGGCAATGGCGGTGGCGGTGGAAGCGGTGGCGGCGGCAATGGCGGTGGTCACGGTGGAAGCGGTGGCGGCGGCAACGGCGGTGGTCACGGCGGAAGCGGCAGTGGTGGCAATGGCGGTAGTCACGGCGGAAGCGGCAACGGTGGTAACAGTGGCAGCGGCGGCAATAGCGGCAGCGGTCACAGCGGCAGCGACCATGGTTCGGGGCACTCCGGCAACACCGCCTCATCCTCCTCCGGTCGCAGCGGTACCCACGCCGAACCGGGCGACGATCATGGCGTTCATCGTTCAGGCGAAGTCGGCCACAATCGCGGCGTCCATCGCTCCGGCGAAATCGGCGACGACCATGGCGTGCATCGCTCCGGCGAAATCGGTGATGACCACGGCGTGCATCGCTCCGGTGAGATCGGCGATGACCATGGCGTGCATGTCGGTGGCGAGCCAGGCGATGACAAAAGGACCTGACAGACACTGATCACAAGACCACCACAAACCCCTGTGGGAGCAGGCTCACTCCCACAGTGGAAAGGGTGAGCCTTACAACCCACCCTCAACCCGATCCAGCCGCTCGCGCAAAAACTCGATCAACGCCTGCACCGGCCGCGAACTCTGGCGGTGTTGCGGATACACCGCTGACAACGTCAGCGGCTGCGGTCGAAACTCATCCAGCACTGGCACCAGCCGCCCCTCCTTCAGCGCCGCGCCAACAATAAACGTCGGCAAGTACGTGATCCCCATCCCGGCCACCGCCGCATCCTTGAGCAACTCACCGTTATTGACTCGCATCCTGCCCGTCACGTTGACGGTCAGCGGCTTGCCCTGCCCTTCGAAACGCCATTGCACCTGGCGTCCGTGGCCGTAAGGCAGGCAGTCATGGCTGTGCAGATCTTCAGGTTTGAGCGGCGTGCCGCGCTCGGCAAGGTAAGCCGGGCTGGCGCAGTAAACGCGCTGGATAGAGGCGATACGGCGGGCGATCAGGGTCGAGTCTTCCAGCATGCCGATGCGCAACGCCAGGTCGTAGCCCTCACTGAGCAAGTCCACCGGCCGATCGCTCAAGTCCACCTCCACAGTGACATCGCGATAGCGCTGCAAAAACACCGGCAGCAGGCAACCCAAATGCGCCAGCGCGAACGACAACGGTGCGCTCACGCGAATGGTGCCGCGCGGCTCGGTGGTCTGGCCGGCGATGCCCTGTTCCACCTGCTCGACTTCACCGAGCAGGCGTAACGCCGACTCGTAGTAACTCTGGCCCAGCGGCGTGACGTCCAGCCGCCGCGTCGAGCGATTGAGCAAGCGCACGCCCAAGCGCTCTTCGAGCTGCATCAGGCGACGGCTGACGAACTGCTTGGACAGGCCCAACTGATCGGCTGCCGAGGTGAAGCTGCCGGAGTCCATGACCTGGCAAAAAATACGCATATCTTCGAACGGGTTCATTGTCACGCCTTGGTTGACAGTCAAACACTTTATAGCGGCTTTTTCCCTTTTGAGCGACCTATTAATCTGTGTCCACGGTGTTGCTGAGGCCTGATCTACCGCGCCAGCAGCGACCTGACCTTAGGTAATCAATCTCAAATTAACTAAAAAGGATTTAACCCATGAACCTCGTCAACAAAACCCTGACCGCATCCCTCCTCGCCCTCTCCATCGGCAACGCATTCGCCGCCGGCAGCCCGGGTGTCGAACACAACACCCAAGCCTTCCTCGAAGCCCTCGCCGCCGGGGGTGGCAAGCCGCTTGAGCAGATGACCCCGAAAGAGGCCCGTGCGGTACTGACCGGTGCGCAAAACTCGGTGAAGGTTGATCTGTCGGGTGTAGACGTCAGCGACCGCGCGATCAAGGTCGACGGGCAAACCATCAATCTGAAAATCGTCCGGCCGGCCAAGGTCAAAGGTGAATTGCCGGTGTTCATGTTCTTCCACGGTGGCGGCTGGGTGCTGGGTGATTACCCGACTCACCAACGTCTGATCCACGACCTGGTGGTCGGCTCCGGCGCCGTCGCGGTGTATGTCGATTACACGCCATCGCCCGAAGCGCACTACCCGACCGCGATCAACCAGGCCTACGCCGCGACCCGCTGGGTGGCCGAGCATGGCAAAGACATCGGCGTCGACGGCAAACGCCTGGCGGTGGCCGGCAACAGCGTCGGCGGCAACATGGCGGCGGTCGTGGCCTTGATGGCCAAAGAACAGAAAACCCCGGCGCTGCGCTTCCAGTTGTTGATGTGGCCGGTGACCAATGCGCAGTTCGACAGTGGCTCGTATCAGCAATTTGCCGAAGGACACTTCCTGACCAAGGGCATGATGAACTGGTTCTGGGACAGCTACACCACAGACCAGGCCGAGCGTGCGCAGATCCATGCCTCGCCGCTGCAAGCCAGTGCCGAACAGCTGAAGGGCTTGCCCGCCGCCCTGGTACAAACCGCTGAGTTCGACGTGTTGCGAGACGAAGGCGAAGCCTACGCCCGCCACCTCGACGCGGCCGGTGTGCCGGTCACGGCGGTGCGCTACAACGGCATGATTCACGACTTCGGCCTGCTCAACCCGCTGAGCCAGATTGCGGAGGTGAAAGCGGCGGTTCGCCAGGCGGCATTGGAACTCAAGACTCACTTGAACTGAGTCCCTCCCCCTCGCCACAAAATCGATTTACAAACCCTTCCGGAGTCTCCCATGTCCTTTATCCTCACCCATCTGCTGTCCTGGAGTGCCCTGCTGCTGGTGATCGACGCCCTGCTCTGGCACCTCGCGCCGTTCAAGCATCGCGTCACGCGGGTTGGTGTGCGGCTGGCGCTGTTCGTGATGTTCAGCGCGCTGGTGATCAATGCTGGCGTGAGCCCGTTGCAGGCGCCGCTGTTGACCGAGGATCGCGTCGCTCAATTGGGAGCGACGGCGCTGGGGATTCTCTGGTGGTTGTACGCCGCGCGGGTGCTCACCGAAGTCATCGGCCTGGTGCTGATGCGCCGCATCGGTCACAGCGGCCGCTTGTTGCAGGACGTCATCGGTGCACTGGTATTCCTGATCGCCATCGTCGCGGCGGCCGGGTACGTGCTGGAGCTGCCGGTGAAAGGCTTGCTGGCGACGTCCGGCGTCGTGGCCATCGTCGTCGGCCTGGCGTTGCAAAGCACCTTGAGCGATGTGTTTTCCGGGATCGTGCTGAACACCACCAAGCCGTATCAGGTGGATGACTGGATCATGATCGATGGCGTCGAGGGCAAAGTGCTCGACATCGACTGGCGCGCCACCCACCTGCTGACCAGCGCCGGCAGCACGGCCGTGGTGCCGAACTCGGTGGCGGCCAAGGCGAAGATCGTCAACCTCAGTCGACCGAACAACATGCACGGCGTGTCGATCAGCATCCAGGTGCCCAACCACATTCGTCCACGTCGGGTGCTGGATGCACTGGAGCGCACGCTTCAAGGCAGCAGCAGTTTGCTGCTCAACCCGGCACCGAAAGCGGTACTCAAAGAAGCCGGCGAAAGCATGTCCGAGTACGTGGCCAGCGGTTTTATCGCCGAGCTGGGGAAGAAAAGCGAAGTGCGTAATCAACTGTTCGACCTGGCGCATCGGCACCTTGAAGCGGCAGGGATTTCCCGACAGATCGATGGCGTGATTGAACCGACAACCCGCGCACGAGCGTTGCTGGATGAAGTGAAAGTCTTCCGTTCCCTGAGCGACGACGAGCGCGACCAATTGGCTCAGTCGATGGTCCCGCAGCAGTACGCGGCAGGCCAGGTGGTATTGGAATTGGGTGAAGTGCCGGAAAGCCTGATGGTAATCGCCACGGGTGTGGTCAGCGCTACCGTGCCGGATGGCAACGGGCAAACCGAAGCGGGTCGCATGGGGCCGAGTGAAGTGATGGGTGAACAAAGCATCCTCACCGACACACCGTCCCAGGCCACCTTCACCACCTTGACCTCGTGCATCATTTACCGGATCGACAAATCCCTGACCCGTGATTGCATGGAGCAACAGGTTGAAGTGGGTCGGGCGCTGAACAAGCTGCAAGCGGTGCGGCAGCAGAACAGCCGGTTGGCGTTGATGGCCAAACCTGTACAGATCAAGAAAGGAGGATTTCTGAGCTGGTTGCAGAAGCGCCAACAGGCCTAGTTTTTGTGGCTGACTAAATTTTGTGGTGGAGGGCTTTTGTGGCGAGGGAGCTTGCTCCCGCTTGAGTGCGCAGCGCTCACAAAATTGGGGCCGCTTCGCAGCCCAGCGGGAGCAAGCTCCCTCGCCACAATAACTTCGCCACAGAATCGGGTTATGTCAGACAAAAAAATGCCCGCACAGTCGCGGGCATTTTTTGGATCGCCGGGCTTACTTCGACGTCAGCACCGAGTAGCTGTTCATCAGGTTGCGATAGTTCGGAATGCGCGGTGACAGCAGGTTCGCCAGGCCTTCCATGTCGTTGCGCCAGTCGCCCTGCAACTCGCACGCCACCGAGAACCAGTTCACCAATTGAGCACCGGCCGCCGCCATGCGGGCCCATGCCGCTTGCTGCACGGTTTCGTTGAAAGTGCCCGATGCGTCGGTCACCACAAACACCTCAAAACCTTCCGCCAGCGCCGACAGCGTCGGGAACGTTACGCAAACGTCGGTCACCACACCGGCGATGATCAGTTGCTTGCGGCCAGTCGCCTTGACTGCCTTGACGAAATCTTCGTTGTCCCAGGCATTGATCTGGCCCGGACGCGGGATGTACGGCGCGTCCGGGAACAGTTCTTTGAGCTCAGGCACCATCGGGCCGTTCGGGCCGTTTTCGAAGCTGGTGGTGAGGATGGTCGGCAGTTTGAAGAACTTGGCCAGGTCCGCGAGGGCCAGCACATTGTTCTTGAATTCGTTCGGCGAGAAATCCTGGACCAGAGAAATCAGGCCAGTCTGGTGGTCGACCAACAGGACAACAGCATCGTCTTTGTTCAGGCGTTTGTACGGAACGTTGCTCATGTGAAACTCCTCGATGGATGGGTATTACGCACGGCGCCGACACAGTGCATCGGCGCTAGATGTGATCGTCAGAACGCGAAGCACGAGCAGCCGAACGCGCCCCAGAAACCGGCGAAATCGCTGACCGGCGCGTTCGATAAGCGGGCCTTTTCATGGCTGTGGGAATGCACGCCACACGGCCCGCTGCAATGGTGAACCTGCGCCTGCATCGGCGACGTCGGGCGCCAGTGACCCGGCACCTTGACCACCGGCGACCAGTCCGGCAGTACCGGCACGCTGGCAGGTCCCAGTTTTTCGAAATCACCGGCGGCGTACACCACCTTGCCGCCGACCACGGTCAACACCGATTCGATCCACTTGATCGCTTCTTCATCGACATTGAAAAAGTCCGCGCTCAAGGCCGCGACGTCAGCCAGTTGGCCGACTTTGATCATGCCTTTCTTGCCCTGCTCGGAAGAGAACCAGGCGCTGCCGTGGGTGAACAGCTCCAGCGCAGTTTGTCGCGAAAGCCCCTCGGCGTGCAGTTCCAGGCCGCCTACCGTGCGACCGCTGACCATCCAGTACAACGAGGTCCACGGGTTGTAGCTCGACACTCGCGTGGCATCGGTGCCGGCGCCGACCGGTACACCTTCAGCCAACATGCGCTTGATCGGCGGCGTGGCTTCGGCGGCTTTGGCGCCATAACGCTCGACGAAATACTCACCCTGAAACGCCATGCGATCCTGAATTGCGATACCACCGCCCAGCGCCCTCACCCGCTCGATGTTCTGCGGGGTGATGGTTTCAGCGTGGTCGAAGAACCACGGCAAACCGTTGAACGGAATGTCGCGGTTGACCTTCTCGAACACGTCGAGCATGCGGCTGATGGATTCGTTGTACGTGGCGTGCAGACGGAACGGCCAGCGCTGCTCGACGAGGTGGCGCACCACCGGTTCCAGCTCGTCTTCCATGGTCTGCGGCAGGTCCGGACGCGGCTCGAGGAAGTCCTCGAAATCCGCCGCCGAGAACACCAGCATTTCCCCGGCGCCGTTGTGCCGCAGGTAATCATCGCCCTGATGCAGGGTCACGCTGCTGGTCCAGTTCTTGAAGTCGGTCAGCTCTTCTTTCGGCTTCTGCGTGAACAGGTTGTAGGCGATGCGAATGGTCAGTTGCTGGTCCTTGGCCAACTGCTCGATCACCTGGTAATCATCCGGATAATTCTGGAAACCGCCGCCGGCATCGATGGCGCTGGTCAGGCCAAGGCGGTTAAGTTCGCGCATGAACTGGCGGGTCGAGTTGACCTGATATTCCAGCGGCAACTTCGGACCCTTGGCCAGCGTCGAGTACAGAATCATCGCGTTGGGACGCGCCACCAGCATGCCGGTCGGCTCGCCGTTGCTATCGCGCACAATCTCGCCACCCGGCGGGTTCGGCGTGTTGCGGGTGTAACCGGCCACGCGCAATGCGGCGCGGTTGAGCAAGGCACGGTCGTACAAATGCAGAACAAACACTGGCGTGTCCGGCGCGGCCTGGTTGAGTTCTTCGAGGGTCGGCATACGCTTTTCAGCGAACTGGAATTCGTTCCAGCCACCGACCACCCGCACCCATTGCGGCGTGGGCGTGCGATCGGCCTGGTCCTTGAGCATGCGCAAGGCATCGACCACCGACGGCACGCCCTCCCAACGCAGCTCGAGGTTGTAGTTCAAACCGCCACGGATCAGGTGCAAGTGCGAGTCGTTGAGGCCGGGAATGACGCAACGGCCCTTGAGGTCAATGACCTGGGTGCCCGACCCGCGCAGGGCCATGGCCTCGGCGTCGGTGCCGACCGCAACGAAGCGACCTTCGCTGATCGCCACCGCACTGGCGCGTGGGTTTTCACGGTCAACGGTATGAAATTGGCCATTGAATAAAATCAGATCGGCGTTCATCGCGTTTCCTTGGACGGAGTGGAATGGGACAGCCAGGGCGCGAACAGACGCGTCGCCATCGGCATGAACAGGTACACCACCGAGACGACGATGGTCAGCGTGATCAGGAACGTGGCGACCACGTAATTGGACAGAATGGCGTTGAGTTGCAGCAGCGGACCCCAGAGCAGCGGCACCAGCAAGGTGTGCGGCAGAATCACCAACAATGTCACCACCGCCTGCTTCCAGCGTGGTGGCGGTGGCGAAGCGGCATCGGCTTGCGGCGCGAACCAGAACTCGTTGACCGGATTGACCTCGGTCTGGTCGCCATCGGCGAGCATTGGCGTGGCTTCGTTGACCAGCGCCAGGCGCTGCGGCGAATCGAGCCAGCGTTGCATCGCCTCGGTGGTGCAAAAGCGCAGCACGCAGGTGTACATATCGAGGCCGGCGTTTTTTCCGCGCATCACATCCACGCCCAAATGCCCTTCCTGCTGCCCGGCGATGCTGACAATGTTGCGCAACCAGGCTTCGTAGGGCACTTCAAAACCGGCCTTGACCCGGTGCTTGATCACCAGGGTCACGACTTCCTCGAAACGATTGGATTCAGGCATAACGCAAAGCTCCGGCGAATCGCACATTGAGCGCCAGCCGTCCCGGCCCGGCGATAAGAAGACTGGTGAACAGAATCAACAGCAGCCAGCCGAACTGCCCTTCATCGACGCTCCATTGCGCATGCACCACCAGCAACGCGACCAGCAACACCGCCAGAATCGGCAGGCACGCCAAGCGCACCAACACCCCGGCGATGATCAGCAACGGGCACACCACCTCGGCAAAAATCGCCAGCATCAGCGTGACGTTTGCGCCTACGTGGAAAGGGTCTTCGATGACCTGCAGTTGAGCGCTGTAGTGAAGCAGCTTCGGCAAACCGTGCACCCACAGCAAAAACAAACCGCCAGTGACCCGCAGAAACAGCAGGCCGAGATCCTGGGCCCGTTCATCCCATCGCGACGTATTCATGGGCTCACCTGCACAAATGAAAAACTACCGGCGTCGTTGCGCCGGGACTTCATTTGATAGTGCCGGTGTGGGGGCGGGAAAAATTGGATGTACGTGCTCTTTTTGCGGCGTACTCCAACCTGTAATCCACCGAAAATCCCTGTGGGAGCGAGCGTGCTCGCGATGGCGGTGGGTCAGGCGACATCAATGTTGAATGTCATGCCGCCATCGCGAGCAGGCTCGCTCCCACAGGGGATCTTCATTGCTGGAAGGTTTCTGCCAGGCACAAAAAACGGCCTCATCGAGACCGTTCTTTTCAACTGACGCCGTTACCGCGGATCAACACCATCCAGCGCTCGATTCACCGCCAGCTCGGCCAGCATGATGACCTGCTGAATGCCCAGCATCGTATGCCGCTGCCGCCCCTCCAGATGCCCCGCAAAATCACCGGCCAGCACACTCGCCGACGCCAGGGATTCGCAAGCGTGGGGCCAACAGGCTTTCGTTATCGATATCGGGGGCGATGATGAACATTGTGCTGGGCTTGCGGATGACGGGGGCTTTCAGGGCCGACGGATTGAGATAGTGATCGAGTGCGCGGTCGGCGGCCTCGTTGAGTTCCTTGGGATCGAGGGGATCGTAGGGGGAAACGTCGTCGGGTTCAGGGGGATTGGGTGTGGCCTTGAACATGGTGAATCTCCATTTATACCTGTTGGAACACCAGCACCTGTCGCTAAACAAGTAAGGGTGGCGGCTGTACGCAGGTTAGCGAACCGAGAGGTATAAGACCCGGCAGACCCGAAGGCCTCCCGCGCACAGCCACCATATCGAATCTGCAGACATTCGCCTGCAGTAAAGATGGAGCGTGTTGCGCTTATACCTGATCAGGTCGCTGAACCCGATCGCTGATTGCCAGCGATGCGGAAACGATAAAGACCAGGCACAAAGCGCACAAGCCGGCGGATTCTGGCGCAGTCGTAGGCAACGGCGCAAGGATGTGTAGCTTTCAGGACGTAACGCTAAACACCATTAAACACAGCCCTCGAATTAACACATTTTCCCTGTGGGAGCGAGGTTGCTCGCGATGGCGGTGTGTCATTCAGCATTGATGTTGGCTGATCCACTGCCATCGCGAGCAGGCTCGCTCCCACAGGGGAATGGTGTGTGTCTGCAAGAGACTGGTCGGCTGTCAGGCCGTCATCGCTGGCAGGCCAGCTCCCACAAGGTTTGATGTTCATCAGCGAGAGACTGGTCGGCTGTCGGGCCGCCTTCGCTGGCAGGCCAGCTCCCACAAGGTTTGATGTTTCATCAGCAAGAGACTGGTCGGCTGTTAGGCCGTCATCGCTGGCAGGCCAGCTCCCACAATGAATGATGTGTGCCTGCAAGAGACTGATCGGCTGTCAGGCCGCCTCAATGGCAGGCCAGCTCCCACAGGGGTTTGGTGTACATCAGCAAGAAACTGGTCGGCTGTCAGGCCGCTATCGCTGGCAAGCCAGCTCCCACAAGAATGATGCGTGCCTGCAAGAGATTGGTCGGCTGTCAGGCCGCCATCGCGAGCAGGCTCACTCCTACAGTGGATCGGCGTACACGTTTTGCTTTTCACCACTCAACAGGCCGAGCGTTAGCTCGCCTGCAGCTCTTGATCTTGATCTGGCTTTTGATCTGCCCGCCCCGTCGGGAGGCTGAGTGGAGGCGTTCATCTGGGGGGTAGGCGCGTAGCGCCGTGCGGCGAAGCCGCACACATCGAGAGGAGGTCGAAGCGAAGCCGACCGGAGGCGATGCCCCCAGATGAATGCCGGAGCGAAGGAACGCCGAGCCTAGGCGAGGGGCTGGACGTTGGGGCGAAGACCTTTGCTTCCTTTGGGGCGTTTGCCAAAGGGAGTCGCTGTAAGAGCGAAACCATAAGCGGCCGTTACCGCAGGAATGGATATGCACACCTGAAAGAGACTGGTCGGCTATCAGGCCGCCATCGCTGGCAGGCCAGCTCCCACAGTTGAAGGGTGTGAACACAAAGGAATGTGGTCGGCCCGGAGGCCGCCACGTTCAAGCCGAAACCGGCAAAGGCCTCGACATAAACTCACTGATCCGCGACCGCAACCACCGCTCCGCCGGATCATTGTCATGCACCCCACTCCAGGCCATCGACAACTGCGCCGCATCAATGGGAAACGGCGGATCCTCCGCCCGCAACGCACACCCCTCAACCAGCGCACACGCCGCATAATCCGGCACCGTGGCAATCATCTCAGTCCCGGCCAGCAACGCACGCAACCCGCTGAACTGCGGCACACCCAACACCACACGGCGACTGCGCCCAACCTTGGCCAGATCCAGATCAATGTTGCCGCTCAAGTCGCCGGAGAACGACACCATGGCATGCGGCCGCTCACAGTATTCGTCAAGCGTCAGCGTCCCCGGTCGCTTGTCCCCGCGCAGCACTTTGCAGGGAATGTCCCGCAACTTCTTGCACTTGGCATTCGCCGGCAAATCCGTGGTGTAACTCACCCCCACGGAAATTTCGCCCGAGGCCAGCAACGCCGGCATCAGCAGATAATTGGCACGACGCACCACCACGACAATCCCCGGCGCCTCCTCCTGCAGTTGCCGCAACAATGGCGGAAACAAACCGAACTCCGCGTCGTCCGACAAACCAATGCGAAACACGTCGCAACTGGTCGTCGGATCGAATTCCTTGGCCCGACTGACCGCCCCGGAAATCACATCCATCGCCGGTTGCAGCTCCTTGAGAATCGCCAGTGCCCGCCCCGTCGGCTCCATGCCACGACCATTGCGCAGCAACAACGGATCATCGAACAGGTCCCGTAACCGCCCCAGCGCCGCACTCACCGCCGGTTGCCCCATGAACAGTTTTTCGGCCACACGGGTCAGGTTCTTCTCGAACATCAACGCTTCGAAAATCACCAGCAGGTTCATGTCGACGCGACGCAGATCGTTACGGTTCATAGGCACGGTTTCCTTGTGTGTTCAGCCGGGGACTTTACTCGATCAGAGGCACTTTGGCCGCACGTTTGTAAGGCCCGTATTCCACCGGCACCCACTGAAAGTGCTTGCCCTCTGCCGCGATGTGACCGATGCCCGGAAACGGCAGATGCGCCGCCGTCACCCAGGTCTTGCTGGCCGCCGCAGCACTGAACACCTTGGCGCGGCTCTTGATCGCCTGCTGACTGTCGACGTCAAAACCGATCGACACTTCCGGATGTTCGAACTGTACCGCAAGGTTATGCACCAGATCGCCCATGAACAGAATGCTCTGGCCCTGGGAGGTAAATCGGTAAGTGGTGCTGCCCGGCGTGTGTCCGCTTTCCAGCTCGGCCTCGACCACGCCCTGCACCGGCGACTGGCCGGCTGCGAAGGTCTTGAAACGCCCTTCGGCCACATACGGCGCGGTCGAGTCCTGGGCGATTTTGAAGTACGGCTTGGCGCCCTCGGGCGCCTTGGCGAGCGCCTGCGGATCAAGCCAGTAATCGGCCTCTGCCTTCGCCGCAAAGACCGTGGCGTTGGCAAAAACCGGTTTCTGCTGGCCGTCGACCAACCCGCAAACATGGTCCAGGTGCAGGTGCGTCAAGAGGATCGTGTCGACTTGCGCGGGCTCGTAACCG
Source organism: Pseudomonas sp. (assembly GCF_051660785.1). GTDB lineage: Bacteria > Pseudomonadota > Gammaproteobacteria > Pseudomonadales > Pseudomonadaceae > Aquipseudomonas. Next base: position 36,359 of record NZ_JBOFQE010000089.1, read on the forward strand.
GCCGCTTTGATGTTGTCCGAGAGCATGCCGGCCGTTTCGCCGATGCACTGGCCGGCGCCGGTGTCCACCAGGATCAGCTGCTTGCCGGTGTTGATCAGAAAGGCGTTGAACGCGGTTTGCACGCCAGGCGTTTCAATCGAGCGACGGGCCAGCAGCGCACGAATCTGACTCTGGGTCAGGCCTTTGAGCAACTTGGGCGACAGGTCGTTGTAGCCATCGAACAACGCCGTCACTTCGTAATCGCCTACCGCCAGACGGAAGTAACCCGGCACTTGTGTGCCGACCTGCGCCGGTGCCTGCGCCGAGGCAATACCGGACGCCAGCGCAACCGCGAGCCCCAGCGCGCAAACCAGAGAATGTTTCATGCCTTCACCCTAGATCAAGTCAGAGAAGCGGCGATGTATACGCCGCCGGATGAGGACGAGTTTGCACGAGCCGTGCCCAAAGAAATTGCAGCAATGTGCTGAATTAGCGCTGTTGTTCATCCCTGAGCAACGACGGAATTAACAACGTTTAACTCGCCTGCCAGCGCCCCGCGACCAAGAATGAAGCTCACCGACACGGACATCTGTCATGGCCTCTTCTCAGCAAAACCTCGCCTGCGCGACTGTCACTGATACGCGCAAGAAAACCACCGGCGGCCTGACCCCGTGGCGCGAAAGCCTGGTCAAGCAACTGATCCTCGAACGCTTGGGTGAATCCGTTGAAGTGACCGAACTGGCCCGCGCCTGCGCCCTGTCGCGCAGCCATTTCTCCCGCGCGTTCAAGTGCAGCACCGGGCACTCCCCACAAGACTGGATTCGCCACCAGCGCATCGCCCGGGCCAAGCAATTGATCCAGAGCACCGACCTGTCACTGACGCAAATCAGCCTCGAATGCGGCTTCTGCGATCAGGCGCATTTCTGCCACATCTTCACTCGCAGCGAAGGCATCAATCCGTTCGCATGGCGATGCCGTGCGGTGCGCGCCCTGCCCCAACGCCCCGCCTGCACCGCTCAACTTCACGCGCAATAAATCTCGTCACCACGTTCGTAGTGATTGCGAAGCTGCACCCGGTTCTGTAGCAGCTGTCGAGCCTGCGAGGCTGCGTTCGGCTGCGAAGCAGTCGTGAAACCTGAATACGCGGTTTACCTGAAACACCGCGTTGGCTGATTTCACGACTGCTGCGCAGCCGAACGCAGCCTCGCAGGCTCGACAGCTGCTACAGGTCCGAACGCAGGCTCGACAGTTGCTACTGAGCCTTGCGTTGCCACGTGGATCGCGTCACCCCAACGGGGACAGGCGTTCCAACGCCTCGGCAACGCCAAACCCATACGCCGGATCAGCCTTGGTGCAGTTGTCGATATGGCGCTGACGAATCGCCTGCGGCACGCCGTTCATGGCCCGCGCGGTGTTGTCGAACAGCAGCTGTTTGCGCACCGGATCGAGCAAGCGGAACAAATTCCCCGGCTGCTCGTAATGGTCCTCTTCCAGCCGATGATCGTAGTGCTGCACGAAGCCTTCCAGCGGCAGCGGTGGCTCGGCCAGTTCCGGGGAGTCCTGCCACTCGCCCACACTGTTCGGGAAGTAACTGGCGGTGCCACCGAGGTTGCCGTCGGTGCGCATCGCGCCGTCGCGGTGGTAGCTGTGGGCCGGGCAGCGCGGTGCGTTGACCGGGATGTGGTTGAAGTTCACACCCAGGCGATAGCGCTGGGCATCGCCATAGGAAAACAGCCGCGCCTGGAGCATACGGTCCGGCGAGAAGCTGACGCCCGGCACCACGTTGGCCGGCGAGAACGCCGCTTGTTCGATCTCGGCGAAGTGGTTCTCGGCGTTGCGATTGAGCTCCATGATGCCGACCTCGATCAGCGGAAATTCGCCATGCGGCCAGACTTTGGTCAGGTCGAACGGGTTATGCCGATAGTTGATCGCCTGCTCTTCTTCCATCACCTGGATGCACAGCTTCCAGCGCGGGAAGTTGCCCTGTTCGATGACTTCATACAGGTCCCGCAGATTGCTTTCGCGGTCCTTGCCGACCACCGCTGCCGCCTCGGCGTCCGAGAGGTTTTCGATGCCTTGCTGGCAGACAAAGTGAAACTTCACCCACACCCGCTGGTTGTCACGGTTGATCAGGCTGAAGGTGTGGCTGCCGAAGCCGTGCATGTGGCGGAAGCTGGTGGGAATCCCGCGATCGCTCATGACGATGGTCACCTGGTGCAGCGCCTCAGGCAGCAGGGTCCAGAAGTCCCAGTTGCTGGTGGCGTTGCGCAGGCCGGTGCGCGGGTCGCGCTTGACCACGTGGTTGAGGTCGGAGAAACGCAGCGGGTCGCGGAAGAAAAACACCGGCGTGTTGTTGCCGACAATGTCCCAGTTGCCTTCGTCGGTGTAGAACTTCACCGCGAAGCCACGGATGTCGCGTTCGGCATCCGCCGCGCCGCGCTCGCCGGCCACCGAGGAAAAACGCACGAACAGCGGGGTTTCCTTGCCCACTGAACTGAAGATATTGGCTTTGGTGTAGCGCGTGACGTCGTGGGTGACGGTGAAGGTGCCATAGGCGCCCGCGCCCTTGGCGTGCATACGCCGCTCGGGGATCAGTTCGCGGTCGAAGTGGGCGAGTTTTTCCAGCAACCAGATGTCTTGCAAGAGCGCCGGTCCACGAGGGCCGGCGGTCTGGATATTAAGGTTATCGACCACCGGGGCGCCGGTGGCGTTTGTGAGCTTTTTCATGAACTTGATCTCAATGGTTGTCTACTCTCATCAGGAGCGAAAACCGGCGCGGATCTACGCCCGCGCCGGGGTACATCAACCCTTGAGGAACGCCAGCAGGTCAGCGTTGAGCTGATCCTTGTGGGTATCAGTCAAGCCGTGGGGCGCGCCGGGGTAGATCTTCAGCGTAGAACCTTTCACCAGTTTTGCCGAAGCGATGCCCGCCGCTTCGATCGGCACCACCTGGTCCGCGTCGCCATGCACCACCAGCGTCGGGATGTCGAACTTCTTCAGGTCTTCGGTGAAATCGGTTTCGGAGAACGCCTTGATGCAGTCATAAGCGTTCTTGTGCCCGGCCGTCATGCCTTGCATCCAGAACCAGTCGATCATGCCCTGGGACGGCTTGGCGTCCGGTTTGTTGAAGCCGAAAAACGGCCCGCTGGCGAGGTCGATGTACAGTTGCGAACGGTCGGCCAGGGACGCCTGGCGAATCCCGTCGAACACTTCGATTGGCAGACCGCCGGGGTTGGCTTCGGTCTTGAGCATCAGGGGTGGCACCGAAGAAATCAGCCCGGCCTTGGCCACGCGCCCGGTGCCGTGGCGACCGATGTAGCGCGCCACTTCGCCACCGCCGGTGGAGAAGCCGAACAGCACGGCGTCCTTGAGGTCGAGCAACTCGATCAATTGCGCCAGGTCATCGGCGTAAGTGTCCATGTCGTTACCGGCCCACGGCTGGCTGGAGCGGCCATGACCACGGCGGTCGTGGGCAATCACCCGATAGCCCTTGGAGGCCAGGAAGATCATCTGCGATTCCCAGCTGTCCGCGTTCAGCGGCCAGCCGTGGCTGAAGACGATGGGTTGACCGGTGCCCCAGTCCTTGTAGTAGATCTCGGTGCCGTCTCGGGTCGTGAACGTACTCATGCGATGTCTCCTTAGCGAGTGTTGGGGTGGATCAAACCGGTGGAGGGGCCATGCGTTCGGCCAGACGCGCCACCCGCTCGCCCAGATGCGCGGCGGTGCAGCGATCTTCGGGCGGTGGGGCGAGGTCCGGGGTCTGTTCGACATTCGACTGGGCCATGGCGCCTAGCGAGCTGCCGAGGCGATTCATTTGCCCATCGAAGGCGCCGGTGCTGGAGCGCGCCGGCAGCAGGTCGAGACCGACCCAGATCATCGAATGCTGCGCGGCGAACACCGCCATCTGCAGCAGGGTGTTGAGTTTGTCGCCGCACAGGCAGCCGGAGTTGGTGAAGCCTGCGGCCAGTTTGTCGCGCCACGGCTGGGCGAGGTAGAACGCCGCTGTCGCCTCCATGAAGCCTTTGAACGGTGCCGACGCGCTGCCCATGTAGGTCGGGGCGCCGAAGATGATCGCGTCGGCGCTGTGCAGCCGGTCCCAGTGCTGGTCCACTTCGTCGACCGGAATCAGCAGGCAGGAGCTGCCCACGTGCCGTTCCACACCCTGGGCCACGGCTTCGGCCATGACCCGGGTGTGTCCGTAGCCACTGTGATAGACCACCACCACGTTGCTCATCCCGGTGTCCTCATGACAAGTTGATCCCTTTGCAACACTACCCCTCCCCCTGTGGGAGCGAGCCTTTGTGGCGAGGGGATTTATCCCCGTTCGGCTGCGCAGCAGTCGTAAATCCGGCTGATGCGGTTTAGCTGTTACTACTGAGTTGAATGGTTTTGGGGCCGCTTCGCAGCCCAACGGGGCGGTGCGACGTTTCGCTAAATCCCCTCGCCACAGGTCACTCCTACAGGTTGCGCAATCCCGCAAGACCGGCGGAGGTTGAAGCAGCAGAGTTTTGGGCGTAGACCAGACGCAGGACGAGTTAAACGTTGTTAATTTTCATTGGCGCGCCAAAAGCCTCAACACCTGCTTTGCTACCCTTGCACCCAATAAACACGGCACCGGCCAGTGGCGCCGGGTATAGACGGTCGCGGCGAACACTTGGCAGTCATCCGATCCCTCGTTGCGTTGATGGAAAAACCTGAGGAATATGCTCAAAACCGCGTATTAGACGGCTGCAAGCAGGAGTGACACGTTGACCCTTCCCCTCGATCAGGCCATCCATTTCGGCCCCTACCGGATCTATCCCGGTAAACGTCTGGTGCTGGAGGCCGACCAGCCGCTGCGCCTGGGTCGGCGCGCCATGGACATTCTGTTGATCCTGCTGGAGCACGCCCCAAACGTGGTCAGCAAACAGCAACTGATCGCCGGGGTCTGGCCCAAAAGCGTCGTCGAAGACATCAACCTGCGCGTGCACATGGCCGCGTTGCGCAAAGCCCTCGGCGATGGCCAGGCCGGCCAGCGCTATATCATCACCGTCGCCCAGCGCGGCTACAGTTTTGTTGCGCCTTTCTCGCTGGAGCCGATCGAACCATCTCTGACGAGCGAAAGCATCGAACCGAGCGCGCATAATCTGCCGGTCCGTCGCACGCGCATGATCGGTCGCCAAACGCTGGTCGAGAGCCTGGTCACGCAACTGTCACGCCAGCGCTTCATCACTCTCGTCGGCCCCGGTGGCATCGGCAAGACCACCGTGGCGTTGCGCGTCGCTGAACTGTTGATCGGTCGCTACCGGGACGGCATTCGCCTGCTGGACCTGGCGCCGATCAACGACCCGTCGACGATCACCGCGCATCTGGCCACGCTACTGGATCTGTCCCTGCACGACGCCGAACCCATGAGCGGCATCGCCGCGTGCCTGCTCGATCGGCAGATGCTGCTGGTGATCGATAACTGCGAGCACCTGATCGACGCCGTCGCATTGCTCTGCGAAAGCATCCTGCGCGCCGCGCCACATGTGCATATCCTGGCCACCAGCCGCGAGAGCCTGCGGGCCGAAGGTGAATTCGTCCAGCGTCTGGAATCCCTCGATTGCCCGCCGCCCATCGCAGTGCTGGACCGCACCCAGGCGATGTCCTTTTCCGCGCTGCAACTGTTCGTCGAACGAGCCATGGCCAGCCATGACAGCTTCGAGCTGAGCGATGATGAACTGCCGCGGTTGATTGAGATCTGCCACCGCCTGGACGGCATTCCGCTGGCCATTGAACTGGCGGCAGCGCAGGTCGGCAATTTTGGTCTGAGCGGTTTGCTCACGCAGTTGCAAGGCAGCTTTCGCCTGCTGACCCAAGGCTGTCCATCGACGCTGGCCCGGCACCAGACCCTGCGCGCCACACTCGACTGGAGCTTCGAACTGCTCAACGCCTGCGAGCAAACCTGCCTGCGTCGACTGGGTGTGTTCAGGGGCGGCTTCACGCTGGAGTCAGCGGCAGCCGTGATCGTCGGCGACCACATCGAGCCCGGCGTGGTGTTCGGCTCGATCACGCAATTGGTGGCCAAGTCGTTGCTCAACGTGGAAGTGGGCGACGAAGAAGTGTTCTATCGCCTGCTCGACACCACCCGCAGCTACGCCCTGGAGAAACTCGACCAGACCGTGGATCTGCCGGACACGCGAAAGCGCCACGCCGAGCGCTGCCTGGGCTTGATGCAACAGGCTCAAACTGACTGGGAGCTGATCTCCACCGACCTGTGGATCGAGCGTTATGCCCGCAGTCTGGATGACATTCGTTCGGCCCTCGACTGGGGCTTGAACGCTCAAGGTCCGCAAGTACTGGCGATCCGCTTGACCGCGACCTCGACGCCGCTCTGGCAGGAGCTGTCGCTGCTCAAGGAACACGGCGTCTACGTACGCAAAGCGCTGGCCCTGCTTGAGGCGGCGCCCGAGCCCTGCCCTCACCTGGAAATGGCTCTCAAGCTGGCCCTCGGCAGTTCCTGCTACCACACCCAGGGCGGTACGACCGAAACCATCGCCGCCTTCGTCAGCGCCAGAGCCCTGGCCAGGCACAACAATGACGTGGCCGGTCAGCTGCGGGCCGTGTCCGGGCACATGGCGGTCAACCTCAGTTGCGGCCATTACCAAATGGCGCTGGAGCAAAGCCAGCTGTTCGACCGCCTGGGCGCGCAGGATGACGCCGTGCTGTCGCTGAGCACGCACCGCTTGCGCGTCCTCGCCCTGCACTTTGCCGGGAATCAGGAACTGGCCCGGGTGAACGCCGAACAGGTCATCCAGCGCATGGCCCAGAGCGGACACCTCAACCGCTTCACCCACGGTTTTGGCGTGCAATACGATCAGAGCGTGGCGGCCCTGACCATTCTGGCGCGCATCCTCTGGCTGCAAGGTCGTCCGGAGCAAGCGTGGCGAACCGCCCGTCAGGCACTGGACATCGCGATCCAGATCAACCACGGCACCTCCATTTGCTACACCCTGGCGCTGGCCGGCTGCCTGATCGCCCACTACAACGGCGACACCCGAACGGCTCGTGAACTCTTGCGCCTGCTGCTGGAGCAATCACAGAAACACTCGGTGCTGTTGTTCTACACCTGGGCCCGGCACTACGCGCAGGTGATCGACCGCGCCGAGGCGCATTTGCCTCTTCAGCCAGGCGTGGGATTGATCAAAGACATCATGGTCACGCTGGATAGCGGCTTTGTCGATGACGCCCTGTTGCAACGGGCCGACGCCGGTACGGCCGGCTGGAGCACGGCGGAGATATTGCGCGCCAGGGCTGATGCCTTGTTGGCGGAGGGTTATCAGCCGGCGATGGATTGCCTGGAAGGACGCCATCGCGAGCAGGCTCGCTCCTGCACGGTCGTGGCAGCCGAGGAGATATTACTTCGGGCATTAAATGTGGCCAGGCATCAGGGTGCCCTGGCCTGGGAATTGCGCAGCGCGACGTCGCTGGCACAACTTTGGCAGCGACAGGGCCTGAATCAGCAAGCCCATGATCTGCTGGCGCCGGTCTACAACCGCTTCACCGAAGGTTTTGCCACGCCGGACCTGAGCAACGTCCGGCGTCTACTCGACGAGCTTCATGGGCAACTGCACGCCTGAGACCCAGCGCGCACGGCTGATGTATTGCGAATAGCGCCGCTCGAACGTACGCAGGTGGCCGCTGTGCTCGAGCATCTCCAGCGCATAAGTGCGCGTAGTGTTAAGAAAACGATAACGGGTGGCGCCGTTGACCTGATCCATCGAGAGCAACGACTTGGCCACCAGGCGCTGCAACAGCGTCGCCAGTTGCTTGGGCTTGAGCGCCTCGCAACTGCTCACGCCCATCGCGGCATCGAGGGTGAAGGACATTTTGAAGACCGAGAGACGCTGCAGCACGGTTTGTTCCAGAGCGCTCAATCGTTCATAGCTCCAGTCCAGCGCGGCCTTCAGGGTCTGATGTCGGGGCACGGCCGTGCGCCGTCCCTGGGTCAGCAACTGAAAACAGTTATCCAGCTGCGCTTGTAAACCGACCAATGCCAGCGCATCGATTTGCGCCGCTGCCAGTTCAATGGCCAGTGGCAAACCATCGAGCCGCCGACAGATTTCCCGCACCGCCTCGAGGTCCTGTTCGCGCAAGGCAAACCCTTGTTGACGGGCGCGGGCGCGACTGACGAACAGCTGCACCGCCGAATAACCCATGGCTTCGGCCACACTGTTCAAGGCCGACGCCGGTGGCACCGCCAGGGACGGTAAACGCTGGACTGTTTCCCCCGTCGCCAGCAGCGGTTCGCGACTGGTGACAAGGATCGACAACCGAGGCGCCGACACCAGCAAATCCTCGACCAGAGTCCGGCAGCGTTCTAACAAGTGCTCGCAATTGTCGAGCACCAGCAACGTGTGCCGTTGCGCCAACACATCCAGGGTCGTACCGACTTCCAGCTCAAGGGTTTGCGTCAGATGATCGACCACGCGCGCCGGGTCATCGAGCGCCGCAAAATCAACCAGCCACACGCCATCCTCATAGTGCTGCAACAGCAGTTCGGCAACGCGCAGCGCCACCGTGGTCTTGCCGATGCCACCGGGACCGGCCAGGGTCATGAGCCGCCGCACCGGCAACTGCCGGACCAGACTGCCGACAATCGAATCCCGACCTGTCACGGGCGTGAGCCGTGCCGGCAGGTTGTGTTGATGTTTTTGCGCGGTCTCGATCGGGACCAATGTCCCCGCAGGCACAGGCTCCACCGGGGCGACAAAGCTGTAGCCGCGCTGGGGAATGTTGACAATGTAACTCTGGCCGTTCTGCCCATCGCCAAGGGCCCGACGCAGGGCCGCAATGTGCACGCGCAGGTTGATTTCTTCGACCACCGATGTCGGCCAGACGTGGGCAATCAACTCGTCCTTGCTGACCACCTGGCCGGCACGCTCGACCAGCACCTGGAGGATATCCAGAGCCCGACCGCCCATGCGTAGCGGCCGATCACCGTCCAGGATCAGCCGTTGCCGCAGGTGGAATGCGTAGGGGCCGAACCGCAGCACCGTATCGCTGTTTAAATCTCTGAGGCTGTTCATGCACGTTTGCGTGCTGAAAACCTGGCCCGGCTCACCGTGCAAAATGTCCATCGCACCCGCCTCCCAGGCTCCCGCACCTCCATTGCAAAGAGTTCACGGCTATCTTGGCAGGCCTCCGTGACGGTACAACTGCCACGGTGGGAGCGTTGCGGCCATTGCGGTGCGCACAACGGCCAAGAACGCTCTAGCTGAACTGTTCGCGGTATTGCGAGGGGGTCAGACCGAGCTTTTCAGCGAACAGAAAGCGCATGTGCCGCACGCTGCCAAAGCCACTTTTAAAGGCTACGGTCTTGAGTGGCAAGTCGCTGGTTTCCAGCAGGTTCCTCGCGCAATCGATCCGTGCGCTCTGCAGAAACTCCATAGGCGTCATGTTCACGTCCCGGGCAAACATCCGGGCGAAGTGCCGCGTGCTCATGTTCGCCAGGCTGGCCATGCGTTCGATGCTGAAGGCTTCATCGAGGTGTTCGAGTACATGGTTCTGCACCCGGGTGATCGGCGTTTCCTGCGGTGCGACGGTAGCCATCAACGGGCTGAACTGCGCTTGCCCGCCCTGGCGCTTCATCACCACCAGCAGCACCTTGGCCACGTCCTGAGCGACTTTCTTGCCGTGGTCTTCGGCGACCACCGACAGGGCCAGGTCGATGCCGGCGGTGACGCCGCCGGAGGTGATGAGGTTGCGGTCCTGGACGAAAATCTGATCGGTCTCCACCGTTGCCTTGGGGAAGCCTTTGATCAGGCGCTCGGTGTAATGCCAGTGGGTGGTGACGCGATAACCGTCCAGCAGACCGGCATGCCCCAGCACAAATGCGCCGGTGCAGATCGAGCCGTAGCGCTCGGCGCGTTTCACCGCGTCTTTGAGCCAGCACAGCAACGGTGGATGTTTTTCGTTGTACGCCCCCGGGCCGCCCGGCACCAACAGCAGGTCATAGGCTTTATCGGCCTGATCGATGTGCAGATCGGTGTGCACGCTGACGCCGTTGGAGGCGCGAAGCGCGCCATGCTCGGTGCCGAGGGTCGACAGCTCATAACGGTCATCCGCTGCCAAGTATCGATTGGCGATGGAAAACACTTCCATGGGCCCGGCCATGTCGAGCAGCAGAAAGTCCGGAAACAACACCATAGCCACGGTTTTCATGGGTTCAAAAATCACTGAAGTCAAAAGAAATTCCATCTGCCAAACACCGATCCCCCCTGTGGGAGCGAGCCTGCTCGCGATAGCGGTGTGTCAGTTTCCAAAAATGCTGACTGATACACCGCTATCGCGAGCAGGCTCACTCCCACAGGGGGTTTGTGGCCGGCATTAGAGGGATGCTGTGCATTATGGCCAATGTGTGGGCCGGTGTCGGAGAAGATTACCTGATTGCGTACCAATCACTGTCAACCTAAAGGCGACAGTATTTCAATTTCCATCTACTTATTGCACCAGCCAGTAACCATTAACCTTCTCCTCACTCGGACGAATCAACGTCCCCACAGGAGATTTCATCATGCTGACCCTTCGCAAAGCCTCCGATCGCGGCGCCGCCAATCACGGTTGGTTGAAGTCGTTCCACACCTTTTCCTTCGCCAACTACCGCAACCCGAAAGAGCAGGGTTTTTCCGACCTGCTGGTGATCAACGATGACCGCGTGGCGGCCGGTAAAGGTTTTGGCCAGCACCCGCACCGCGACATGGAGATCTTCTCCTACGTGCTCGAAGGTGCCCTGGAACACAAGGACACCCTGGGCACCGGTTCCGTGATCCGCCCCGGTGACGTGCAATTGATGAGCGCCGGCAGCGGCGTGGCGCACAGCGAATACAACCATTCGGCCACGCGGCCGGTGCACTTCCTGCAAATCTGGATCGTGCCGGAAGTCAGCGGCGCCAAGCCGCGTTATCAGCAAGAGCACTTCAGCACCCAGAAAAAACGCGGGCGCCTGCAGTTGATCATTTCCCCCGACGGCGCCAAGGGCTCGCTGAAGGTGCGTCAGGACGCACGGGTATATGCCGCGCTGATCGACGGCAAGGAAAGCGCCACCCTGGAGCTGGCCACCAACCGCTACGCCTATGTGCATGTGGCCCGTGGCAGTGTCGAACTCAACGGCGTGCAGTTGCAGGAAGGCGATGGTGTGCGGGTTCGTGAAGAGCAGGTGCTGGCGTTGAGCAACGGTGTGGATGCCGAAGTGCTGGTGTTCGATTTGCGGCCGCAGGAACTGCCGGAAATGCCATGACCGTGAATGACCTGGGGGCCTTTGCCCTCAGGCTTTTACCAGCCAATCACATCACCTGTGGCGAGGGAGCTTGCTCCCTCGCCACAGGGGTTGTGTTAGTCCTTTGCTTAGCGACGACTCATTCGCCGGTACCGGAAAACACCGCGACAATTTCATCGATGACCGCACGAACCCTGGCGGTATGCCGCAAATCCGCGTGGGTCACCAGCCAGACGTCATACGGCACCGGTCGCGTGCGCTCCGGCCACAGCCTGACCAGCCCGTCTCTCTCCCCCATGTACACCGGAATTTCCCCGACCCCGAGTCCCGCCGCCAGGGATCGACGCACCAGCAGACTGGAACTCAGACTGGCCACAATCCGCCCGCGCCCCAGCGGTTCTGAAACCAGGGTCATGTCTTTGTTGCCTTGCAGATACGGCTGATACACCACCAGATCATGCCCCTCGAATGCCGAGCCTTGCGCCGGTACGCCATGGGCATCCACATAGTCTTGAGAAGCAAAAAGGCCCACCGGCCAGCGCGCGATGCGGCGGGCGATCAGGTCGGGGTTATCCGGCCGGGTGTTGCGCACGGCGATGTCGGCTTCGCGTTTGGCCAGGCTGAGAATCTGCGTGGAGGCGTCCAGTTGCACCCGTACGTCGGGGTGTCGTTCATGCAAGTTAGCAATGGCCGGGATCAGAAAATCGACCGCCAGGGAGTCGGTGGTGCTGATCCGCACCAACCCGGTCGTTCGATCGTCGAGCCCTTGAATCCGGCGCTCCAGCTCCAGCGCCGAATGCTCCATTTTCTCCACGGCCGCCAACGCCGCCTCCCCCACCGCTGTCAGCGCATAGCCTTCAGAAGTGCGCAGGAACAGCGTTGCACTCAATGACTTTTCCAGCGCCGTGATCCGTCGGCCGACCGTGGCCTGATCAACCCCCAGCACCCGCGCCGCGCCCCTGAGTGTCGACTCTCGGCACACCGCCAGAAACACCCGCGCGTCATCCCAATTCATGCCGTTCCCCTACTGATGCAGAATCGCATCAACATAGCGCAAAATCGCTGCGTTATTGCATCAAGCGTTCAAGATAGTCTGGAGGCCAAGCGTAAAACCTCACAGGACGTTTCCCATGCACAGCACATCGACCCCCCCGCGCAGCGCGATCTGGCTGCCGATCTTCGCCGGCCTCGCCGCCAGCCTGGTCAGCATTGGCCTGGCGCGGTTCGCCTACACACCGTTGATTCCGTCATTGATCCAGGCGCACTGGTTTTCCGCCAGTGATGTGGTGTACCTCGGCGCCGCCAACCTCGTGGGTTACCTGATCGGTGCACTGATCGGCCGGCCACTGGCTAACCGCACGTCGAACACAACCGCGTTGCGCCTGATGATGCTGGCCGTGACCTTGTCGTTTTTCGCCTGTGGTTTTCCATTCTCGGTGAGCTGGTTCTTCGGCTGGCGCCTGCTGTCGGGCGTTGCCGGCGGCGCGATCATGGTGCTGGTGGCCGCAACGGTGTTGCCGCATGTGCCGGCGTCGCGCCGAGGTCTGGCCAGCGGTGCGATCTTCCTCGGCATCGGCCTGGGCATTGCCGGCTCGGGGACGATTGTTCCGCCGTTGCTAAGCCTTGGCTTGCAGCAAACCTGGTTTGGCCTGGGCCTGCTGTCACTGGCTCTGACGGCTGCGAGTTGGTTCGGCTGGCCGAAAGAGGCGCATCATCAAGCCGCTGAAGTGTCGATCGAAAAAATTACCACGCCGACCGATCCAGGCATTTACCTGTTGTTTGCCCAATACGCGTTCATGGCCGCCGGGCTGGTGCCGGCGATGGTGTTCCTGGTGGATTACGTGGCCCGCGGGCTCGGCGCCGGGCCGCATGTCGGCGCGCTGATCTGGGTGATGTACGGACTGGGCGCGATCATCGGGCCGGTGAATTACGGTTTTCTGGCGGATCAACTCGGTGCGAAATTGAGCATCCGGCTGGTGCTGGTGGTTCAGGCGATTGCCGTTGGCCTGTTGTCGATTTCGAGTTCGTTCACCGCGCTGGCCTTGCTGGCAGTGATCCTCGGTTCGTTCCCGCCGGGCATCGTTCCATTGGCGCTGGCGCGGGTTCATGAACTGCTGCCGAACCATCACCAGCAGCAAATTGCCTGGAGCCGCGCGACGGTGTCGTTTGCCACGTTTCAGGCGATTGCAGGGTTTGCGTATTCGGCGCTGTTCAATGCCAGTGGCGGGCAGCATGGGTTGTTGTTTGTGATTGCGGCGGGCGCGATTGTGGTTGCGTTGTTGCTGGAACAAATGATGCGGTTGCTGAATAGATCCCCTGTAGGAGCGAGCCTGCTCGCGAAGACGGCATCACATTCAACACAGTAGGTGACTGGAACACCGCTATCGCGAGCAGGCTCGCTCCTACAGGGGATTGGTGTTTTGGACTGAATCATTGGTTCATTCATGCGATCCCATTTACAGATGACTTTCTAGACAGGACTCCGAAATGACTTTGCCCCAAACCATGACCCTGATTGGAATCACCGAGCCCGGTGGCCCCGAGGTACTTAAGCCGCGCCAGGAGCCCGTACCCACGGCCGGCCCAGGCGAAGTGCTGATTCGCGTGCACGCCGCCGGGGTCAACCGTCCCGATGTGATTCAACGCGCCGGCAAGTACCCGATGAAACCCGGCATGAGCCCGATTCCCGGGCTGGAAGTGGCCGGTGAAGTGGTGGCCATCGGCGCGGGCGTCAGCGAGTTCATCGTCGGTGACAACATCTGTGCGCTGACCAATGGCGGCGGTTACGCGCAATATTGCGTCGCGCCGACCAGCCAGACGCTGCCAATTCCTCAAGGCATGGATTGGGTCCACGCAGCGGCGGTGCCGGAGACCTTCTTCACGGTCTGGGCCAACCTGTTCGACATGGGCGGCGCCAGCAAAGGCCAGCGCGCGTTGATTCACGGCGGCACAAGCGGCATCGGCACCACCGCGCTGATGCTCTGCCGCGAATTCGGGGTCAAGGCCTTCGCCACAGCAGGCAGTGAGGAAAAATGCGCGGCGATCCGTCAGTTGGGCGCCGAGGCGATCAACTACCGCGACCAGGATTTCGTCCAGGTCATCGCGGAAAAAACCGCCGGCAAAGGCGTCAACGTGATCCTCGACATCATGGGCGGCTCGTACCTGAACCAGAACATCGCGGCACTGGGCATGGAAGGCCGACTGGTAATGCTCGGCTTCCTCGGCGGCGCCCACGCCAACGATGTCGACCTGATGGCGATCATGGGCAAACGCGCGACGATCACCGGCTCGCTGATGCGCTCGCGCACCCGTGAAGAAAAAGCCTCGATCGCCGAGCAGCTGCGCGAATACGTGTGGCCGGTACTCGCCGCCGGGCGTTGTCTGCCGATGATCGACAAGGTTTACCCGTACACCGATGCGGCGCAGGCCCATGCGCGGATGGAAGCCGGCGATCACATCGGCAAGATCGTGTTGCAGGTGGACTGATTCAGTACCCCTCGCCCGCCGATTTTGCGCCACTGATGATCGCGATGCCCGAGCTGGTGCCCAGTCGCGTGGCGCCGGCTTCGATCATCGCCAGGGCGGTCGGGTAGTCGCGCACACCACCGGAGGCCTTGACGCCGATGTCAGGCCCGACGGTGCCGCGCATCAGCGCAACGTCGTCCACGGTGGCGCCGCTGCGGCTGAAACCGGTGGAGGTCTTGACGAACGCGACGTTCAGTTCACGGCAGATCTCGCAAGCCTTCACCTTTTCCGCATCGGTGAGCAGGCAGTTTTCCAGGATGACTTTCAACGGAACCTTGCCGCACGCCTGCAACACCTGGGCGATGTCGTCGCGCACCTGATCGAACAAACCGTCCTTCAACCAGCCGATGTTCAACACCATGTCGACTTCCCCGGCGCCGGCAGCAATCGCCCGCTCGGCTTCAAACGCCTTGGTGTCGCTCAACCCGGCGCCCAGCGGGAAGCCGACCACTGCGCAGATATTCACGCTTTGCCCTGCCAGGCACTGCGCAGCATGGGGCACCTGCCCCGAGTTCACGCACACCGAATAGAAGCCGTGTTCGGCGGCTTCGTGGCACAACGCGGCGATTTGCTCGCGGGAAGCATCGGGCGCCAGCAAGGTATGATCGATGTATTGCGCCAGCGCTTTGGGTTCGAGGTGTGCCATGGCAAAAACTCCAGTTTGTATATTCAAATGCCCCTGCGCCACAATCGAGGGTGATTCGCGCAAAAACGTTACAAAACTCACAAATAATGTTACTTAAATAACACCAACAATCAACCCCGGAATGCCTGTGGACAGTAAAAAAGCCGAGCGTCTCAAGCTGATTCAACAAGCCCTGCAAGACCAGAGCGCCATTCATCTGCGCGAGATGGCCGCATTGCTGGACGTGTCCGAGATGACCCTGCGCCGCGACCTCTGCAAATACACCGACCACCTGCGGCTGCTCGGTGGCTACATCACCAAAATCCACGATGGCAACGAGCCCGGCGATTACCGTGTGGCCGAACAGGACACCCGACACGTCGAAGAAAAACGCCGCATCGGCAAGCTCGCCGCCGGGTTTATCCAACCGGGCGACACGGTGTTCTTCGACTGCGGCACCACCACGCCTTTCGTGGTCGACTTCATTCCCGACGAGCTTGAGTTCACCGCGGTGTGCAACTCCCTGAACGTGCTGCTCAAACTGTCGCAAAAACCCAACTGCCACATCGTCGTGTGCGGCGGCACGTTCCACCGCAAGAACCAGGTGTTCGAGAACACCACCGAGAGCGGCATTCTCGACAGCGTGCGCCTGACCTGGGCCTTCGTTTCCGCCGCCGGCATCAGCCAGGACTTCGGCGTGACCTGTTTCAACTTCAACGAAGTGGAGGTCAAGCAGAAGGTCCTGCGTCAGGCGCAACAGCGGCTGCTGCTGGCCGACCACAGCAAGTTCGACACGGTGCGCACCGCACATTTCGCCAACCTTGAGGATTTCCAGTTCGTGGTCAGCGACAAGAAAATCCCCAAGGTCTATCGCGAGGCGATCAGCGCCAGCGGCGCGCAGTTGATCATCTGATCAAGGCCTGCTGCTCCTCCGCGCTGAGGTAACCGGTGGTGACGCTGAAATCCGCCGTCGCACCCGCCGCCAGTGAGCGCACATAGCCCTTGGTGGACTCGGCGCGGTAGCCTTCCGGCTCGCAGGTGGACGGCAGCACGAACGCCGCCACTTGCTGATCGGCGTTGTGCAAAATCCAGCGCGCAGCATGGTCGAATTGATCCGGACGATAGCGGGTGTAGAACGCGGCGCCGTCTGGGTGACTCAGCAGAAAATGCGCATGACCGCTGTCGTCTGCCAGCACATTGTCGAAGAAAAAAACGATCTCTGGATCGTAAAGATGCGGCTGATCCAGACGGTTGAATTGCCCCGGTTCTTGCCCCAACTCATGCACATAGTCGGTCCAGGCCGGCGTCGGTTTCACGTGAGCCGGCACGCTGCTGCGCAAGCGCACCCGCTCGAAACCCAAGGGCTCGATGAAACGGGCGCCTTCAACATAGGCGTAATTCATGTGCGCCATGTACATCAGGTCCATGGGCTTGCCCGCCAGATTGGTCACCTGCAGGGCGATGTCGAACAGCCCCGAATCTTTTCGCACGGTCACGCTCGGACCGGCGAGATATCGATCACCAAAACCTTGCGCGTATTCGTATTCGCCACCCAATCGCAGGTATTGACCGACGCTGTCTTCACCGACCTCCAGCCAGGCGCGATCCATCGCCGCGCAAGGCATCTCGCCGTGGAGCGGATGATTGTCTTCGGGGCTCGGGCACCCGTTGCGCAGCAGGCCGCTGTGGAACATGAAACAGCCGTAGGTGCCGATCACCGTCGGGCTGGGCCGGGGCTGGCTGAACAGGTTGCTCATGGTCAGATCACAACCGTCGAACACCGCCGACCAGATCATCTGCCCCTGATACGGCAGCACCACCAGACGGCCACGGCTGTTGGCCAATTCCAGTGCAAGCACGCCACTGGGATAGACCCAGGAACTGACCGTGAACGCCTCCGACTCCAGCAAGGTTTTGCGCGCCTCGCCGAACTGCGACGGTTGCAGACTGATCCGCGTATTCATGAAGCCACCACCGCACCCACCGGCGCACTTTCGCTGTCGGAATGACGCAGGCAACGCACCGCGTACATCACGATCACGATGAAGCACAGCAACGGCACGCTGTAGGCCAGTTGCATGTTGCCGCCGCTGTAATCGGACAGCAGGCCCTGGAAGATCGGAATCACCCCGCCTCCGACGATGCTCATCACCAACAGCGAACCGCCGACGCCGGTGTCTTCACCCAAGCCGTCAATCGTCAGGCCGTAAATGGTTGGCCAGCACGGGCCGAGGAACACGCTGACGCCGACGGCTGCGTACACCGCGGTGATGTTCGGCACCAGAATCGTATATGCCAGCAAGGCGATGCACAGCACGCCGTACACCGCCAGCACCTTGGCCGGGTGCAGCTTGCGCATCAGCACGTTGGCGATCAGCTTGCCAACAAAGTACGCGGCAAATGTGGTCAGCAAAAACCACGACGCGCTGCGTTCATTCATGCCGCCCAACTGCATCGCCAAACGAATGGTGAAACTCCACACCCCGACCTGAGCGCCCACGTACAGAAACTGCGCCAACACACCAAAGGTGAAACGCTTGTTGCGCCACAGGCGGGAAAGGCTCTGGCCGAGGCTGGCGGTTTTCGTGCTGCTCGGCTGATTGCCCTTGCACTTCGGAAACCGGGTGATGGCGATCAGGATGAACATCAGCACCAACACCGCGATCATCCATTTGTACGGCAGCAAAGTGGACTGGATCATTTGCAGTTGCTGGACCGCCGCGTCGGATGCGCTCATTTGCGTGAGCTGCTCGCGGGTCGCGTCGGTGTCCTTGAACATCACGAAGCTGCCGACGTACACGCCGGCCATCGCGCCGAACGGGTGGAACGTCTGGGAAATATTCAGGCGACGGGTGCCGGTTTCACGCGGTCCCATCAGCGTTGAATAGGTGTTGCACGCGGTTTCGAGAAACGACAGCCCCGCCGCAATCACAAACAGCGCCAGCAGGAACATGCCGTACTTGGCGCTCGACGCCGCCGGGAAGAACAGCAGGCAACCGAACATGTACAGCATCAGGCCGATGAGGATAGTGGTCTTGTAGCTGAAACGGCGGACCACCAGCGCGGCCGGAATCGCCACGAAGAAATAGCCCAGGTAAAACGCCGACTGCACAAACGCGGTCTGGAAATCGCTGAGCAGAAAGGCCTTCTTGAAATGCGCGATGAGCACGTCGTTCATGCTCGCGGCCGCCGCCCACAACGCGAAGATGCTGCACAGCAAAATGAAGGCGAACCAGGGCGTGCGGTTCAGGTAAAAACCATCGGCCGTCTGTTGGAGCGGAGGCTTTGTCATTGTTGTTCTCCGTGGTGAGTGTCGAAGGGTGAATCAGCTCGATTTCAAGCGCCGAGTTGGCGTTGGAATTCAGCGAATGCAGTGGCGTCCGGGTAGGAGGTCTGGGTGCCGAGGCCCGTGACCGAGCAGGCGGAATACGCCACGGCCTGAGTCATGGCGGCGCGGATGTCGCGGTCGCGGCACCAGTGATGGATGAAGCAACCGATGAAGGCGTCGCCTGCCCCGGTGGTGTCGCGTGCGGCGACGGACAGGCCAGGAATCTGGAACTCGCCCTCCTCACCCACATACAGCGCGCCCTGCTGGCCGAGGGTCACGATGACGTGGCGAATGCCGCTGGCGACCAGCGTCTGCGCGGCTTTATGCGCCGACTCCGGCGAGTCGACGATTTGGCCGGTGATCAGCGCCAGCTCGGATTCGTTGGGCACCAGGAAATCCAGTTGCGCCAGGTGTTCACGGTTCAAACCTGACAAGGCCGGTGCCGGATTGAGTAGCACCGGGATGTTGTGGGCGCGGCCGAATTCGATGGCGTGGTAAACGGTGTCGACGTTGATTTCCAGTTGCAGAACGATCAGCGAGCACTCGCGCAATGCCTGGGCCGCCGCGTCGATATCCGCCGGGACCAGATGCGCATTGGCGCCTTTGACGATGAGGATGCTGTTGTGCGAGTCGGCCTGGACGAAGATCGGCGCCACACCGCTGGACACGCCGGGCACGCGCTGCACGTAACGGGTGTCGATGCCAAAGCGCTGGAAATTCGCGAGCGTGTTGTCGGCAAACATGTCATCGCCGACTTTGGTGAGCATCAGCACCTGCGCACCGAGCTTCGCCGCAGCGACCGCCTGATTGGCGCCCTTGCCGCCACAACCGAGGGCAAACCCCGGCGCTTCGAGCGTCTCGCCCTGGGCCGGCATGCGGTCGATGTAGGTGATCAGATCCACCATGTTGCTGCCGATGACTGCGATCTTGCTCATTGCTATCCCACCTTGATCCGGCTTGCCAGACTGACGCTGGACGTTGTTGTTTTGTTATTTAAATAACATTTTGTGTGATTATTCAATCTTTTTGTAGGATTTGGTTTGAGGCAAAGACGAATGGCTTTGCGCGCAGCTTTGAACATGCGTAGGTAGGAATGACGCCATCGCGAGCAGGCTCGCTCCCACAGGAGTACGCATTCCAATGTGGGAGCGAGCCGGCTCCGGGCGGCGTTCCGACGATGGGGCCGGAAGCATCACCGCCTGATCCGGCCCATCCATACGACTGTCGAATTTATCCCCACCTCCCCCCACGCATCTGTTAAAACCCGAACTTTCCTTTACGCCCTCCGGACCTTTGCATGTTTTCAAACCTGATGAGCCGCCTGAGCCGACGCTGGCTACCCTGGCTGTGCATGGCCGCGCTGGTTGTCGGCTTGCCCGTGGGTTGCGGCGTACTCAAATACAAAGAGCGCGAGCTGCTG
The DNA here is from genome assembly GCF_051660785.1 of Pseudomonas sp. Classification (GTDB taxonomy): domain Bacteria; phylum Pseudomonadota; class Gammaproteobacteria; order Pseudomonadales; family Pseudomonadaceae; genus Aquipseudomonas. The sequence goes on from NZ_JBOFQE010000089.1 coordinate 56,475, forward strand.
TTCCGTATCGAGCCGGGCACTGCCGGCTGGTATCGCGGTTTGCCCAAAGACGTTCAGGAATTCGATATCAAGCCTGCCAGCTTCAAGGGCGGGCAAAACCTGCATGCCTGGTGGTGGCCCGCTGCGCGTCGCGATGCGCCGTCGATCCTGTATTTGCATGGGGTGCGCTGGAACCTGACCGGCCAGGCGTTCCGCATCGAGCAATTGCGGGCGATGGGCTATTCGGTGCTGGCGATCGACTACCGAGGCTTTGGCCAGAGCAAGGGTGATCTGCCGTCGGAAGCCAGTGTCTACGAAGATGCCCGAGTCGCCTGGGAGCGCTTCAAGGCGATGCAACCGGACGCCAACAAACGCCTGATCTACGGCCATTCCCTGGGCGGCGCGGTGGCCATCGACCTCGCGGCAGACCTGGCGGCACAAGCGAAAAAGGACCACAGCGCGATACCGGTGCGCGGTCTGGTGATCGAGTCCACGTTTACGTCGCTGGGCGATGCCGTGGCGCAAGTGGCCGACAACAACCTGCCGGTGAAATGGCTGCCGGTGCGCTGGTTGCTGTCGCAGAAATTCGATTCCATCGACAAGATCGTCGACATCGACATGCCGCTGTTGGTGGTGCATGGCCTGGCCGATCCGTTCATGCCCTCGCGGTTCAGCCAGCAGCTGTTCAATGCCGCCAGCGAACCCAAGCGCCTGTTGCTGGTGCCCGGCGGTACGCACAACAACAGCATGAGCCTGGGTGGCAGCCAATACCGCCAGGCACTCGAGAACCTGATGAAGGCAAAACCGGCGCAGGTGGCCGGGTCTAGCGGTAACCCCGGGCTTGCAGGTTGAACAACTGCGCATAACGCCCGCCCGCTGCCACCAGACTGTCGTGATCGCCGCGCTCCAGGATCACCCCCTGATCCAGCACAATGATGTGATCGGCATTGCGCACGCTGGAAAACCGGTGGGAAATCAGCAACGTCATGCGGCCTTCGGTGTGCTCGCTGAAATGCTCGAACACCGCCGCTTCCGCAGCCGGGTCAAGTGCTGAGGTCGGCTCGTCCAGAATCAGGATATCGGCGTTGCGGCGCATGTAGGCACGGGACAAGGCGATCTTCTGCCACTGCCCGCCAGACAACTCCTGGCCACCGGCAAACCAGCGTCCCAGTTGCGTGGCGTAACCTCGATCCAGTCCCTCGATAAACGGCGCGGCCATGCCTTCGGTGGCCGCCTCTTTCCAGCGTTGTTCATCGTTGAATGCCAGCGTATCGCCGACGCCAATGTTCTCGCCGACGGAAAACTGGTAGCGGATGTAGTCCTGAAAAATCACGCCGATGCGTCGACGCAGCGCGTCTTCTTCCCACACCTGCAAATCGCTGCCGTCGAGCAAAATGCGCCCGTGATCGGGGCGATACAGGCGGGTCAGCAACTTGATCAGCGTGGTCTTGCCCGAACCGTTCTCCCCCACCAGCGCCAGGCTGCGCCCCGGCACCAGGTGCAAGTCGATGCCTTCCAGAGCGGCGCGACTCGCCCCCGGATAACGGAAACCCACGTTCTCGAATCGCAAACCATCACCGGGTACCGCCCCCACCGTGAGATGCCCGGCATCGGCCACCACCGGTTCGGCGAGGTATTCGTAGAGGCTCGACAGGTACAGACCATCCTCGTAGAGACCGCTGATGGCGCTCAAACTGCTGCTCACCGCCGTCTGCCCTTGCTTGAACAGCACCAGGTACATGGTCATCTGCCCAAGGCTGATCTGGCCGTGGACCGTATCGACCACCACCCACGCATAGGCCAGGTAAAACGCGGCGGTGCCGAGCAACCCCAGCACAAACCCCCAGCCATCCCGGCGTAAGGTCAGCCGACGGTCCTCGGCATACAGACGGGCAAACGTCTCGCGATAACGCTTCAACAGCAGCGGCGCAAAGCCGAACAGCTTGACCTCTTTGATGTAGCCCTCGTGGGAGAGCAGCGTCTCGATGTAATTCTGCTGCCGACTCTCCGGCGCCCGACGCGTGAACAGCCTGAACGCATCCCCGGAAAAATGCGCTTCGGCGAAAAACACCGGCAACGCACCCACCACCAGCAACACCAGCGCCCACGGCGAAAAATGCACCAGCAACACGCCGAAGCTGATCAACACAATCAGGTTCTGAATCAGCCCCAACGACTTCATCACCAACGCCAAGGGCCGCGTCGACGCTTCGCGCCGCACCCGCACCAACTTGTCGTAGAACTCGGAATTCTCGAACTGCACCAGCGACAACGTCTGGGCCTTCTCGAGAATCATCGTGTTGACCTTCTGCCCCAACTGCACCCGCAACAACGACTGCTGAACCGACAGCGCCCGCTGCGTCCCGGACAGCAACGCCAATACACCCGCTTCAAACAACACGTAACGCACCACCGGCCACAACGGCGCACTGCCCTGCTGCGCGTGCAATTGCATGGCGAAAACCACTGCATCGACGATGCGCTGGCCCAGCCAGGCGGCCAGGGCCGGGAGGACACCGGCGATCAGGGTGGCCAGGACCAGGCCGAGGAATAGACCGCGAGAAGTGCCCCAGACCAGGAGCAAGGCGCGTCTGGCCTGGTCGAGCAATGAGGTGAAACGGGAAAGTGCCGCAGGCATAGGGTGATGGGCTCGGCAGATGAAGGTCGCTGATCACGACAATGTCGTCATGGTACTTCAGCTAGATAACTGTGCAGACGGGAAACACCTGTGGTGAGGGGATTCATCCCCGTTGGGCTGCGCAGCAGCCCCCAAAATGGCACCGCTGCACAGCTCAACGAGTTACAGACTTACCTGGGCAAATCAATCTTATCCAACACCCGGTTCGCCGTGATCTCCGCCATCATGATGCTGTTGGAAATACCCAGCAGCGCATAACGCGACTCGCCCTCCAGATGATCCACCAACTGATGCACCATCACATCAACCGAAGCCAGCGTCTCGACCAAATAAACCGCCAGCGTTTCGGCCGTAGCCTCGGGGTCCACGGAAAACAGGCTGCTGCGTGTTCGCGGCGTGGCGTTGATGTCGGCATTCGACGGAAAGTGAAAGTCGAGCGCCCTCTCGGCGGCCTCGTTGAGCTTCTTTGAATCGGGTTCGTACGGGGACGCCGGATCGCTGTCTGGCGGATTAGGTGTGACCTTGAACATAGGCTGAGTTTCCAATTGGGTGCCACCCCTCTTGCGACTAAACGTAAGGGGAGGCAGCTGCACGCAGGTTAGTCGACCGGGAAACTCAGCAATCCGGCGCGCCCGAGAGCGCCCTGCGTACAGCCACCATCAAGTACAGGAATGAAGACCTGCATGACAGATGCACGCACAACTGAGTTAACGCGGGCGACTAAACCCGATCACTGAAGGGCAGTGACGGGAATCAAGTTACCGAGCGGCCCCAAGGCGCACAAGCCGGCGGATTCTGGCGCAGCCGTAGGCAACGGCGCAAGGTTTTGTAGCTTTCAGGACGTAACCTCGATGAGTTTTAAACAAGCACTCATTCATGGTTAAACGGTCGAGTAAGGTTGACCACAAAGTGCCCGCTCAAAACACTTACTGGGAACCCTGAAACCGCGCCCGATACCGCCCCGGACTCTCCCCCGTCCACTTCTTGAACGCCCGATGAAACGCGCTCGGTTCCTGGAAACCCAGCTGTTCAGCAATGTCGCTGATACTCGCCCGACTCTCACGCAACTGCTCAAACGCCACCCCGCGCCGCACTTCGTCCTTGATCTCCTGATACGAACAGCCTTCCCGCTCAAGCTTGCGGCGAAAGGTGCTGGGGCTGAGGTGTTGTTCCAGGGCAAACGCCTGCAAGGTCGGCCATTGGCTGTAATGGCTGTTGCGCAGACGCTGATGGACCTGCGACGCCAGGCCATGTTGGTTGCGAAAGCGGATCACCAGCCATTGCGGCGCCGTGCGCAGGAACACTTTCAGTGAGGCCAGGTCCTGGACCACCGGGAGGCGCAGGTAGTGGCTGGCGAATTCGATTTCGGTGCGTTCGGCACCGAAGGTCAGGTTGGGGCCCCAGAGCAATCGGTCGTCGCTGAGGGAAACACGTTCATGGCGAAAATCCGCGCGGTCGATGGGGATGCGCCGCCCGCCGAGCCAGCACAGCAGGCTGATCATCAGCACCAGGAACGTCTCTTCACCGAAACGGCTGGCGTCTTCGTTTTGCGCGTGGGTGTCGAGGCTGATGATCGCGCGTTTGCCGCGCACGGTCAGGGTGCCGCGAAAGTCGCGCAGGAACAGCGCGAAGTTGGCCAGGCACTGGCGCATGGCTTTGTGCAGGTCAGGCTCCTGGATCAAGGCGCGGCAGATCAGCGCGAAGCTGCCGGGTGGCATGCCGTGGGAGTCGAGCCGGAAGAATTCATCGTTCAACTCGCGGATCTGAATCAGCCACAGCGCGGCAAACGCGCTCGCCGGCACGCGTGCGGTCGGCTGCTCGATCAACGCCAGGTCGATGCCCGCCTCTTTCAGCGCAGCTCGCGAGCGCTGCGGATTGTCGCCTTGCCCATGGATCATCGCCTGCACGAAGTAGGCCGCCACCGAGTCCTTTTCCCGCATTTGAACGCTTCTCTCCCCATCGCCCGAATGGCAAAAAACACCAGCACCGTTGAACAGTTGCGGCATAGGACAACCGCCCTGCCGGTTCTAGACTCGCGGCCAATAGTACGCCTTCGGCCGTTGCGGCGGCCAAGGTATCGCAAGGTTGATCGGAAGGACGGGACATGAATCTGCAAAACATTGGCGTGATCGGCGCGGGCACCATGGGCAACGGCATTGCGCAAGTCTGTGCGCTGGCCGGCTTTAATGTGACCTTGATCGACATCGCCGACAGCGCCCTGCAAAAGGCGCTGGCCACCGTCGGCAAAAACCTCGACCGGCAGATTGCCAAGGAAACCCTGACCGAAGCGCAAAAGCTCGACGCCCTCGCGAAGATCCGCACCAGCACCGATTACAGCAGCCTGCAGAACGTGCAACTGGTGATCGAAGCCGCCACCGAAAACCTCGACCTGAAACTGCGTGTGCTGCAACAGATTGCGGCACAGGTCAGCGCCGAGTGTGTGATCGCCTCCAACACCTCGTCGCTGTCGATTACTCAACTGGCCGCCAGCGTCAGCCAGCCTGAGCGTTTCATCGGTCTGCACTTCTTCAACCCGGTGCCGGTGATGGGCCTGATCGAGGTGATCCGCGGTCTGCAAACCAGCGACGCGACCCACGCCCTGGCGCTGGACATGGCCACCACCCTCGGCAAAACCGCGATCACCGCCGGCAACCGCCCGGGCTTCGTGGTCAACCGGATTCTGGTGCCGATGATCAACGAAGCAATCCTGGTGTTTCAGGAAGGCCTGGCCAGCGCCGACGACATCGACGCCGGCATGCGCCTGGGCTGCAACCAGCCGATCGGCCCGTTGGCATTGGCCGACCTGATCGGTCTGGACACCGTACTGGCGATTCTCGAGGCGTTCTACGACGGCTTCAACGACAGCAAATACCGCCCCGCTCCCCTGCTCAAGGAAATGGTCGCCGCCGGCTACCTGGGACGCAAAACAGGACGTGGCTTCCATGCCTATGCCTGAGCGTTGCTCGCGCTTCGCCGAGTACCGGGACAAGGTGCTGGAGTTGTTCGCCAGCAAGGGGTTCGGGCAGGTCGGCATGCGTGAGCTGGCCACATGCCTGGGGTTGTCCCCGGGCTCGTTGTATCACCATTACCCGAGCAAACAGCACTTGCTGCTCGATCTGATCGAGGAGTTCTACGAAGAACTGCTGTCGACCCTCGGGCGTATCGATCAAAAGGCCTCGGCCAAACGCGACAAACTGCCGAACCTTATTCGCGCGCACCTGAATCTGCACCGGGAAATGCCCTGGCATTTTCGCCTGGCGGAGCGCGACAGCGGCTGCCTGAACGATGAGCAACAGGCGCGTGTTCGGCAGCTGCGCGAGCAATACGAGCGCAAGCTGCTGAAGATGCTCGGCGCCCCGTCCCGTCTCGGCGAACAGGGGTTGATCGCCGCCGGACACGCCATCGCCAACTTGCTCAACAGCGCGCCCGGCTGGCTGGGACAACATCCGCTGGAGGAAGCGCAGCGCGATGAGCTGCTGGAAAACCTGGTGACCGGTGCCGTCGAGCGTTTGTTGCGCCCGTCATCCGTCACGCGCGCGGTGGCCTGAAATTTTCAGGCAATAAGCCTCGCCTCTTCCATAGAAAAACCGTCTAAACAAATCCTGCACAACCCCGCCTCTAACGCTTTGCTACTTGGAGTCCATTCAAAGGCCAATGTGGGTCTCCAGGCCCACGGTTACCGGGAGCAGAACATGAAAATCAATCCCTACCTCATCTTCAACGGCGACTGCAAAGCCGCCTTCACCTTCTATGAGCAAGCCCTGCAAGGTCAGATCGAAATGATGATGACCTTCGGCGAAAGCCCGGCGCGCGAGCACTTTCCTGCCGACCTGCACAACCTGATCATCCATACCCGTCTGGCGGTGGGCGATCAGGCAATCATGGGTTCGGACACCACACCGGATCGCCCGACGGATGACATGAGTGGGTGTTCGGTCTCGCTGAATGTCGACAGCATTGCCGAAGCCGAGCGTGTCTTTGGCGCTCTGTCGGAAGACGGCAACGTGCAAATGCCGCTGGAAAAGACTTTCTGGGCGGCGCGTTTCGGCATGCTGGTGGACCGCTTCGGTGTGTCGTGGATGGTGAATTGCGAAAAGGATCAGTGACCGTTCAGGCGTGTAAAAGCCCAACCTGAAGGGGCTGGGCTTTCTGGAAACTCCCGGGCCGTCTGCTACCGTCAACAGGCCACCCCGCATCGCTGCGGCCCTTCGGAGGAAACCCACATGCCTGCTCATGACGCGCTTTGGTCCACCCGTTTGAAACTGTCGCTGCTGGCGGCTGGGCTCGCCGCCACCCTGCTTGCGCTCAATGGTTGCGCCTCCGTCGATGCGCGGACCACCGCTTATGTGGGCGTCGAGCATCCCGCGCCGACAATGGCCAGCGAAGTCGTAGTGTTGCGGACCGAACCGCTTCGCCCGCACATCCGCTTGGGTGAAGTATTGATTGATGCCAGCGTCGATCCTGCGCCTCCGATCACAGAGGTAGAAGCGAAACTGCGGGATGAGTCGGCCAAGCTCGGAGGTGATGCCGTGGTAGTGGTCTACGACCATATCCAGCCGATGGGCGCCTATGTCAACGGGCCGCTGTGGGCTCGCGATGTCCGGACCATTGAGGGGCGAAAACTCAAGGGGATCGTGATCAAGTATCGCTAGATTGAAAGATCGCAGCCTCGTTTCACTCGACAGCTGCTACAGGGAACTCGCGAGGCTGCGATCTTTTGATCTTGACCTACCCCTTCACGCACACCACCTGACGCAAAGTGTGCAGCACTTCCACCAATTCGCGCTGGGCGTGCATTACGCGGTCGATGTCTTTGTAGGCCATCGGTATTTCATCGATCACCGCTGCATCCTTGCGGCACTCGACGTGGGCAGTGGCGCGAATCTGGTCTTCGACGGTGAACAGGTTTTTCGCTTTGGTACGGCTCATTACCCGGCCGGCTCCGTGGCTGCAGGAGCAGAATGATTGCTCGTTGCCGAGCCCGCGGACGATGAAACTCTTCGCCCCCATCGATCCCGGAATGATCCCCAACTCGCCCTTCTGCGCCGACACCGCGCCCTTGCGGGTGACCAGTATCTCCTGACCGAAATGCCGCTCTTTCTGCACGTAGTTGTGGTGACAGTTCACCGCCTCCAGGGCGACTTCGAACGGCTTGCTGATCACTTTTCGGGTTGCCTGGATTACCGCTTGCATCATCAGGGCACGGTTTTGTTTGGCGAAGTCCTGGGCCCAATTCACGGCTTCGACGTAATCGTCAAAATGCCTGCTGCCTTCCTTGAAGTAGGCCAGGTCGCGGTCCGGCAGATCGGCAATGTGCTGACGCATGTCGGCCTGGGCCAGTTGAATGAACAGATTGCCGATGGCGTTGCCAACCCCGCGTGAACCGCTGTGCAGCATGAACCAGACGCGGTTGGTTTCATCCAGGCACACCTCGATGAAGTGGTTGCCGCTGCCCAACGTGCCCAAGTGCCCGCGATTGTTGGTGCTGGCGAGTTTCGGGTACTTGTCGGTGATCGCCTTGAACCGTGGATTCAAGGCAGCCCAAGCCTGATCGGCCTGCTTCGGAACGCTGTCCCACGCCCCTTTGTCCTTTACGCCACGACCCACCGTGCGGCCATGGGGCACCGCTTTCTCGATGGCGCAGCGCAACCCATGCAGGTTGTCCGGCAAGTCGCTGGCCGTCAGCGACGTGCGCGCGGCGATCATGCCGCAGCCGATGTCCACGCCGACCGTGGCCGGAATGATCGCGCCGACGGTCGGGATCACACTGCCGATGGTCGAGCCTTTGCCCAGGTGCACATCGGGCATCACCGCCAGGTGTTTGAAGATAAATGGCATCTTCGCGGTGTTGATCAATTGCTGCCTGGCTTCGTTTTCTACCGGGACGCCTTCGGTCCAGAGCTTGATCGGTTTGCCGTTGGCGACTTCCAGCAGTTGGTAGCTCTGCTTTTGCATGATGTCCGGTCTTTTCTCAACTGCCTGCACCGCCATGTGCTTCCTCAAAGAAGTAATCTTTCCAGCTGTCAGCCTTGTTTTTCAGCACGCCGAGCGCCTGCAGTTGCTCGGCATAGATAAAGGTGCGCTGTGGCACCACGGTAAAGTCGATTTCGGGGTCGGCGACAATTTTCTCTACCAATGGCAAGGATAGTTTCGATTGCTCCACGCGGATATAGGTCTGGGCAGCTGCGGGCTTATCGGCCTTGATGATTTTCTCGGCCTCGGCCAGCGCCGCGTAAAACGCCTTGTAGGTTTTCGGGTTTTCGTCGTGGAATTTCTCGGTCGTGTACAACACGTTAAACGTGGCCTGGCCACCCAACACGTCGTAGGAACTCAGCACCTTGTGCACGTTGGGACTTTGCAGTTCCTGATACTGGAATGGCGGGCTGGAAAAATGTGAGTTGATCTCCGAACCGCCCGCAATCAACGCCGACGTCGCATCCGGGTGCGCGAGGCTGATCGAGATGTCGTCAAACTTCTTGAAGTTGTCAGCGCCGAACTGCTTGGCCGTTTCGATCTGCAACGTGCGCGACTGGAAACCGACACCCGCCGCCGGTACGGCGATGCGATCCTTTTCAGTGAAGTCCTTGAGGCTTTTCACGTTCGGATTATTGGTCAGCAGGTAGTTGGGCATCGATCCGAGCGAGGCGATGGCCTTGACGTTTTGCTTGCCCTTGGTCCGGTCCCAGATCGTCAGCATCGGCGGCACGCCTGCCGACACCACATCCAGCGCACCGGCCAGCAGCGCCTCGTTCATCGCCGTGGCACCGGAGATGCTGTTCCAGTCGACCTTGATGTCGAGCCCCTGCTCCTTGCCATGTTTCTCGATGAGCTGCTGATCGCGCACCACATCCAGAATCAGGTAACCGATGCCAAATTGCTGGGCAATGCTGATTTTGCCCTCGGCCTGAACGCCGCCGCTGAGCAACGCACTCATCGCCGCCACGGAGGCTGCCAACAGAGTCAACGGGGAACGTTTGAAAGGAGTCGCCATGAAAACCTCAGTGTGATGGGTACAAAGAACCTGTGGGAGCGTGGCTTGCCCGCGAAGAACGATGACGCGTAATACCTGAAAAGACGCGGTGCATTCTTCGCGGGCAAGCCTCGCTCCCACAGGATTTTCGTCGCTCGTGACTTACCGGCATTAGCCGAGGCCGCTGGTGTTGAATTCCGAACGAGCTCTTCAAAGCTTGGCGATGGAGACCTCGGTGGATTTGACGAAGGCAATCACCTCGCTGCCGACTTTCAGTTCAAGGTCGCGCACCGAACGGGTGGTGATCACCGAAGTGACAATTCCGGAAGCGGTTTGCACATCGATTTCGGACACCACTTCGCCCAGCACTATTTCCTTGATGACGCCTTTGAACTGGTTACGGACGTTGATCGCTTTGATGGTCATGTCGAGGCTTCCTGTCTGATATCGGACACATCCGCATGGATGCGCAGGCCATCAAAGTGCACCACCTGAACCAGCAACAAAAGGAATATATAATTATCTGCTTATTCTATTATGGAATATAACGGCTTCTCTCGCTGATCCCATGGGTCACGGCAACAGAGCTGCTCAATCAGTGGACATATCGCACTGCATGTCTTATCAGGATCTCTGTTAACCGATCTAATATCGTCCAAACAGCTACTCAATCAAGATCAATGGAATCAATGAACCCTTTGGTTCGACCGATAAGTTTTTCGCGCAATTTATCCCGAACGCCAGACAGCACGACATCATTGACCGTAATCTTGCCTGAGCAGTGTTTCAACTTAAGCGTATTGGAATGAAACTTGAAAAATATGACCTGGGTCATTTCATAATTGGCGTCTAGTTCAAATGCCATGGTCGTGATTGCAAACTCGCCATTCTCTTGCTGTTGTGCGAGAGCGATCTGAAATCTCGTAGCGTTTGCATGCTGACTTTCGCGATTAAAAATGGTTATCCAGGGATCGTCTTTTTTCATTGTCTTCATTGCTTCGAGGGTTGCTACAACGATCGTCAACGCTGTGGAACCCGCACCCAGTAAAACGCTCGCCACTTTCAATATCGCTTCATGGGTTTCAAGCCCTTTGACTTGCCCACTATAGACATCAAAGCTTTTTGACTGGATCACCCAACCCAGATTCTCCAGGACCTCAAAATAGATGTTGTACCAATCGAAACCTCACTTTTCAGATTGACCTTTGTGTTAGCCGCCAGTTGAGCCAGAGATGCGCAATCCACAATATCCTGGCGCCGCTCGGCAGAAACCCCTTTTACAAACGACACCACTTCTGAACCAATAACAGTCGCCTGATTTTTCGAGGCATCGAAGACGACTACCTTCCCAGCAGTGTCTTGCGCATTAAACTCGAGAGTTCGGGTACGCCTCTTGGGAAGCTCGAGGTCAGTCACGTATTGGCGAGCTGAATCTACAGAAATATCACTCATTTCCATGCTCCTTGACCCGTGAACGAAGACATAAATGCCTACTGTTTGTTGGTGACTTCCAGGCATAGGTTGATTTCAATATGGGATCAATAACTCCACCCACGATTCATTTGGCCCATAATTCAGGACCACAGGGTTATTCGGGTCTGTCGGTGAATCTTTGAAGGTTTTCATTTCGCTTTCTGGTTTGCCATCACCTGAAACAACCCGATTTTTAGTGCGTTGTTGCAGCGCACTCAGAAGGTCCGGATAGGGCATTTTCCAGTCTTTGCCTTTCGCAACATCAGCGTCGACAGGAATCATCGCCACCAACCGCGAATCATGCATTTTCTCCAATCCTGCCGCACGAGCGGTGGCGTTATGGCTGCAATGATGGCCAACTTTGTAAAGCGTAACCCGTGCGAGGATTTCATCTCGCGTCAGTGGCGCGGGCGATCCTGCGACTTTCTTCTTGGGATAAGTCTGATCCCCCCAGGATAACCAGTTGCCCACTTGGGCGTCTCCGGGAAAGAGCAGGATTTGCCCATCGGGCAGTTCGAAAGCCAGGACCAGACTTGTATTGTTAGTGTCCGAATCCATCTTTAGGGCAAGGGTTTCCGCCCCATCCAGCCATTCGTCTTCAATGCAACGCCATTGGTTTTCGCTGCTGAAATAGCGTTGTTCGACACTGGCCTCATCTTCATCCGCCCCGCTGTGGGCATCAGTATCGCTTTGCGCCTTTTCGTACGTACGCTGATAAGGAGAGGCGAACGGGGTATCGGCCGCGGGAGGGACCACACCTTTGAGCCGCAGCGTCCGCTCCTCCAACGCCATGGCTTCGTCCAGGCTGGTCACGTAGACCTCTTTACCCGTCCCCTTGCTTGGCAAGTCCTTGCGCAAACGCTCTTCGGAACGTGGCGGCCCCATGACGTACGCCTTGAGCGTACCGATGGCGGCCGGTCGCGCAACTTCACCAGGTTCCAGATAGCGGATGGCTTTCGATCCCGCCTTGGCTTTGAGCTTTTCAATGGTTGTTCGCTTGTCCTTACTGGCAAGACCGGCAAGCGGTTCGATAAAGGCCCCCAGGCCATGTACCGTCTTGATTCGCGCATCCTGGCTCAATGCAGTCCCGTTTCCACTCAGACCGACGACGCCAGCCAAAGCCACTTTCGCCTTTTTGAAGCGGGCATGCAGCGCTACTGCCTGAGAGTCATTCGGGTCCTCGGTCCAGGCCAGCCAGAGTTCACCGATGCGAAAATCCTCGCCAAAAAAGCGCGCCTGTTCATAAAGGAAGCCGCTCGTGTGGTCATGATGCTCGTGGGTCACCACCACCAGGTCCAGCACGCCCCCGGTGGTTTTGTGAATGTCGTCGACGATACGCGCCATTTTGAGCTTGCCGTCCTTCGACCCTTGCAACACGCCACAGTCGATCAGTATGTGGCGGGTTGTGCCGGCTTCCAGGTAGCGAATCAGAAAGCAGTCGCCCAGAATTCCACGGTACATGCGAATCGCCACCTTGCCCTGAAGATTGGAATCCGTCATGGCGTCATACTCCTCGGTGGGTCATGGCAAAGGCGTTATCGCCCAGGCGCGGGCGACGGTAAGTCAGGGCGAGTCCATCATTTCCGGTCTGGAGGAAACTACTTTGTTCACCCAAGCGATCATCGTCATTGATGCGCTTGCGGATGACGTAGCGCAGCGTGCCATCGCGCAGGTCAATGATCAGCGTCGCGCCCCCGCGAAAAGTAAAGTCGTAAGGGCTGTAATCCTTTTCGCGCAGAGGTGCGACATCTTCCTTACGCTGTTGCCCGACATCGAAGTAGCCGCGACGGCGCTGAGTAATTTCGACGACCAGTTGCCGAAGGTCCTGCCCATCCGGCCCTGCCCTGCGGCATGTTCGCACCGAGTGCACTTCTACGGCTGGTTGAACCCCGTCCCATCCGGTGAACAATGAACCTTGCATCGTGATTGCGCCCGGATGCGCCATAAAAAAAATCCCTAATACCCTCTCCCATTCAGCGTCATGCTCTGACTCTTCCATCAACCAGTTCCACACAACCTGACGGTTGTGTTCTGACTGACGAAACGCCTTTTCCCGTACGTACTGTGGAGTGAGATCAAGCGATCCACCTCGCCAGCTCTGATTCGGGGGAGCCTTGAACTCAAGAAGGTCATCGGCCGTCAGCGTCAGTTCCTCTGTCTGAACACCTTTTACTGATTCCCATAGCAGGCTGTCCGGTGCCAGGGACAAACACTTGTCCGGAAAAATGCCGCGGCGTCTGAACGCCTGGATGACGGCCAGGCGATAGTGCATCCGGTCATCCGGTACCAGGTCGTTATCGGCCGTGACTATCGCGCGCAGAAACTCGCCAAAATGCACATCAACCGGCGGCAAATAGTCCAGCGCACGAATGCACATGCGCAACACATGATCGGCAGACTTCACGGCTTCACGGGTCAGGCGTGCGATCAGCTCTGTCGACAAGTTGGCCGTCGACGTCTTGTCGTGCCCAGCCAGGCGAAAAAGATCGGTCGTGCGCTGTTCGTAAATGGTAATAAAAGCGTCGAAAACAGCGGCAACCAGTATCGCGCCCCGCTCATGAGGTTCGCTCAGCCGCGCAAGTCGAGTCGGGTCAGGCAAGCCGTCCTTGCCTTTCTCGTCGATGGCGTCGCGCAATGCTGCATATCGTCCCGAGGCCTCGCCGAATTGGCGAGCCAGGCCACTCAACCAGGAACGCTCACTCAAGTTGCCACGGCGTGCCGCCAACTGACTGGACACAACTTCCGGCAAAGTGAAATGCATCAACAGCGCAACAATGTCGGCGAAGGCTTCATGAAAAGCCAGGCTATCAACGCTGGTCGACTCGATGTAACGACGGTGCAAGCCGTCCAGAATGGCATGAGTCGTTTCATGCGCAACAATATCGTGGGACAGCGCCGTGAAGATCCAGCCGCCCGGCAAGTTCACCCCGGAATCACTCATCGAAGCCTTGAAGTAACCGAACAACAAAGCTTTCTTCGCAGGGCTGTAATAGGCGTTAGCCTCGCGTAATGCGTGGGGATAAATGCGCAACCTTCGCACATAGACGTAAGACTTGGTTTTTTTGGTGACTGCATCCTCGACGGCTCTGGGTGACCAGAACACTTTGCGCCCCAGAGCCCGTTCGAACAGTTTGATGGTCTTCATCGCAACGGTGAAGACCATCTGCTGATGAAAGCGCGGGTCTCCCTCGGAAGGCGCGAGGCCATCCTGGGCCAACAGATGCGGATCATTCAAATTAACAGGCTTGTAGAACTGTCCGCTCGTAGGGTCAACATCGATGACTTCGAGATACTCGTTCACAGGCCCTGGCAGGATCTCCGGCTCCCAACGTTGCTCCCAGGGTAATTCAATGGTGGCATGATTGATTTGCACCGTGTCCATTTGGGTCGAGGCTTGCGGGTCGAATGCATAGACTCGCAGTTTGCGAGTAGGCGGTGAAGGGTAGTCGGACTTGTCCACTCCATTTCTCCTTGTCTGACCAACGTTTGAATCACACTCTGACGAAAGTTGTGTTAGAGCGATAATCGATATCGACCCGCGAGCTTAAATACAGTATTTGGCAATCCTTCTCGTCAGGCTGTTTATCAGTCAAGTGGCAATAATGATGAGTGTCAAAGAAATAGCATATGAAATTTTGCTATGGAATTTATTGCTGGCGAACGCGTGGTAACCCAGTGATAAGTTACCGTTACAACAACTTGCGCGACGCTTTACACGCCTTGCGCATTTGCCACTTGCAGTTATATTTTCAAAAGCCCCCAGCATGAACCGGATCTGTCATTGGCGTTCGATGTTGCATGAGCCCCCTCCCATGAAGAAGGAGCAGCATCAATGTGGCCCACAACCTTGGCACAGACGATTTTCAACTTTCGAGGGCTGCTGATAATAGTCTCGTCCATGCTTGTGCTGGCAGCCACAGCGACTCCCGCGCAGGCGGACCTTCCCCGACTGTTCGTACAGCCGGGCAGTACGATCGTATTGGAACAAGGCACGGAAAAAATCGGAATTGTGGGCACGGCCCCCTCAGGCGCACGTGTGCTCACGACTGAGAGCGGTACACCGCAAGCCTACTGGATTCTGACCTATACCGCCTCGAATCCACCGCCCGCCGACTCCGAAGTACCCATTGTCTTTACCCAGGGGAACAGTTCCAAAACCAGCCTTGTCGAAATTACAAACACGCCGACTGCGCAAGATCCTGCGTTGATCGGAAAGACTACGCGCCTTCTTTTTGCAATGCTCGTGATGGCGGTGATACTCGAATCGGCATTCGCTGTGCTGTTCAATTGGCGCGTCTTTCTCGAGTTCTTTGACGGACGCGGCGTTCGCACCGTCGTGATGTTCTTGGCCGCCTATTTAGTTGTGCGTAGTTTTAATATTGATTTCATTGCAGACCTGATGAATATCTACCTGTCCGAGGTCACATCAAGTTTCGAAACGCGGTTCTTGACGGCGCTTGTGCTCGCGGGAGGAAGTGCAAGCGTCAATTCGCTCATGGTCGCACTCAACTTGCGGCAAAACCGCCAGGCTGAAAACGTTACACCGAAACCGCCAAAGACCAAGGCTTGGGTGGCCTTGAAGGTTCACCGGGAACGTGCGAAGAAAATCGTGGAAATCATGCAGCAGACAAGGCCGATCAACCCCGGGTCTACACCGCAACAATTGCTGGGGCTGGTTCGACAACAAAATGTCTTCAGACGCCTCGCGAAGTATTTTTGGCGCGATGTCGAGCGAGTTCCCATGACCGCGGGCATTGAGGTCGATCCGAATATTGAGTACACGTTTGTCATCCGCGGAGTAGACAGTAAAGGAGACGCCATTTATTGCGATGCCTCGGGGCGGTCGCTTTCGAATGCCAATGGGGTATACACCCCCGCACCACGGTCCTATGTATTTGCCCCGGGTACCATTGTCGACTTTGAAGTGACTCTTTGATCGACATTTATCTGGTTGTTGAGAGTCTTTGTTAACCATGACAACCACTCGTCGCCAATGAAATCGCGGCACGCATTGTTCGACCCGGTCTGGCTTAGGGATTGCACATGCCGGTCTTGGCAGCCCCAGAACGACGTAATTCTGACGCGGCGGCAAATCCAATCAACGCTTAAGGACTCCAGCGATACGCTTGGTCAGTCACCGGAGATGTAACGTGTCAACTCTCAATGAAATCGCAGCGAACCACGCGAGAATGGCTATGGCAAAGGCAGAAGAGTCGACCGGACTGAGTGAGCGACGCCCCCAGATCGTGGGCAGTGTCGAAATCCCATCCACTGAACAACAACACATTCCACTGCACCTCATCGCCGCCGTACAGGACAACCACCTCGGGCAGGTGGCCGGTTACTCGCTTTGACGGTTATTGGTCAGCAAGGAACAGTACTGTATTGAAGATGATCGCTCAGTGGAAAAACAGCAGCCTGCTCACCTGATGCCGATCAGTTAAGCAGTTTCAAGGCAGCGCAATTTTTGTAGCGGCTGGCGAAGCCTGCGTCCGGCTGCTACAAATCGCGTTACGGCTCAACTGACTGTCATTAGCCATATCTCTTGCCTCATTGAATGCCTCATAGCCAAGCCTGGCCTGCGATGCGCGGGACCGCGGCAACCGTAGCTCGCGGTTCGCCGGTAATACCCTGGCACAGCCTAAACTCAATGGACCACCAGACCGCCAGCGAGCGGCGGATGAGGCATTGTCATGTCCGAATCTAAACAGATGCGCATAAAGCGCTTCGCCGCAAACCCTGCGGGTCGGGATTTTGCGGTCGGCGACATTCATGGCTATTTCACTCGGCTGCAGGGTGCTTTGCATGAAAACAGGTTTAACCCAGAGGTCGATCGCCTTTTCAGCGTTGGCGACCTGATCGACCGTGGGCCCGAGTGCCGTGCCGCGCTCGACTGGCTGGACAAGCCATGGTTTCACCCAGTGTGCGGCAACCATGACGATTACGTAGTTCACTTCGATACCTGCGACGTTGATAGCTGGATCTACAACGGCGGCTTTTGGTTTACGGAGCTATCGCTGCCCGAGCAGAAAAAATTCGCAGCGAAATTTGCTGAGTTGCCTGTCGCCATCGAAGTCGAAACAGCACAAGGCCTGGTCGGCATCGTGCACGCCGATTGTCCATTTCCATCTTGGGAGCAATTGCGCAAGGAACTGGAATCGCCCGAGAGCAACAAGCGCCTGATGCAGGTGCAGAACCGCTGCATGTGGTCCCGAAGCCGGCTCGATCAGTGGGAGATGCAGGGCGTTGAAGGTCTGCGAGCACTGATCGTCGGGCATACACCCATTCGAAAACCGGTCAGGCTTGGCAATGTGATTCATATCGACACTGGTGGCTGGAAGCCGGATCTGGGCTACTTCACCCTTTTGAATCTCGAAACGCTCGAAGCTGGATCTTGATGGGTCTACGCGTACTCATTCCACTCTTCTCCGTCCTTTGCACGGCGCCATTGTAGTAGCCGCATAAACGTCTCTCACGTAAAAAGCTGGGCACATGTGCTCTACCGCTCGTCCTGGCATCAGCACGTTCACCCTCCGCACTCTTCCAATGCATACATCCACTCGCACGGTAGGCGCAAACGATGAACAGTAAAATTGCCGCTTTCATGCTCACGGGACTTCTATCGATCTACTCGATCTACTCGCTCGCGACAGAGAAAAACACGGAAGACGCGACCATCCCACCCAGCGCCCTTCCGGGGCTTAACCAGGGGGGCGAGTCTAACGAGGAAAAGGCTGACAAAAAGGGCGAGGAGGCGTCGGGCTCCAATTCCGGTGCAGAGTCGGAGGAGATGGAAAAAGACGCGGCGACGTCGAGTGGTTCGGGGGATGAAGGAACTAAGCGGAAGCCGTGACGGACAGGAATTCTGTGGGTTTTGCGCAGGCACAAAAAAGCCGATCTATCTGATCGGCTTAACTGTCTGATTTTACTCAGGAAATATGGTCGGGACGGAGTGATTCGAACACTCGACCCCTAGCACCCCATGCTTGCAGGGGCGCTAAAAAGCCTTACGGAACAGTCCTTTGGAACGGCGCCCACTGCAATCGATGCCCTACCGTGACTAACCGTGTTTTACGAATCCCCGCAAAAGTCCCTACAGGCTTTCGACAAGAAAGTCCCTGCATTCCGGCGTCCTGCCGACCGAATCCTCATCCTTTTTTTTGACTGCTACGCTCTCCTCCTTCACGGAGGAAAATCACGATGCCCAACTCAGACCTGCTCCCTTCCCTGCTCTACAAGATCAACGAAAACCAACTGGCTCTAGAGGCCGCCATCATGGAGCTGACAAATTGGGTCGAGCAACGAGGTTCCGCCGAAGTTGCCGGTAACGTGCGCGGCGCTTTGGAAGCGATCGACCGAAATGAGGAGTTCATCAAATTGACGCTTGCGGTGCTGATGGCGCCCGAGTGATCTCTCACAGGCAGAAATCGGCCAAAAACGGACGTTCGATGTAAGCCTGCTTCCACGTCAGTGCAAGCATTCACGGCGTGTATGGGAAGGTAAGTTCCCCGCGTCTTCCAACGAAGACTAGAACCAAACCGCAACGTAGCTGCCAATATCTTGCATCATCCGCAGCCCGCGCGAGACTTCAGAACCGCTATACCGTTCATCATTTTCCAGAATGCTACGTCGGTTTGCGTCTATCGTGCTTAAGCAGTAGTGGCCAAATGCCTTTATCGCGATTGTTTACACGAGAGATTGACAGCCAATGTCTGAGATCGCCAATGGATTACAGTACCACCAAATCCTGAGCACGCCGTTAGAGGTAGCGTCGAGGCTGCTTTCTTTAGTGGAGACTCGTGCGCCCCTGACATTAACATTTCCCAAATACGGAAAAAGTTTTAAAACGTATTTGGTTCAGGTTGACTGCGATCGCCATACGCTCACGCTAGATGAAATTATTTCTCGTGATGCTGCAGTTTTCCTGAATGAAAGGGAGCCTTATCGCATCGAAGGTTCGCACGGCGGAGTGCTAATCGCCTGGGAGTGCAGCAACCCTGTACACATCTGCACGATCGGTGGCCTGCGATGCTTTCAAATGGGAATGCCCGACGAAGTTATTTATTATCAGCGCCGCAACGCGTTTCGAGCGACGCTCAAATTATCACAACGGATCGACATCATCTTAGACGGCGATAAGCTCCGACGTAGCGGCGCTCTGCGCGGGCGCTTACTCGAAATTTCCGCCACCGGTTGTAAAGTAAGCTTCGATGGTAATCTCGAAGATCGGCTTCGGATGGGATGCATCTACGAACGGATGTCTACAGGCGCTCCGCTGAGCGTCAATCTAAATACGCTAGAGCTACGTCACCTTCGCTATGAAACTCGCCTCGACAGAACCTTCGTCGGCATGCGCTTCCATAACCTCAGCGGCCTGACGCAACGGAAAGTTGAAAGCTTCGTGAACCAACTTCAACGTGACGCGCGGAGAAGGGACAAGGATTGTATTGATGGAATACCAACACGATAGCCTTGACCAATAGCTCGCCGATCACAAAATAGCGTCTAGACGTATTTCTGGATGCTTATTTCGCGGCTGAAAGGCGAGCCGATTGAGGCATACATTTCAGCTAGCGGCAGCACTACACCCTCGTTCGGCGCGACTCCTGAGCGTCTGCTATGGGTCGCTTGCTGTCCTTCACGACAGGCGGCGATCTGTAAAAAGGGGCCGTTCGAGAACGGCTTCAATGCCATGAACTCTTTACGAAGCGGACGACTGCACGGTTGCTTTGGGTCGATTGGTCATCTCAGCTGCCACTGAATAAGGATAATGCTCGCAGCAAAGCCGAATGTGAGGATCGCAATTGCGCAGGTGATGCCGAGCAGCAGAGGATGTTTCCACAAGGCGCTATTCTCCGGCTTTGATGATCCAGCGAATGTTGGGTCCTAGCCTCTGAGCAAGAACCAAGCCAGCAGGCAAAGGCAGGCTCCTGGCTTCATGGCACGGTGATAAAACGGTCACTTCGTGACGCTAGACTTCTATTGTCTTAGCGACAATCCCCAATAGCGGGGGTCTTTCCTTACATTAGGTACTGAGTCCCCAGACAGGGTATCGGCATGGGATCGATTCCAGTCCCCTCCAAAGCGTGACATGACCGGTCACGAAAAATCGTGAGCCAAAATCATTCCCGCTGTCCTCCATGAACGGAAATCGGCCTACGCTGTCCTTTCATAACGCAAAAATACCGACGACTAGGAAAAGTAGATTGAACGTGAATTGGGAGGGATTACTGCCGATCGAAGGAGATGTGATAGTCGTTGAGGATGACCCGACTTTACGTTCTCTCATGACGGACATCTTGGCGGAGATCGGCGCCAACACTCTGGCTTTCGAGACCGCAGACGACGCGTTGACCCACCTTCTACAGAACCAAGGTTCTTGCCCACTTGTTATCGTGGATCAGGGATTGCCTGGTCAGATCCAAGGGATAGAGTTCATTGAGCTGATTCAAAGCCGTTGGCCCTCAATTGCATCGATTCTCACGTCCGGATATCTGATCAATCCGACTGACTTGCCCGCCGCCACACTCTACCTGCACAAGCCGTGGTCGCTAAATGATCTAGTGCTTTCGGTGGCTACCGTAATGCAGCCCGGCATTCCCATTTATCCATCCAGCGACCGATCGTTTTGATTCGCGGACGTTCACCATGAACGAAACAGGCTTTGTCGGCTTACTCTTCGTCCTGGGTTTCGTATGGACTGCCATCGTACTGGGGACAATTTACTGGCTGTCCTGATTCACGCTCCTCGTGAACAGTTCGTCGCTTTCTGTGACACCGTACGCCAACATCAATTACTGTACATACAACCAGTATTTGTAAAGCGAACTCTTTCAATGACTTTTGACCAGGCTCAAGCGCTGAGACTTCAGAAGTGGCGCTCGACCCTCGATAACCACGAATTCCGAATGCAGAACCCGGAGGCGCATCGCCAGACCCTGCATGCAATGAGCAAAACCTTGGCCACCGAGGGTTTGATCGACAAGCTTGAACAGTTCGACATGGATGAGATGGCGAACGCCGCCTACTGGCACGCTGTGGAAGAGCTGATTAACTCGCCACCGCGCTACTGCGGCGCGTCTTCCTACGATGTGGTGTTATGCGGGACTACTGACCTATTTGGTCGCATCGGCCGGTCCATCTTCTACGACGCCAACTCGCTTGCTGATCCTATGCGGTCTGGCTACGACGGCAAGACCTATCCGGATGCAAACGGAGCAAACCTTGTTTTCAATGCCTCAGGGGCTACCGCAAGAATTACCGGGTTGACTATGGCCATGCCCGACGGGCGACTCTTCGACCTTGTCGAGACTCAACGAATGATCGAGGGTGTGACATACGAACCGATCGTAGATCCCGATATGTACCGCGCTCTGGTCGACACTGCCCAGCTTGCCCGAGAGAGCCACGATCTGCGCGCATTCGAAAAGGCACGGCCACTTCTCGACCTGGCAAGCTTCTGCACCTGCCCGACCTGCCTTGATCGCTTCGGCCCGCGGGACGACTGTCCGACCTGCTCCGGAAAAGGGTTTGTAACGAAGACAACAGTGGCTGGTCTACGCTGAAAGCACGACGAGAGGACGCGGCAATGTGTGGACGACTTTCCCAGTACCGGGGCATTCATGACTTTGTGGCGGCACTGAGCATGCCCGGCGCGCTGGTCAACAACACTGGCGATCAGCCGTTCGAGCGGTACAACGCTGCACCAACGACTCAGCTCGCCCTGTTTCACCTCGAGGAGAACGTGTTACACGCCGACATGGTGCGTTGGGGCTGGCGGCCGCACTGGGCAAAAGACCGCGCAGCACCGATCAATGCCCGGGTAGAGAAAGTTGCCCACGGCCCTTTTTTCCGCGCGATTTGGCCACATCGGGCAATTATTGCGATCGACAACTGGTTTGAATGGGTGGACGAAGGCGGACCGAAGAAGCAGCCCTACCTGATTCGTCACCGTGACAGGTCACCGATCCTCTGTGCTGCAATCGGTCAATACCCGAATGCCGAGCATGAGCCCGGCGAGCATGACGGCTTCGTTATCATCACCGCTGACAGCGCTGGCGGTATGGTGGACATTCACGACCGGAGGCCGGTGGTGTTATCACCGGAGCTGGCCCGCGAATGGCTCGACCCGGCCACACCGAAGGAGCGCGCCGAACAAATGGTGCTGCTCCAGGGGGAGCCGACAGAGACTTTCGAATGGTTCAAGGTCGACCGTTCAATAGGCAACGTGCGCAACCAAGGCCATTATTTGATATCCCCAGTCGGTGAAGATCTCGAAGGTAATGGCTTGTTCTAAGTCTATGGGATAGTGCACCCACGGGCCAGGTCTGGTGCTAACGATCTCATGTCTACATTTATAGACCCCTGATACGCTTCAAACTCATCGAAAGGAATCGACCCGATGCCAAAATGGAACGTTCTTCGCCTTTCATTTGTTCCTGAAAAGACTACTCTATACTCTATGTTTCTCAGGTCCTACTCCACATTTGGCAAGAAGGAGCGGGTGTAATAATAGATTGATAATCAATTTATATATAACTAATCTTTTTAGGTGAACGAATGAGCGAATCTAATAGATCTATTTCCAGAGAACCCAAAAAATTTGGTGACTACATTGCGCTTTGCGGTCATTCTCAGCATAAGCCTGCTTGGCACGGGAATTATAGAGAAACACTACAGTTGGCCGATGCAGACGCGGCCGCTCATTTAAGTGACTACCCCGACCACGAACCATTTACTACCACTTCAATCGAAGCTGACAACATTTTGAGAGAATGGCAAATACACGACAAACAAGGACTTTGATATCGACATGCAACACTACATAGCAAACCGATCAACTGGGTAATTGCTATGGCGCCAGATCCAGTACGTTCCTAAAGAAAATTTACGCCGTCTCTTTTACATCTTGGGCAGAGCGGCTTGCAACCAGTACAAACCACCCTTGGAGCCACGTGCAAAATTTTGCTACGGGCGGTTAATTTTCTAATAAGTTTCTAGTATCCCTGAAGCTTCTTTCGCTCAGCGTCTGCTTTTGCAGCTTCGGTTTGCTCTTTCTGCCACTTTGCGTCTTTTTCTGATCGTTCCTGCCCTTGATTTGGTTCTGGCGTAGACGCCGGCTTTTCCACAGGAGCTGGCCTGTCCGCATTAGGTTTTTCCACAACTGGTTTTTCTGTTTTCTCGCTATCCTGCGTAGTCATTTTCTTGTCCTCGCCTTTATAAAAACAACAAGTTAATTCTAACTTACCAAATGGAAAAAACTTTTTGTTTATAGATGCTTTTTTCATAGGAGTGATTGCGTTCCATTACAAAACCAGACGATTAAACTATTCGGCATTTGCCAGATACAAAAAGACGCGATAAAAGATGTGATGGTAAAGCTACAGCGTCTGCTTAGCACACGCTGCTTTAGCCGGTATTTCCGGCATCGTGGTTGAGTAGTTATGTGTTGCGCCGCCGGTGGGATCCAGCGCTTTACCGGTCAGCAATCGATCAGTAGCAATCATCGCTTGGGCCGTCTCAAGCGACTGCGCTTAATAAACAGCCCATCATACGCCTGCTCGCAGGTCACTCCCCTGGCCCGGGCTTGGTCAGCAACTGTAGCCAAATCGCCCGCTCTCTCATCAACCCGCTTGAGCACGTCGGCAAGCACCATTGCGGCGCGGGTAGCTGCCTTGCTTGCGGCGGCAGCGCAGGAATTGCCGCTTCCTTCACTGGCTGCGAGTCGAGCGGCAACGGTGTCGGCTGCCCCGCGCAGGCCGTCAGCAGAAGCGCGAGCGGCAGCAGCGTCAGCAACTGCCTGATCGATCGTACGTTGTCCATCTTGGGTCGCCTTTTCAATTGAGCGTTGGTATGCCTGCTCCTTGGCCCGGGTTGCGGCTTCATTCGCAGCCTTCGCCTTCGCGTCCAGGGTATTACGGTCATTCCAGCGGCCAACCCACTCAGCATCCTTGACCGAAAGCCCGTGGTGATAGACGCCGAACAGCGCGCCAGCTACCAGAGCCATTGCAGCTATATAAGGAAGGAGGCGGAGCGGGAGCGGGTTCATGTCAGCACCTTCAGCGCCTTGGCGTAGAACGCTTGACGCTCATCCCAGCCGTTCAGCCCGCCATTGATGCGCCGGGTAATGGTCTTCAGGTCGCCAGTATCAGCCAGCGCATTCAGGTTGCGAGAATTCCAAAACCACGCCGCCGACTTGCAGGCCCACTCGGCTTGCTCCAGCAATTCAGGAGTTCGCAGCAGGCGGTCATCGCCAAACAGTGCCTTGCTGCATGCCAGATAGTTGTCGCGCCCAGTCACCTGAATCAGGCCGCGGCCTCGATATCGTTGCCCGTCCCCGTCGGCCTCTGGCGTATTGCCAAGCCGCTTGGCCAGGGTTCCGGTGTCGTACTTGCTCAGGTACTGGTCGCCGCCGAGTTCCTTCACGTACCGGAACTGGCCGCTCTCATGTCCTACCTGGGCAATGAAGGCCGCCATCCTCAGCCGGGTGTTGATCTGGAACCGCTCCATGGCCAAATTCAGCGCAGACGCAAAAACGCCGGCTTGTTTGCCGGCGTTCGGGAGGATTTGCCGCAACTGCTGCGCGGTGATGGGCATGACATTTCTCCAGGCTTCTAGACGGTGTCGGGCGATGTGGCCGATACGCTAAGGTCCATCCCATCAGATGGCTGAACTGGCCATGTGACCGTTACTGGCCAACCGGCTTGGGCCGATACACGGCCCAGCGCGGAGGAGAACCGATACCACGCGGTCGACTGCGCCTTGCGATCCGGCAATTCGGTCTCATCAGCGGGGGTAGAGGAGCCGTCTGCAATGGAAAACTCGATATCGTCAATGCGATTAGCTAGCGCCGCCTTTTGAGCGCTTGCCAGTTGCACCAGTCCACGCAACTTGGCACTTTGCGCTGCGAGGATCTGCTGTGGAGTCGGAGGCGGGTTTTGAATGGCGTGCGCCTCCTCGTCTGTGATGGCGACGCAATCTGCAGGCAGTAAACTCAGCCCACCATTGGCGATATCTTCGGCGCTGAGGAAATAGCAGTTCCCTGCATCATCTTTGAAATAGCTCATTAGCGAAGCTCCAGCCATTGCGAGAGGGTTGGGGTACCTGCCGAACAGCTTGCCCGGTAGGTCGCTCCTGCAGGAACAATGACGGTTATTGCCGAAAACGCATTGACACCGCTATTTGGATTGCCGTTTACAGATAGACCATTCATCACAACAACAGACGCACCTGCCGCCGCAGTAATTGACATCGTCACATTGAGAGTTATCGGCCTGCCGGTGGTGTTTGCATAAACAGTGCCCAGCACCCGGCTGCCGGTTACGTCCTGCCACGCTTGCCCGAAACCGATACTCGACAGAGCGGTAAGCGCTTGCCCCCCACTGCCCTGCACCAAGGTTGGTGCCGTCGCCCAGGCTCCCGCCGTGGCTTCGGTGATCTGAATGGAGCCGACGACGCGATACGGCGATCCGGCGGCGACAGCCGACGCAGAGTAAATAACCCCCGCAGAGGTCGAGGCGGCGCTGATCGTCGTTGGGCTAATAAAACCTGTCTCGCTCAAATCTGCCCCGCCGCCCAGGTTGGTCACGCACAGGACTGGTGTTCCGGCGTTGTAGGCGACCAGAAACACTAGCGTAGCCTGCAATGCTGAAGTCGTTCCGAGCGTTGCGGAGGCAGGCACTACAATGGAAAGACCGGCCGCTATATTTGCAACGACTGGCGTGCCAACCGTCGCTGTAGCGTTGCGGAAAACCAGTGGCGCCGGCGCCCAAGCGACCGTCAGCGCATTGGCCGCGACAGAGGCCGTCAGAGATTGAATGGGTGTCGTAGCCTGCAAAACACTGCCTGAGCTGTAAATCAACACCCAGGAACCGCCGCTAACACTGGTGTTGTATTGGAGACACAGTTCGCCGTTCGCTACAATTTCCCCGCCTTGCAATGGCGCGTGGGCAATGGTGACAACAGGCTTGGCAGCGAGGCCATTCGGGCTAAAAGTGGTGGCCCCCGTATTCAGCAATGATGCTTTGACCAGCAGGACGGTGCTATCACTGAGCGTCGTTATGGCTGGCGAATAGGTTGCCGTGATTGCGTTTGCAGTCCCGCCAGCGGCGGCGTAATTGAAGCCATTACTCTGCGCCCCATCGCGCAAAAGGGCGATGTATGATGCATAGGTGCGCAGATAGTCATCTATCAACGATGGCGATTCAGAACCCGCTGGACTGTTACTGCCGGCGGCGGTCGAAAGATCATTGATTGAAGAAGGGATAGGCATGTTTGTTCATCCCAATAAAAAAGCCCGCACATGGCGGGCTTAAGTTGAGTGAGGGCGTTACACCCTGGAGGTTCGCTTGAGCGAGCATCTATTGAAAGCAATCCAGTTTTCCGGCGTATTTGCAGGTCTCTGGCTGCTGGTCAGATTTGAAGAGTGGCTGACTTATTTAGCCAAAAAGCACCTACCCAAGGGGAGCAGGATCAGGAAAATTGTCCTGATTAAACCCGACGAGGATTAGGCGCCTCATTGCTCCGAGATCCCTAATAGTCCAGGCGCTACGACCATCGGCAGCATGCTCGGTCGTGGCGTTTTGGGGATCACCATGTTCAGCGGCGGATTAAGCGCAGAGCCCACATCAGCCATTTGCTTAACTTTGCCAGCAGCAGTAAGCACCATATTCAGCGGCTGCCCGATGCCAGGGATTGGCAATTGCTGGATAAAGCGCAACAGGTTCGGCGCGGTAGTCGACCCTGCCGGCTTCATCGGCGGGTTCATAATATTGCCGCCGACCCGCAGAATCCTTTGATAATCAGCCCATCCGGCATTCCCAAAGAGCTCCTTCCCTTTCTCCGGTCCGATACGATCGAGCGCCTTGCGCATTCCGTTGATGGTGAAGGAGCCACCAGTTTCACTCTGAAGTGTTGAGGCATCTCGAACATAAGCCTGCGCCGCATCACGCAAGGCGCCCATGATCGGCACGCCTCGCTGAGATTCAAGCTGAGAAAGCCCTCTCAGGTCGTCGACTTTCATCCGCCCCACGATGTCGGGCAGGTCCTCGGGGGCATATTTGCCTTTGAGAATTTTATCGATCAGTGGGCTCGCATCCTGGAAGCGGAAACGGTCGGCAGCAGCCGTTCTTGCAGTCTTGAAGGCGTTTGCCAGGTTCTGCTGGATTGTGTCTGGGGCAATCTCTGGGCCGAACGGCGATACAGCACTGTTCGGTACGGTTAGCTGATTACCACCGAATCCCTGGCCGCCGCGCGATTCACCATAGCCCTCAATGGCGTTGATCAGGTGGCTTTTAACGATGCCAAGAGCCTTCGCTTCGGCAGGGTCATTCGTACCGTAAATGCGCCCATTCAACGCCTGCAGGCGTTGCAACGCCGTGCCCATATCGAAAGGCTCTTCGCCTTCGGTAGCCTTCTGGAACCATGACAACGTATCGGCCGGCAGCTTTGAGCCGAGCATCTGTTGATCCAGATCGATAGATGCATCATTGACGAACCGGTGAGGGTCGAGAGGGATATCACGCCCGGCCGTATTTCTGGCAGCTTGGTAAAGTTTGTCGGCTTTTGTCTTCAGCGCATCATCATAACCAGTGACGGATTTTTGAAGAACTTGTCCACGCTGGTAGTCAGAGGCAGTGCCCGCGCCTTTTGAAACTCCTTGAAGCAGTGACCGATTCGCGTCTACGAATCGCGCCTGAATTTGGTCGTCAACAGTATTGAGGTTGTTTTCCATCCACCACTGTTTAGGGTCGCGACTTAGCCAGCCGCGTGTTGGCTTAATGCCGAGAGTATTAAAGTCGGCCATGCGACCAAGCTGAACAGTGTCCAGGTTATCCACGTCCTCAATGGCGTTCTTACCGATTTTAATAACCTGATCTTTAACGGCTTGCGGAAGCGCGTTGTAGTCGATTCCTTTCTGGGAGAGCTTCGCCGATATCTCCATCTCCACAGGAGCTTTCGGAGTCATAAGCTGTTTAACACCGCTAGCCACTTTACCGACACCTCGCCCGATCGCCATGCCGCCAGCGCCGCCAATAGCTCCAGTAGCTGTGTTGGCTACCCGGTCTGAGACATCACCAGGCTGTGACAGTAAGCCAAAGGCCGCGCCCGCTCCGGCCGCCTGCTTATAGCTTGCAGGGTTGATCACGGCATTGCCTGCTGTTTCCAGCAAACCACCAGCAGTTTTGATCGCCGGCATTGCGCGTGCAGCGTTCGCCGCCTGTATCGCCTTACCGCCAGCTTGCAAGCCGCGACCACCAAGATAGGCAAGCCCGATCTGCCCGCCAATGTTTCCGGTAATACCTGCCGGGTCTGACATGAGGTCATCATCTGCACCGGGCGCACGCTGCCAGCCGCGAGGCCAGAGAACACCACCAAGTCCGATGCCCTCCATCAGATCCGCAACAGCCTTACCCGCGCCAAGTGTGCCTCGCTCCAGCCAGTTGCGGCCGCTGAGACGACCAGAACGCGTTTGCGGCTGGGCCGCGACCTCTTGCTGAGGCTGTGCTGCTTGGACCTGAGGCTGTTCAGGAGATTGTGCGGCGCTCTCCTGCTCCAAACGCATGCGGAACTCAAATTCTTCCTGTTCGGTCATGGTTTATTGCCCCTGACGCCGTTTGAATTCTTGGTAACGAGCTTCTTTGTCTGCATCGGCGAATGCGCCTGCTTGCGGCATGGGCGCTGGCTGTTGTGGTTGTAATGCATTGCGAGGAGTGACTATTTCCGCACCACGCCCAGCCGGCACCCTCATATCCTTTTCGGCTTGGCGTCGCGCCATCGCCTTTTGCTTTATCACCGCTTCGCTGTCACCCACTACCGGGAAAAAGGTGCGAATGTTGTTATCCACTTCGCCAGGCGTTGCCGCCGCCCCCGTCTTGGCGCGCAAGAAGCCTTCCGCCCATTGCCGTTGCGTCTGAGCGACGAGCTGTGCGGTCTCCCCCGCAAACGCGTTGGTATAAGGGCTGCTGGTGAGTGCCACCCGCGCAGGCGAAACCTTTCCACTAATTTTTCCGAGAGTGTTGGATGCGTCGGTCATCTGACTCAGGTACAGCGTGCTCTTTCCTTCTGACTCTGTGAGCTTGGAGGATGCGCCGTCCTGAAACGGCGTACCCGCCTGCGTCACGATGGGCGACACTTGACCGGTACCCTTGTCGACCCGATAACTGTTGCCGTCGGGGCCGCTAATGATCTGGATGCGTCCAGCCTCTCGCTGGACATTGTTGGCGTCCTTCAGCGTGGCATTCTGCTCCCGCTGATTCGCTATGCCGGCCCAACCGCGGGTATCTGCCGCCTGCTCGCCCGGCGACATGCTCATGGCGAAACTCTGCCCGGCGGTCGGTACTGCGAACTGCTTCACCCCGCCCGTGTCGACCAGCTGCGGGGCGACGTAGGAGTTGATAGCCTGCCCCACCGGCTGACCATATTCATCGTACTGGACGGTCTGTTTGTTGCCATCGGCGCCTGGGATCTCAACCGTGCGCGCAACCTTGCTCATTCCGGCCTTTGGAAGTTGGGCGTATTTGGCAATCTCTTCAGGCCCCAGGCCGAGCGCTGCCGCTGATTTCCAATCGAATGTGTCGCCACCGTCAGCGCTTTTCCCATAAAGAGTCGGAATTGTTTGCGCCTGTCGCTGGAGCATGTCCGCTTTTTGCTGCTTGAGCGCGTTTCCGCTGGCAGCGGAATAACCAGCGATCCCTGACAGTCCCGCAGCGCCCAACGTGTTGATTGGTCCGCCGCGCCCAGCAGTAGCCAAACCACCGAACGCAGCCGCGAGCAACCCTTGGCCGGCGGGGGTTTTCACGAAATCAAGAAGCCCATTCATGTCAGGCATTTCAGAATCTCCCTCGGCGTTGCTGCGCGTACTGCTGGCGCTGAGCGATCAATGGGTTTGGTTGGCCTTGAGCGATCTGGGCCAGGGTCTGCGGGCCGGTGTTGGCTTGCTGCATGGCTTGTGCGCCACCCATTGGTTGCTGCTGTTGGCCTTGCGAAAGCAAGCCGTAGGCTTTCTGCCCGTAACTGGCCGCATCCATGTAGGGTTTGGCCTGGGTGTTGAAATTGGAAAGACTGCTGCCCATGGAGCTGAGCAGTCCAGGCGATGCATTGCCGCCAGCATAAGCCGCATTGCCCATGCTGCCAGTCACCGCCGGCTGCCCCAACCCATAACCTGCGCTTGCAGTGGATGCCCCAGCAGTACCTGCTGTCCCGGCGCTGCCGGCTGCACCACTTGCGGCGCTAGACCCGCCACCCAGCAGCCCCCCCGCCGCACCGCCCGCGTAAATCGAGGCGATGGTCTTGGCAATGTTGTGCATGGTCTTGCCAGGGCCGGTATTGATCCCGGCATCCTGAGCTTCTTCATAACGCTGAGGAGCGGCGCCGCCCCACTGGTCTACGAGTGGCTTGTCATCGGTGCCCAAAATGCCGTTCCACATCTTGGTTGAAAACGGATCCGCCGAGCCGTAGAACAGCCGCGCCGGATTGTCTTTCACTTGGCTGCCCATGGCACCCAGGTTGAACAGCTCAAAGCTGCCCACATCACCGAAGAAACTCATTTACCACCCCCGCCCGATTGTTTGGTAGTTGCGGTATTTCCCAGCCCCGAGCCGAACACGCCGGACATCGCCGCGAGCTTTTTGTACGGGTCGTTCTGCATGTCTGACCAGTTTTGATACTGGGCGTCGAGACCTTGCTGCTCGTTGTCCTGGTACATGTTGGCGGCGTTCATGAAGTTGTTCGCCACGTCCATGCCCTGGCTCTCGTATCCTGGCGCCAGGCCAAGCATCTGGCTACGCAGCTGATCGTTGCGGCTCGCATAGTCCTGTCCCAACCCGGCGTTGAACTGATTGTTCTGCAGGTTGCGATTCAGCTGGTTCTCGGCCAGCCCCTGCTGCGCGGTGTAGTCCTGCATGCGCATGCCTGAGGCGGTGTTGCCGAGGTTCTTGGTTAGGTCATTCAGCGCCCCCTGCGTGGCAGCCTGAGCTCCTGTGTTGCCGAACGAGCCTGAACCGACCAGCTGACTGGTCAGCCCGGGCGCCACCGCGTCGTTGTAGTTGCGAGTGATATCGCCCAGGGTTGCATCGATGTTCTGCTGCAGGTACGGGTTCGATCCGGCGTACTGATTGGTTCCGCCGTTCCCGGCATAGCCATAGGGGTTATCCGTTGCGGCCTTCCCGGAATTCAGGGAGTTTGTGACAGTGCTTCTGGCGGCGTTCATGGATGGATCGCCGTAGTTGAAGATCTGCCCAAGCCTTGCGGTCGCTGAATTCTGAAAAGGGTGCATGCCGGCGACTTGCTGACCGCCGTAGGACTGATATGGCGTGTTTGAGAGCTGCATGGCCTTGTCGCTGTACGCAGCGGCCAGTGGCTTTAGCTCGTTGGGAATGGATTGCGTGGTAGAACTGGACTGACCACCACCGCCCTTATGGGGGCGAATCACATCACCAGTGAAGGACGGCAGCGCACCAATGGCCGGGCCGCCGAACTCTGCGCTAAGCTGTTCGTGCAGGGCTTCAATATTCACAGTTCGACCTCCAGGACTTGGTAGACCGGCGCGAATCCACAGCGCTGCCGGTAGAGACGGGCTTGAGCTGGTGCGGCTGCGCAACGCAGGCGCAAGCAGCCCAGCGATTTGGCCATGACCCCCAACTCTTCGCAGAATTCTTCAAAATGGCCGTGCGGGGCGTACAACTCATAGACGTACAACACGCGGCAGTTCGGCAGTTGCTCCACACCAACGACGCCCCAGCCAGAAACCACGTCATCACGGTCAAGACGCAACAGGGTCCGCTCGCCGCGGCTGAGCATCATTTTCAGCTGGTCGCCTGTGATCTCGCCGCCGGACGTGGCGCAGGCCAGGCCGAGGTTGTGGGCGCCCTCTTTCCAAGCCACGTCGATATGCGACGTCGGCACCATGATCAGTTTGTTCATCAGTTACCCGTCAGGCAGCGTTTTTGAACCCAGGTGCCCGGGGTTCCTGAAGCGATGCATTTCCAGCCATCAATGAAGTATTTCGAACCGGCCGTGCCGATTTCTGTTGGGGTCGAGTTATGGACCTCGTCGCCCTGCATCCAGTCGCCACTGGTAGGCGGCGCAGTGGTTGCCGCGTAACGGCCGGCTATCCTGCCTTCAGACAGCAGGTTGACCTGGGTGGCATGCTCACGCAGTTCACGCTGTAGAACAGGATCAGTCGTTCCTACCGTAGGCGTTGTTCTGAGCTTCATCAGCGGCCACCAGCCGGCTGCAGGTCCGCATCCATATGCGTGATCCGCACTGGCCCCGTAAACGTGAAGGTCGCCTTGTGCCACCGGGCGGATACCCTCACATCAAACTTGCCGTCCAGCACCGCGCCAGTCGCACCTGCAGTGAAACCCTCCCCAGAGTTCTGCTGGATGAAGGTCTGCGCGGTAGCAGCGGCAGGCGATATGGCGTAGCGCAGACGAATCTTGTTCAGCGCCATGACCTGGTCGTCATCTCCGGCTTCACCGGTCGCCATGGAACTCGCCACCGACACGCCTGTCATGGATTGCAGCTGATGCGAGGTGTTGAAAATCGACATCGATTTGCCGCCAGCCAGCCAGAATTGGGAGTCGAACGAGTACGAAGACAGGCCGTCAATCGTGGTCGAGATGGCCGACAGACCGTCGATGGTCACACCGTTGGCGACGTAGTTCAGGGCAGCCTCGATACTGCGGTTGGCCACACCCCACTTCTTGGAGGTGATGTGGTAGACCAGCGCCGAGTCAGGCGAAGTCGCACCGAGAGAAGGGTAGAACACCCACACCCGGTTGTTTTGCCGGTCGAACACGCAAATCGTCTTGTAGCGGTAGGCCGGGTTCGAGTTGTTGTAAAAGAACTGCCGCACGTACCCCTCAGCCACCGGCACAGGCCGAGTGCCGTCAAAAATCCACAGGTTGTCGTCGCCGACGAAGAAGTGCGCGCCGCCAATATCGCAAATCGCCTCCTTGCCGACACAGCCCGCCTCACCGCCAGGAACCTGAATCCAGTTCCAGACCGTCGGCGCGCCGACGTATTGACCGAGATAAATGGATTTGGCCTTGTAGGCGATGGCGTACTCACCAAGGCGCATGCCGGCAGTCAGCCGGCCAGCAGTCGCTACCAGTCGCCCGGACGTGGCCTGGGTCGCAAGGTTCGGGGTCCACGACGTGTCATCGAAGGCGGCGCAACAATGCCAGCCGTCCGGCTTTTCAGCCCCGTCATTTGTATTGAGCGCCATGACAAACGCACCGACCGTGAACAAGATTTCAGCCTTTGGCGAGGTCGCAACATCGGCGAAAGCGGCACCTGTCGAGCGCTGAATCACGTCGGATCGGTTCGCGCAGAGCGTGGCATCACCGAACTGGGTAATGGACCAGCGCGTATCGACGCCGCCGGTATACACGGCAACCCGGGACACATCTGTCCAAACGCCTGATGCGAGTTCGTAAAGCTTTGTGGCCGTGCCCGCGATGATCCGGCGCGTATCATCCAGCTTGGACACCACCGCCGCACCGATGCAGGCCGCCGCAAGCACTGGCGTGGCCGCAGGCGTGGCCGGCTCTGGCGCGCCTTCCATGCCGTTCTGATACGGAATCAGGTTCGAGCAACTGGTAAGGATGCCGGGCGTTGTCACGTCGGCATCCGGCGCAAAGCCCATCAGCGGAATCATCAGCGAGCCCTCGCAACCATTGGCCCGGATCGGCGTTGATCATTGCCGCGAAGCTCGTCCAGAACCTGCTGGAATCGACCCTCCCATGTGGTTGCATCCGCTGCGTTCTTGACGAACAACGAGGCTTCCATGAGCGCCCCCCAGAGGTACAGACTCCACGGACCTTCGCTCACCCAGTTGGTGGTGGCGGTCGACAATGCAGGAATGCGCACGTACAGCACCCCCTGCACGTCGCCAGCGCCATCAAAGCGCAGATCCGCCCCGTCCCATGCGTACATGGTTGGAGTGCCCTGATACCCGCCAGCGATAACCGACTCAAGTGCCTGCGGCTTGAGTGGCGTGCGCTCGTAATCCGGCACCCATAAAACCTTCACATCAATCACGTCAGCAGCTGGCGTTATCAGGTTGTCCGTGATCGCGGTAGCAGCCAGGGGGGACTCCATCTGGCGAACACGTAGCGCGCGGTTCATGCGCTCCTCGGCCAGTTCGATAAAGTCGGGGATACGCGCAGACAGGTCGCCGCGGTTGATCCAGTCCGCCACTCTTTCGCTGATCTGGGCGTAATTCATTTGAGGACCTTGCTGAAGGTGGTCATCATCGGATTGGCTTTGAGCCAAGCGACCAGTCGTTTCTGGTCTATGCCGCCGTCTTGCCGCAGCATGGTTCCCAGCACGGCGTTCGGGATGAACCCGATGTGCCGCATCTCACCCCAGCTCTCGCCCTCGGTAGCGGCGCGCATATCGGCGGCACGGTCGAGGAATGGCTGAGCGTCGTACGACTTCTCGAACACGATCTTGTCGTCCAGGTCGTGAACGGTTGTCTTGACGCCGGTCTGCGGATCGTATTCGGTAAATTTGGGCATTAAAAAACCCGCCCCAGTTGCCCAGGGCGGGCCTCATCAGGTGGTTAAGCGGTTAGATCAGCGATCTTGCCGTGGGCCTTCTCAGAGGTGACCACAAGGCACGCCTCGACGGAGACCAGCTCCTTCTCTGTGTGACCGGTCTTGGCCAGAGCCTCGGACTTGAACCCGCCCAGGTAGGCGATGCCAGCGTATTCCGGGTTCAAGATGAACACGGTGCCGCTGTTGGCGGTGGCCTGGACGTAGTTCGGAACCACGGTCAGCTCGCCAAAGTCGGACATGTACACGTCAGCACCACCCACGATGGTGGCTTGCGAACCCTTCTTCACATTCACGCGGCTTGCAGCAATGCCAGTGAACGCGGAGAAGCCGGCCTTGTGGCTCGGCGTCATGCTGATGATGCTCGGCATCTCACCGCTGTTGGTGTAGATGCTCTGCATGACGGTCTTCAGCTGAGCTTCAGCGAAGGCGCGTGCAGTGCCAGCCACTGGCGCGACGGTGGCCAGCCCAGAGGTGTGCGCAGTGGTCGAACCGCCAGCACCGTGGCTGGTGTTGGTGTACAGCAGCACGCCCAGACCCGCCGATTTGCGAGCGGTGGTGCTGTTGCCCTGCACGGCCGGGTTGTTGGAAATGACCATGGCTTCCAGATCGCGCTTCAGCTCGACCATTTTCTTCGAGATCTGATACTTCATCTCGCTCGAGCGGCCGGCGGACTTGGTTTTTTCCTGGGTGCTGGACACCACGGCGACCTTGTCGAACAGCTGCACAGTGTTGGCCACGCGCTCGGTTGGGGTCAGCGCGGTGCCGGTGCGGTCATCGCCTTCAATAACGGCGTTGTCCTTGTTCGGCGTGTCCAGGTTGTCGCGCTGCCATTCGTGCAGGCGCTGGGTAGCCTTGAAGCGGCCGATGGCGGAGACGATCGGGGTCTTCTCCGGCGACACCATGTAGATCTTGTCTTGCAGGTCTTCGCGGTTACCTACGGCATCGTAGGAGTCGAAGGTGTTGGTAGGTTGGGTCATGGCTTACTCTCCTCAGAGCAAAGCAGCCAAATCCTCGACACGGCCGTTCTTTTTCAGGCGGTCGAAGGCGGCTTGATTGGTTCGGGGCTTTTGCGGGGCGGCCTGCGGCTTGATTGCCGGGGCTGCCTCAGCGACTTTCCGCATGGCTTGAGGCTGTTTGGCCTGAAGCTCACGCCACTTCATGGCGTCATGCAGGACATGCACGTAACGGGCGTCCACGAGGCCTTCAAGCTCCTCGCTTTTGATGCCGTAATGCTCTTCAGCTGTTTTGCGAATCTGCTGAGCGGTCTGCGGCCCAAAGCCCGGCAGTCGTGCGTGCAGATCCTGTTGAGCCTCGGCGAGCATTTGCTGACGTTGGGTGTCCGTCAGGTGCTGGGCTTGGGCCTGGGTCTGCTGCAGTTCTGAGAACTTGGTTTGCGCCTCACGCTGAAGCTGTTGATAGGCAATGGTCAGCTTTTGGGCCTGTGCCGGGTCCGCATCAACCAACGCGTTCCAGTCCAGAGCCTCGAATTGGGCCAGCCGATCCTGCACTTGACGGAACTCGACAGCCTTCTCAAAGGAGGCGCCCAACACCTGTTCGCGCTGCTGAAGAGCTTGCGCACGCTCTTCGACGGCCCGACGCTGATCGGCTACCTCTTGGGTTTTCTGGGTGTAATCCTTGTGCATGAGGACCATACCCTTGAGTTCCTTTGGAACCCGGTAGGCCTTGCCCTCAATCTCAACCAGCTCGCCGTCGTCTTCTGCCGCTGCTTCAGGCTGCTCACCCTCTTCGGGGAGTTCTTCTGCCTCGGCTACTTCGCTTTCTTCGACCTGCTCGGGCGCTTCGTCCAGAAGCTCGGATACTTCATCCAACGACACTCCGCTTTCTTGGTTGGTGTCCATCACTCACTCCAGTTCGCCCGTCAAACGGGCATAAAAAAGCCCGCTCGAAGGCGGGCTATATTTGAATCCGTGTTATTTGCGGAACAGGCGCGCTATCCGCCCCTCTTCCTCGTAAAGCTTGAGTTTGTGCGCGGCCAGCTTGCCGGTGTCGATGTATCCAGTCAGGACCTCGCGGAACTTGCGGCTGGTCTTGATGAGCTGCCACAAGGCTTCTTTGCCCTCCTTGTCGCGGGCCGGGCAGCCAATCCACTGCTCCATCACCTCGCGATCGATGGCGTCCAGCGCCTCTTTCAGCAGCTCGTTTTCCAGCAGCTGCAGCGCGACCTGGCCGCGGCCTTGCTGGTCATGCAGATCCGCTTCACTGGCCATTCGGGAAGTCCTCGTTTTGATGGGCGTGCGCGGCGGCGTGATCGAGGCGAAGAACCTCCATCTGCAGCTTGAACTGGCGGTCCTTATCAGCCTCGGAGGCCTTGAACTGGCGATCCTTCTCGGCTTCCTGGGACTTCTGCACCATCTCGGCCTGGGTCTTCATCTGGTCGTTCTTGAGCTTTTCCTGCTCCAGCACGACTTTCGGGTCTGGCGGAGGCGGCTGCTCGGCTTCGGGCGGAACGGAGGCTGGATCTACCCAGAATTCCTCTGGGTTCTTGAAGCCTGCGTTCTCTGCCAGGCGCGCCTGGACGTTGTAGAACTTGTCCGGGCTCATCAACGACTTGGCGAATGGCGACTGAGCAACCATGGCCTGAGTCTGGGCAATCTGCTGCAGGAACACGTTCTGCTGCTGCACGTCACCCGTGCCGATGCCGACGTTGATCGTCATGTCGTACTGATCGCGCCATTCTTGCGGGTCGGACTGCACGAACTTGCCATTGAGGCGGTAGCTCAGCTTTTCCATGCCATTGTCAGTCAGCACCTTGAATATGCCTTGGAACATCGGGGCCACAAGACACTCAGCGGCGATGCGGGCCATCAGCTTCATCCGCTTCTGGCTGGCGTTCATGATCATCTGGGCGCCGGTAGCCGTCTTGTTCAGGCTGTCACCGTCGAGGCCTTGGCTGTAGCGGGTCCAGCCAGTGCGGTTTTCCTTCTCGCCCTGCAACTGTTCAAGCATCGGCATGGCTTCGATGCCCTGCCAGCGCTCCATGTATGGGCGAACAGAGTTGGCCTGCTTCTCAAGGATGATGCCGCCCGGGCGACGATTGAGCAGACTATCGATGTCTGCCATCGGGTTGCCCTGGGAGTCCATCGTGACGATGGTTTCCTGATTGTTGGCCAGATACAGGTTGTCGAGCTGCTGACGCATGATGGTGGTGTGGATGCGCTGGAAGTCCTCGACCAGATCCGCCACGGACATGCCGTTGAAGGCGTGAGTCATGATGTACGGCGTCCAGGCCGCGATAGGTACGTGGCTGCACTCTTGGTTCTTCAGCACTCGATCGCCGAGGCGCACGATGTTGCGGCGCTCTGCGATGCCGTCGCCGTCGTAGTCGACAAGCACGTACTCATCACGCAGATAGCCACGGACCATGGATTGATCTACCGGGTCTTCGTCTTCCCAGTCATCAAATCGACCGCCGTTGTTCTCGCGGTAGTCGGTCACGTTCTCGTAGGTTGCGGCGCGCACTTCGGACGCCTCCACGTCATAGCCCATCTCGCGCAGCTCAGACACACTGCGGCGAGTGACATGGCAGACGTAAGGGCAATCCTTCAGCATGGGCGAGTCGTGCCGGCGCGAGACCTGCAGCTCTTCAGGCGGGATGGCTACGACGCAGCAATAGCCCTTCTCCTGAATGGTCTTGACCTTGACGTTGAAGCGGCGCGGCATGGCCGGAGCAACCCCCGTTGCCTGATATTGCTCGGTGGCGAACTGATGGAACTGCTGCTGCTCCTCATCGGAGAGTTCAGCCTCTTCCTGCTCGACAATCTCAGCTTCAGGGTTGTCCTGCATAAACAGCGCGAACTGCATCTCATCGACGCCGCTGTACCGCGTGAAGGTCGGGACGCGCTTCTTCTCATGGAACCACTTCACCGCGCCAGTCTTGAGCAGCAAAGCGTCTTTGATCGCGGTGTACAGGATCAGGAAGCCGTTGTTCTGCTTGTAGAACACGTAGTTGCAGGCGTTGGTGACCTGCTCGGCGCTCTCTTCATCCTCCGGGCCTACGGGCTCGAAGACCACAGCCTTCTCGGAACTGGTGAACACCTCGATCAGGTCCGGGAGCATGCCTTCGACCGCGTCAAACACGTCAGACGCCACGACAGCCGAGCGGCCCTCCTCCTCGTTGCCATATGGCTCGCGGGTGTATGCACGCATTGCCTTGACGCGCTCTTCCTGCAGCTCCCCGTCGTTGAACAGGTGAGCCTGGCGCGCCTCATCCTCGAGATAGGAAAGCAGCTCGGCGTCGGTCATCTTGGTCATGCGATCACTCGATTACGGTATTTGATAGGGGCCGGCGCCGTAGCGTTCGGCTGCTCGTAGGCGATGCACATCAAGCCGAATGCGTCAGAGCTGTGGCTGGCCCAGTCGTGTTCAGGGCCGAGTCCAATGCCGCGGATCTCGTCTCGCTTCTCGTGATACCAACCCAGCGCCTCACGGCCTGCCTGAGTTGGCGTCTCGTCGAACCACATAGCGGGGAACAGGCGGCGACCAGCCTCGACACGAAGCATCGCGGCGCCCTTGCCCTGGTTCGGAATGACTGTGACGATGTAGCCGGCAGCCTCGAAGGCTGAGCGGTAGGAAACATCGTGCACCTTGTCCTGTGTGTCGCCGTCGTGTGGCAGCCAGATCTGCGCCTTGTCCGGCGAGTAGCCTTTCGACCGGAGCCAGTTCAGGTGGGTCGCCAGTGGCTGCCCCTGCTGCTCGTAGTGGTCGATGACGCGTATCTCTCTGCCGATAAACTGGGCAGCCCAGAACACGAAGTTGTCAGCCTTGGCGCCAGTGCCGCCGATGTCAGCGAACAGGCGGATGGTCATCAGTGGATCAGCAGCAACGCGACCTATGCGGCCCTCGTCCTTCGCCTTGGCCAGATGCTTGGCGAAGTAGGCGCCGGCAAGTGCTGTCACAAAGTCACCTTCCCAGATATGCGGATACTGCTCAGGCCGCTCTTCAAGATCGCGTTGACGTTCTCGCTCAAGCTTGCCCGGGAACTTGGGGTTATCGCGCCAGTTGAGCTGGACAACCTTGATCAGTGCGTCATTGATGTTGCGGAAACGGCTCTCGACCGGCGCCTTCTTGCGCTTCGGGTTCCAGGTGACCCAAAGCTCGGCGTTCCAGCCCTCACCCTCTTCCCGCAGCGTAGGGATCAGCGTCACCCATGCGTCATCAGTGACCGGCTCGGCTTCATCCACCCAGCAGATCAGAATTCGACCTTTCGACTTGATGGAGGCAATGTTGCGATCAAGGCCGGCGAACGCGAACCAGATGCGCTTATCGCGGCTCCGGATGAACGTCTCGCCGATCTCGTAGTAATCCTTGAGGAATGGCTGCTCCTCGATCGCCCGCTTGCACTCCTCAAACGAAGAGTCAGCCAGCGAGTTCATGAACTGCCGGCCGCAGAGCAGAATCCCTGATACCCCCTGCTTGCCGTACATGTAGCCACGCACTGCAATCATCGTGGCGAAGCTGCGCGTCTTGGCAGAACCGCGGCCACCAAACGCGCCACGAACGTCAGCGTCACCCTGGAACACTGGGATCAGCTTGTCAGGGATCTCGATCTTCGCGACCGCCATTACATCGCGACCAGTTCAATTCTCGTTACGGTGTCGCCTTTATCACCTTCGCCGTTGTCATCGCCGAGGTTGTAAGCCTGGCGCTCACCCTTGATGACCTTGAGCTGAGCATCGACACCTGCGTTCAGCGAACGGGCGAAGTCGCTATGGGTCTCCTCGTTCACATCTGCCTCAGCGAGGAATGCGCCGAGCTTGTCAGCGATGCTTCTCCATTGAGCCAAGCCTGCGCGATGAGCGAGGAGAACCTGTGCCACTTTGTCCGAGGCGTCATCGATAATCTGCTCATCGGTTCGCGGCGCAGACTGCGAACCATTACTGCGAACCTCGGTGCGAACTACCTTGGCTTTTGCTGCTGTCCGAACCTGCTCGGTAAGGTCACGACTCCACCCAAGCTTCTTGGCTTGTTTACGGATTGCTGTGTCGCTGATGCCGTATTGCTCAGCTATGGCACGAACCGAAGGGAACCCAACCCTATAGGCGGCTTCGATCGCCTCCCAGTCAGGCTTGGTCGTCATGTTGAATTCCTTCTACTGCTCGACCTTGATGGTGAGCGTTCTGATCTTGCCGCCAGTGCCGCAGTCGCGCTTCATGGCCATCTCGATGGCTTGGTATGCGGTAGCGCCCATATCGAACGCTGTCAGAGCGTGGTCAGCACCGCTGCCAATGGCATACGGCCTGTCAAGCACCACCGGACTCTTCCAGACCTTGCCTTCTTCATAGCCGATCAGGGTCAGATTGCCGTCGTGCAGCACAAGGGCATTCGCCCCACACTCGCCGACGACCTCCTCACCGAACCACGCGCAAACCAACTCGTTGATGTCGCTCGTCGCGCCGGTACCGAAGAAGAACACGCCATCGCGCTCACGCTTCTTGTCGAAGTCGTCATAAACGATGGTGTTGCCACGCGAGACTCGACCGTCATAGGCGATCACGCCGTCTTTGTAGGCAATGGTCGTCATTAGGTTTCACCTTGTGTGACTTACTGTTGATCGCTTGAATCGATCTCGCGGTAACGAGTGACTTGCTTGGCCTGAGCGCGGATGACGTCTTGATCAACCTCAAGGCCTGCCATGTAGGCGAATGCGTAGACTGCTCGGACGTAAGTGCGGAACCACCAGGGGAGGTAGGCCCGGACTTTGATCTGGCGAGTCATTCACTGCCCGCCGGTGACGGTCTTGCGCAGATCCTTCAGCTCTGTAGCCAGCTCGGCCAGATCCTTGTCCTTGCGCTTCTCGGCCCACTTGAACCAGGCGCGGACCAATACCCATGCAGGAAGGCCGCAGACGAAGATGATGCCGCCGATCGCAATCAGGCCGATGTCGTCATGCGCCCAGACGCCAAGATCGAACCAACGCACCACGAAGGCGCCACCGCAGATACTGGAGACTGTGGTGCTGATCATCGCGACAACGAACTCGCGAACCGTCTTGGGCAGCGTCATCGCCATCACGACAATGGCTGCCAGTACTGCAACGAAACCGAAGGCACCGAGCTTATAGAGCGCGATCCCACCCAAAGCGGTAAACGGTCCTGGCTCTGACATGGTGTGCGATCTCATAGGCGCCTCGTGTGTCTCGGCGGTTGGGGAATAAAAAAGACCGGTGTGAGCGGCCAAACGCTGGGGGAACAGCGGCGAATTTGGATGCAAGGGCTGGATTTGAACCAACGACCTCTGGGTTATGAGCCCAGCGCGCTACCGGACTGCGCCACCATGCAATAGAAACAAAAAAGCCCAGCGCGATGGCTGGGCTCTACCGAACGATTTGTGCTTCTGCGAGAGGCTGTCCGGACTTCAGAAACAAAAAAACCCCGCACTGTGGCGAGGCTTGGAATTGGTGTATCAAGACTTTACTCGTAGCAATGCTATCACTACAAAAATGTTGTACTACTACAAAAATGTAGTACCATCGACATATCAAACAAGATGCCTCCTCATCACATCCAAACTAGATGATTACCTTCAAGGAATGACCATGTACAACTACGCAATTCGTTTTGAGCGGGACGACACCCCTGG
Organism: Pseudomonas sp.; assembly: GCF_051660785.1. Lineage (GTDB taxonomy): Bacteria > Pseudomonadota > Gammaproteobacteria > Pseudomonadales > Pseudomonadaceae > Aquipseudomonas. The sequence continues at coordinate 98,695 of NZ_JBOFQE010000089.1, forward strand.
ACTCGCTGTGTTCTGCCGTGACCTGCCGCAATTTCACAGCTACGGTGATGACGAACAGCACGCATTGAGCGAGGCGGTAGACGGAATCGAGGCAACTTTGTCGATCTATGTTGATGAGCGCCGTGCAATTCCGGCAGCGTCTGCAACCGAGGCCGGCGAGCTTGTTGTCCCCTTGCCAGCGGTAACCGTCGCCAAGATAGCGCTATGGAACGCGATGATGGAGCGCGATATGCGCAAAGCCGACCTGTGCCGGTTGCTCGGTGTGCACCAAGCCCAGGGTGATCGCCTTGTCGACTTCCTGCACACATCCAAGATGGAGCAGATAGAAACGGCGCTTAAAGCAATCGGTGCGGGTATTCGAGTTTCGGTCAAGTCATCTAAAACCTGGATTGAACTACCCTATGGCGGAAGCCCAGAAGCTGGCTTCTACGCTGAGCGCCTAGTCGATGTCTTCAAAGAAAGAAACATCGTTGAAATGCTCACAGGAGCTAATGCTGGCTCTCTCGACAAGGTAAAACCAGAGTCGCTGGACTACCTTCTGCGCACGCGGTATGCAAAAAGACCAGACACCATGCAGGCAGTGAATGAAGTATTCCAACAGCTCTCGGCAACTGGCCTTTTTGAACACATAGCGAAAGGTGAGCAAGGAAAAAAAGCTGGCGTTATTCGCCTAGTGCAAGCCAGCGCATGAAATAGCCCACAAAGATCACGGACAAGTATTCCGTGCGTGCAACAAAAACCCGGCGCGATGGCCGGGTTTCTTTTGTGGTGTAGCGCTGAACAGCTGAATACCGTGCCATGAAAACAGGTCGTTATCCGCGTGGAAAGACTTTTTTACGCTGCCTCACGGATCGTCTCCAAGGCCGAGTCAATCCAAGCCACTCCAGCCTTGATGACCTCCCTCGCCTTCGCCTCGCCCATGTCGTTTTCCCTTGCGATGCGCAATGCCGGCCATTTAGCACCGAAGTAAAGCCAGATAAAATTTCCCATCTGCGGATCGCGCTTCGTCAGTCGAGCGACTGCTCCATCCAACACTAAGGCCAGGTCATCGGTCACTGAATACTCCTTCACTCCTCCATGGCACTGAGTGTTGTCGCGAATCAACGCATTGAGCGGGGACACGTAGCGAGGCACTCCCATGCCGTCCATCCGCCAATAGCCCCACTGCTCCAGCATCCACTCGGTATCCCCCAAAGCTTTACCGATGTACGTTCGCTTTTTCATGCGGCCTTCCTCGGATCTGGATCACTCAAACCGAACAGGTCGCGCAGCAAGCGATCGGCAGGTTTGCTCTTTGCATTACCCTCAATCAACCAACGCTGGCCGAAGTCGTGGAACCCGATCTCTGCTCGGCTCCCGTGCCAGCTGGCAACCATGTCCAGGAGGCACGCCAAAGCTGCAGCGCCGCCGATCTTAATTTTGGAAAATTCTTCACCGGCGACTTTCAGAAACATCCGCTCCAGTTCATTCATGCTTTTACGCGGGAGCGGTGCAGCGCTTCGATCGTTCATTGTGCTTTCCCCCTGTACTTGCTGACGAAGGGACGATTCATTTCGACCTCCTCATCGGATGGATTCGAATTGCCGCAGAAGTCGACGAAGCGACCGTACTCCCCCTGTTGCTGGACAAGACAGTTGCCAACTTTCGCGTGTCGACACTTGGGCATGATCAACTCGGTTACGCCGTTCTGGCCCTCCTCGCTGTCCATGTCGCGATGAACCAGGATAATGCAGCTGGCGTCAGCCTCGATCTCGCCGGAGTCGCGCAGATCACTCGCTTGAGGCCTCTTGCCAACGCGCTTTGTGGAATCACGATTCAATTGCGAGAGTTCAATCACAGGAACATTGAGTTCCTTAGCGAGCCGTAGGAGCGCCTTGCTGATTGCGCCGACTTCCTCACTGCGCGTCCGCCCTCTTCGCTCCGACTGAACCAAGCCGAGATAGTCGACCATGATTCCGGCCAAGCCGTGCTCACGCTGACATTGCCTTGCGGTTGATCGAATGCTCGCCGGGGTCTGATGCGGATCGTCACAAATGAACAGTGGAGCTCCATGCGCCTTGGCTACAGCTCCGACCATTCGAGCCCAGTCGTCATCCTGCATCTTTTCCGGATTGTCGAGCCGCCGCAGGTCCACACCACCGAGGGACGCGATAGCGCGCACACCCAACTCTTCACCCGGCATTTCGATCGAGAATACCAACCATGGCAACTTCGCAACACAGGCGTTGTGTTGAGCAATTTGCAGCGCTAGGGTGGTTTTTCCACTACCTGGCAGACCCGCGATGATGGTCACCTTCTTCGGGCGAATCCCCTGTATCAACTCATCAAGCTTTTGGAGCCCGGTCGAAGGCCAGTCAGGTCTCAGACCAAGATGTTTATCATTGACGCCTTCAGCGGCCTGCCCCATGACATGGTCCAGACGGTGATACTTAGGATGGTCGTCATCTAGGTCGCGCAGGTCTGCAGTAGCCTGCTGAGCCAACGCGATGATCTCAGCCACCGATCTGTCCTCACTGACTTGCTCTCGAATCACGTCGGCAGCTTGAACAACCTGGCGCAGCACGGCGCGTTCTCGAACGTGACGCGCGTACGCCTTCCAGTTGGCGGCACTAGGGATGTTTTTGGCGATCTCGGCGGCGAAGGCCAGCGTGCTATCACCGCTCGGCAACCGAGGACGAAACAGTCCAACGGTTACCGCATCGATGGGATCCCCCGTCGCATGGCAGTCGACAATCGCCTGATACAGCGCGGCGTTCTCCAGGTCATGAAAGTCCGAACTCTTTACCTTGCTGGTAATTTCGTCGAACAAGGATGGGTCAATCATGATTGCCCCTAGGACGCCGTGCTCTGCCTCGATGCTGAACAGTTCGCGGCTCATACTGCACCTCGTGCAGATACCCAGTTGAAACCGATAGCTTGACCACCCGCTTGCCGCAAGCGATCCAGTGCGCGATCCCCGATGTACCGAGCGAGATCCACAGTGACCAGATTGGAGACAACTACGGTCGGTAGGACGAACTGGTAACGTCGATCGATCACCTCATGAAGAACACCAAGCTCATACGCGCTGCCACTTTGAGCGCCGACCTCATCAATCACCAACAGATCAAAACTGGAAAGTTCGTCGAGGACATCTCTGTCCGAATATTCAGCGCCGCGATCCATAGCGCCCTTGAAGACTCGGATGATCTCAGCTGCTGTCGCAATTACCGCTTGAGCTCCGTGCTCACGGATGACTGCCTGGACCATCGCGCAGGCGAGATGGGTTTTGCCGTTACCGACGTTGCCGGTAAGGACAAGTGAACGGCCGGCAGCGTAGTTGTCGGTAAATTGGGCAACATAGCCCTTGCAAGCACCTAGAGCTTTGCCCATACCTTCTGCCCCTTCGACGGTCCTGTAGGTGTCGAATGTGCACCCGTTGAAACGTGGCGAGATACCAGAGCCTACGAGCAGCCTGTTCAAGTCTTCGGCTTTCTTCCTGCCCCTCGCCAGGATGTGAGCTTCCGTCGACTTCGGAGCTGTGTGCAAAGCCTCCCAGTGGCAATGCTTGCAACCACGGGTCAACACAGAGCCGTCGAACTGCTCAATCTCGGAACTGCTCACCGAGCCATGCAATGGACATTCGAGATCAAAAAAGCGGACACGAGGCAGCCTGCAAAAATTAGAAATTCGCGCCACTCTGCACCTCCGGATACATCTCTTGCGTATGGTTCGGTAGGCCGTGAAAGGCCGAGCTTGGGTTGGCACCTGCGGGCTTAAGTACGTCGTGCCACCGTTCACCGTTCAGCCAGGTGGTGGCGTTCGGGATGTACCGCCCGCCGTCCTTGGTCCAGTCCTCGGAAATGCAGTGACTGCCCAAGGCGGTGATCAGAGTCTGATTTAACTCGTCGTCCGGCTTCAGCTTCGCCCAAGCTTTGGCAGCGTCCTTGCGTCCCTTCTTCTTCGGGTACAGTTTCCAGAACTGATCAAAGCCTTCCATTGGGTCCGTCGTGCACGAAGGTTTAGGTTCATTGACTGGTTCAGAAGAGTGACTGGTTCTGGTGCTTTCTGGGCCTACACCCCCTGTAGGCTGTGGGCCTACAGCTGTGCTTTCTGGGCCTACAGGTGTGCTGTTTCGGCCTACACCTCCAAACGTCAAAAAATACAAGTTCGTCGAATTACCTTTTGGCCCGTCCCTGTTCTCAATGCGCAGCAAACCTTGAGCTTCCAACTGCTTGATATGCTTGCGCACAGTGCTCCGGTCGATCTCGCATTGATCTGCAATGTGCTGGTAAGAGGGCCAGCACTCACCTTGGTCACTGGCGTTATCTGCCAACTTGATCAGCACCAGCTTGCGCAGCGGATTTCCTACCTTCGTTTTCATGGCCTTGACCATCAATTCCATGCTCATAGGTCAGAGCTCCATCTCGTCAGTAACGCGCTTGATGAAAGCGTCGTAAGACTCGGCCATGACGAACCCCTGATCTTCCAGGGCCTGCCGATACGCCTTGGCACTGCCATAAAGCACCCAGCGCTCACGCTCAGGAAGATTGCGAAAGCTCGCATAGGTTGGCCAAGGGCCGGCAATCTTGCAGGCTGTAGAGGGCTCTGGATGGTGATCTCGAAGAACACCCATCAGTTGTCCTCCCGATCGACAGGAACAAAATCGGCTTCACCATTTCGCATAGCGCGAAGACCCAACACCGCCGCTGCAGCAACGCGCTGAACAAAACCAATTTCAAGGTTCGTGCAGTGACCGCCCATTCCCATGATTGCGAACTGAATTGCATGAAATGCTTCGGTTTCGTCAAAGGCCGCCAACGCACTGACTTCTTGATCGAAGAAAGTCATACCCTTCTCCCAGTCAGCAGCTACGCCGGGATTGTTCCGTGGCCAATTGACCATGCGCCCCTGAGCGTCACGCGCTGTAAAACTCAAATCGTCGCGCGTACAAATCAGCGGATAATTGATCAACATAAGTCGACGTGCTTGTTCACCACCAATTGCGTGTGCCATGATAAATACCTCTACGAGATGTGTTGTCCTGGTTGCACAGGACGATTTGATAAGCCCGGTTCCCGCCGGGTTTGTTGCTTTCTGCGCCGGGCGAATTTCATCATCCACCCGTTTGAAATAATGCAAGTCCTGTCCTGGCTGCCGTATTCAGGCCGCCTTCACCGATTCTTCAAGCACCAGCAAGCTCTGCCGCACATGGCCGATTTCTTTCTGGATGCCCGCCTTCTCGATCTGCGAAACATGCCCATCCGCTATGGCGTCATGAACAGCGCGGGACACATCCCCCGACTCCGCAGCCAGGTGTACAAGCGCTTGAATCAGGCTGACCCCTTCAGGCCTCACAATCGGTACCAGCTCGTATCCCAAGGCGCTCGCCAGTAACTGCAATGGTTCCGGGTTCTTGCTGTGCACCAGAATCTGTAGGAACTGCTCCAGGTTCAGCCGGTGCGAGTCGTCATTCGGATTGCTGCGGTTGAGCAGCGCGGTATGGCTCATGCCCATCAGGTGAGCCAATTGCTTTGGCCCCGCATCAAGCACTGCCTCATGAATTGCGCGATGTACTTGTTCCATTCGGGAAACCTCTTGGCGGTTGTCGTGGCAGCACAACCTGTCGTTGAGCGAAACTTTGCTCATCGGATCAGGCGGCAGATTGCTCGGAGCTGGTAGGTGAATTGCGCAGATAAGCCCAGTCGATATCAGGACGCAGTTCTTCACACGTCACCGCCCTCCCCGACTCGCGATCAAGATTGATGGCGAGCCCAGGACCAGCCAGGCGATACCCGTAGGCAATTTGTTTGAGGTTGCCGACGCTGGTGCCGCTTCGCTCTGCTAGAGCATCCAGTTGGGTCGGCTCCAAGGAGCGGATGAGGTCGAGTAGAGTCATGGTGATCTCCGAAAGAGCTCCAGATTACATTTTTGTAATTCTACTCGCAATAGCTTTTTGTAAGCTGTCATTTACTAGCTGCTATTTACTATTTGCTAACGCGGGATCACTATTCGCCTATGGATATCAAAACTCTTCGGGTCGACGCGCTGCGGCGCGTAATCGGCCAACTCAGCCAGAAAGAATTCGCCGACCAGCACGATCTGGACGCTTCCTATTTGTCCCAGATCCTCAATGGGCATCGAGGCCTGGGCGAGAAAGCTGCGCTCACCCTTGAGCAGAAGATCGGCCTGGCGCCTGGCGTATTGGTTAACCCGGGCAACTACGGCTCCAACGTCATCGAGGGCGAGTTCACTCGCCATGAGATCGTTCGCGAACAGTCTCCTGCTTACCAAGCGATGCTAGGGACCGCGTCACCCAGGGCAATTACCATCATCGATAAGCTGGCCAGAGCCGCGGCAAAGGGCAAGCTGAAGGAGTCGGACTTGGTGCTGCTGGAAGGCATCGCCGGCCTGCTCGAAAAGGCCAACTCCGACAAACCATAAATCGCAGATAGCAAAAGCCCGACGCTAGGCCGGGCTCTCTTCACTCCTGCTTCAAGTCAGCGCCCCAATTCACCCCAAGTCCTCCTCAGTAGCCTTGCAGTGGCAGAACTGGCCGTCCCATGTTCTCTTCATCGGGAGCTTTTGGGCCATGTACAGCTCATGCAGGCGTTTGGCGCCTTCCTTAAGCAAAATTGGCGTGTACTTCGGAAACGGATCGACACCCTCATTGGAGATGGTGGTGACTTTCTCTGTCAGGTACTTATCCCGGGCCAGCGAGCCAACCCGATACTTGACCGAGCGCTTCTCGTCGCGCTCCGAGTTGAATATCCACCTGCGAGCTAGCAGCGCGTTGTTCACTTGCTGGCAGTTCACACCGTTCAGCCGCTTGCAGAATTGCGTAGGGGTCATGCCAACCTGAAAAATGGATTCAAGGCTGGCGATCTTCTCCGCCTGCTGGTGGTTCTCGACGCGCAGTACTGCCGTCTGTTCGATCTGGTCCGCGTAGAGACGCAAGGCTTCGGCATAGGACGGGAGCGTTACAGGACTGACCATTCGCTCTTCCAACTCTTGCCAGCGATCAACCAGGCGAGCTGTAAACTCAGGGCTGAGCTGGGCGACCACCACGAAGCTGTCGCGCTTGTTGACCAGGTAAACTTCTACTGGTCGCGCGCCCGCGCCTTCGTGTGAGGTTTCCACCGACGGTGTAAAGCTCACAACGCCATTCTCTTGAAGGCGTTCGATAGTGCGTTTCACGCTGTCATGACGCGAGCCAACAAGATCCGCAACCTCGCGAGAAGACATTGTGGTGCGCGACACGTCCTGTTGAATCCGAAAATGTGTCGCGACGCCATTCTGCCCGTGCTGACTGGAGGAAATGTTCATTACGCGCTCTCCAGACCTGCATGCGTCGAATCGACAATAACCTTCGCCGTATTCGCAGCCCGGAACAGTAGCCATGCCTGATTAGGCGTGATTCCATCGACTCCCATGGCAGCTGCCTCAAGTGAAGATTTCAACTCACTGAGAATGCAGGACGCCTCTTCAAGGGCATCTGTAACTGGGATCCCAGGCCGAACAGCGAGTAAGTGTTCCTGGTCCGGATTGCAAATCGTGAAAGACAACTCCACCGTGACTGGCGCCTTGATAGCGCCAGCATTGTGTTTTTCGTTTACTGCGGTATGCTGATCCATGACGTTTTTCCTCGTAGATTGACGTTATCCAAACCCCGGCGCGGGCCTGCGCTGGGGTTTTTTTATGGCCGTTCATTTTTGGTGCTTGCCATCACGGTCTTCAGATACTCCGTAAGTTGGCGATTCAGCGATCGATTCTGACGCTTGGCCTCCCCCCTCAACCAATCTGCGACATCAGTTGGTATGCGTATGGTTGCTCGAACAGTAAGGTTCATAACCCCTCCAAAATTAGACACCAAATTGGTGTCATCAACAGAATCACACGACACCATTTCAGTGTCAACTGTTGTGTGACACCACTTTCGTGTAAATTTCCACGTTATGGATAAAGACGACCGCTATACACGCATAACCTTGCGGATCCCCAGGGATCTTCACGAACTGCTCGCAGAAGCTGCGGAGCAGACCAGCAAATCGATGAATGCCGAGATCATCGCTCGTCTAATTGAAAGCTTTGCCCCAAAAACTCCCACTCCGGTTCCAGCGAATAAAGACTTCGCAGTGGTTGATGAGCGTGGTCCAGATATCGATGGGAGTCCTACTTACTCAAAAACAACCAGCATGTACCCGTCTCCCAACCACATGATGCAATACATGGTGGAAACGCAAGAAAAGTTGGATCAGTTAGCTGAGAAATTGCGGACATTTACTGGTGATAGCGCGCCTCCGGCCAAGAAATAGCCGCCGAGTCGCCTTACGTTGCAATTCGTGATGCGATTTATTGCCATCCGACTCTGAAAATTTAGCCTCGATCGATTTACGCCGAGAACTCCAACGCTGCGTCGTGGATAGCCGTGAGAAAAAATATCCATTGAAAGACTCTGAGTGGAAGAGCCTTCATTTGACTCGACAAAAACGCAGAGGAAAACGTTGTGTACGTACCGTTAACAGGGGTTTACACGGGCGTAAAACCCCTTGAGCGTAGCGCTCAGGATGATTTAGGTGAGCGTCCAGGCTGCTTTGCGTAAGCGGGAGCCATCGGCCTAAGCCAACCTTTAATCGTTTCGATAGTTTTGGGCATATCCTCCGCCCACCCCTCACTTTCTAACCGGGTTCTAACGTAAACGGCCATATCAGACAGACGGGGATACTCCTTCTTTTTTGCATCTGATTTCCATTTTTCATTTGCGATAGACCTTGCTCTTTCTCTAATAGCGTCTTTTATCTCATTGACAACCGCGAGCGACGAATTAAATGCCGCACTTTCCGATCTATAACGCCTCTTTAGATTTTGAGATGGTATAAAAAATAGTTGCGCAACACTGAAAACTAATTCTGAAAGGTCTTGCAGAGCTTCAGGGCGTCTATCTGAAGCATCAACCAGATGCTCTTGCACTTTAATCAATGGAGCGAGAACAAAACCAGCAAGATCTAAAGACAGATCAAAAAGCTCCTTTTCCGATTTAAACTTACGTGATAAACCCACGGCCGATATCATCGCAAGCAACCCTACTACCTCATTTTGGACTTTTAGCAAGTCATCACTCAAGAAGTTATAATTTTCAGAGGCGTCGGTGAACTCCTCTGCTGCTTGAATAAATAACCCTCGAACTTTTTCAAAATTCTCGCTCATTCCATTCCCTCAACAAATCATCCATCATGTTTTCAAGAAAAAGCCACAATAGCGTCCAGTCTATCGCCAGTTAGCAAAATGTAATAGCTGCGACGTAATCGTGCGAAACGGAGCGCGTCGCCAGGACTGCGCTAGGCTTAGGTGCGATCTCCGCCCCATCATGGGTGGATCGGAGAGAGAAGATGGCGAAACCAAAACGCAGAACAGATATGACGGGAAGACGGGAAGACGGGAAGCGGGAAGCGGGAAGCGGGAAGCGGGAAGGATTGTGCGGAGCAACGCTGGAATTTCGTAGCGACGGTTGAGTCTTTGACGCGCTGTGATCTAAAGGAGCATTACAAATGTTAACGGCAATAGCGCATATCGTTGGCACCATGCTGGCTACAGTAGCCTTGGGCGTGATCGCTTTACTGATCGACACGTGGCATAGAGAAAGATTTAGCAAAAGTACACTTCAAGAAATCGCCACCAGGCTAGGCATACCCGTTGATGAACTGAATGATGAGAAACATGCCTCGAAGGCTGTCGAATTTATGTCAGAACGCTTTAGTAATGACCGATTTAGCAATCGACTGTCTGATCTCTGTGGGTGGCTGCAAGCGACTTGGGGCTGGCTAGGGGCACTACTGCAATTAGGGCTGCTTATCGGAGTAATTTGGCTTACTGTTACTGATTCACTAGAAAACGCAATCTATGCTTGGGGCGTAGTCGCTGAAGGATTGTTTTTTGGGGTTACCGGCGCGCTTTTCGCTTTTTTTTGTCGTCTTTTCACTGGTCGATACCCGGGTCAAGCCAGGCAGGTTAGGAAGGGGCTGGCCGAGCTCTTGAATACACCATCCAATAGATCTGTGATCACGAATTAATGGTTTCTCAGCCGAATCTTCTGGACTTGTGGGTTTCATTAATCAAACGAGCCTGGGATGGATTTGGTTATCGAGCTCTCATTGCTCTGACCGCCGCGTCTCTATTCAAGATTCTCAAAGCCCGGCCTAGCGCCGGGCTTTTTATGCGCGATGAAGCCCGTCTCACTGTACCCGTTGCTAATGGTGATTTAACTGACCAAGATGATACGTTCTTTCTCCTGACCCCGCGTGAAGAGACAAGAGCATGGCCGCACTCGAAAAGCGCTATCCCCGCGAGTCGTTCACCAAGAAGCTGGAGCGGATCTGCCAGATGCTGGACGAGGCATCCATCCGGACCATCGCTCACAAAGATTTCTTCAACAAAGCAGCAACGTCTCAGGTCGAGATCACGTCGCTATGGGCCGTTGGATCGTATGCCCGCGGCGCACTGATGTGTGGCGACATAGATCTCGTCCTCCAGTATCGACTCGTTGTAGGGCCCCACCCTGCGCCTAGGAGAATAACGAAGACTTTCTTCGGCGCCCTTCCTTACGTTAGCTATTACTTCGGAAACCCAGAGAGCAGCACGTCGGGTGTGGTATTCCCTGACGCAGTCCCGATCTGGACCGAGCCTGGCTGTGATTGGAGGGTGGCGATCGATTCAATTAAGCCTGTCACCAGCGCCGGTCACGCGTCACGGGAGACGGACTCGATCCCATTACGACCGGACCAGTTGTACATGGAGCCGGAGCGTCTCCAGGGGTTAGCGGCCCAAGAGAAACAAGGCCTACTTGAGTGGGAGTTCGTAGAGTTCACCCCGGCGGACCTCGAGCCGGTACCGCTAGAAGAAATCAGCCACCGAGATAAAAAGCTCCTTCGGATTGCCCCCATGATGGCGAAGAAATCCCAAGTGCTGATACCCGCGATCATTCGGTTGATGGCGAAGGATGACCTATTCGGAGTATGGGAGTCCCCGGACAGCTATCGCGTAAAGTTGAGCTGCGGGGCGACAGCACTGCACCTGGGGCGACCAGTGTTGCCCTACCACGCTTTCGACAATGACCCCACCATTAGGCAGTACGTACTCATACCGCATATCAGCGCCAAGGGCCCTAACGGCGCCTGGATAATTCGGCGCGGGCCCAACAATCCGGACACTCATGCCTTCGCAAATAGGCATGCCTTTTATCTCGGTAGTCCGGAATCCCCAGAGACGGTGGCGTATCGCGATCTCAACAGAATTTCGTCGACGGAAGTGCTGGAGCTTTTCAATACCCACGAAGAGGCCAAAGAGTTTGCTGCCATGCTGGATGAGGGGAATGGGTTGCCAGAGACAGAGATCGGTAGAGCTGAAGGGCTAGACCTGATCTCGCTGTTTGCCATGGTGGACGTTGTCGAGATTGGCGACCATCAGCTTGCGATAACACACGCCGGCGCCGCTTACTTTGAGCGAGACAAGGCGACGATGGAAGAGATCGCCGCCGCCCTCCCCCAGGTGACCACGATTAACTCTGAAGCTTGAGCCTGGCCAGCCCCTGCTTAATGTGCCCGGCGTTCTCGCCAATTGCCTCTAGTGCTCCGCGGACGTTGTCGCCGGCCTCGACATGGCCTTGAGTCTCAACGAGCTGTGTCAGCTCCATCAGAGCAGCCTCCAGGGCAAGCTGGTTGTGATACAGGCGTTCAAGAACATCAGGGAGAGAGTATTCGGGTGTAGGCATCGCTTCGACTCCATTCGAGGAGCCGAAAGCGTAGCAACGAAGAGGGCACGAAGCAAAAAGCCAATTTCTGCTGGCATGGATCCGATGACCAGAGCAGGAAAGTAAAAGCACTGCTATAGCTGAAAGCTCATCCACTCTGCGGAGCGCTCAGAAATGACTCTGAATCAACTTGGTGTGCTGGCCTGGGGAACTATTACTGCGCTTCTGGCAGCCTCAGCGCTGTTGGTTGTTGTAATTGCAGGACTCCACATTGGTCCGGATGGAAATGTTGGATTAGACACCCCTTGGAGATTTAGAGGTCTTTTCCTTGCTCTGAAAGAGAGTGGAAGCCTGGTCGCGGGAATCTTGGGATTCAGCGGTTTGGCCTGGTCTCTCTTTTATAAGGCTTCGAACGGCGATAAAAATTAAGAACGATAACGCTTGGGGCTCAGCCATACCGAAGCCGTGGAGCAAGAGAATGCCAATTTGCAGACAAAGAAAAGCCCGCGTGGGGAGCGCGGGCTGAAGGTTTCACTAGGAGCTGAAATCACCATAGGCTGCAGCCCGTGAAAAATACGTGAAAGCGTAGAACGAAAAAGCCCGGCGCTTGGTCGGGCTCTTGATGCACGTTGCCAAATCCGTTTGGCTGGCTACATTCTGCTTAGGGCATGTACCGAAGGTGTGACAGGGCAGATGCGAAAAGCCCGGCGGTGGGCCGGCTTACATCATTTGGCGGTTGCAGGTGCAGGTGCAGGTGCAGGCTCAAGTTTTGGGGTGATAATACTTTTCTTGAGATCTTCAATACTGGACTGGAGTGCAGCAATTTCTTTGCCTGCGTCAAAGAAGCTTTTTGCCCCATAAATAATAGTCGCATTGATGGCTAACATAGCCAGCACCGAAGCGATGACGGTACCGATAATGAATAGAGCAGTGGAACGGTTGGAATCTTTCACCGCCTGCAAATTGGTTGATAATTTCGACTCAAGCTCGCCCACTTTCACACCAGCAGACATGATTGAGGCATTCACTGCATCAAGCTTAGAGTCGATGATTTTATCTCTATCCTCTAGCCGTCTACTTGTCGCCTCAGATCGCTCTGCGTACAACCGATCACGCGCCTCCTGCTCCTTTCGATAAGCCTCCTGCTCTCGGCGCCACGACAGCGCCCGCTTTTCCTCTGCGGCTTCCATCCGATCGATACGCTTATCCATCCGCTCTTCAATGCCGGATAGCTTTTGGTCGATTTGATCCATGGTTACGTCGCTCATGGTTTGAGTATGGCCTTGCTCTTTGTTGTCGTCCAGCGGGGCGGCTGAACGAGCTGCCTTACGCTCGTTGTATCGTTTCATTACATCTGCGTACGTTTTGGCTCGCTTCTCGATCCACTTGCGGAATCTTTCTTCCTGAGAAAGTGGGGAGTTTAAATTGGTTTTCCGGCGCGACGCCTCCTCTTGCAGGAAAGCGCGAACTTGTTCAATCGTACCTATTTTGAGCAAGGCTCCGGACCCAAGCCTACCTGTGGATGGCCTCTCGCTGGTGCCGACTTTAGGCCTTGAGTGCGGCGTACGCTTAACGCTCATTGCAATAACTCGTCATGATTTGGCGCTCCATTTTCAGCAAAAGGGTCGGCTCGCTAATCGGAGCGGCACATCTGACGGAATAACTTTCCAGACAGCTTAGCCCCTCTCTCGAAACCGTACTTCCCCGCCGTTCAGCTATTTCCACGCTCCCCACATAATCCTTCCTACCCTCACCTTATCTGCGTGCCCCGCTGGCTGTGCTAGCAACATTAAATCGCACTACGAGCAGTAAGGCGTTGCAGCTGCTGCTCTCTCAACACATTAGCAAAATATCATTTAGCAATTTGTATTGACTAATTATTTAGCATTAGCTAAATTGGCACCACTTCTCCTTTGCCTCATGGCAAACCTAAAGCCTCCACCAAATTTCGCGAATGCCAACAATGCGGCGGGACTTTGCTCGCTTTGGAGAAACTGTGTCGTTGGCAAGCCTTAACCCGAGAGGAAACGCAGTGAGTACTCAAGCACAGAGCCCAGCAAGCGAATTCGCGGAGTTTGGTCAGCGCCTTATAGACCTGGGCATGGCGATGAAGCGCGACCAGACCACCGTGAGGGATCTACAAGAGCTAGCAAGGGCCTGCGGCATCAAGCTGCTGAACCTTCGCTCAGTGCCTGGCGCAGAGGTGCGCAATGGCTAAAACGATCCTGCAGGTCCATCAGGGTGGTGTCCATTTCTACCTGAACACCGAGAGTTCATCACCCAATACCGGGCACAGGAACCGGTACCGGCTGTTCAAAACTGAAAACTATGGTCGCGCCAAGTCGGGATGGATTCAGGTTGGCTCGATGGCAGGGCAGGAACTGAAATCAATTGAAGGTGAGGCTGCCTTGTTTGAGGCCTGCCAGCAGCTCTTTGCCAGCAAAAAACCCCACAGTTATGGACACCATGGCGCTATTCGCGGCAAGGCAGGGAAGTGGGAGGGAGAAGCCTTCCCTACTCGCCAAAGCCAACTGAGGCAGAAATTGGCCAACGAGCCCAGCTGCCGCGGCGATAGGGAGTTGTGAAAGAAATGACCGCAGATCTCGCTCTCCTCCCCCGCTTCATCCGGGCCAAGCAGGCGCCGGCGTACCTGGGCATGTGCCGCGCCGTGTTTGACGCCGAAGTACGCCCACAGATTCGAGAATTCCCCATTGGGAAACAAGGCGTTGCATTCGACAGGCTTGAACTGGACGCATGGGCAGACGCGTACATCGAGTCGATGGCAATTGAAAAAGCCAGCAATGAGGACAACAATCGGCCCCGCAGTGGGCGCCAAGGAGTTAATAAATGGCGCGAAAAACAATCTCCGGCCTCTACGAGAGGAACGGGATTTGGCACATCGACAAAGTCGTCAGAGGTCAGCGACTTCAAGAAAGCACTGGATCAAGCGAAAGGGAGGAAGCAGAGCAGTACTTGATCCACCGTTTGGAAAAGCTCCGACAGGAAAAGGTCTACGGTGTGCGCCAGGTGCGAACCTGGCGGGAGGCTGCCACGAAGTTTCTGGTGGACTTCAAGGACCAGGCGTCAATCGCCTTGTCCGCCTCCCACATCGAGCAGTTGGACCCGTATATCGGCGACTTGCCGATCACGCACATTGATGACGGCACGCTCGCCGCCTTCAAGCGGGATCGGCAAAAGCTCACCAAGACGGCGAAAGGCAAGGTGAAGCCGGGCGTTTCGAACAGGACGGTGAACATCGCCCTGCAGCGAGTCGTTCGAATCCTGAACCTGTGCCATAGGAAGTGGCGAGACGCAGAAAAGCGGCCATGGCTTGAAAGCGTGCCGATGATATCGATGCTGGAGGAAAAGAGGTCCGCCCGGAAACCCTACCCAATGTCGTGGGAAGAGCAGGCGATCTTGTTTCCCGAGCTGCCAGATCACCTGCTGAGGATGGCCCTCTACAAGGTGAACAGCGGTTGTAGGGAACAGGAAGTATGCAAGTTGCGTTGGGACTGGGAGATACGCGTGCCCGAAGTGAACACCAGCGTGTTCCTGATACCTGCCGGATTCGGCGGGCGAAGTGAAAAAGCAGGGGTGAAGAACGGCGATGAACGCCTGGTGATCCTGAACAAGGTGGCCATGAACATCATCGACAAGCAGCGCGGCCTTCACAAGGAGTTGGTCTTCCCATACGGGCAGCCAGATCAGTTTGGGGCCACGGCCATGCACCGGATGAACGACTCGGCCTGGAGGAAAGCCAGGAAGCGGGCAGCTGACAAATGGGAGAAAACCAACCAGGCGCCAGCGCATCCTGGGTTTAGGTCATTTCGGATTCACGACTTGAAGCACACCTTTGGCAGAAGGTTGCGTGCAGCAGGCGTGACGCTAGAGGACCGAAACATTTTGCTTGGGCATAAAAACGGCAGCATTACGAGCCACTATTCTACCGCAGAGCTTGGGCATCTGATTGACGCGGCAAACAAAGTGTCAGCCACCGATTCGCGAGGGCCGGCGCTGACCATCTTGAGGAGGAAGACGGGATGATCCCCCGCAAAAGTCCCTACGCATAAAAAAGCCGAACTGGCTAGAGTTCGGCTAAGTTACTGAATTATATGGTCGGGACGGAGTGATTCGAACACTCGACCCCTAGCACCCCATGCTAGTGCGCTACCGGACTGCGCTACGCCCCGACTAGGCGTTAAATCTGTTCCTCATCTCGAAGAACGCTCAAGAATATATCGCAAGCGTTTGAAAACTGGAAGTATTCAAACGCAGGAAATTATTTCTTGAGGACAACCAACACATCTTCCAACTCGGCAATCATCTGCCGAATCATCTGCTTGTATTGAGTGGTGTCGTCTTTGGCTTCATCGCCGGACAAACGCAAACGTGCGCCACCGATGGTGAACCCTTGATCGTAAAGAAGCGCGCGGATCTGCCGGATCATCAGCACGTCCTGTCGCTGATAATACCGGCGGTTTCCGCGGCGTTTGACGGGGTTGAGTTGAGGAAACTCCTGCTCCCAATAACGCAGCACGTGCGGTTTTACGGCACACAGCTCGCTGACTTCACCAATGGTGAAGTAGCGTTTGCCTGGGATGACGGGTAGCTCGTCGTTATGACTTGGTTCCAGCATAAGCCTCAACTCGGGCCTTCAACTTCTGCCCTGGACGAAAGGTGACCACACGGCGAGCCGTGATCGGGATTTCTTCACCCGTTTTCGGATTGCGGCCAGGCCGCTGGCGTTTGTCCCGAAGGTCGAAATTGCCGAAACCGGACAATTTGACTTGTTCGTTGTCTTCAAGAGCGTGCCTGATTTCTTCAAAAAACAGTTCGACCAATTCCTTGGCCTCCCGTTTATTCAGGCCCAGCTCTTCATACAGACGTTCCGCCATCTCAGCTTTCGTCAGAGCCCCCATACGTCACTTCCTTAACGTGGCGTTCAACCTTTGTTCGAGCGAGGTGAGGATGTTTTGTGTCGTGGTATTCACCTCATCGTCATTAAGAGTGCGCGATGGATGCTGCCAGGTCAAGCCGACTGCGAGGCTTTTTCTATCAGGATCAATGCCTTTACCCTGATACACGTCAAATAGCCTGAGGTCTGTGAGCCATTCGCCTGCATTTTCACGGATTACGTCCAGTACAGCGCTGGCTGCAACGTCCGTAGACGCAATCAGCGCCAGGTCACGACGCACTTCAGGAAAGCGTGATAACTCCTGGAATTTAGGCATTTTTCCCAATGCCACTTCGGCCAGAACCAGCTCGAAGACGAAAACCGGGCGGTCGAGACCGAGGGTTTTCGACAATTCAGGGTGGATGGCGCCGACGAAACCGACCAGGCGACCTTCACGTTCGATGCGTGCGGTTTGACCCGGGTGCAACGCAGGGTGCTTGCCCGGCACGAAGTTGAACGAATCCAGTGCACCGGCAAAGCCCAGCACTGCTTCGACGTCGGCTTTGACGTCGAAGAAATCCACGACATCGCGACCTTGAGCCCAGCCTTCCGGCAGACGGCTACCGCACACAACACCTGCAATCATCGGCTCTTGCTTCAGGCCATCCAGCTGACCGACGAAACGCAGGCCACTTTCGAACAGACGGACGCGATCCTGTTGACGATTCAGGTTGTGCTGCAGCGCCTTGACCAGACCGGGCCACAGGGACGAGCGCATGGCCGCCATGTCGTTCGAGATCGGGTTGGCCAGCAGCAGCGGCTCGACACCCGGATTAAACAACTCGAATTGTTTCGGATCGATGAAGCTATAGGTGATCGCTTCCTGATATCCACGCGCTACCAGCAGGCGACGCAATTCAGGCAGTTCGCTACGCGCTTCGGCTTTGGCCTGCGGCGCGAGGCGAGCTTGCGGGTAACGAACCGGCAGACGGTTGTAGCCGTACAGTCGGGCCAGCTCTTCGATCAGGTCGACTTCCAGGCTGATGTCGAAGCGATGGCTTGGCACTTCAACGCGCCATTGCCCTGCCCCATCGGCAGAAATCTTCAGACCCAGGCCGCTGAGCAGACGCTCGACTTCGGCCGACTCCATTTCCATGCCCAGCATCTGAGTGATGCGCTGCGCACGCAAAGTCACCGGAGCAATCGACGGCAGATGCTGCTCGCTGACGGTTTCGATAATCGGGCCAGCTTCGCCGCCAGTGATTTCCAGCAGCAGGCCAGTGGCGCGCTCCATGGCTTCACGGGCCAGCTGCCAGTCCACGCCACGCTCGTAGCGGTGCGAAGCATCGGTGTGCAGGCCGTAGGAACGAGCCTTGCCAGCGACGGCGATTTGATCGAAGAACGCGCTTTCGAGGAACACATCACGGGTGGCCGCGGTGTTGACGCCGCTGTGCTCGCCGCCCATGACGCCGGCGATTGCCAAGGCGCGGGTGTGGTCGGCAATCACCAGCGTATCGCTACGCAGGCTGACTTCCTGACCGTCGAGCAGCACAAGCTTCTCGCCTTCTTCGGCCATGCGCACGCGAATGCCGCCATTGATTTCGGCGAGGTCGAACGCGTGCAGCGGTTGACCCAGTTCCAGCATCACGTAGTTGGTGATGTCGACGGCAGCGTCGATGCTGCGCACGTCACCACGACGCAAGCGCTCGACCATCCACAGCGGTGTAGGCTTGGTCAGGTCGACGTTACGGATCACACGGCCCAGGTAACGTGGGCAAGCGGCTGGCGCCAGTACTTCGATCGAACGCACTTCGTCATGCACGGCTGGCACGACAGCCACCACCGGACGGGTGACTTCAGCGGCATACAGCGCACCGACTTCACGAGCCAGACCGGCGAGGGACAGGCAGTCGCCGCGATTCGGGGTCAAGTCGACCTCGATGCTGGCGTCGTCCAGGCCAAGGTATTCGCGAATGTCCTGACCGACCGGTGCATCGGCCGGCAACTCCATCAGGCCATCGTTGCCTTCGCCGACTTGGAGCTCGGCTTGCGAGCACAGCATGCCGTTGGACTCAACGCCACGCAGCTTGGCTTTCTTGATCTTGAAGTCGCCTGGCAGTTCGGCGCCGATCATGGCGAACGGGATCTTCAGGCCCGGGCGCACGTTTGGCGCACCGCACACGACCTGGAAGGTCTCCGAGCCATTGCTGACCTGGCAAACACGCAACTTGTCGGCGTCCGGGTGTTGCTCAGTGCTCAGCACTTCGCCCACGATCACGCCACTGAATTCACCGGCGGCCAGCGTAACGCTGTCAACCTCAAGACCGGCCATCGACAGACGAGCAACCAGCTCGTCGCGACTTACCTGCGGGCTTACCCAGCCACGCAGCCATTGTTCACTGAATTTCATCCTGCTCTCCTAAGAATTCGTTACGACTAGCGAAATTGCGCGAGGAACCGCAAGTCGTTGTCGAAGAACAGACGCAAGTCGTTCACGCCGTAACGCAGCATGGCCAGACGCTCAACGCCCATGCCGAAGGCAAAGCCCGAAAACTCTTCCGGGTCGATCCCGGACATGCGCAGCACATTCGGGTGAACCATGCCGCAGCCCATCACTTCCAGCCAGCCAGTCTGCTTGCAGACGCGGCAGCCTTTACCGCTGCACATCACGCATTCCATGTCGACTTCGGCGGATGGCTCGGTGAACGGGAAATAGGAAGGACGGAAACGCACGGCCAGTTCTTTCTCGAAGAACACGCGCAGGAACTCTTCGATGGTCCCTTTGAGGTCGGCGAAGTTGATATCGCGATCGACCAGCAGGCCTTCAACCTGGTGGAACATCGGCGAGTGGGTGATATCGGAGTCGCTACGGTACACACGGCCTGGGCAGACGATGCGAATCGGCGGTTGTTTCGATTCCATGGTGCGGACCTGTACCGGCGAGGTATGGGTGCGCAGCAACATGTTGGCATTGAAATAGAAGGTGTCATGCATCGACCGGGCCGGGTGATGGCCTGGGATGTTGAGCGCTTCGAAGTTGTGGTAGTCGTCTTCGACCTCAGGGCCTTCGGCAATGCCGTAGCCGATGTGGGTGAAGAATTGCTCGATTCGTTCCAGAGTGCGGGTGACCGGATGCAGACCACCCGAGGTCTGACCGCGGCCAGGCAGGGTCACGTCAATGGACTCGGCAGACAGTTTGGCGGCCAGATCGGCCTCTTCAAACAGTGCCTTGCGAGCATTGAGAACCTCTGTGACACGCTCCTTGGCAACGTTGATCAGGGCGCCGACTTGCGGCCGCTCTTCTGCCGGCAAATTCCCCAGGGTCTTCATCACCTGAGTCAATTCACCCTTCTTGCCAAGGTAGTGAACCCGGATTTGCTCCAGGGCATTGATATCTTCAGCGCTTTGCACAGCCTCTAGTGCTTGAGAGACGAGCGCGTCCAGGTTTTCCATGTACAGACTCCAGATACAAAATAGGGGAAGAGCTTGAAGGCTCTTCCCCTATTTATGACGTTTAACACCTGGCCCCACAGAGGTGAGGCCGGGTGACTGTCGGGGGTACTTAAGCCAAGGTGGCTTTAGCTTTCTCGACAATCGCAGCAAACGCCGCTTTTTCGTTCACTGCCAGATCAGCCAGAACCTTACGGTCGATCTCGATGGACGCTTTTTTCAGGCCGGCGATGAAACGGCTGTAGGACAGACCGTTGATACGTGCACCAGCGTTGATACGAGCGATCCACAGAGCGCGGAACTGACGTTTTTTCTGACGACGGTCACGGTAGGCGTATTGGCCTGCCTTGATTACCGCTTGCTTGGCAACACGGAATACGCGCGAGCGAGCGCCGTAGTAGCCTTTAGCAAGTTTCAGAATTTTTTTGTGACGTTTACGGGCAATGACGCCACGCTTTACACGAGCCATGAGTTACTTCCTCTATTCTTGACTAAAATTAACGAAGGCGCAGCATGCGCTCGACTTTTGCCACGTCAGACGGATGCAGCAAGCTGCTACCGCGCAGTTGACGCTTACGCTTGGTCGACATTTTAGTCAGGATGTGGCTCTTGAAAGCGTGCTTGTGCTTGATACCGTTAGCAGTTTTCAGAAACCGCTTAGCAGCACCACTTTTCGTTTTCATTTTTGGCATGTTCGGATACTCCGCATTCAGTTGATAAACATAATCAGAAGGCCTGCCGTGCCCTGATGATTACTTCTTCTTTTTCGGGGCGATGACCATGATCAGCTGGCGTCCTTCCATCTTAGGATGCTGTTCGACCGAACCGTACTCGAGCAAGTCACCTTCAACTCGCTTGAGGAGTTCCATCCCCAGCTCCTGGTGGGCCATCTCACGGCCGCGGAATCGCAAGGATACCTTGGCCCTGTCCCCATCACTCAGGAAACGTACCAGGTTGCGCAGTTTTACCTGGTAATCCCCTTCCTCCGTCCCTGGACGAAACTTGATTTCTTTAACCTGAATCTGCTTCTGGTTTTTCTTGGCTGCGGCAATCTGCTTCTTCTTTTCGAAGATCGATTTGCCGTAGTCCATCAGTTTGCAAACTGGGGGTACTGCATCGGCGGAAATCTCCACCAGATCCAGCTTGGCCTCTTCAGCCTTAAGAAGCGCGTCTTCAATTGACACAATCCCAAGCTGTTCACCTTCAGCCCCAATTAACCGAACCTCGCGTGCCGAGATATTCTCGTTGATCGGGGCTTTCGGTGCAGCTCGTTTATCTTGTCTCATTTCACGCTTAATAGTAATTACTCCGAATCTGGGCGACCACGCCGGGAAACCGCTTGCGCGAGAAACTCAGCGAACTGGGCGACGGGCATCGAGCCCAGGTCAGCACCTTCACGAGTACGCACAGCGACAGTCTGCATCTCGACTTCCCGATCTCCGATAACCAAGAGATAGGGAACCTTGAGCAAAGTATGCTCGCGGATTTTAAAGCCGATCTTTTCATTTCTCAAGTCAGACTTGGCACGAAATCCGCTTTCATTGAGGGTTTTTTCAACCTCGGCGGCAAAATCAGCCTGTTTATCAGTGATATTCATGATCACTGCCTGGGTCGGAGCCAGCCACGCAGGGAATGCACCCTCGTAGTGCTCGATCAGGATTCCGACGAAACGCTCGAAGGAGCCCAGGATCGCCCGGTGCAACATAACCGGGTGCTTGCGACTGTTGTCTTCGGAGACGTATTCGGCTCCTAGACGGACAGGCAGGTTAAAATCGAGCTGAAGGGTACCACACTGCCAGACACGGCCAAGGCAATCTTTCAGCGAGAACTCGATCTTAGGACCGTAGAACGCACCTTCGCCTGGCTGCAGATCGTACGGCAGGCCAGCGCTATCAAGGGCTGCAGCCAGTGCAGCTTCGGCGCGATCCCACAGCTCGTCGGAACCGACGCGTTTTTCCGGACGAGTGGACAGTTTCATCTCGACGTCTTTGAAGCCGAAATCGGCATAAACGTCCATGGTCAGCTTGATGAAAGCGGCGGATTCGGCCTGCATCTGCTCTTCTGTGCAGAAGATGTGGGCGTCGTCCTGAGTGAATGCACGGACGCGCATGATGCCGTGCAACGCACCCGATGGCTCGTTTCGGTGGCAAGCACCGAATTCGGCCAGACGCATCGGCAACTCGCGGTAGCTTTTCAGGCCCTGATTGAACACTTGCACGTGGCAAGGGCAGTTCATGGGCTTGATGGCGTAGTCGCGGTTTTCCGACTGGGTGGTAAACATGTTGTCGGCGTAGTTGGCCCAGTGCCCGGATTTCTCCCACAGGCTGCGGTCAACAACTTGTGGAGTTTTGATCTCCAGGTAGCCATTGTCGCGCTGAACCTTGCGCATGTACTGCTCAAGCACCTGGTACAAAGTCCAGCCGTTCGGGTGCCAGAACACCATGCCCGGCGACTCTTCCTGGGTGTGAAACAGGCCCAGGCGCTTGCCGATCTTGCGGTGATCGCGCTTTTCAGCTTCTTCGATGCGCTGGATGTAAGCCGCCAGCTGCTTCTTGTCAGCCCATGCGGTGCCATAAACGCGCTGCAACTGCTCGTTCTTGGCATCGCCACGCCAGTAGGCGCCGGACAACTTGGTCAGCTTGAAGGATTTCAGGAAGCGCGTGTTCGGCACGTGCGGACCACGGCACATGTCGACGTATTCTTCGTGATAATACAGGCCCATGGCCTGCTCGTTCGGCATGTCCTCGACCAGGCGCAGTTTGTAGTCTTCGCCACGAGCCTTGAACACTTCGATCACTTCGGCGCGCGGAGTGACCTTCTTGATCACGTCATAATCTTTTTCGATCAGCTGCTGCATGCGCTGTTCGATCGCGGCCAGGTCGTCCGGAGTAAATGGACGCTCGAAGGCGATGTCGTAATAGAAGCCTTCGTCGATGACCGGGCCGATGACCATCTTGGCGGCCGGATACAGCTGCTTGACCGCGTGGCCAACCAGGTGGGCGCAAGAGTGGCGAATGATCTCCAGCCCCTCTTCATCCTTTGGCGTAATGATTTGCAGCGTGGAATCGCTGTCGATGATGTCACTGGCGTCGACCAGCTTGCCATTGACCTTGCCGGCCACGGTGGCTTTGGCCAGGCCAGCACCAATGGATGCGGCGACCTCGGCTACGGAAACCGGGTGATCGAATGAACGTTGACTGCCGTCGGGAAGAGTAATAGTTGGCATGGCGCCTCCTCTCCTAGTGGTGACCCCTACCAAAGGTCACGTGGGTTGGGATGAGCCAGTACAAGATCCGATCCAGGCCATTCAATGACGAACGCCTGCCTTACAGCGGCAGGAGCCTTGCGGCCAACCGGAAAACCGAACCAGAGTGACTGGGATTCAAATCAGGGTTATTCGCGCAGTTGCCGCAACCGGGACTGAAGGTCATCCGGAGCCTGCAAACGCCCGAGCGAGGCATGCTAGCACAGATGAACGGTCGTCGATGCAACGAGGCTTTGTGCTGGGGCAAATCGTGCAATTTATGCCAGAGTGCTGAACTTGAACCCCGCTTTACCCCTCAGATAACAAGACATTGACCCACAAGGAGCATCCCAGCATGCGTCTGAATCGTTTGTTCGCAGTCCTCGCCCCCATCGTTCTGCTGCTGCCACTGGCCGCCCACGCCGATTGGCCGAAGGGCGAGCGCGAGAAATACATGGCTCAGTGCACACAAGCGGCGACCCCGCAGATCGGTGCTGCAGCAGCAAAGTCTCACTGCGCTTGCGGTGCTGATGCGATCAAATCGTATCCGGCTGGCGATATCCAGGCATTGATGGACAACAAGGCCAGCGCGGAACTGCAACAGAAAGCACTGGGCCAGATCGCCAAATGCAAGGCCGATGCACCAGCGAAAAAGTGACGAAAAAGTCCTTTTGACTCAGCTTATCGCTGATAAAAAGCACTGCATTTGAGCTTTTTTGTACGATTTATGCAGGTTTTACAGGTTTTTTTATCGTCTTTACTTTCGGCTGAAAGCCTTGTAAAACGGGGCTTTCAGCTACATCAAGCAGCAAATGAAACGCGTCTGTAGGGCAAACAGCACGTCCGGGGGGCTCCCAAAGCGAACATTTCGACTATGATACCCCGGTGTGCCCAGTTGGCCTGAGCAGCACAGCACTACTGAAAATATATGTTTCTTGGAGATACACCATGTCTAATCGCCAAACCGGCACCGTTAAATGGTTCAACGATGAAAAAGGCTTCGGCTTCATCACTCCTCAAGGTGGCGGTGACGACCTGTTCGTACACTTCAAAGCTATCGAAAGCGACGGTTTCAAAAGCCTGAAAGAAGGCCAAACCGTTTCCTTCGTGGCTGAGAAAGGCCAAAAGGGTATGCAAGCTGCACAAGTCCGCGCTGAGTAATTTTCAGCCGCACTAAAAAAACCCCGTCCATGTGACGGGGTTTTTTATGGGCGAAACAAAAGCCTGAAGCGATCAGCCGCAGTTGACACGGGTAACCACCCGGCTGGCATCGGTATTCAGGTTCAGGCGATCGGAGCGGTACTCCAGCGTCACCATATCGTTAGGTGACAGGAAACGTGCGTTCTGTGCACCTGCGCGGGTACGCGCCTGCTCAAGCAATGCGGGCGAAGCCGGTTTACCGATGGCGAATTCGGCTGCCTTTGCCTCACAACGGCTGTGACCTGTGTCAGTCGTCGCTACAGGGTCTGCCGCCGATTCGGAGGACGTACTGCTGCAACCAGCCAGCAGAGTGACGGCGAACAAAGTACCCAATGACGCGAACTTCCAAGGCATGAAGCCTCCTTTTTTTCAATAGTTAAACCGAGATCTTGCGACCGCCAATCCGGCATTTGGTTTCAAGGTGAGTGCCATCACCCTGCCCTCGAACCGCGCGAGCGGCGAGTTTGCCTGAGCATCGCCCCGTCGTTCATCATTCAATCGTGACTGAATATGAACAACCCTCAATAGACGTCGATGTAATCGTACGGCGGGTTTGGCCAGTTCTCTTTCAACGCATTGAAGATCTGCATGACCCAGACCTCATCGCTGGCTGCGACTAATCCCACATAACCGGAACCTTTGGCCCACGTCTCCAGACGGAACAGTAGACCGTCGATATCGGTGCCGCCCACAACGCCCGATGAAATATAGGCAATGCCGCCTTTGGTCACTCGCAACTG
The DNA here is from genome assembly GCF_051660785.1 of Pseudomonas sp. GTDB lineage: Bacteria > Pseudomonadota > Gammaproteobacteria > Pseudomonadales > Pseudomonadaceae > Aquipseudomonas. Next base: position 123,948 of record NZ_JBOFQE010000089.1, read on the forward strand.
CGTGTGCTCATCATCACTGGCAGAAGCCAGCAGCTGGCGCACCGCCTCAAGGGTCAAGCAGTCAGGCGTGTTCAAATCGATCTGCACAGCACAGTCCTTGAAAATTCGTCAAAGACCAAGTGTCGCACAGCCCTCTTCTCATGCCTAAGTCGGAGTGCCAAACGCCGCGCAAAATGGTTAACTCGGCACTCAGACTTTTCCGACTTCACGAGCGCCATCATGACCACCGTAAGCATCGACGCCAACATCACCGTCAAGTGGCCACAGGGCCACAGCTCTTACAGCCCGGGCAGCCCGGAAGAGTTGGCAATCATTGGTATCGATCTATTGGTAAAGGCACTGGGCACCGACGCAGCCCATTCTTTCATCAGGCAGGTATTCGAGAGATATCCTGCGGGCCTGAAAGACGCAGTGGAAACCGAAAAATAGTAGAAGCCCGCAGGCTGGCACCTGCGGGCATGCAACTTACTTCAGACGAGCCAGACGCTGGGTCAGCAGGTCGAAGAACCCCTGAGCGTCGCCACTTTCGACCCAGAAAGCGTTCTTTGGCGCTTTCAGGCCGTCATACCAGTCGACGATGGTTTGACCGAAGGTCGGGCCTTCGCGGCTATCAACGACAACGTTGACCGACCGACCAGTGAACAATTCAGGCTTGAGCAGGTAAGCGATGACGGTGGCGTCATGCACCGGGCCACCCGGAATACCGTAGTGCTCCATGTCGCCCTTGACGTACTCATTGAGAATATCGCCCACCAGTTTGCTGGCATTGTTGTTGATCGCTGCGATCTGCTTCAGGCGCGCCTCACTGGTGAGGATTTTATGGGTCACGTCCAGCGGCAGATAGGTCAGCTTCACGCCGCTTTTCAGTACCACTTCCGCAGCTTGCGGGTCGGCGAACAGGTTGAACTCGGCCACCGGCGTAATGTTGCCGCCGTTGAAGTGCGCGCCCCCCATGATCACCACTTCCTTGATGCCCTGAACAATTTCAGGTTCCTGGATCAGCGCCAGGGCCAGGTTGGTCTGTGGCCCTAGCATGGCGATGGTGATGCTGTGGGGTTTGGCAGTCTTCAAGGTGTCGATCAGGTAATTGACGGCATTGCCTTCGGCCAGGCCCTTCTTCGGTTCGTGCACGGTAACGCCCGACAGGCCTTCCTTGCCATGGATGTTCTCGGCATAAATCGGCGTGCGCATTAATGGCTTCGGCGCGCCCGCGTAGACCGGCACCTCCTCGCGCCCTGCCCACTCACGGGCCAGTCGTGCATTTCGCGAAGTCTTGTCCAGGCGCACGTTGCCAGCAACGGTGGTCAGCGCACGAATGTTCAGCTCTTCCGGCGACGCCAAGGCAAACAGCAAGGCGACGACGTCGTCGGCGCCGGGATCGGTGTCGATGATCAGATCGATCTTTTCCGCCGCCTGGGCGCTCGTTGCAGTAATCAAGGACAAAAGCAGCAAACTCCGGAGCAGGTGGTGCAGTTTCTGAGCATAGCGGTGCATATCGCACTCCTTGTGCGTGGGGGAAATCTGGGTACAGCGCGTTAGAACGTCACCCCCGATACCAGCACGATGTTGCAGTACGGCGCGCATTCACCTGTACGAACAATCGCTCGCGCCTGTCGGCTGATGACTTTGAATTGGTCATGGCTGAGCAGCTCGCGCTGGCCGAGCGCACCTTTGGCATTCAGCTCATCCAGCGAGCTCAAGGCCGGCGGTTGTTTGTCCAGAATCTCCTGAGCCAGCACGTGCCGTTCCACCTGCATTTCGCTGAGCACGACCGTCAAGGTGCTGACGAAATCCGGAATACCCTGGGTCAGGGCCAGGTCGATCAGTTCGACGCCCGGCGGTACCGGCAGGCCGGCATCGCCGATCACGACCATGTCGCCGTGCCCGAGGGACGCGATCAGCCGCGACAGTGCGACGTTGAGCAAAGGTGTCTTTTTCATGGTGCTTTGAACGCCTGTACATCGGACAAGGTAGGAATCGAAGGTTGCGCGCCGGCGCGGGTGACCGACAGCGCTGCGGCGACCTGACCGAAACGGATCGCTTCAGCTTCGGTTTTGCCGGACGCCAGCGCGGCGGCGAACCCGCCGACGAAGGTGTCGCCAGCCGCCGTGGTATCGACAGCCTTCACCTTCGGCGCCGGGAAATGCTCGAAGCCGGTGCCGTTGGCAAACATCGATCCTTGAGCGCCAAGGGTGATGATGACCTTACCGGCGCCCAGAGCGATCAAACGGGTGGCGGCGGTTTCGGCAGTTTGAAGGGAGTCCACCGGCAACCCACTAAGGGCCGAGGCTTCGCTTTCATTGGGAATCAGGTAATCGATTGAGGCATACCAGTCCGCCGGTAGCGGACGACTGGCCGGGGCCGGGTTGAGAATGACGATTTTGCCCAGCTCACGGCCGCGCTTGAGGGCATGACCCACCGTGGCATCCGGCACTTCCAGCTGACAAATAATCACGTCCGCCGCCTGCAGGACCGCATCGAACTGGTCAATCACCAGCGGCGTCAGCGCACCGTTGGCACCGGCGACGATCACGATTGCGTTCTGACTGTTGTCATCGACCACAATCAAGGCCACGCCACTGGAACCTTCGACGGTGCTGACGGCCTGGCAGTCGATCTGCTCGGCCAGCAGCGCTCCGCGAAGCTCTTCTCCATAGGCGTCGCTGCCGACACAACCGACCATCGACACCTGCGCGCCCAACCGGGCCGCGGCGACGGCCTGGTTAGCGCCCTTGCCGCCGGAAACCGTGGCAAACGACTCACCGATCAGCGTCTCACCGCCGCGGGGCAGCCGTGGCGCCCGGGTCACCAGGTCCATGTTCAGGCTGCCTATCACCACTACTTTTGCTGGCATACGTCACTACTCGTCAATTCGGTTTCAGCGGTATTCATCGAATACACCGGCGAGCGGCGCAGTCGATTCTCGCAGGACAATACTGGGCGTCACGATCCGTTGATCGGTGGCCATGTCGGGGGTTGCGATCCGTCGTAACAGAACCTCGGCCGCCATCTCACCCAGCTGCAGGATCGACTGGCCCACGGTGGTCAGCGCCGGATAGACATAACGGCTCATCTGGATATCGTCGAAGCCGATCACAGACAATTCCGTCGGCACACGCACATTGCGCTCGGCCGCTGCTCGCAGCACACCGATGCCGATCATGTCGTTGCCGGCGAAGATGGCGCTGGGCGGGTTCTTTTCCAGCAGAATCGCGGCGGCGTTGTAACCGCCCGTGCTGGTGAAGTCACTTTCCAGCATGCGCTCGGGATGCACCTCGACGCCCGCCTCTTTCAAGGCACGGCAATAACCGGCCAGACGCATCTGCGCCACGCTGGTACCCGCCGGACCGCCGATGGTGGCGATGTCCCGATGGCCCAATTCGAGCAGGTGCCGGGTGGCCAGATAAGCCCCGTATTCGTGGTCGATACGCACCAGGTCGGCGTTCACACCTTCCAGCCCGCGGTCGACGATCACCATTGGCGTGCGCACGCCCGCCAGCCCTTCTGCCAGCCCCGCGTCGCCACCGGCCGAGGCCACGATCAAGCCGTCGATACGCTTTTCCAGCAGCACACGCAGGTAACTGCGCTGTTTGTCCGGGTTATCGTCGGAGTTGCAGAGGATCACGCAATAGCCGTTGCGCTCGCAGTAATCCTCGATACCCCGGGCCAGTTCGGCGAAGTACGGGTTGAGGCTGTTAGGCACCAGCAAACCGATGGTCGCCGTGGTCTTGGCTTTCAAAGAGCGGGCCACGGCACTCGGCACGTAGTCCAGGGTTTTGATCGCCTCCTCGACTTTGATCCGCACCTCTTCGCTGACCGGCCGGGTCTTGTTCACCACATGGGAAACCGTGGTGTAGGAAATCCCCGCAAGTGCCGCTACATCCTTAATCGTTGCCATGACTCAGGTCCGCCGGCTTGCGCGCTGACTGCGATAAGTATCAAGCACCACCGCCACCACGATCACCGCGCCGGTGATGATGCGTTTGGTTGGCTCAGTCGCACCGATCTGCGCCAGGCCCGCCGCCAGTACGGAAATGATCAGAACCCCGAAGAACGTGCTGATCACCGAACCACGGCCGCCCATCAGGCTGGTGCCGCCGATCACCACGGCAGCGATCACTTGCAGCTCAAGTCCGGAGCCGGCATTCGGGTCCGCCGCTTCCAGACGGGAAATCTGGAACAGCGCGGCAATCCCGGCCAGCAGGCCCATCAGACTGAAGACCAGGATCTTGTAGGGTTTTGGATTGATCCCTGCCAGACGCACCGCCTCTTCGTTGGTGCCGATACCGATCAGGTAGCGACCGAAAACGGTTCGGGTCAATACGGCCTGAGCAATGATGATGATCAGCAAGGCAATGATGAACGACGGCGAGATGCCGAAGGCGATCGGGTTGGACAGCCAGGCGAAGGCGTCACCGATATAAGCCGTACGCGAACCGGTCATCTGGTACGCCACGCCGCGGGCCATTTCCAGCACGCCGAGGGACACGATGAACGACGGAATTCGCCACGCCACGGTGATCGATCCGGTGATGGTCCCGGCCAACGCCGCAATCGCCATCCCGAGCAGCGCTGCAGGCAGGACACTCCAGCCCCAGCCAAGAATCGCCACGCTGACGGCCGACGCCGCGAGCGCCAGCACCGAGCCGACCGATAAGTCGATACCACCGATGATCAGCACGAACGTCATGCCGACCGCCAGCACCATCAGATCGGGGATCTGGTTGGCCAGAGTGCTGAACGTGTCGTAAGACAGGAAATGGCTGCTCAATACCGAGAACAGCGCAACCATCGCCAGCAAGGCACCGGCCAGGCCCAGATAGGTGCCCAGACCGAAGAAATTGCCACTACGTTTGCCGGCGGAAGATGCAGTTTTCATGAAGGGTCCCTAGGCGCTGCTTCGTTGAGCAACGCATCACGTTTTTGGTAGCCGGCGAACGCGGCGGCAAGCAAATCATCCTGGGTCCAGCTGTCGCGCTCAAAGGTGTCGATCAGGCGTCCCGCCGACAACACGCCGATCCGGTCGCAGATCAGCATCAGCTCACGCAGGTCGCTGGACACCACCACCAGCGCCTTGCCCTGTCGGGTCAGCTCACCGAGCAGAGCATAAATGTCGAATTTGGCGCCCACATCGATGCCACGGGTCGGTTCATCGAACAGCATCACTGAGCAGTCACGCTCCAGCCAACGGCCGATCACGACCTTCTGCTGGTTGCCACCCGACAGCTCGGAAACCAGCTGTGTGGGGCTTGAACTGCGGATGCGCATGGCGTCGATCTGACGCTGGGCCAGGGACATTTCGTCCGCGTTGTTGACGACACCTCCACTGGAAATCACCGGCATATTGCCCAACGCAATGTTGGCACTGATCGACTGGGTCAGCAGCAGGCCTTCGCCCTTGCGGTCCTCGGTGATCAGGGCGATGCCGTGACCGACCGCATCAGCCGGCGAACGAATACTGACCACTTGAGCGGGTGAGCCCAACGCGACGGTGCCGCTGTCTGCGGTGTCGGCACCGAAGATCAGACGCAGCAACTCGGTGCGCCCTGCCCCGATCAATCCGGAAATCCCGTAGATCTCGCCTGCGCGAACTTCGAAGGACACGTCGCGCACTTTGTCCGAGCGGGTCAGCCCTTTGACCGTCAACGCGGGAGCGCCAATCTTGCGCGGGCCCAGGTCAATGTGTTCGCCCAGTTCACGGCCAACCATCAGAGTGACCAATTGCTCGCTGTTGTAATTGGCCATCGGCTCGACGCAGACCAGGTTGCCGTCACGCAGAACCGCAATGCGCTGGGCAACCCGCGCCAGTTCTTCGAGGCGGTGGGAAATATAGATGATCGACACACCGCGAGCCTGCAAGCGGGTGATCTGCTCGAACAGCATTTCGACTTCACGAGCGGTCAGCATCGCGGTCGGCTCGTCGAGGATCAGCACATGGCAATCGCCGATCAGGTTGCGGGCGATCTCGACCATTTGCTGGTGACCGATGCCGAGTTCGCCGACCAGGGTGTCCGGGTCGATCGCATCGAGCCCCACTTGGGCCATGGCCTCGATCGCCGCTTTGCGCAGTTGTTTGCGGCTGATCCAGCCGCCATTGCTGGGCAGATTGTCGAGAAACAGGTTTTCCGCCACCGACAGGGTCGGCAACAGATTGAGTTCTTGCATGACCATGCGGATGCCCAGGTCTTCGGCCTGGGTGCGGCTGCCCGGGCGGTAATCCTGCCCCTGGAATTGCATGTGGCCGGTGGTCGGCGAGACCAGTCCGCCAATGATTTTCGACAGCGTGCTTTTGCCGGCACCGTTCTCGCCGGTCAGCGCCAGCACTTCACCGCGCATCAGCGTCAGGTCAATGCCGGTCAGGACAGGTTGGGCGTAGGTCTTGCCGATGCCGCTGACCGAGAGGACAGCGTTCGGGGCGGAAACTGACATAAAACTCTCCATGTGCTCGCCCGGACGGGCGAGCACCATTGTGTCGCCAGAAAGGTTACTTGGTGACCAGCTCTACCGGAGTTTCGATCACGCCGTTGGTGCCGCTGTCGACCTTCTCGCCCTTGATGATTTTCAGCGCAGTCTCGATACCGAACACGGCTTGCTTTGCAGCAAACTGGTCAGCGGTCGCCAGGACCCGGCCGTCTTTCAACATTGGCTTGATGGCGTTGATGTTGTCGTAACCGACCACTTGCACCTTGCCGGCCTTGCCCGCCGCACGCACGGCGGAAACGGCACCGACGGCCATGCTGTCGTTACCCGCCAGCAGGGCTTTGACTTGCGGGTACTCGCTGAGAATCGAGGCGGCAACCTTGTTGCCCTTGTCGATCTCCCAGTCACCGGATTGCAACGAGACGACCTTGATCTGCGCCGCTTCCATCGCATCCTTGAAGCCTGCGGTGCGGGCCTGGGCATTGGTGGTGGTGGACACGCCTTCGATGATGCCGACTTCGTCACCGGCCTTCAGTTGCTTGGCCAGGTACTCGCCAACCAGACGCGCTCCTTTGCGGTTATCCGGGCCTACGAACGGGACATTGATGTTCTTGCTCTTGACCACGGCCGGGTCCAGCTGGTTATCGATGTTGATCACGGTGATACCGGCATCGATGGCCTTCTTGATCACCGGAACCATGGCCTTGGAGTCGGCCGGAGCGATGACCAGCGCATTGACCTTGGCCAGAATCATTTGCTCGACGATGCGCGTCTGCCCGGCGGTATCCGTTTCATCCTTGATGCCGTTGGAGATCAGTTCGAAATCGCCGGAATGGTCTTTTTGATACGCCTTGGCGCCGTCTTCCATGGTCAGGAAGAACTCGTTGGCCAGGGATTTCATGACCAACGCCACTTTGGGTTTTTCAGGGGTCTCGGCGAATGCCGAAGAGACAGGCAGCGCGGCGGATGCGGCAGCCAGCATAGCGACAGCAAGAAGACGTCCAGCGAATGGCAGCTTCATGGGTTCACTCCGATCTTATGATTATTGTGAGCAACGCTTGCGCTGGCGTAGGCTTCAGTGCGTCCATCAACGGACCGAGCCATCGCGAACAGCGCGCAAACGTTTGCGTAGATCGAACTATGCGAATCCTGCTGCGATTTGTCAACGACCTGTTTTGTGCCTCGTTTGGCAAAAACCGACACTGCGCATCACGCGGTCGTGCTGACCAGAGCGCCAGTGCTGGATTCCTTCGCCAGTTCTTTCACCAGACTGCCCGCCACTTGGGCCAACGCGCCATTGGTATCGGCGATCTGCCCCTGGATCGACATGACAGCAGTGGTCTTGGCCTCCTCGGTTGGATAAGACGCGGCCTGAGCCGCCGCCAATTGCTGCTGTTGTTCGCGTAACTGCTGTTGCAGTTCCTGCATGCGTTTGAGCAGCACCTGCACCGCAATACTTTGAGTGCTTTTGCTCTCGGCTTTGCTTTCACCCTGAGCAGCACCACCGGTTCTGACCTGATTCTCTTCTTTTCCAGTCAGCTGCGTCGACGCCTCTTCCGTCGCTTCGCTCAAGGCATTGATCGTCGACGGAGTCTTGCCACCGATGGTGATTGCGCCCGCATTTGGAAAACCGACAGAAAAAGACATGTGCACTCCCGAAAAAAAAATCCTTGAAGGGGCATCGACCTGTGCACGGGTTTCTTTAGCACTGATTTTCCTTCTGGCAAGGCGATGCATTCACCAGAGGTCGTAGGCCTTTTCGGAGAGCCGAACGCGAAACCTCAACTTAGTCGGAAACCCGGACACCAAGCCGTTTAACGCTAGTAGTCCTATGGATAAATATTGATATAAATCATCATGTTAAAAGTTTCTCTCTTTCAACGTATGGCTGGTACAGATCCTGCTCTTCACCTATACCCCAAGCGTTCAGATCTGCCTGGGGCGTATCTAGATGAACTTGCATCAGCACCGTCTCACTACTAGAGAGAAAATAATGAAATCTGCCTTCAACACCTTTATTCCGGGCGCTTTGGCCCTCCTGCTGCTCCTGCCTACCGCTCTTCAGGCAAAAGAAGTCGAAACCCAACAGAAACTGGCCAACGTGGTGATCCTCGCCACCGGCGGCACGATTGCCGGGGCCGGCGCGAGCGCCGCTAACAGCGCAACTTATCAGGCGGCGAAAGTCGGTATCGAGCAACTGATCGCCGGGGTTCCGGAGCTCAGTCAATTGGCCAATGTTCGCGGCGAACAGGTCATGCAAATCGCCTCGGAAAGCATCACCAACGAAAACTTGCTGCAACTGGGTCGTCGCGTTGCCGAACTGGCTGACAGCAAAGACGTCGATGGCATCGTGATTACCCACGGCACCGACACCCTGGAAGAAACCGCCTACTTCCTGAACCTGGTGGAAAAAACCGACAAGCCGATCATCGTCGTCGGCTCCATGCGCCCGGGCACCGCGATGTCGGCTGACGGCATGCTGAACCTGTACAACGCCGTCGCTGTCGCCAGCAGCAAAGAGGCGCGCGGCAAAGGCGTCCTGGTGACCATGAACGATGAGATCCAGTCGGGTCGCGATGTCAGCAAAATGATCAACATCAAAACCGAGGCGTTTAAAAGTGCCTGGGGCCCGCTCGGCATGGTGGTTGAAGGCAAATCCTACTGGTTCCGTCTGCCAGCCAAGCGCCACACGATGGACTCGGAATTCGACATCAAGACCATCAAGAGCCTGCCTGACGTCGAAATTTCCTATTCCTACGGCAACGTCAGCGACACGGCCTACAAGGCCCTGGCTCAGTCGGGTGCCAAAGCCATTATCCACGCTGGTACCGGCAACGGTTCAGTCTCCTCGCGTGTGGTCCCTGCCCTGCAAGCCCTGCGCAAGGACGGCGTGCAAATCATTCGCTCGTCCCACGTCAATGCCGGCGGTTTCGTCCTGCGTAACGCCGAGCAACCTGACGACAAATACGATTGGGTCGTGGCGCATGACCTGAACCCGCAGAAAGCCCGCATCCTGGCCATGGTTGCACTGACCAAGACCAACGACAGCAAAGAGCTGCAGCGGATGTTCTGGGAATACTGATTCGCCCTCGCCCGACCGACTCCGGTCGGGCACCGCATTCACCACTCGCCGGCCTTGGCGAGTGGCTCATACCCTTCCGCTGTTCCGATAAATTTTTTCCTTCTTCCTACACCAAAAGGAAAAACCTGCTGTCAGAGGATTTTCTTGAATTTTAAGCAGTTGCGAAAATGCCTACAGTTAAATACTGTATGCACGTACAGCTTAATAAGGATAATTCCGTGGCCACCACCTCCGCCCCTCCTGACGCCTATCAACGCATGGGCATTCGCGTTCAGAAAATCATCAATTCCCCCACCGCTCAGAAAGCCAAGGCCGCACTGATCTTCCGTCTACCGGACGAACCCGTGGGTGAGTGGGAGCAATTGCTCGAAGAAATCGATGAGAACGACAACGTCACCCTCGCCTATCGCGACGATGGCGGTGTGCAGATTTTCTGGGTTGTGCCGAAGGAAGATTGAGTCAATGAGTGTCCGCTGGTTTGCATTGCTGTTTCTGTTCATCACCCTCGGCGCCCAGGCTGGCGCTCCACGCACCTTCAACGAAGCCAAAAAAGTTGCCTGGAAGTTGTACGCGCCGCAATCCACCGAGTTCTATTGCGGCTGCAAATACACCGGCAACAAGGTCAACCTCGCAGCGTGCGGGTATGTGCCGCGCAAGAACGCCAAACGCGCCGCCCGCATCGAGTGGGAGCACATTGTTCCGGCCTGGCAGATCGGCCATCAGCGTCAGTGCTGGCAAGAAGGTGGACGCAAGAACTGCACGCGGTACGATCCGACCTATCAAAAGGCCGAGGCTGATCTGCACAACCTGGTGCCTAGCATCGGCGAGGTGAACGGCGATCGCAGTAACTTCAGTTTCGGCTGGCTGCCAGTGCAATCGGGTCAGTATGGCTCGTGCCTGACCCAAGTCGACTTCAAGGCGAAGAAGGTCATGCCCCGACCTTCCATTCGCGGCATGATCGCCCGGACGTATTTCTACATGAGCAAGCAGTACGGTTTGCGCCTGTCGAAACAGGATCGCCAACTGTACGACGCGTGGAACAAGACCTATCCGGTTGAAGCCTGGGAACGCCAGCGCAACCAGAGCGTGGCGTGTGTGATGGGTCGCGGTAACGAGTTCGTCGGGCCCGTGGACATGAAAGCCTGCGGCTGATCGACCGCTGAAAAACAAAAAGGCCTCGGGGTAATTCCCGAGGCCTTTTTTCGTTTCTACCCGCCGCTTTTGTTGTAGCGCCAGTATCCCATCAGATTGAGTGAGTCCCGCGCGATGCCGCGTTCCTTGATCAGGTGCTTGCGCAGGCTCATCACGGCCACCGTTTCTCCGGCGATCCAACCGTAGAAACCGTCCCCGGTCGCGTCGCAGGTTTCCCAGAAAATCTCTTGGTCGACATCGACTTCCGTCAGCTCCACCGTTTCGTGAGCCTGCGAAGCAGTGACCGGCAGCTCTGCCTGACGGACCGCTTCAACCATCAATGACCCTGCCGCTTTACCGCTGGAATGATCCCGAATCAACCACCGCACCGTCAGCCCCGGCCATTCAGGGACCGGCAATGCGTCTTCCGCACTGTCCACCTCGAAAAATGCCTGAGTCATCGTCGGCTCGGCCAAAGCAGCTATCTCATCCAGAATGCCGAGAGCGGCGGGCAATGCAGTGGCATCGGCGACCAGCAACAGATGCTTGAGCCTGTGAGGCGGCTTCCATTCGAAACCTCCCGCGTCTTGCGCTGAAAACTGACGATCAGGTGCAACAATCTGGATCGACTCGCCCTCCACCGCACGGATCGCCCAGCGGGAGGCCGGACCGGTTTCACCGTGCAAAACGAAATCGATGTCCACTTCGCCTTGCTCGGCACGCAAATGTCGAATGGTGTAAGTGCGCATCGCCGGACGCTGGGCCACCGGCATCGAACGGTAGCGCGCATACCAATGCTGGTCATGAGCCAGCCGGGCAGGCGATCCATCTTCGGCTGGAAAGAACAGCTTCACCCGCTGATCTGGCGCCCAGGTGGCCATTTCGGTGACCATCGGACCGGCCAGGGTCACGCGCATCAAATGAGGACTGAGGTTTTTTTTGTGTGCAAGGACCGCGTCAAAGATTTTGTAAGGGGTGGCGGAGGCCATGGAGAGCTCCTTCTGGGAATCGACAGTGACTACGCTTAGAGACGAGTCAATGTGGATCCCCTTTAAGGGGCTTCGACAGAAGGCTTGCGTGAAAGGATTGTTACTGGGCTACGGGACGCTCAAGCACCAGCAATTCAATGTTCTGCTTCTTCGCCCGGGTAATCGCTGCAGCCACCTCGGCCTGTTTGGCTTCGGCCTCGGCTTTCGAATTGAATGGACCGAGCAGAATCCGGGTTTTGCCGTTTTCCTTGACGACGCTGGACATAAAGCTGTGTTCGATCAGCCAGCCGCTCAGGTCGCTGACGGCCTGTGGCGTTTCGCCTCTCACTTCAAGATCCCATTGCGGCCCGGTGGCTGCCGCCTGTGTGGAAACGACTGCGGGCTTCGGCTTTTGAGCGTCAACGCCCTTACCTTGATCGCACCCAACCAACGCCAGTACTGCGATTACCAAGACCATTTTGCGCACAACGTGTCCCTCTGAATGCTGAAAGCGGCGATTTTACCATTCATGAATACTTCCCGAGTGCCGCAAAATGGGCGCAAAACAACGAGAATGATGGTTGCGGCCTCTGTATAGTTACGCCTTGGGAATTAATGCAGCATCTGCGCGTCAGAAAGAGGCACCCAAACCGTGAGACTTCGCACTAATCTATACATACCACCGACCTCTGCACTGTTCGAATCAGGTGCCCTACAAAGCAATCAAGGAGAAGACCATGCTGATACTCACCCGCAAAGTCGGTGAAAGCATAAATATCGGTGACGACATTACGATCACCATTCTGGGCGTGAGCGGCCAGCAAGTCCGCATCGGCATCAACGCGCCGAAAGACGTCGCAGTGCACCGCGAAGAAATCTACCAACGCATTCAGGCTGGCCTGACAGCTCCAGACAAGCCACAGACTCCCTGAATCCTGTTGCAGTCAGTAGCCAGCCCGTTCAACTCCGGACAACGGCTGGCTAAAGATTCAAGCGTTGTATGGCCATCCGCTGATTCGTTCATCCCTTCCTGCCAAAAACGTGAAGCCGATATTAACGGCACGCCCTTGCCCTGACTGTCAGACATTTCTGAATAACCCCGAGGAAGAACGTGATCTGACGTGGCTAACCAAACGTCACGCCTCGCGCCATGCCCGTGGCCGCCACGACCATCAGCAATACCAGCAACCCCTCGACATGACTGATCCGCGCAAACAGCTTCGCGCGCCCAGCATCGATCGTCGCGCCACGGCTCAGCGCGATCCGCCATTTGATCAGCGTGATCATTGGCGCAACTTCAAGCAGCAGGATCAGAATGAAGAGCGTCATTTTGAGATGGAACAATGGCTGGTGAAGGTAGTAATCAGTGCCCTTTTCGTACCCACCGAAGGCACGCATCCCACCAGTGACCAGGAGGATGACGGCAGAAATTCCCCACAGGTTATCGGCCATCAACACACGGCGAGCCTCCCCCGCCCCGGCAGCCAGTCGGCTAAACGCCGTCCCGCGTGTCAGTACAGCCCAGAACCCCAAGGCAAAAGCCAGCAGGTGAATTGCCGCAAGCGACCAATGAACCAACATTGAAAGACCCCCATCAGACCGAGTTTGAGTTTGGCCAGACAGTAGTAGCCCAAAAAACCGGGATTCGCTCGATTTGCACAGAGCGATTTCCATAGACGCAGGACGCCATAACGGCGTTTTTTTCAAAGCAATGGATGCGTGCCTGAAGCGGCCCTGATGAAGTTCGAGCGAACCGGGGCAAATTACAGGCAAAAAAAAATCCCAAGCAGCTGATGGACGCTTGGGACTTAAAAATGCATAAACCGTGGTGGTGAACGCGAAGCAATCTTACCTAAAACCGACACTTGTAACAATATATTTTGAGGACCGTTCGGTTAATAAATATTCTAAGTGATTAAATATCCACACTATTTTTGTGGACCCTGAACAAACCATCCCATACCAATGTCGTCACTGTCTTTTTAAAAGCGTTAAACAGAGAGCCCAGCACGATGGCTGGGCTACGGTTATTTCCTGTTTTCCATCATCTTGTCGGCAAGCGCCTTGGCCCTTTCAATCAACAGGTTCTGCCTGTCTTCGTGAGTAGCCCCTCCGACAACCGGTGCCGTCAGATTGCTTTCCGCAATCAACGCAGCGCAGAAGTATTGATCCCAAACAGTCCTGTCTTCAGATAGCTGTTTGTTTGTTTGGTCGGCGATCATATGCGGCTCCTTTTGGTGAGGTAGCACCGCCAGTTTACGCCTGAATGGCTGGTTTTCGCGTCACAGAAATCACCTTCCAGGAGCGTCATGAGTCTGGCTGGCAGGAACGCGCGTCAGACACCAGGGATCATCGAGCGAGCAGGCATTCACGATTGATCAACCTGGCGTTTTGAACCAGTAGTCCGCTCGCTTCCCCGGATCAGCCACGATCTCATCGCATTTAGCCGAATATTTCTTTATCAAATTCGACCATTTCACGGCGTCACCATTAACTTCTTCAAGCATTGATTTGACCGCCCTTTCCGTTTTGACTCGAATCATGTCCTTACTAATGAGCTCTTTGGCAAAAGCTAAAGCACTGACCGCTGCTTGTTTTTTCTGCTCGGCCAATTCCGGTTGCGCCCGAACAGACCTGGAGGAAATCAAATAGAAGCCGGCGCAGTCAGTAAGCTCATCGGAAAAACCGTTGATTGCTGGATCGGCCTCGACCGCAGAAGCTGAGCCCAGCGGAAGCAACAATACAAAAAAAAGATATCGACCCACAGCGAGCGTCCTTTCAACGGCTTGAGATGTGCGGGCTTTGTAGCACACCCCGAAAAGGACAGCACTAATCCCCTTCAAATTCAGCCGTTTAGCAGACATCGAAGGTTCATTGATTCGATCAGCAGATCTGCCGGGGGAAAGCCCCGAGCCGGGGCTGAACGGGGTTTCGGCAAGCCATTGGCCCCCCCCTCGAAATCGAAGGCACCAGCGACTGGCTTGACTGCCGACTGACTTTGAGACCTGGCGCAGACCTCAACGAGGCATCGGTATGAATACCAAGACGACTGATTGACCTCGTTTTTTGTGATCGGAACTATACTGCCGCACTGAATGTGCACTCAAACGGAGTTTTGCAGGATGCAAACACAACAAGAAAACAATGAATTTTCCTCTGCCGTCAGATCTCGTATAGCCAAGCGCCGCCGGCTCGCGCTGGTGGCCTTATCGGAAGAACTGAAAAATGTGTCACTGGCGAATGACAGTCTGAAACGGCTACTCAACGAGATTCGCCCTCACTTCTTCGACGATCACGCAGTTGCAATTAAAATCGATGCCGTACTGAACCCCGCAAACCGTTAACCTGTAACACTCCCCCGAGCGTCCGCCCGTGACGCTCGTTGCATTTACTCCCTCCCCTTCAAAGTCAGCCGCTACAGCGGCGGGAACGAAGCCATGCCTGAAGAAAATGAGGTCGTTTACGGCGTTCACAGTGCCGACTGTGAACGGACCCTATATTTTGTGAACGTTTTGATGAAACCCCAGACAACAAAAAAGGGCCCACCTTTCGGTGAGCCCTTCTAGACCGCCCAGCAGAGCGGATTTTGTTTGGTAGGCGCGATTGGACTCGAACCAACGACCCCCACCATGTCAAGGTGGTGCTCTAACCAACTGAGCTACGTGCCTGCTGTGAGGCGGCATTCTACGGAATTCCGGAGGGGTGTCAACACCTTTTTTCGCGCTAACCCTATGAATATGCAAAATATTTAATTTCGCGGCGGTTAAGAAGATTTTCCGGTGGCTGGCGGTCGATTTTTAACTCGGGTAGGATCGATGCACTCGTAAAATATATTAAACAGAGGCAGCCGGATGGCGAACACCCCCTACCCCGAATCCTATTACGCCGCGTCGGCCAATGCGGTTCCGCCGCGTCCAGCGTTGCAGGATGACGTAGAGACTGATGTCTGTGTGATTGGTGCCGGTTACACAGGGCTGTCCTCTGCCCTGTTTCTGCTGGAGAACGGTTTCAAGGTCACGGTGCTAGAAGCCGCCAAAGTTGGTTTTGGTGCGTCGGGCCGTAACGGCGGGCAAATCGTTAACAGTTATAGCCGCGACATTGATGTGATCGAGCGCAGCGTCGGTCCCAAGCAAGCTCAGTTGCTGGGGCAAATGGCCTTCGAGGGCGGGCGAATCATTCGTGAGCGGGTCGCCAAATATAATATCCAGTGCGACTTGAAGGACGGCGGTGTGTTCGCTGCTATAACCGTCAAGCAGATGGGGCATCTGGAATCGCAGAAACGCCTGTGGGAACGTTTTGGTCATACGCAACTTGAGTTACTGGACCAAAAGCGCATTCGTGAAGTGGTGGCCTGCGATCAATACGTCGGTGGCATGCTCGACATGAGCGGCGGGCACATACATCCGCTGAACCTAGCGTTGGGCGAAGCGGCGGCGGTCGAGTCGCTGGGCGGCACTATTTATGAGCAGTCGCCAGCGGTACGCATCGAGCGTGGCGCGAATCCGGTGGTGCATACGCCACAGGGCAAGGTCAGGGCCAAGTTCATCATCGTGGCCGGCAATGCGTATCTCGGTAATCTGGTGCCGGAGCTGGCGGCCAAGTCGATGCCGTGCGGGACTCAGGTGATCACCACCGAACCTCTGGGCGATGAATTGGCCAAGCGCCTGCTGCCACAGGACTACTGCGTCGAGGACTGCAATTACCTGCTCGATTACTACCGGCTGACCGGCGACAAGCGCCTGGTCTTCGGTGGCGGGGTTGTTTATGGCGCGCGGGATCCGGCGAACATCGAAGCGATCATTCGGCCGAAGATGCTCAAGGCGTTCCCGCAGCTCAAGGACGTGAAGATTGATTACGCCTGGACCGGCAATTTCCTGCTGACCCTGTCGCGTCTTCCTCAGGTCGGACGGATTGGCGACAACATCTACTATTCCCAGGGTTGCAGCGGCCACGGCGTGACGTACACGCACCTGGCGGGCAAGGTGCTGGCCGAAGCGTTGCGTGGCCAGGCCGAGAGGTTCGACGCGTTTGCCGACCTGCCGCACTACCCGTTCCCCGGCGGACAATTGCTGCGCACACCGTTTGCTGCGTTGGGTGCGTGGTATTACGGGTTGCGGGACAAGTTCGGGTACTAAGCAACAGCGCGATATCTTGTGGGAGTGAGCCTGCTCGCGATGAGGCCGTCACATTCAACATTAATGCTGCCTGCCAGTCCGCCATCGCGAGCAGGCTCGCTCCCACAGGGGGCATGGTGTCTAGAGTCGATCCCGCGCGATGCCGCTGCGGATTCGCAGGATGTCAGCAAGTACGGCGAGGGCAATTTCCGCAGGGGTTTTACTGCCCAGGTTCAAACCGATGGGCGCATGGATCCGCGCCATTTCCGCGTCTCCCAACCCACCAATCCTGCGCAACCGCTCGAAGCGCTTTTGCGAGGTCTGCATGGAGCCCATCACACCGATGTAAAACGCCTCGGTGCGCACCGCCTCCATCATCGCCAGGTCGTCGATGCGCGGGTCGTGAGTCAGGGCCACCACCGCGGTGTCGCTGTGGCAGCCGCCGTCGGCAATGAACACCGACGGCAATTGTCGACGAATCTCGACGTTGTCCAGCACGACGCCTTCCAGCACTTCGTCGCGCGGATCACAGAGAATCACCTCGAACCCCAGGCCAACCGCAAACTCTGCACACGCCTGGGCGACGCTGGAATACCCCGCCAACAACAAACGCTGAGCTGCGCCGATCCGCACGCGTACCCGGTCAATCTCACGTTCGATACGCACACCCTGTTCACGATCAGTGAACAGACTGCGCGCACCGCTGGCCAGATCGATCTCGCGGATCAGCCGCCGCTGGCCCAGTAACGCCGACTCCAGCTCCCGCAGATGAGCCTGAACCTCGCACTCGGGCTCAAGCGTCTCCACCAGCACATCAAGCACACCGCCGCAGGGCAGACTCACGCGAGAACGCGGATCATCGCCTTCGCCATAACGAACGACGCTGACCGCCTCAACAAACGCACCCTCGGCGACACGTTCGAGAAAGTCTTCCTCGACGCAGCCGCCGGACAGCGAACCGATCCATTGTCCGTCGGTGTTCACCACCAGCAACGAGCCCGGCGCACGCGGCGCCGAGCCATAAGTGGCGAGCACCGTGCACAGCCAGATACGCTGGCCAGCCATCGACCATTCCAGCGCCCGTCGCACCACTTGCAGATCGAGATGCTGCATGTCAGTGCGCCTTGTGCTCGAGCGGCGGCGCATCGGCCCGCAACGTCTGCACGTCGCTTACCGCCAGATCACCCGACTGACCACCCCAACCCTGACGCAAGTAGTTCAGCAGATCGGTGAGTTGCTCGTGGCTGAGCTTCTCGGCAAACCCCGGCATCGGTTGCATGTGTTCGAACCCGGCAAATTTCTGCTCACCAATGCCGTCATCGATCACCCGCACCAGGTTGCGCGGATCTTCCAGGCGCAGCGTGGTGTTACCACGCATGGCCACGGCGATGTGCGGTTTGCCTTCGCCGCCGACCGCGTGACAACCGGCGCAGACGTTCAGGTAATCCTGACGACCGCGTTGGGCGCTGGCACTAAGCTTGTCCAGAGGCACATCGGTCAACACTTTCGCCGCCGGTGGTTGATCGCCGAGCAGGAAGGTCGCCATCGCCGCCAGGTCCGGGTCATTGAGGCCCTGTGTGCTGTTGTGGAACACCGGGAACATCTCGTTGAACATCGTGCCCTGGGCGCTCATGCCGTGCTTGAGGAACGAGCTCAGGTCCTGATGATTCCAGCCGCGCGCGGCCAAGTCGTTAGCCAGTAAGCTTGGCGCCAGATAGCCGTTGAGCAGGCCTCCGGTCATGCGTTTGTCCTGCTGCATTGCGCCGGGCAACCCGCGTGGGGTGTGGCATTCGCCGCAGTGACCGAGCACGTCGACCATGTATTGGCCGCGTTTCCAGGCTTCGCTTTTGCCTTCGGCGGGTTCCAGTTTCACGTCCTTGCCGTAGAGCATGTTCCAGCCCATCAAGCCCAGACGCACGTTGAACGGAAAGCTCAGGCTCGTGACCGGTGCTGCACGCTCGATCGGCTCGACGGTTTTCAGGTAAGCATGAATCGCGTCGGAGTCTGCGCGCGGCATCAGGTGATACGAGGTGTACGGCATTGCCGGATACAGGTTCGCGCCATCGCGACGCTTGCCTTCGGTAAGCGCGGCGAAGAATTCGTCATCGTTGTACAAACCGATGCCGTGCTCTTTGCTCGGGGTGATGTTGGTGCCGTAGATCGTACCGAACGGCGAGACGATCGGCAGACCGCCCGCGTACGGCGCGCCACCCGGCGCGGTGTGGCAGGCCATGCAATCGGCGGCACGGGCGAGATAGGCACCGCGAACAACCTGATCATCGGCATGAGCCAGAAATACCGGCACGGTCAGGCCGACCGCCAGCGTCAGGCGGGATATTAAATGCTTCATGCTTAACCCTCCTTGACCAGACCGAGATCGGTCAGCACGTTGCGCGTGGCGCTGTAATAACGCACGTAGCCGGTGCAGCGACAGATGTGGTGGCCGAGGCTGTCCTCGATGACTTTTTCCAGCTGGCTTTTGACGATGGGCTGACGCTGCAGCTTCTCCACCAACACCGTCGCGGCATTCACAAAACCCGGTGCGCAGTAGCTGCACTGGAAGGCGAATTCATCGACGAAGCGCTGCTGAATCGGATTCAGCTCGGTGACCTTGCCCTGCTCGTCGCGGGTCGCGTGGCCCTCGATGGTCCGCACCTTTTTGCCTTCGAAATAGTGCGCGCCGGTGATGCAGGTGCGCACTTCTTCGCTGGTGCCGTCCGGGTTGTCGACGATCACTACGCAGGCATGGCAGATGCCCTGGCCGCAGCCGAGGCGCGAGCCGGTGAGGTTTTTGTATTCGTGCAGGTAATCGATCATCGGCAGGTCATCAGGGATGTCCACCGGGCCGACGGATTGACCGTTGAGGGTCAGTTGAAGCGGACGGTTAGCCATTGAGGGCCTCCTTGATGCGTGCAGAAGTGATGGGCAGGTCGCGGACCCGTTTGCCGATGGCGTGCGCCACGGCGTTACCGATGGCGCCGACCACCGGGATCATCACCACTTCGGCGATGCCCTTGGAGGGATCGCTCGGCGACAGCGGCGGCAGGATCTCGGCCGTCTGTTTCCAGACCGCAACGTGGCGGGCCATCGGCAAGCGGTAACGGTTGAAGTTCCAGTCACCCTCCCCCGGCCCGCCTTCGTACAGCGGCATCTCTTCCATCAACGCATGACCGATGCCCATGGCGATCCCGCCTTCGAGCTGACCCTTGACCAGTTCTTCCACCAGCACCCGACCGCACTCGACCCACGAGTGATGATTGAGCACCTGAACCTCGGCCGACCCCTTGTTCACTTTCAATTCCACCAGCGTCGCGACCGGGCTGTAATAAGTCACCGCCGCGTTGTTCAGCTGAGTGTCCGGGTAATGGATATTCTGGCGGTCGAGCAGGTGGAAACCAGCGCTGTTCATCTGCGTCTTTTTCACGCTCGGAGCGCCGTCGCCGTACTTCACCGCCAGACCATCGAGCGGCAGACGCTCGCGCACGCCGTCGATGCTGAACTCGGCCTCGGCCCAGCTCCAACGGTTGAAACCGTGCACCGTCGCGCCGGTCACCAGGCCTTTTTCGTGGGCATGTTTAGCCAGCTGTTCGAAGCTCAATGGCTGCATGCCGTTGGCGGTGAGTCGGCCATCGACCCAATGCGCGTCTTCGCGGCGCACCACATACGGGTTGGCCTGGCCGCCGTAAGGGCCTTGGCCCCAGATCTGCAACGCCGCCGGCCACAAACCGTGGTTGAACAGCACGCGCGCTGCTTCACGGGTGGCGTGGCTGAAGTAGTAGGCAGAGTTGGTCGCCGACGAGGCCGAGGCGAGCTTGCCGACCCAGCGCGGATTGCGCAGGAAATTGTCCTGCTCGGCCTGGCTCATGATGTAAGGGTTGCCGCCGGTGATCAGCTGCAACTCTTTCCATTCGGTCTCGCCGGTCTTCACTTCAGTCGCCGGGACGCCAAGAAAATCCGCCACGACCAAGGCTTGCGAGGTGGACATGCCAGTGCCGATTTCGATACCGATGTGGCGCAGGGTGATGTGCCCATCAGCGGTGAATTCGATACTGGCCATCGGCGCTTCGGAACCGGTGCCGAAGTCTTTCTGGCAGATGGCAAAACCGACGCCGTACCAGTTATCCGGGTCCTGGGCTTCGCGCTGTTTCTTGATCGCGTCGCGGTTCTTCCAGACTTCGTGGACAGCCGCTTTATCGAGAATCTCGTGCAGGCGTAATGCACCCGCCGGCACCGCGCCCTGGGTGTTTTTCATGCCCGAGACCATGGCGTTTTTCTTGCGCAGGTCGATGGCGTCGATGCCGAGGCGATCGGCGATTTCGTCGACCATCATCTCGGTGGAGGCCATGCTCTGCAGGGTTCCATAACCACGCATCGACCCGGCCTCAACGGCGCGGGAATGATAGGCGGTGACCTGCAGATCGTTCTGCGGCATGTAGTAGATCGACTGCGCCGCCGTGGCGCCAACCGCCGCCACCGATGGGCTGTAGTTGATGCGCCCACCGCCGTCGACGTTCATCTCGGCGCGGAAAATCTTGAAGCTGTGATCGGTCTTGTCCACCGCCAATTGATAGCGGATATCGAACGGGTGACGCTTGATGCCGCTTTGGAATTGCTCGTAGCGATCGTTGGCCAGACGCACCGGCACACCGGCGCCGTACAACGCCGCAAGCGCCGCGTAGTAGACGAAGATGTTGTGGTCTTTGGAGCCGTAACCGACGGTGTAACCCGGGTGCATGTTCAGGTTGGCCAGGCCGAAACGCGACGGAGCGATCATCTTCGCGGTTTCGGTCGCGGTCTCCAGCGGGCACTGGGTGGCCACGACAAAATGCAGGGTCTTGGTCGCAGGGTCGTACCAACCGTTGCCGTTGTCCGGCTCCATGGCAGCCGGTTCAATCGACGGGGTTTTGTAGCGCTCATCGAACACCAGCCAGTTGTCGGGCGGCGTGTCGATCTGCTGCTTCATGCGCTCGGCGTAAAACAGCCCGCGCTCGGTCAGGTTGCCGTGCAGGTCCGGCTGGGAATTCCACACCGGGCGACGGTTTTTCAGCATCGGGAACAGGATCGAATCCTTGAGGCTGGCGAATTCGTCTTCGTCCGCCGAGGTAGCACCGCCGACGCGCACGTAGCGGAAGCTGCCGTAGGGATCGCCTTCGTAGAACGGCACTTTGTCGCCGTAACGAATCGCTTTGTCATTGAACTTGAGCTTGGCCTTGGCCTGACGGAAACGCTCGAAGTCGCTCCAGATCAGGATCGCCACCGGGTGCCCGATAAACATCGGCACCTTGCCTTCCGGCAGAAGCGGATCCGGCGCGTGCTCTTCCGGGAAAGCGATGCCGTCCTTGTCCAGGTCGGCGGCGGTGACGATGCGGTCCGGCTGCAACTCGTCGCCGAGCCACGACAGGTCATGACCGGCGTAGATGCGATCGGCCTTGGTGGTTTTCAGCAGCATGGCGTGGCCTTGCTGCTGCGGCCAGCCCGGCATGTCCTTGGCGCGGATGTCGCGGGCAAAGACTTTGCTGCCACAGACCTTGGACAAGGCATCGTTACGCGAGCGCGCCTTGCCGTTGTTGCCGAGCCATTGCTCGGACGGCACGGTCACGCTGTTTTCCATCAAGGCCGCCAGCGCCTGACTGCTGAGCGGCGTGAGCGTCACGCTCACACCCGCCACCAGCCCGCCCTGAAGGAACGAGCGCCGGGATATTTCACGGTTGGACATGGATCATCCTCTGGGCGGTTATGGGTCCGCCCTTCTGGTTATGTTCTGGGGATCTCGAGTCTTGCAGAAGCCCTTTTTGACGAAGCAAAGGGCTGTGTTGACAGTGCAAAGCTGACCGAAAGGTTAACTTTATAGATTTATGCGCTTATAGAAAACAACTGGTTACAGAAATCTGACCGAACAATCAAAAAACTGCCGCTTTCCGGCGCAGCAGATCGATAAACAAACCCAACTCCCGGCTGATGTGTTCGCCCTTGCGCAGCAGCAATCCGAACGGCGCCAGTTGCACGTCCAGCTCCACCGGCAGCGCCACCACCAGACCCATTTTCAGGTAGTCGCGCAACGCGGTTTCCGAGAGCACCATGATGGCGTCGGTCAGTTGAATCAGCTGCTGCATCGAATACACCGAGCTGCATTCGATGATGTCCGCGGGCGTCGGCAAGGCCAGGCGCTGCAAGGCCTGATCCAGTCCAATACGCGCCGGACTGGTTTCCGGCTGCAGGATCCACGGCCAGCCGCTGACCAGTTCCGAAAGTTCGAGTTTTTCCCGTTGCACCAAAGGATGTCCGGCATGAACCACGACCAGCAACCGTTCGTTACCCAGCTGTTCGAACTCGTAATGCTCGCTGTCGGTGGCGGCATTGCGACGGGCGATGGCGAGGTCGATGCGGCCCTGTTCCAGGAGCTGGATTACCTGGTCGCTGGTGTCGCCCATGATGCGAATGCGCAACTGCGGATTGAGCGCCTTGATCTCGGCAATCGAATCCATCACCAGGTCCGGCGCAGCGCCCATGATGGTGCCGATGGACAGATAACCGTAACCGCCCTGCTGCCGCGCGATCAGGTCTTCGGCGCAGCGGTCGAGGCCGCTGAGGGCGGATTCGGCGAAGCGAATCAACTCACTGCCCAGCGCCGTTGGCCGCATCCCGCGGGGCAGGCGCTCGAACAGGTCGCAGCCGAACATGTCTTCAATCTCATGCAGCATCCGGGTCGCCGCCGGTTGCGACATGTTCAGGCTTTGCGAGGCGCGGTGCAGGTTCTGACTGCTGCTGAGCGTCACCAGCATGTGCAAATGCTTGTAGCGCAGACGATTGAGCAGGCTGCGGGAGATGATCGGCGTGGTCATGGCGGGCCTGTGTTATCGATACCCTTAAGGTATCAGTTGTGAGCTAGATTCGATTTGTAACGCATCGATCCACGGCCGTACAGTCTTTCCCATAAGAACAAATGCCCTACCAAAGGAAAACTGCGATGAAGACTCTACCCGCGCCTCTGCTCGCCAAAATTTCCTGGCGGCTGCTCCCCTTCCTGCTGTTGATGTACATCATGGCCTTCCTCGACCGTGCCAACGTCGGGTTCGCCAAGCAAGCCTTTCAAGCCGACACCAATATCAGCGACGCCGCCTTCGCCTTTGGCGCTGGAGTGTTTTTCGTCGGTTATGCGCTGTTGGAAGTGCCGAGCAATCTGATCCTGCACCGTGTCGGCGCCCGTCTGTGGATGTGCCGGATCATGGTCACCTGGGGCCTGGTCTCCGCCGCCATGGTCTTCGCCCACACCGAAACCAGCTTCTACATCCTGCGCTTTTTGCTGGGCGTGGCCGAAGCCGGATTCTTCCCTGGCGTCATCCTTTACCTCACCTACTGGTTCCCGAGCGCCGCGCGCGGCAAGGCCATGGGCTTCTTCTACTTCGGTGCACCGCTGGCGTTCATCTTCGGCAGCCCGTTATCCGGATTGTTGCTGGAGCTGGACGGATTTGCCGGTGTCCACGGCTGGCAATGGCTGTTCGCGGTTGAAGGCCTGATGGCCACGGCGGTGGGCGTCTGGGCCTATTGGTACCTGGACAATCGCCCAGCCGACGCCAAATGGCTGACCGTCGAGGAACGCCAGCAAGTGCAGGCTGTGATCGATCTGGAAGACAGCCATAAACAGAATCATGGCCGCAGTTTGCTCAACGTGTTGTGCCAACCCTCGGTGCTGTACCTGTGCCTGATTTACCTGCTGATTCAGGCCAGCGTGTATGGCGTGGTTTTCTATCTGCCTACTCAAGTCGGCGGGTTGCTGGGCACCAAGGTTGGGCTAATGGTCGGGCTGGTCACGGCCATTCCGTGGATCTGCGCAATCGTCGCCGCGTACCTGATCCCTGGCTACAGCGACCGCACCGGCGAACGACGCCGCACTGCCTGCCTGACCTTGCTGATGTCGGCGGCCGGCATTGCCTGCTCGGTGACCTTCGCCAGCCCGTTCCTTGGCATCGTCGCCCTGTGCTTTGCAGCCTCCGGCTTCATCGCCGTGCAACCGGTGTTCTGGACCTTCCCTTCCAGTTATCTCGCCGGCAGCGCCGCAGCGGCCGGGATCGCCTTGATCAACTCGTTCGGTGCCCTCGGCGGTTTCATTGCCCCGGTGCTGAAGAACTGGGCCGAAGGCGCCTTCCATTCCCCGGCCGCCGGTTTGTACGTGCTGGCCGGCACCACTGTCATCGCCGCGTTGCTGGTCCTGGGTATCCGCTCACCGGTCCAGAAGCCTTCCAACAAACCGGCCACCGTTTAAACCTGAGGAGTCACACCATGGGCATTCCAACCATCAAACACGTCCGCGCCTTCACCCTGCGAGGCGGCGGCGCGGATTATCACGATCAGGCGGACGGCCACTGGATCGACGATCACATTGCCACGCCGATGAGCAAGTACCCCGAGTACCGCCAGAGCCGCCGCACCTTCGGCATCAACGTGCTCGGGACCCTGGTGGTCGAGATCGAAGCCAGCGACGGCACGGTCGGTTTTGCCGTGACCACTGGTGGCGAGCCTGCCGCTTACATCGTCGAGAAACACCTGGCGCGTTTCCTCGAAGGCGCACGGGTCACCGACATCGAAAAAATCTGGGACCAGATGTACCAATCGACCCTGTATTACGGGCGCAAAGGCATCGTCATCAACACCATCTCCGGCGTTGATCTGGCGCTGTGGGATTTGCTCGGCAAGATCCGCAAAGAGCCAGTGCACCAATTGCTCGGCGGTGCGGTGCGCGACGAATTGCAGTTCTACGCCACCGGCGCCCGTCCGGATCTGGCGCAGAAAATGGGTTTCATCGGCGGCAAGATGCCGTTGCACCACGGCCCGGCCGAAGGCGAGGAAGGCCTGCGCAAGAACCTCGAAGAACTGGCGACCATGCGCGAGCGGGTTGGCCCGGACTTCTGGCTGATGCTCGATTGCTGGATGAGCCTGGACCTCAACTACGCCACCAAACTGGCGGTCGGTGCTCACGAATACGGCTTGAAGTGGATCGAAGAAGCCCTGCCGCCGGACGATTACTGGGGTTACGCGGCCCTGCGCAACAATGTGCCCAAAGGCATGCTGGTGACCACCGGCGAACACGAAGCGACCCGCTGGGGTTTCCGCATGCTCCTGGAAATGGGCTGCTGCGACATCATCCAGCCGGACGTTGGCTGGTGCGGCGGCATTACCGAGCTGGTGAAAATCTCCGCCTTGGCCGACGCGCATAACGCCCTGGTCATTCCCCATGGCTCGTCGGTCTACAGCTACCACTTCGTCGCCACCCGGCATAACAGCCCGTTCGCCGAATTCCTGATGATGGCGCCGAAAGCGGATGAAGTGGTGCCGATGTTCCATCCGCAATTGCTCGGAGAACCGGTGCCGGTGAACGGTCGCATGCGCCTGTCGGCACTCGACCAGCCAGGTTTCGGCGTGACGCTCAACCCGGAATGCCAACTGCATCGGCCGTATAACCGCTGAGAAAGGAACCCGTCATGAACATGCCTCACAACGCTTTCAAGGCTGCGCTGAAAAATCCGGCGACCCAATACGGCATATGGGCCGGTTTCGCCACCGGCTACGCCGCCGAGATCGTCGCTACCACCGGCTACGACTGGATGCTGATCGACGGTGAACACGCGCCCAACACGGTGCCCGGTGTACTCGCGCAATTGCAGGCGGTCGCGCCCTACTCCACTGCGCCCGTCGTGCGTGCGGTGACGGGCGATGCCAACCTGATCAAGCAACTGCTGGATATCGGCGCGCAGACCCTGATGATCCCAATGGTCGAAACCGCCGAGCAAGCCGCCGCGCTGGTGCGCGCCATGCGCTATCCGCCGCATGGCATTCGCGGCGTGGGCGGCGGCCTGACCCGCGCCACGCGCTGGGATGGCGTGCCGGACTACCTGAACACCGCCCATGAGCAGTTGTGCCTGATCGTGCAGGTGGAATCGCGCACGGGTGTGGAAAACGTTGAAGCGATCGCCGCCGTGGAAGGCGTTGACGCGGTGTTTATCGGCCCGGCGGATTTGTCCATCGGTCTCGGCCATGCCGGAAACCCGGGTCATCCTGAAGTCCAGGAACACATCCGATACGCGGTGCAAGCAACCCTCGCGGCCGGCAAGGCCTGCGGCATTCTCGCGCCAAACGAAGAGGACGCGCGCCGCTATCAGAGCTGGGGCTGCCAGTTCATTGCGGTGGCCATCGACATCAGCCTGCTGCGCCAAAGCGCCATGGCCACCCTCGCGCGCTACCGCACACCGGCCACCGAGCACGCGCCGTCGCGCACCTATTGATCAGCCAAGGAGTCGTCCCATGTCGTCCGTGCCTGTCTACGAAAATTTCATCAACGGCCAGTTTGTGGCCAGTGCTGCCCATCTCGATGTGATCAACCCGGCCACCGGCGTCGTGCTGTCGAAAGTCCCGGCCTCGACGGCCGAAGACGTCGACCGCGCCCTCGCCGCCGCGCGTGCTGCGCAAAAAGACTGGTCGCGCAAACCGGCGATTGAACGCGCCGGGCATCTGCGCCGGATCGCCGCCAGGCTGCGGGAAAATGTCCAGCATCTGGCGCGCACCATCACTCTGGAACAAGGCAAGATCAGCGGTCTGGCGGAGGTCGAGGTCAATTTCACCGCCGATTACCTCGACTACATGGCCGAGTGGGCCCGGCGCATCGAAGGCGAGATCATCACCAGCGATCGGCAGAACGAAAACATCTTTCTGTTCCGCAAACCGCTGGGCGTGGTCGCCGGGATTCTGCCGTGGAATTTCCCGTTTTTCCTGATCGCTCGCAAGATGGCGCCGGCGCTGCTGACCGGCAACACCATCGTGATCAAACCCAGCGAAGAAACCCCGAACAACTGCTTCGAATTCGCCCGGCTCGTGGCCGAAACCGACCTGCCGGCCGGCGTGTTCAATGTGGTCTGCGGCGACGGTCGAGTGGGCGCGGCGCTCAGCGCGCACAAGGGCGTGGACATGATCAGCTTCACCGGCAGCGTCGACACCGGCTCGCGAATCATGGCCGCCGCTGCGCCGAACATCACCAAGCTCAACCTGGAACTGGGCGGCAAGGCGCCGGCCATTGTGCTGGCGGATGCCGACCTCGACCTGGCGGTGAAAGCCATCCGCGATTCGCGGATTATCAACAGCGGCCAGGTGTGCAATTGCGCCGAGCGGGTGTACGTCGAGCGCAAGGTCGCCGATCAGTTTATCGAACGCATTTCTGCGGCGATGAGCGCGACCCGTTACGGCGACCCGATTGCCCGGCCGGACGTGGAAATGGGCCCGCTGATCAACCGTCAGGGCCTGGACAGCGTCAACCGCAAAGTCCGCACGGCGTTGAGTCAAGGCGCGAGTTTGATCAGTGGTGGGCAGATAGCCGATTTGCCGAACGGCTTTCACTTCCAGCCAACGGTGCTGGCAGGTTGCAGCGCCGATATGGAAATCATGCGTGAAGAGATTTTTGGCCCGGTGCTGCCGATCCAGATCATCGATGACCTCGACGAAGCCATCGCCCTGGCCAACGACTGCGACTACGGCCTGACCTCATCGATCTACACCCGTGACCTGAACAAAACCATGCAGGCGATGCGCGAGCTGGATTTTGGCGAAACCTACGTCAACCGGGAGAACTTTGAAGCCATGCAGGGCTTCCATGCCGGGGTGCGTAAATCCGGGATTGGCGGTGCGGATGGCAAGCATGGGCTCTACGAGTACACCCATACCCATGCGGTGTATTTGCAGGGCTGAATCTGACACTTAATCTGTGGCGAGGGAGCTTGCTCCCGTCGGGGGGCGAAGCCACCCCTTTGGGGACTGCTGCCCAGTCCAGCGGGAGCAAGCTCCCTCGCCACAATGTACTCACCGCTTAAAAATCGAAGGTGGCCGAAAGAAGGTAGGTGCGCGGCGTCGACAGCGTCAAACCCGGCTCGCTGTCATCCGAGGCACCGGCCGAACTCCAGTACCGTTTGTCCGCCACGTTCTCGATATTGGCACGCAATGTGATGTTCTTTTCCTCGACCTTGAACGCGTAGCGTGCGCCCACGTCGAAACGCTCCCAGGAATCGATTTCCTTGTTGTTGGATTGATCCAGGTATTGCGAGCTGGAATAGATGCCGCGGCTGGTCAGGGTCAGACCCTGTACGGTCGGCACGTCCCACTCGGCGCCGAGGTTGACGTTATATTTCGGCGTGGCTGGCGCGCGGTTGCCGTCGAAGGTGCCATTGGCGGTGTTGGTCAACTCGCTGTCGATGTACATGACACCGCCGAGCAGGCGGAAACCATCGAGCGGTTCGCCGAATACACTCAGCTCCACCCCGGTGTTCTCACGCTTGCCGTTCGGGCCGAACACGCGCGTTGTGGCGTTGGTCTCGTAGGCTGGTTGCTTGATCCGGAACACTGCGGCGGTCACGGCGAACGCGCCAGCGTCGTACTTGGCGCCAACCTCGACCTGGCGACTGATGAACGGCGGGAAGATTTCGTCCTCGTTCACCGAGGTCGACGGCGCGATTTTGCCCTGGCTCAGGCCTTCCATGTAGTTGGCGTACAGCGACAGCTTGTCAGTGGCTTTGAACAGGATGCCGCCCGACGGCGAAACCTTTTCCTCATCGTAGGCGGTGTCGCCTTTGACGTTATCCGACCAGTCGTCAACCTTCACCCGCTGCCAGCGCGCACCGAGAGTCAGCAGCAGCCGATCATCAAAGAAGCCCAGGGTGTCGGACAACGCCACGCCGCTGAAGCGGTTTTCGGTGTAGACCTTCGGGTCTTGTCGCGTCGGCCTGATCGGCGTGGGGGTTTCCACCGGGTTGTAGAGGTTGCTGGGGGCCGCCGCGTAACGCGCGCCGCCATTCTCGAAATCCATGTAGAAGTAGCTGGCGGCCAGATTGACCTCGTGGCTCACCGGGCCGGTATGAAACCAGTTACGCACCCCTGCGGTGGCCGTCCGCACATTTTCATCACGGGTGAAATCACGTGGCTGAACACTGAAATCGCCCCGGTCGTTGGTGACTGCAACGGCATGCCGCAGGAAGTCATGGTTGCTTTTGCGCGCGCCGACACCGCCATACAGCATGACGGAATCGCTGACATCGAATTCACCGTTCACGGTACCGAAGGTGTCGTTGGTGCTCGCCTTGCTCCACGGCTGCGCGTAGTTGTGGCGCACATCGCTGGCATGCGGCACCTGCGCGTTGGCGTTGACCTGCACGCGCTCCTGCGGGGCGTCGGTGTCACGCTCGGTGCGCCCGATATCTGTTGAGAGACGCAGGCGTTCACCGCGAAAATCCAGCCCGAGGACGGCCATTTCGCGGTCGACATTCTGCTGATCCCATTCGGTGTCGCCAGACTGCTTCACGCCGTTGAAGCGGATGCCGAATTTGTTGTCTTCACCAAAACGCCGGCCGACATCCACGGCACCGCCAACCTGGTTGTCGGACGCGTAGCTGCCGGTGAACGAAGTAATCGGTTTGTCGGTGGCGCGCTTGGGCACCACGTTGATGCCGCCGCCTACGCTGCCCCGCGGCGAGATGCCGTTGATCAACTGGCTTGGACCTTTGAGAACGTCGACGCGGTCGGCCATTTCCATGTCGATCGTGTAGGTCGGCAGGACGCCGTAGAGACCGTTGTAGGCCACATCACTGTTGAACAGGCTGAGCCCGCGAATGGTGAACTGCTCGTAGCGCCCACCCGCCGGGTTGGTGGCGCGAACCGACGGATCGTTGGCGATAAGGTCGCCCAAGGTCCGCGCCTGCTGATTCTTGACCACCTCACTGGTGTAGGTGGTCATGCTGAACGGCGTTTCCATGAAATCTTTGGAGCCCAGCAAGCCCTGCGAACCGCGGCGCGCGACCTGGCCGCCGGCATACGGATCGCCGTCCACCGGGTCGATGGAGCCGAGAATCGAAGTGGCACCCAGTTGCAGGCCGCTGCCTTCTGGCGCCGGGGTCAGGATGTAGGCCTGTTCGCCCACTGGCTGCAGTTGCAGGCCGGAACCCTGCAACAGCCGGGCAAAGCCCTCCTCCACGGCGTACTCGCCGGACAGACCGGGGCTGTTGCGACCGCTCACCAGCGCCGGGTCAACCGAGAGGTTGACGCCCGCCAGACCGGCGAAACGGGTCAGTGCTGCGCTGAGGCTGCCGGCCGGCACCTGATAACTGCGTCGAGGCGCGTCTTCGGCCCAACCGGCAGTGATGAACAACGGACAGGCACTGAGGCTCAGTAACAGGCTCAAGTGCATTAACGGGCGCAGGCGGGATGAAGCCAAACGCGGACTGGACGGGAACACTGCGGGCATTGAAGAAGCTCTCTTATCTCGTTCACTTGCCTTGAATGACAAGCGAGGCGAAAAAAGGGGACACGCTTCAAACACTATTTTTGCGCGGCAACAGCGTTACCCAATAACGCGTACGTGAATGCACCTCCAACGGCAGGCTGGCCGCCAGCAGCGCGAGGATACGGTCGGTGTCTTCCAGGCGAAAACTGCCGGTGACGCGCAGGGATTCCAGTTCCGGCTCCCAGCGCAACACGCCCGGGCGATAGGTGCTGAGTTCGCGCAGGAAATCCCCCAGCGGCTGGTTCTGCGCCATCAACACACCGTCGCGCCAGCCTGGGGCGAGCACGTCGAAGGACTCTACCGCGCCAGCCCCCGCCGCTTGAAGGCTGACTTGCTGGCCTGCGCGCAACGAAAAGACCGGTCCGTGCAAAGGCTGCAACTGCACCGCGCCGTTCAGCACCGACACCCGGCAACCCGTCTGCCACTGACGAACACAGACTTCGCTTTGACTGACGACCACCTGGCCGAAGTGCGTCTGGATCGTCAGCGGCGAAGTGCCGGGGACTTTCAGGGCTATTTCGCCTTCCACGAGCTTCAGTAGCCTGTTGCTCAGATCGATATCGACGGCACTGGCTGTGTTCAATTGCAGCGAGCTGCCATCGGCCAACTGAACCTTCTTGCCCTCCCCGGTCGCCGTGCGCAGATCGGCTCTCCAGACATCCAGAGGCAATTGCCGACTGATCAGCCAGGCAGCCGGCACCAACGCCACCGCTCCGACGGCGCGCTTGAGTACCGTACGCCGGCTCGGCTGCTGCCGATCCAGACTGGCCATCGCCAATGCTGAAGGCAGGTCGGCAAAGCGTTGACGCAAGAGTTGCGCTTTCTGCCAGGCCTGCTCGTGGCTGGAATGGCTTTCCCGCCAGCTCTGCAATTCCGCTCGGTCGCGCTCATTGGCGGTGCCCGACTCCATGAGCGCCAGCCACTGGGCGGCAGCCCGTATGACTTGGCGGGCGTCGGCCGAAGGGGCTGAACCGATCACAGGTCCACCAGCAGGCAGTGTTCGAAGGCTTGCGCCATGTAGCGCTTGATCGTGCGTTCAGAGACTTGCAGGCGCTCGGCAATTTCCTGATAGCCCAGGCCTTCCAGTTGGCTCCAGAGAAACGCTCGTCGCACCGGGGCCGGCAATCCATCGAGCAATTCGTCGAGGGCTTGCAGGGTTTCCAGCAGGATCCAGCGTTGCTCGGGGGATGGCACGCAGTCTTCAGGCAACAGCGCCAAGGCATTGAGGTAAGCCTGCTCGAGGCTTCGGCGCTTGTAGAAGTTGGTCAGCAGCCGTTTGCCCACGGTCGCCAGGTAGGCGCGGGGTTCTTGAAGGTCAGCAATGTGCTGGGAGCTGGCGAGCAAGCGCACGAACGTATCCTGGCTCAGGTCCGCTGCATCATGGCCATTGCTCATGCGTCGTCTCAACCAGCTTTCGAGCCAGCCGCGATGGTCGCGGTACACATCGTGGAAGGTTTGCTCCTCCGGCATCGCTGCATCGCTCATTTCATAAAGCCCTGGGCCAAGGAGTTATCGTAAATGAGAGTGATTCTAATTAATGTCAGGCGTGTGAAGGAAGCCCTTTATGCATCGTCTGAGCAGAAAGGTTGGATTGGCAGGGTATGAAGGAGGAAAAGCCAAATCGCAGACACAAAAAACCCCGGTCTTTCGACCAGGGTCTTTGCTATCGACTCGAAGACAGCCAACGGCTTTCTTCGTAGCTCCAAGGCGTTCAGTGGGCCTTGAGGCAGATATGGCGCAGCGGACGGGACTCGAACCCGCGACCCCCGGCGTGACAGGCCGGTATTCTAACCGACTGAACTACCGCTGCGTATCGCTTTGGACTTTCGCCCAAGTAACTCGTCTGATTGAAAACTCAGAAGCTTTTCAATCTCGCACCAGATAAATCTGATCCGGAAAATATGGCGCAGCGGACGGGACTCGAACCCGCGACCCCCGGCGTGACAGGCCGGTATTCTAACCGACTGAACTACCGCTGCGCGTCGGTGGAGGCTTTTAAAAGCTTCCATCTTGCTTTCGCAAGACTCTCGGAAGTGGTGGGTGATGACGGGATCGAACCGCCGACATTCTGCTTGTAAGGCAGACGCTCTCCCAGCTGAGCTAATCACCCGTTTGCATCTCCGAGGCCGCGAAATTTACGCAGGTAGCGAACCTAAGTCAATAGCAGGATTGAAGTTTTTCTGAAAAAGACAAAATCGTTGCAATCCACACCTGAGCCGCAAACCGTGAGACCGCCTTCGCGAGCAGGCTCGCTCCCACAATGAATCGCAGTTCCTATGTGGGAGCGAGCCTGCTCGCGATGACGGCGGTACATTCAACACCACTGCTGGAGAACGCCCCCTGTCCGACTACTCGCTGTAAATCATCTTCTTGGTCATGCCGCCATCCACCACAAACTCCTGACCTGTGACGAAACCGGCATTCTTCGACAGCAGCCACGCCACCATCGCCGCGACGTCTTCGACGGTCCCTACCCTGCCCGCCGGATGCTGGGCATGGTCGGCATCGGTCAGGGGTTCGGCACGGCGTGCCGCCGGGTCTCGCGCATCGATCCAGCCAGGACTGACCGCGTTGACGCGAATTTCCGGCCCCAGGCTGATGGCCAGCGCGTGAGTCAGGGCCAACAGACCGCCCTTGCTCGCAGCGTACGCCTCTGTATCAGGCTCTGACTGTCCGGCACGGGTCGAGGCCAGGTTGACGATCGCACCGCTGTGAGCGCGCAGATACGGCGCACAGTGCTTGGCCAACAGCATCGGCCCGCTGAGATTGACCGCCAGCACCCGATTCCAGTAAGCCAGATCGAGGCTTTCCAGGGTGATATTGTGCGGGTCGGCCACCGCCGCGTTGCACACCAAGGCATCGAGACGCCCGAACTGACCCAGCACTTCGGCGACGCCCAACGCCACTTGCCCCTCGTTCGAGACGTCCATGGCAATGAACCAGGCATTTTCGCCCAGCACCTTCGCCACTTTCGAACCGCGCTCTCGATCCAGATCGGTCAGCACCACCTGCCAGCCTTCGCTGATCAGCCACGCCGCAATCCCCAGCCCGATGCCGCGTGCGGCACCGGTGACCAGTGCAACGCGGCCATGGGTGCCGGTGCGCGGCGTCGACAACTCGATCACAAGGCAGCCAACCCGCGCGCCAGATCGGCTTGCAGGTCTGCCACATCTTCCAGGCCGACCGCGATGCGGATCAGGCTGTCACGAATGCCCGCCGCTTCACGCTCTTGCGGCGCCAGACGGCCGTGGGAGGTGGTGCTCGGGTGCGTGATGGTGGTCTTGCTGTCGCCCAGGTTGGCGGTGATCGAAATCAGACGGGTCGCGTCGATAAAGCGCCAGGCGCCCTCTTTGCCACCTTTGACCTCGAAACTCACCACGGCGCCGAAACCCTTCTGCTGACGCAAAGCCAGTTCGTGCTGCGGATGGCTCTTGAGGCCGGCGTAATGGACTTTTTCGATGCCGTCCTGCTGCTCCAGCCACTCGGCCAGTTGCTGGGCGTTGGCGCAATGCGCCTTCATCCGCAGGCTCAGGGTTTCGAGGCCCTTGAGGAAGATCCAGGCGTTGAACGGGCTCAGGGTCGGCCCGGCGGTACGCAGGAAACCCACCACTTCTTTCATCTGCTCGCCGCGACCGGCGACAACGCCGCCCATGCAACGACCCTGGCCGTCGATGAACTTGGTCGCCGAGTGCACGACGATGTCCGCGCCCATCTTCAGCGGCTGTTGCAACGCCGGGGTGCAGAAGCAGTTGTCGACCACCAGCATCGCGCCTTTGGCGTGAGCGATTTTCGACAGCTCGGCGATATCTACCAGCTCGGCCAACGGATTGGATGGCGACTCGACGAACAGCAATTTGGTGTTGGCCTTGATCGCCGCATCCCAACCGGACAAGTCCGCCAGGGGCACGTAATCGACTTCGATGCCGAAGCGCTTGAAGTATTTCTCGAACAAGCTGATGGTCGAACCGAACACGCTGCGCGACACCAGTACATGGTCACCGGCGCTGCACAGGCTCATCACCACCGCCATGATCGCCGCCATGCCGGTTGCCGTGGCCACCGCTTGCTCGGCGCTTTCCAGCGCGGCAATGCGCTCTTCGAACGCACGTACGGTCGGGTTGGTGTAGCGCGAGTAAACGTTGCCCGGCACTTCCCCGGCAAAGCGGGCGGCCGCGTCGGCAGCGGTGCGGAATACATAGCTGGAAGTGAAGAACATCGGATCACCGTGTTCGCCTTCCGGCGTGCGGTGCTGACCGGCGCGCACAGCCAGGGTATCGAACGCTACGCCTTCGAGGTCGCTGTCCAGCCGACCGGCATCCCAATCCTGACTCATGCTGTCTCTCCTTTCCCTATTCTCGTCAATTAAAAGCCAGATACAAAACCGGCCCCTCAGGGCCGGTAGTTACTCAATTGTTGTACAGATCAATGATCGCGCTGACTGCCTGCGTCTTGACCTTGGAGGCATCGTTACGTGCCTGCTCGATCTTGTTCAGGTAAGCCTCGTCGACGTCGCCGGTCACGTACTGGCCATCAAACACTGCGCAATCGAACTTCTCGATCTTGATCTTGCCGCCACCGACCGCTTCGATCAAGTCAGGCAGGTCCTGATAGATCAGCCAGTCAGCGCCGATCAGGTCAGCCACGTCCTGGGTCGAACGGTTGTGGGCGATCAGCTCATGGGCGCTTGGCATGTCGATGCCGTACACGTTCGGGTAGCGAACGGCCGGGGCTGCGGAGCAGAAGTAGACGTTTTTCGCGCCGGCTTCACGGGCCATCTGGATGATCTGCTTGCAGGTGGTGCCGCGAACGATGGAGTCGTCCACCAGCATCACGTTCTTGCCGCGGAATTCCAGCTCGATGGCATTGAGCTTCTGACGTACGGATTTTTTCCGTGCAGCCTGGCCCGGCATGATGAAGGTCCGGCCGATGTAACGGTTCTTCACGAAGCCTTCGCGAAACTTGACGCCCAGGTGGTTCGCCAGTTCCAGCGCTGCTGTGCGGCTGGTGTCCGGAATCGGGATGACCACGTCGATGTCGTGATCCGGGCGCTCGCGCAGGATCTTCTCGGCGAGTTTCTCACCCATGCGCAGACGGGCCTTGTAGACCGACACGCCGTCGATGATCGAGTCCGGACGCGCCAGGTAGACGTGTTCGAAGATGCACGGGGTCAGGGACGGGTTGGTCGCACATTGACGGGTGTGCAGCTTGCCGTCTTCAGTGATGTAGACCGCTTCGCCCGGTGCCAGGTCGCGAATCAGGGTGAAACCGAGCACGTCCAGGGAAACGCTTTCGGAGGCGATCATGTACTCGACGCCTTCGTCGGTGTGACGCTGACCGAAGACGATCGGACGGATGCCGTGCGGGTCGCGGAAACCGACGATGCCGTAACCGGTGATCATCGCCACCACCGCGTAACCACCGACGCAACGGTTGTGCACGTCAGTGACGGCAGCGAACACGTCTTCTTCGGTCGGCTGCAACTTGCCGCGCTGGGCCAGTTCGTGTGCGAACACGTTGAGCAGCACTTCCGAATCGGAGTTGGTGTTGACGTGGCGCAGGTCAGATTCGTAAATCTCCTTGGCCAGCTGTTCAACGTTGGTCAGGTTACCGTTGTGCGCCAGGGTGATGCCGTAAGGCGAGTTGACGTAAAACGGTTGAGCTTCGGCCGACGTCGAGCTGCCCGCGGTCGGGTAACGCACATGGCCAATGCCCATGTGGCCGACCAGGCGCTGCATGTGACGCTGATGGAACACGTCACGCACCAGGCCATTGTCCTTGCGCAGGAATAACCGGCCATCATGGCTGGTCACGATACCGGCAGCGTCCTGGCCGCGGTGCTGGAGGACGGTTAGCGCGTCATACAGCGCCTGATTGACGTTCGACTTACCGACGATACCGACGATGCCACACATGCGACGCAACCCCTACTTAATGGATCTGAACTGAACACAACTCACTGAGGCGTTTTGGCCATCGGCAAGAGGTGCTCCTTGAACGGTATCTCAGCGGGTACGCTGATACCGCTGGCAAGCCACTGACTGCTCCACCCGAGGATCAGGTTTTTGGACCAGTCTGCGACCAATAGAAATTTTGGCACGAGCTGCGACTGTTGCCACCACCCGTCCTGCTGTACCGGCCCCAGGCTCAACAGCCCGACTGCCACGACCACCAGCAACACGCCACGCGCAGCGCCGAAGGCCATGCCGAGGAATCGATCGGTCCCGGACAACCCGGTGACACGAACCAACTCGCCGATAAGATAATTGATCATTGCGCCTACGATTAACGTGGCGACAAACATGATGGCACAGCCCGTGATCACACGGGCCGATGGCGTTTCGATGTATCCGGCGAGGTACTCGGACAATGCACCACCGAACATCCAGGCGACGACTCCTGCGATGATCCAGGTCACCAGCGATAATGCTTCTTTGACGAAGCCGCGGCTCAGACTGATCAATGCGGAGATGGCGACGATTGCAACGATCGCCCAGTCAACCCAGGTAAATGGCACAGTGCAGCCTACAGACGGATAAGGCGGCGCATTTTAGCAGAGCCCATGGCTATCGGTAAGCTGCGATTGTCAGTGCATTTCAAATCGGGGCGATAGTTTTAACCACGCTCAGGCTGGAAACGCACCACAAAACCCTTGAGGTTCTTCTGGCGGCCCAACAAGTCGCGCAGACGATCGGCTTCGGCGCGCTCGATCAGCGGTCCGACAAACACCCGATTCTTGCCATCGGCCGTACGGATATAGGCGTTATAGCCCTGACTGCGCAGGTCTTTCTGCAGGCTTTCGGCACTGGCACGGCTCGACAGGCTGGCCAGTTGCACCGACCAACTGACCGACAGGCCATTGGCATCGACGCGGCTTTGAGTCGTGTCAGGCTTGCCCGGTGCGGCGGAGATTGGCTGAGACGGCGCAGTGGCAGGCTTGGCTGCCAAAGCAGGCACCGGAGCGGGCGCGACCGGCTTGGCAACAGGTGCAGGCGCCACCGGCGCACTGGGTGCAGCCGGTGCAATCGGCGCCGACGGCGCGGCTTCTTGCTGAGCGATTTCATCATCGCTCGGCACAGGCTCCTGAGGCAGCGCTTGCGGCTCAGGCACCACCACCGGCTCGACTTGAACTTGCGGCACCGCAGGTGCTTGCGGCGCGGTCGGGGCTTCGACCGTCACTTGACGCTGCTCATCCTGGCGGGAAAACAGCATCGGCAGAAAAATCACCGCCAGCGCCACCAGAACCAGGGCGCCAACCATGCGCTGTTTGTATGCCTTATCCAGCAATGCCATTTGCCGCTTCCTCCGTGGAGCGCCGGGCCAGCCATTCAAGGGCCTCGGCGACACAATAAAATGATCCGAACAACAGAATCTCGTCGTCGCTCGTCGCCAGCGCGCACTGCCCGTCCAGGGCGGCCGCCACGCTGTCATAGGACGTTACCGCGGCGCCAAGGTTCTGCAACGCCGCCTGCAAATCGGCAACAGGGCGCGCACGCGGTGAATCCAGCGGCGCGACAGCCCATTGCTGGACACTAGCATTCAATTCACTGACAACACCATCCAGATCCTTGTCCGCCAACAATCCGAACACCGCCAGACGCTTGCCGACCGGCGGACGGCTGGCCAGACGGCGCGCCAGATACTCGGCCGCATGCGGGTTATGCCCCACATCCAGCAACAGGTTCAGACGTTTGCCCTGCCAGTCGAACTGACGGCGATCAAGACGACCGACCACCCGCGTTGCTGTCAGTGCCTCAATAATCTGCGCATCCACCCACGGCAACCCGAGCAACAGGTAAGCCTGCAAGGCCAATGCAGCGTTTTCCATCGGCAGGTCAAGTAACGGCAGATCGCGCAGTTCAACCACCCGACCTTCAGCGTCTACCCCGCGCCATTGCCAGTTTTGATCGGTGGTACCGAGATCAAAATCGCGGCCACGCAGAAAAAACGGGCAATTGAGCTCCCGCGCTTTATCCAGCAGAGGTTGTGGAGGATTCAGATCGCCACACAGCGCAGGCGCGCCCTGGCGGAAAATGCCGGCTTTCTCGAAAGCCACGGACTCACGGGTATCGCCCAGATAATCGGCATGATCGACACCGATACTGGTGACCAGCGCCATGTCGGCATCGACCACGTTGACTGTGTCCAGACGCCCACCCAAGCCGACTTCCAGTACCACAGCGTCAAGTCCGGACCGCTGGAACAGCCAGAACGCCGCCAGGGTGCCCATCTCGAAGTACGTCAGGGACGTGTCGCCACGGCCAGCCTCGACCGCAGCAAAAGCTTCGCACAGCGCGGCGTCAGTCGCTTCGACGCCGTTGACCTGCACCCGCTCGTTGTAACGCAGCAGGTGCGGAGAATTGTAGACACCGACGTTCAGGCCCTGCGCCCGCAGCAACGAAGCCACGAATGCGCAGGTAGAACCCTTGCCGTTGGTGCCGGTGACCGTGATCACCCGAGGCGCCGGCTTGCCCAGTCCCATGCGGGACGCTACCTGTTGCGAGCGCTCAAGGCCCATGTCGATGGCCGACGGGTGCAACTGCTCTAGGTAGGCGAGCCACTCGCCAAGGGTACGTTCGGTCATATGTTTGCAGGTACCGGCGGAACCACGATCGGCTCGATAGGCGCGGCGACGAATTTTGGCGTCGGCAGGCCCATCATTTGTGCCAGCAGATTGCCCAGGCGCGGACGCAGTTCCTGACGGTGAATGATCATGTCGATCGCACCGTGCTCCAGCAGGAATTCGCTGCGCTGGAAGCCTTCCGGCAGTTTTTCGCGAACGGTTTGTTCAATGACGCGCGGACCGGCGAAGCCGATCAGGGCTTTCGGCTCACCGACAATTACGTCGCCCAGCATCGCCAGGCTGGCGGAAACGCCGCCGTAGACCGGGTCGGTCAGCACGGAGATGAACGGAATGCCTTCTTCACGCAGACGCGCCAGCACCGCAGAGGTCTTGGCCATTTGCATCAGGGAGATCAGGGCTTCCTGCATCCGCGCACCACCGGAAGCGGCGAAGCAGATCATGGGGCAACGGTTTTCCAGCGCGTAGTTGGCGGCGCGGACAAAACGCTCACCGACGATGGCGCCCATCGAACCGCCCATGAAGGAGAATTCGAAGGCCGAGACCACCACCGGCATGCCCAGCAGGGTGCCGCTCATGGAGATCAGTGCGTCTTTTTCGCCGGTCTGCTTCTGGGCAGCGGTCAGGCGATCCTTGTACTTCTTGCCGTCGCGGAATTTCAGACGGTCAACCGGCTCCAGGTCAGCGCCCAATTCGGCACGGCCTTCGGCATCGAGGAAAATGTCGATGCGTGCGCGGGCGCCGATACGCATGTGGTGGTTGCACTTGGGGCAAACGTCCAGGGTCTTTTCCAGCTCCGGACGATACAGCACAGCCTCGCAAGACGGGCATTTGTGCCACAGACCTTCAGGCACCGAGCTCTTCTTGACCTCGGAACGCATGATCGAAGGGATCAGTTTGTCTACTAACCAGTTGCTCATGCTTTCTTTCTCCAGTACCGGCGGCCCGAACGCTCTGGTTCGCAGCCCCGCGTATGCCCTTGAGCTAAATTCATGTGTGTGGCGATGATCGATCGATTGCCGGGTCAGTGAACGTGACCGGCGTACAACCCCTCAATCCTCAGCCGTGCCTGCTTTGTGCAGCGCAGTGCATTTTGGGACGGCGGCAGTCTGCCAGCCGTCACATCAACTACGTGCTACTACGTACAGCCTTGATGAATGCCTGAATCTTTGCGTGATCCTTGATGCCCTTGCTCGCCTCTACCCCGCCGCTGACGTCCACAGCATAAGGGCGGACCCGGGCGATTGCCTGCGCCACGTTATCTGGCGTCAGGCCGCCGGCGAGGATGATTGGCTTGCTCAAACCTTGCGGTATCAGAGACCAGTCGAACGCTTCACCGGTTCCGCCGGGTACGCCTTCGACATAGGCGTCGAGCAGGATACCGCTGGCACTTGGAAACGCATTGCATGCCGCCGCGATGTCGTCACCGGCTTTGACCCGCAGCGCCTTGATGTATGGGCGGTGCCAGCCTTCACAGTCGGCCGCGGTTTCGTCGCCATGGAACTGCAACAGGTCCAGCGGCACGGCGTCGAGCAGTTCGCCCAACTCGCAGCGGCTGGTGTTGACGAACAACCCCACGGTGGTCACGAACGGCGGCAGCGCCTGGATAATCGCGCGCGCCTGCTGGAACGTCACCGACCGCGGGCTTTTGGCGTAAAACACAAACCCGATGGCATCCGCCCCGGCCTCGACCGCCGCCAACGCATCTTCTATGCGGGTAATCCCACAAATCTTGCTGCGAACGGCTGACATGTCGATAAAACCTCAGGGCAAATCCGAGAAAGTCCCGGATGGTAACAAATGCGTTCGAGGGCGTCAGCCGTCAAGTTCAGAGAAGCCGGTGAGGAAGTGTGGGCCAATGTAACGCTCAGGCAATTCGAACTCGTCGCGATACTCGACCTGCACCAGATACAGGCCGAATGGATGCGCCGTCACCCCGCCAGAACGACGGATCCGGCTCTCCAGCACTTCCTTCATCCACTCCACCGGGCGCTCGCCGGCACCGATGGTCATCAATACACCGGCGATGTTGCGCACCATGTGGTGCAGGAAGGCGCTGGCACGAATATCCAGCACGATCATCTTGCCGTGACGGGTGACGCGCAGGTGATGCAGTTCCTTGATCGGCGACTTGGCCTGGCACTGACCGGCGCGGAAAGCGCTGAAATCATGAGTGCCAACCAGATACCGGGCGGCCTCGGCCATGCGCTCGACGTCGAGCGGACGGTGGTTCCAGGTGATTTCTTCGTTCAGGTGCGCCGGGCGGATCTGATCGTTGTAGATCACGTAGCGATAGCGCCGGGCGATGGCCTTGAACCGCGCATGAAAGTGCGCCGGCATTACCTTGGCCCAGCTGACGCTGACGTCGTGGGGCAAGTTGATGTTGGCGCCCATGACCCAGGCCTTCATCGTACGCTCGACCTGCGTATCGAAATGCACCACCTGGCCGCAGGCATGCACGCCGGCATCAGTACGCCCGGCGCAGAGCAACGACACCGGTGAGTCGGCGACTTTGGACAAGGCCTTTTCGAGGGTTTCCTGCACGGTGAGCACGCCGGAGGCCTGGCGCTGCCAGCCGCGATAACGCGAGCCTTTGTATTCAACGCCCAGCGCGATCCGGAAAAAGCCGTCAGCGGCCATTTCGGCGGCCGGGTTATCTATATTTGCCAAGGAGTAACAGCCTGCTGATGTGCGCAAAGGCGGGCATTATAAGGCCGCGGCACCGGGATGCCAGTGCAACAGTCGAGACTGCGTTGAATGTTATGGCCCCATCGTCGGAACGCCGCCAACACATTGGCGAAACAAAAACGGCAGCCTCAATGGGCTGCCGTTCTGTTTACTGCCTGCCGATCACTCAAGCCAGATGCGACAGCATTTCCTTGGCTTCGCTCTTCTGGCCGGCATTACCCTCGGCCACCACCTCGTTGAGGATGTCCCGAGCGCCGTCGTTGTCGCCCATGTCGATATAGGCCTGGGCCAGATCGAGCTTGGTGGCGACTTCATCGGTGCCAGAGAGGAAGTCGAAATCCGGCTCGTCCGCCGCAGAAGCCATGGCGTCTTCGGCGGTAAAGGTCGGCTCACTCATGCTCTGGGACAGACGATCCAGCTCGGCGTTGACGTCTTCCAGCTCTGCGGCGAAGGCGTCCTTAACCTCAGGTTCGGTCGGTGCCGTGTCCATTTCATCGGCCAGCGACAAGTCGAAATCGGCTGGCAATTCCAGATCATCCTGCGGAACTTCAGGCTTCACAGGTTCGACAGGCAAGTCCTTCACGCCTTCGTCCAGGTCCAGCAGGAAGTCGTCTTCCGCGAGCATCGCCGGCGACGGGTCTGCCCCCAGATCCATGTCCAGATCGAAGTCCGACAGGTCGTCGAGGTTTTCCTTGATCTCGGTCTGCTCTTTCAACACCGACTCAAAGCTCAAGTCGTCGTCCAGCGGGAATTGGTCAAGGTCAGCGAGCGATTCCGGCTCTGGTTCAACCACCGCCGGAGAAGCGGCTTCCAGATCATCCAGGCTCAAGTCGAAAGCACTGTCCAAGTCATCAGCCGGTGCTTGCGGCTCGTCCAGTAACAAATCTTTGACGTACTGCGCGTCCAGCTCGGCGGCGATGGCAGCTGCGGCGAGACCACCGGCAGCAGCGATAGCCATGGCCGGGAAGCGGGTTTTAAGCTTCTCGACCTGGGCGAAGTTGTCACCGTTGGCGACCAACTGGCGCTCCTGAGCGACAAATGCATCGCGATCGCCCTGCTGACCGTAGACTTCCATCAGCTTCAGACGCAGGTCGCTGCGTTGTGGCTCTTGCTTGATGCCGTCTTCGAGCAATGCGGCTGCCTGGTTCAAACGACCGGCGGCAATGTGCGACTGGGCCTTGGTCAGTACGTCGTCATCGCGGTCGGCTGCTGGCGATACCAGTGGCGCGGCGATCGGCGTCGTCATTACATCCGGGACTGGCGCCGCGACTGGGGCTGGCGCAGGTGGCGGCGTTGGTATCGGCGCCGTAGCGAGTTTCACGCTTGGCGGCGGCACTTCCAGGCCTTCGAAGCTGCTTTCCGGCAGCTCTTGCTCGACAGAAAATTCCTTCTCTTCTTCCAGGGCGCGCGCCATGCGCAGGTGTTTCTCGGCTTCTTGCTGCGCTTTGCGGCGACGTGCCAGCAACAGCAGCAAGAGCAACAGAACCACTGCACCGCCGCCCACCAGCCCCAGCAGCACCGGATTGGTCAGCAGCTCGTTGAATTTCTGGTCATCGGAGGCGACTGGCTCCGGCTCGACTGCCGGCTCGGCAGGCGCTGGCGCCGGAGCGGCTTCAGGTGCCGCCTCTGGAGCAGGCGCAACCGGAGCAGGCGCCACTTCCGTCGGAGCCGCCGCAGGGTTGGCAGCCAATTCCGCAGACATTGCCGGAGCGGTCGCTGCTGCAGCCGGCGCTTCAGCAGCGCCTTCGGCCTGCAATTTGGCCAATTGATTGTTCTTCAACTCGATCAGGCGCTGCAGCTTTTCCATCTGACTTTGCAGATCGGTCATGCGACTTTTCAGTTCGGCGTTGTCACGACGGGTCGTGTCGAGGCTTTCCTGAGTCACCGCCAGCTTGTTGCCCAAGGCTTTTGCATCGCCTGCAGGGCCTTTGCCACGGCCTTTACCGGTTTCGGCAGAG
Organism: Pseudomonas sp.; assembly: GCF_051660785.1. Classification (GTDB taxonomy): domain Bacteria; phylum Pseudomonadota; class Gammaproteobacteria; order Pseudomonadales; family Pseudomonadaceae; genus Aquipseudomonas. Next base: position 168,201 of record NZ_JBOFQE010000089.1, read on the forward strand.
ACCAGGCTCAGGTTGTCTTTCGCCGCTTGCGTCGGAGCAGCGTCAGCGCGGCCACGTTTGGTGGCATCGAGTTGCTGCTGCCCGGTACCGGGCTTCGCCACATAACGGCGACCCTGGCGCCAGGCGGTGTTCTGTGCAGCGACTTCAGCGATCGCTTTAGGCTGCGGCAGCGTGGTGCTTTGCGCCTGATCGGGCATGCGCAGCACCTGACCGGTTTTCAGCCGGTTGATGTTGCCATCGATAAAAGCATCCGGATTCAGCGCCTGGATAGCCAGCATGGTTTGCTGGACCGACCCGCCATTACGCGCCTTCGCGGCGATTTCCCAGAGGGTATCGCGCGGCGTGGTGGTGTATTCGGACGATTTGGTGGCACCGGTCACCGGCGCCGTGACCGCTTGGGTCGGCGCAGGCTGCGCAGCCGCTTCAGCGGTCTGCGGGGAAAATTTGGACGGATCGAGCAGCACGCTGTAATCGCGCAGCAGTCGACCGTTGGGCCACATCACTTGAACCAGGAATTTCACCATGGGCTCGGACAGTGGCTTGCTGGACGTCACACGCAGGATGCTTTTGCCGCTGGCGTTGAGCACGGGCGTGAAGGTCAGGTCGTTGAGAAACGCCTGGCGATCGACGCCGGCCTTGGCGAAATCTTCCGGCGAAGCCAGGCTCGGCACCACTTCCGCGGCGGTGAGGTCCTTGACGTCGAGCAGCTCGATTTCCGCCACCAGAGGTTGGTTCAGCGTCGACTTCAGGGTCAATTCCCCGAGCCCGAGGGCATGCGCCATACCGGAGGACAGCGCCGAGGCGGCCGCTATTGCTAACACCAGTTTGCGAACTTGAACCATAGCCTCTTCCTTTGTTTGAACATTCCTCGGCCAGCGAGAAGGTGTTGATAGCCGCTGCCGTAAGGCATTGCGCGCGGCGACGAAGGGTCGTCACGCGCGATCATTTCATTCATGCCCCGGAAAGCCCCAAAAGGTGGCTCGCCATCAGCAATCCGGCCAAGCATAGCGCTCGACCGGACTCATTCGAAAAATTGTTGCCAAGTATCTTTTACAGCAGGTCTTTTATCAACAATTCAGCTACCTGCACAGCATTGAGCGCGGCGCCTTTGCGTACGTTATCTGACGTCAGCCACAAATTAAGTTCCGACGGGTCGTCGATACCCTGGCGAACCCGACCAACGTAGACCACGTCCTGCCCTACCGCATCGCCGACCGCTGTCGGGTAATCGCCGGTTTCCACCAGCTCGATACCCGGTGCGTCTTCCAGCGCCGCGTTGACTTTCGCCAGGTCCACAGCGTTCGCTGACTGCAAGGTCACGCTAAAGCTATCGCCAAAAAACACCGGGGCTTGAATGCAAGTGACGGAAATCTTTAATAACGGCAGCGTCATGACCTGACGCAGCTCACGCACCAGGCGTTTTTCCAGCAGCGTGTGGCCCTGCTCATCCGGCTTGCCGACCTGAGCCAACAGGTTGAAAGCCATTTGCCGATCGAAAAAGGTCGGCTCCAGCGGGCGCACGTTGAGCAGCTCGGCGGTTTGCCGGGCCAGCTCGGTCACCGCTTCACGGCCTTGGGCGGAGACGGCCAGGCTGGCGGTCAGGTTGATGCGTTGCAGGTCGAGCAAACCGAGCAACGGCGCCAGCACCACGGCCAGGGTGGTGGCCGACGGGCTTGGGCTGCTGACCTGGAACGGTTTTTTCAAACCGGCGAGGATCTCGGCGTTGGCTTCCGGCACTACTTGCGGCGCCTGATCGGCCGGTAAGGCGCCGGACAGGTCGATCAGTGAGCAACCGGCGGCACGGGCGCGCGAGGCGAAACTCAGGGTCACCGCCGGGCCGGCGGCGAAAAACACCAACTGAACCTTGCTGAAATCGAACTCGTCGACCTCACGAACCCGCACGTTCTTGCCGCGAAACGGCACCGAATGCCCGGCGGATTCGCTGCTGGCCAGCAAGTGCAGATTGCCGACCGGGAAGTCGCGTTCTTCGAGAATCTGCACGAGCGTTTCGCCGACAGTACCGGTGGCGCCGATCACGGCAATATCAAAGGACTGGCTCATGGTTCTACCTCTGGCGAAACGGGGGGAGCGGCACTTTACCGGCTGACCGCCGCACAGGCAATTGTGCCGGGATTTGTGGCGCCTGAACCGGCCCCATCGCGAGCAGGCTCGCTCCCACAGTAGTTGGTTTCATACACAAGATTTGTGTACCCCCCTGAAACCTGTGGGAGCGAGTCTGCTCGCGATGGGGCCGGCACAAACACCCCGTCAACATCAGACTGTCGGACATAAAAAAACCCGCACCTCTTTCAAGGCACGGGTTCTTTGTTTACTTCAATCGATCAACGCTCAAGCAGGATCCGCAGCATGCGGCGCAGCGGTTCGGCCGCGCCCCACAGCAGTTGGTCGCCGACGGTGAACGCGCCAACGTACTGCGTGCCCATGTTCAGCTTGCGCAGACGGCCAACCGGTACGTTCAGGGTGCCGGTAACTTTCGTCGGGCTCAGTTCCTGAATGCTGGCTTCGCGGTTGTTCGGCACCAGTTTGACCCAAGGGTTGTGCTGGCTGATCAGCCCTTCGATGTCGGCGATCGGTACGTCTTTGTTCAGCTTGATGGTCAGCGCCTGGCTGTGGCAGCGCATGGCGCCGATGCGCACGCAAATGCCATCGACCGGGATCGGGCTCTTGAAGCGACCGAGGATCTTGTTGGTCTCGGCCTGGGCCTTCCACTCTTCGCGGCTCTGGCCGTTCGGCAGTTCCTTGTCGATCCACGGGATCAGGCTGCCGGCCAGCGGTACGCCGAAGTTTTCGGTCGGGTACGCGTCGCTGCGCATGGCTTCGGCGACACGACGGTCGATGTCGAGGATCGCGCTGGCCGGGTCGGCCAGTTGATCGGCGACAGCAGCGTGGGTCGCGCCCATTTGCTTGATCAGTTCACGCATGTTCTGCGCGCCGGCACCGGAGGCCGCCTGATAGGTCATGGCGCTCATCCACTCGACGAGGCCAGCTTCGAACAGGCCACCCAGGCCCATCAGCATCAGGCTGACGGTGCAGTTACCGCCGATGTAGTTCTTGGTGCCCGCGTCGAGCTGCTGGTCGATGACCTTGCGGTTCACCGGGTCCAACACGATCACTGCGTCATCCTGCATGCGCAGGCTGGAAGCGGCGTCGATCCAGTAACCCTGCCAGCCGGCTTCGCGCAGTTTCGGGAAGACTTCGCTGGTGTAGTCGCCACCCTGGCAGGTCAGGATCACGTCGAGGGTTTTCAGCTCTTCAATGCTGTAAGCGTCCTTGAGCGGAGCAATGTCCTTGCCCACGGACGGGCCTTGGCCACCGACATTGGAAGTGGTGAAAAACACCGGCTCAATAAGATCGAAATCCTGCTCTTCCAGCATCCGCTGCATGAGCACGGAACCGACCATACCGCGCCAACCGATCAGACCTACACGTTTCATCGCAACTACACCTTCTTTAAAAAGTGGGCCGCTGCTTTCATGGGTGAAAGTGGCAGCGGGCCCGAGAGATTACAGATTCCGCAGCGCGGCGACTACTGCGTCACCCATTTCCTGCGTACCGACTTTAGTGCAACCGGTCGACCAGATGTCGCCCGTGCGCAGGCCCTGGTCCAATACCAGACTGACGGCTTTCTCGATGGCGTCGGCCGCGTCCTGCAGATTGAAGCTGTAACGCAACATCATCGACACCGACAAAATGGTCGCCAACGGGTTGGCAATGCCCTTGCCCGCGATGTCCGGCGCCGAACCGTGGCACGGCTCGTACATGCCCTTGTTGTTGGTATCCAGGGATGCCGACGGCAGCATGCCGATGGAACCGGTGAGCATCGACGCCTGGTCGGACAGGATGTCGCCAAACAGGTTGTCGGTGACGATCACGTCGAATTGCTTCGGTGCACGCACCAGCTGCATGGCGGCGTTGTCGACGTACATGTGGCTCAGTTCGACTTCCGGGTAATCCTTGGCCACTTGCTCGACGATTTCACGCCACAGTTGGCTGGAAGCCAGCACGTTGGCCTTGTCCACCGAGCACAGCTTCTTGCTGCGCACCATGGCCATGTCGAAACCGACACGGGCGATGCGGCGGATTTCGCTTTCGCTGTACGGCAGGGTGTCGTAAGCCTGACGCTCGCCGTTTTCCAGGGTGCGTGTACCGCGTGGCGCGCCGAAGTAGATGCCGCCGGTCAGTTCGCGAACGATCAGGATGTCCAGGCCGGAAACAATTTCCGCTTTCAGGCTGGAAGCCTCGGCCAGTTGGGGGTACAGGATCGCCGGACGCAGGTTGCCGAACAGGCCCAGTTGCGCACGGATCTTCAGCAGACCGCGCTCAGGGCGAATGTCACGCTCGATGGTGTCCCATTTCGGGCCGCCCACGGCGCCCAGCAGCACCGCGTCGGCGGCGCGTGCACGGTCCAGGGTTTCGTCAGCCAAAGGCACGCCGTGCTTGTCGATGGCGGCGCCACCGATCACGTCGTGGCTCAGCTCGAAGCCCAGGCTGTACTTGTCGTTGGCCAGTTCCAGCACCTTGACCGCTTCGGCCATGATTTCCGGGCCAATACCGTCGCCTGGGAGAATCAGAATCTGCTTGCTCATGCTTTCCTCATGTCATCAGTCGGTGCGCCCTTGGGCACACCCGGAAAAATTCTATCGTTCCGCCATCAGTACCAGCACATCTGTACTGAACGAACCATCGGCCTCAATCTCAAAATATTCGCGCACTTCATTGCCCATCGACTGCTGCAACTCGCGGATCGCCGCGCGCATCACTTGCGGAGTACGCATGCGCTCGACCCAGCTGTTGTACTCCAGACGCAACCGTTGACGCGTGGTGCTGCGGGTATGCAACCCCGCTTCGCTGACCTGACGCAACCACTCGCCGGCGGAATAATCGCGCACATGGCTGGTGTCGCGCAGCACTTCGACGCTCTGCAAGTAAGTGTCGAACAGCGGACTGCCCGGTGACAACACGTCGACGAATGCCGCCACGCCACCCGGTTTCAGCACCCGGCGCACTTCGCGCAGGGCCAGGCCGAGATCGCTCCAATGGTGCGCCGAGTAACGGCTGAACACGAAGTCGAACTCGCCGTCGGCAAACGGCAGGCGTTCGGCGGCCCCGTTGACCGTGGTCACATTGCTCAAACCACGGTCGACGGCGGCTGCGGCGACTACGTCAAGCATCTGCTGGGAGAGGTCGTAGGCCACGACTTCCTTGACCAGCGAGGCCACGTGAAAACTGACGTGACCGGCGCCACAACCCAGGTCCAGCACCCGTGCATCGCCCTGCCCGGCCAGTTCGGCCTGTAGAAGCGCGAATTCGGTGCCTTGAGCGTGGACGGCGCTGCTCAGATAGGCCGCGGCCTGTTCACCGAATTGCTTTTGGACTACCTGGCTGTGCTGGGCGGTGCTGGTCATGGGGACTTCCTTTTTGGGTTTAGCCTTGGGTGCCTCTACTGCCGCCATCGCTAGCAGGCTAGCTCCCACATTGGATCTATGGCGTACACAAATCCCTGTGGGAGCTAGCCTGCTAGCGATGAGGCCAGAACTGCCTACATCAATATCGGATCAATCAAGCGTCGCGAAACAACCAAGGCTGGCTCGCACGATGCCTGGCTTCAAACGTCGCAATCGCCTCATGATCCATCAACGTCAGACCGATATCGTCCAGACCATTGAGCAGGCAATGCTTACGGAACGCATCAATCTCAAAGTTCAACACCTTGCCATCCGGACGTGTCACGGTCTGCGCTTCCAGATCCACCTGCAATTGATAACCCGGCGTAGCTTCAACCTGCTGAAACAGCTCATCCACTTCAGCATCGCTCAAGATGATCGGCAGCAAACCGTTCTTGAAGCTGTTGTTGAAGAAGATGTCGGCGTAGCTCGGCGCGATGATGCTGCGGAAACCATATTCTTCCAAGGCCCACGGCGCGTGCTCGCGGCTGGAGCCGCAACCGAAGTTCTCACGGGCCAGCAACACGCTGGCGCCTTGATAACGCTCGGCATTGAGTACGAAGTCCTTGTTCAACGGGCGCTTGGAGTTGTCCTGATAAGGCTGCCCGACATCCAGGTAGCGCCATTCATCGAACAGGTTCGGGCCGAAACCCGTGCGCTTGATCGACTTCAAGAACTGCTTCGGGATGATCTGGTCGGTGTCGACGTTGGCACGATCCAGAGGCGCGACAAGACCAGTGTGCTGGGTAAAAGCTTTCATGCTGCGCTCCTTTAGATCAATTCACGGACGTCGACGAAACGACCGTTCACAGCGGCGGCGGCGGCCATGGCCGGGCTCACGAGGTGGGTACGGCCACCGGCGCCCTGACGGCCTTCGAAGTTGCGGTTAGAGGTCGAGGCGCAATGCTCGCCCGACTCCAAGCGGTCCGGGTTCATCGCCAGGCACATCGAGCAACCCGGCTCACGCCATTCGAAACCGGCATCGAGGAAAATCTTGTCCAGGCCTTCCGATTCCGCCTGAGCCTTCACCAGCCCCGAACCCGGCACCACGATGGCCTGCTTGATGGTCGAAGCGACTTTGCGGCCCTTGGCAATCACGGCAGCAGCGCGCAAATCTTCGATTCGCGAGTTGGTGCAGGAACCGATGAACACGCGGTCCAGCTGGATATCAGTGATCGCCTGATTGGCGGTCAGACCCATGTACTTCAAGGCGCGTTCGATGGAGCCACGTTTGACCAGGTCCATTTCCTTCGCAGGATCGGGAACATTCTGGTCCACAGCCAACACCATCTCAGGCGAGGTGCCCCAGCTGACTTGCGGTTTGATCTGGGTCGCGTCGAGTTCGACGATGGTGTCGAACTGGGCGTCTTTATCGGTCACCAGGTCTTTCCAGGCTTCGACGGCCAGGTCCCATTCCGCGCCTTTCGGGGCGAATGGACGACCCTTCACGTAGGCCACGGTTTTTTCGTCAGCGGCCACCAGCCCTACGCGAGCGCCGGCCTCGATGGACATGTTGCAAATGGTCATCCGCCCTTCGACCGACAGATCGCGAATCGCGCTGCCAGCGAACTCAATGGCGTGGCCGTTACCGCCAGCGGTGCCGATCTTGCCAATGACAGCCAGGACGATGTCCTTGGCGGTCACGCCGAACGGCAATTTGCCTTCGACCGACACCAGCATATTCTTCATTTTCTTGGCGACCAGACACTGCGTGGCGAGCACATGCTCGACCTCGGAAGTGCCGATACCGTGAGCCAGAGCGCCAAAAGCGCCGTGGGTCGAGGTGTGGGAATCGCCGCAGACCACGGTCATGCCCGGCAAGGTCGCGCCCTGCTCCGGGCCGATGACGTGGACGATGCCTTGGCGCACGTCGTTCATCTTGAATTCGACGATGCCGTATTCATCACAGTTGTCATCGAGGGTCTGAACCTGCAAACGCGAGACCTGGTCGACAATGGCTTCGATGCCGCCCTTGCGCTCCGGGGTGGTCGGTACGTTGTGGTCCGGGGTCGCGATGTTGGCATCGATGCGCCAAGGCTTGCGCCCGGCCAGACGCAGGCCTTCAAAGGCTTGCGGCGAGGTCACTTCGTGAATGATGTGACGATCGATGTAGATCAAGGCAGAGCCATCGTCGCGCTGCTTGACCAAGTGCGAATCCCAGAGCTTGTCGTAGAGCGTTTTGCCGGCCATCAGACGTTTTCCTCATCAGCTTGTTTCTATGCCCCGGGCTTTGACGGTTTCAATAACCCTTTGGCTTGTGAGGTCGATCCTAGGGGGTTACATTAAATAACTCAAATTCATATTTTTTATGCTTTGGATAACCAACTGGAATACCGCAATGGACCTCGCCAACCTCAATGCCTTTATCGCGATTGCCGAGACCGGAAGCTTCTCCGGCGCCGGCGAACGGCTGCACTTGACGCAACCAGCGATCAGCAAGCGCATTGCCGGGCTGGAACAGCAATTGAAGGTGCGACTGTTCGATCGCCTGGGTCGCGAAGTCGGCCTGACCGAGGCCGGGCGCGCCTTGCTCCCACGGGCTTATCAGATTCTCAATGTGCTGGATGACACCCGCCGCGCCCTGACCAACCTGACCGGCGAGGTCAGCGGGCGCCTGACGCTGGCCACCAGTCACCACATTGGCTTGCACCGCTTGCCGCCCTTATTAAGGGAGTTCACCCGACGTTACCCACAAGTCGCGCTGGATATTCAGTTCCTCGATTCGGAAGTGGCCTACGAAGAAATCCTCCATGGCCGCGCGGAACTGGCGGTGATCACCCTCGCCCCGGAACCTCACACTCTGGTCAAAGCCACGCCGGTGTGGGACGACCCGCTGGATTTCGTGGTCGCCCCGGAGCATTCGCTGATCAGCAACGGCCCCGTCAGCCTGGCGGACATTGCCCTGCACCCGGCGGTGTTCCCCGGCGGCAACACCTTTACGCATCACATCGTTCAGCGCCTGTTCGAGGCCCAGGGCTTGACGCCGAACATCGCCATGAGCACGAATTATCTGGAAACCATCAAGATGATGGTCTCGATCGGCCTGGCCTGGAGCGTTTTGCCGCGCACGATGCTGGATGATCAGGTTGCGCGAATACCTTTGCCGGGCATACAACTCACTCGCCAGCTAGGCTATATCCTGCACACCGAACGGACGCTGTCGAATGCGGCACGGGCCTTCATGGCCTTGCTGGATGCACAAATCGATCTGCCAGGGACTCAAGGCTAAGCTGTGCTACTGCCATAGAGCCGTGAACTCCTGTGCCTAACGCCCAATTCAGCCCAAGGCTTGCTGCCAATGCCCAAATCTGTTGACCGTATTCCGCCAATGCCGCGTATACAGGCGCTTGACCCAAAACGATCCGAGCAGAGCTGGGAAAGTGCGCCGCAATTGCTGGCCGCCCTTAACGGCGCGCGCCTGGGCGCCTGGTATTGGGACATTGAGCGCGGACAGATCAGCTGGTCGCGGGGCACTCAGGCGTTGTTCGGCTTCGATCCACGGCAACCGTTGCCGGCCGATCTGGAATACCTCGACTTGCTGCCACCCGAAGATCGAGCGAAAACCATCCGCGCCTTTCATGCCGTGATTGCCGGTGCCCCGCTGGAACAGGCGATGCACCACCGCATTCGCTGGCCCGACGGCAGCCTGCACTGGCTGGAAATCAACGGCAGCCTGCTGCCGGACAAACACGGCCGGCCACGGATGATCGGGGTCATTCGCGAAATTACCCACCAGCGCCAGCGGGAACAGGCGCTGAGCAGCTCGGAAAAGCGTTTCGCCACGCTGTTTCACCTGTGCCCGAACATGGTGCTGCTGACCCGCCAGGAAGATGGCCTGATCACCGAAGCCAACCAGTATTTCGAAAGCCTGTTCGGCTGGCCGGTGCAGGACGCCATTGGCCGAACCACTATCGAACTGGGCCTCTGGGTGCATCCGGAACAACGGGCGCTGCTGGTCAAGGCGACCAAGGCCAAGGGTGAGCTGACCAGCATGGAGGTGCAGTTTCGCGCCAGTAATGGCCAGATCCACGACGGCATCCTCAGCGCACAGAAAGTCGAACTCGAAGGCCAGCCTTATTTGCTGAGCACGTTCCTCGACACCACCGAACGCAAGGCCGCCGAACACGCCCTGAAAGACAGTCAGGAACGCCTCGATCTGGCCCTGGATTCGGCACAACTCGGCACCTGGGACTGGCACATTCCCAGCGGCATGCTGTACGGCTCGGCGCGGGCCGCGCAGTTGCACGGGCTGGAGGCCATACCCTTCCATGAATCCTTTGACGCGTTTTTCGAAGGCGTGCCCGACGAAGAACGCGGCACCATGCGCGACGCTTACCGCAGCCTGCGCGAAGGGCCGGCCGGCAATTATCAACTGACCTATCGCGTGCAACTGGCCGATGGCAGCTCACGCTACCTGGAAAGCCGCGCGCGCCTCTATCGCGATGAAAACGGCGCGCCGCTACGCATGGCCGGCACGCTGCTGGACATCACCGATCAAGTGGAACGCGAGCAGCGGCTGGTGGCCTCGGAAGAGAAATTCGCCACGCTGTTCCAGGTCAGTCCGGACCCGATCTGCGTAACCCGCCAGGACACCGGCCAATTCATCGAAATCAACTCCAGCTTCACCCAGACCTTCGGCTGGAGCGCCACCGATGTGATTGACCGCAGCGCCGACGAAATCGGGTTGTGGGACGCTTCGGCGAAGAGCCTGCAACGAATCGAACAGGTGATCCGCGAGCAAGGCCTGAACAACGTGGCGATTGTGGTGCAGCACAAGGACGGACAGTCGCTGACCTGCGTGATTTCCAGCCGACAAATCAGCGTTGGCGAGCAGCCCTGCGTCGTCACCACCCTGCGCGACATCACCCAGCAACAACGTTCCGAAGCGGCGTTGAAGGCCAGCGAAGAGAAGTTCGCCAAGGCGTTCCACTCAAGCCCCGACGCCATCACCATCACCGAGCGCGATACCGGGCGCTACCTTGAGGTCAACGACGGCTTCTGCCGCCTGACCGGCTACCGTGCCGACGAAGTAATCGGCCGTACGGTTTACCAGGTCGGCATCTGGGCCGAAGAGAAACAACGTTCAGCGCTGCTGGCCGAACTGCAGCTCAAGGGCCGCGTGCACCATCAGGAAATGCTCGGTCGCAATAAACGCGGCGAGCTGCTGACCGTCGAAGTTTCGGTGGAGCCGATCACCCTCAACGAGACCGCGTGCCTGCTGCTGACCGCGCGGGATGTCAGCCTGCTGAAAAATGCCGAGGCACAGATCCGTCACCTGGCCTATCACGACCCGCTGACCAACCTGCCGAACCGCGCGCTGCTGATGGATCGCCTGAGCCAGCAGATTGCCCTGCTCAAACGCCATAACCTGCGCGGCGCGCTGCTGTTCCTCGACCTCGATCACTTCAAGCACATCAATGATTCCCTCGGCCACCCGGTGGGCGACACAGTGCTGAAAATCATCACCGCACGCCTTGAAGCCAGCGTGCGCATGGAAGACACCGTGGCGCGCCTGGGTGGCGACGAGTTTGTGGTGCTGCTCAGCGGCCTCGAGGGCTCGCGCAACGAAGTCAGTGCTCAGGTCCGGGACCTGGCAGACACCTTGCGCGAACTGCTGTCGGAACCGATGTTTCTCGACGGCCAGCGCCTGCAAGTCACGCCGAGCATCGGCATTGCGCTGATTCCCGACCACGGTTCGACGCCGACCGACCTGCTCAAACGTGCCGACATCGCGCTTTATCGCGCCAAGGACTCGGGTCGCAACACCGCGCAGATGTATCACAACACCATGCAGAAGGCCGCCAGCGAGCGCCTGCGCATGGAAACCGATCTGCGCCTGGCGCTTTCCCGAGGCGAGTTTCGTGTGCATTACCAACCCCAGGTCGATGCCCGGGGCAACCGCATTGTCGGCGCCGAGGCACTGGTGCGCTGGGATCACCCGGAACTCGGGCCGCAATCGCCCAACGAGTTCATCAAGGTGCTGGAGGACAGCGGGCTGATTCTGGAAGTCGGTACCTGGATCATCGACGAGGCCTGTGCGGCCTTCAAAAAACTGATTGCCAAAGGCCTGGTCAACCCGCTCAGCTTCAGCTTGTGCGTGAACATCAGTCCGAGGCAATTTCGTCAGAACGACTTCGTCGAACGTATCGAACACAGCCTCAGCAGCCACGGCCTGCCCTGCTCATTGCTGAAACTGGAAATCACCGAAGGCATCGTCATCCAGAACCTGGAAGACACCATCAGCAAAATGCGCAGCCTGAAAAAACTCGGCGTGAGTTTTGCGATGGACGATTTCGGCACCGGTTACTCCTCGCTCACCTACCTCAAGCGCCTGCCTGTCGACACACTGAAAATCGATCAGTCGTTCATCCGCGATGCCACCACCGACCCCAACGACGCCGAAATCATCCGCGCCATTGTGGCCATGGCCCGCAGCCTGGAATTGAAAGTGATCGCCGAAGGGGTGGAAACGCCGGAGCAACTGGAGTTCTTGCAGGGACTGGGGTGCCATTTTTATCAGGGGTATCTGCACAGCCGGCCGCTGCCGGTGGAAGAGTTCCAGAAACTCCTCAAATAACCTGGGCCCTGTAGCAGCTGCCCTGTGGCGAGGGGATTTATCCCCGTTGGGTTGCGAAGCAGCCCCCTACATTCATTCAGGCACATAGAGCTTGCAGGATTGACGACTGCTTCGCAGCCGAACGGGGATAAATCCCCTCGCCACATGGCAGCTGCTACAGGTCGTGCGTCGAGCGCGAGATGATCGACACAAAAAAAAGGGCGCCAATGGCGCCCTTTTTCATTGCTCTGACTGGTTACTGCAGAGCTGGTTTTTGCGCCCCGTTGATCGGGATGCGTTTGGCTTTCGCCTCTTCCGGCACGATGCGCAACAGGTCGATGCTCAACAGACCGTTGCGCAGGTCAGCGGCCTTGATCTCGATGTGATCGGCCAGGCGGAACGACAGCTTGAACGCACGCTGGGCGATGCCCTGGTGCAGGAAGGTCACGCCTTCAGTCGCGTCGCGTTTGCCGCCACTGATGGTCAGCACACCCTTCTCGACTTGCAGGTCCAGGTCTTCTTCCTGGAAACCGGCCGCAGCCACGACGATGCGGTATTGGTCATCACCGTGTTTTTCAACGTTGTAGGGTGGGTAGGTGCTGCCTGGCTCGTTGCGCAAAGCGGTTTCGAACAGGTCGTTGAAACGGTCGAAGCCTACCGAGGAACGGAACAGTGGGGCCAGGGAAAATGCAGTAGTCATGATTCAAATCTCCTGAAAACAATCAGCAAGGTTTTTGTCTCCGCGACCCGAATTCGGCATCGCGTAATCCTTAAATAAGGATCGCTGATTGCTTTTCAAGAGAGTATTTACAGATTTTTTCAGGCCGCTTCAGCCACCTGCAGACCCAATAAACGCGAGACCTGATCCAGTTCAGTTTCACGACGCAGGACGGTGAACAGCTCAACTGCTTCGGGATAATTGCGGGTCAGCATCGCCAGCCACTGCTTCAAACGACCCGGCGATTGGCGTGCGGTCATCTGCGCCTTGGCTTGCAGCCAGAAGTCCTGAATCAGTGGCAGCAACTCTGCCCACGTCATCTCGACCACTTCTTCACCGGCCCGCGCCGCGGCGATTTGCCGGGCCAGGTCCGGGCGCGAAACCAGGCCGCGGCCGAGCATGATGTCTTCCACACCACTGATTTCACGGCAACGGCGCCAGTCTTCAACGCACCAGATATCGCCATTGGCAAACACCGGAACCTTGACCACTTCCTGTACACGAGGGATCCATTCCCAATGAGCAGGCGGCTTGTAACCGTCGGTTTTGGTCCGCGCGTGAACCACGATATGCGCCGCACCGCCTTCGGCCAGCGCTGTTGCGCAGACCAGCGAACCGTCCGGGCTGTCGAAGCCCAGGCGCATCTTGGCGGTGACCGGAATGTGCGCAGGCACGGCGCGGCGGACGTGTTCAACGATCTGGTTGAGCAGTTCGGGTTCTTTCAGCAGGACAGCGCCGCCACGGGACTTGTTGACGGTCTTGGCCGGGCAGCCGAAGTTCAGGTCGATGACCTCGGAACCCAATTCACAGGCCAGTGCGGCGTTTTCTGCCAGGCACACCGGGTCGGAACCGAGCAACTGCACGCGCAATGGCACGCCGGACGCGGTGCGGGCGCCGGTCAACAATTCCGGGCCGAACTTGTGGTAATAGGCGGGCGTGAGCAGTTGATCGTTGATCCGAATGAACTCGGTCACGCACCAATCGATACCGCCCACACGGGTCAGCACGTCCCGCAGGATGTTGTCGACCAACCCCTCCATGGGCGCCAAAGCAATTTGCATGAAAAACACACTCGACGAAAAACGTGCGGCAGTTTACTGGATTCTCTGCCGAAAGACTTGCATCCGCCTCTGTGGCGAGGGAGCTTGCTCCCGCTGGAGCGCGAAGCGGTCCCTCGCGCTGAAGAGTGCTGCGCACTCTAACGGGAGCAAGCTCCCTCGCCACAGGATCGCTTCAACCAGGAATTTGCAATGCCGGGCCGTAGCCTTCGATGAACTCGGCCGGCATGCGCTTGGGCTTGCCCGTGGACAGTTCGATGCAGACGAAGGTGGTTTGCGCACGCAGCAACGTGGTGTTGTCGCTCGGGCGCTTGAGCTGGAAGTGGCGGGTCATTTTCAGGCGCTGATCCCAATCGACAATCCAGGTTGCCAGTTGCAACTCGTCGCCTTCGTAGGCGGCGGCCAGGTAATCAATTTCGTGCCGCACCACCGCCATCGCACGATCCAGCCGACGGTATTCGACCAGGTCCAGGCCCAGCCGCTGCGAGTGGCGCCAGGCGCAGCGTTCGAGCCAGGTCACGTACACCGCGTTGTTCGCGTGCCCCAGCCCGTCGATGTCCTCGGCGCCGACTTCCAGATCAATGATAAACGGCGTTGCCCGATCCCAGCCCATGCCCCACTCCCGGTCAGATGATTTCGACCGGGGCAGTGTAACGGATGCTCAGGCCGATTGGCGCGAATGCAGACTGCGACCGGACAGCAGTGATAGCACGCCATCAATCACCCGAGGATCTGCCAGCACTCGCTGATGACCACCCTCTTCCAGGCGTAACAGCCGGCTGTCGAACCAGGCCTCGTTGATCAACTGGGATTCCTTGACCGGAACAAAGCAGTCATCTTCGGCGTGAACGATCAACCCCGGCATGTCGAGCTGGTAGTGCGCGACATCCAGCGTCGCAGCACGCATGCCGACATCTTTTTCGACCTGACGAATAAACGCCGAACGCGCTTTGGGCGGCAGCCGTACATAACGGGCGAAGCCGCGCAACACGCCGAGAATCCGCGCCGGTGCGGCGATGGTCACCAGGGTTTCGGTGCGCAAGCCCAGCTGCACCGCGAGCATCGCACTGGCGCCGCCCATGGAATGACCGATGACCGCTTGCAACGGTGGCAACTCGGCAGCCGCTTCGAGCATGGCCCTGGCAAACAGCACGACATTCGCTTCGCTACCCGGCGAGCGACCATGGGCCGGACCGTCCAGCGCAACGACCGTGTAGCCGGCATCGACCAGCGCCGTGATGAGACTCGCAAACTGCGTCGGCCGGCCTTCCCAACCGTGCATCAGCAACACGGCCGGACCTTGCCCCCAGCGCAGCGCCGAAAGGCCGAAGCGCAAGGTGATTCGTTCGGATTTCGCCAGCAGCGGCAACTCCCAATCGCGCGGTGGCAGGTCCCGCGGCGTCATGAACGCCAGTCGCATTTTGCTCGCGACCAGTTTCGGTGCAAACCAGCCCAAGGTGCCATTAACGCCACGAACCCACTTTAACGTGCTCATCGCTCTCACTCCTCAGGCCAATGCCTTCAGGTCATAGCACCGCCGACTTGGCGGCGCGCAGCAATCGATCAGACAACTCTCCTGGCCCCAGCGCCCGCGCCAGAGCCAGACCACCGACCATCAAGGCCATGTCGGCCAAGGCTTTGTCGGTGTCTTCCGGGCTGGCCGCCAACTGCGCGACCATCATTTCCACATGCTCATTCAGTGCCACTCGAAACGCGTCCGGCAGGCGACCCAGCTCACCGACAGACGCCGGGATCGGGCATGCCGACTCAGAGGAATCACGGTGTTTGCGCGACAGATAAAACGCAGCCACCAACGCGCGACGCTCTTCACCGGTCAATTCGGCGTCCATGTCGGCGATCAAGCCACGGCGGTGACCGAGCAGTTGCTTGAACGCTTCCAGCATCATTGCGTCCTTGCTTTCGAAGTGTGCATAGAAGCCGCCAACCGTCAGGCCGGCTGCACCCATCACTTCGCCCACGCTCGGTTCGGCCGGGCCGCGCTGAATCAGCGCTGCGCTGGCGGCCTTGAGAATGCGTTCGCGGGTTTGAGCTTTTTTATCGTTCATCGTTGCCTCCGAATATTACGACTAGAATATTATTCTCATAATAATTTTCCGCAAGTCGTGGATGTGACCGCTGGTCTGAAGAACAGTTTGAAAGAAATGGGGGATTTGGCCAAACGCCAGACAAACAAAAGGGCCATTCAATAATTGAATGACCCTTATAAAATCCCGCAGAGCGGGTAATCGTGGCGTCCCCTAGGGGACTCGAACCCCTGTTACCGCCGTGAAAGGGCGGTGTCCTAGGCCACTAGACGAAGGGGACGCAAAACCTTCTATACAACTGATCAGTGCTGAGAGCTGATCGATTCAAGGCCGGTGTGGCCAGACCTTGAACTGTAAAATTGGTGGAGCTAAGCGGGATCGAACCGCTGACCTCCTGCATGCCATGCAGGCGCTCTCCCAGCTGAGCTATAGCCCCGGATTTTTCGCCTCGCGGCGGAGCGACATCTTGCAACATCGCTTCTGTAAAACTGGCGTCCCCTAGGGGACTCGAACCCCTGTTACCGCCGTGAAAGGGCGGTGTCCTAGGCCACTAGACGAAGGGGACGCAAACCCTTCTATACAACAGATCAACGCTGAGTGTTGATCGCTTCAAGGCCGGTGTGGCCAGACCTTGAAGTGTAAATTGGTGGAGCTAGACGGGATCGAACCGTCGACCTCTTGCATGCCATGCAAGCGCTCTCCCAGCTGAGCTATAGCCCCTCATCGCTGAGGACGGGGCGAATCTTAATGGCGCTTCGGAAAGCTGTCAAACTTATTTTTAAAATATTTCAAAGTTTTTTGCCGACATAACAATCACTTACCGCCCTCCCCCCGGAAAAACGGGGGTGGCACCGAAGATCACGATCAAATGATCGCAACCTCCGGTAGTTCCTTCAGGGTCAAACGTCCTCAGGCGATGTTGCCCAGAAGTTTTTCCCACTCCTTGTTTTCCTTCTTCGACACGCCGCCCAGCAGGTCGATGGCCTGGCGCAGACGGAAACGGGTCAGGTCCGGACCGAGGATTTCCATCGCATCCAGCACCGATACCGAGCTGGCCTGGCCAGTGATCGCGGCGAACATCAGCGGCATGGCGTCACGCAGCTTCAGCTCGAGGGATTCGACCACCGCCTGAATTGTTGCGGTGATGCTGTCCTTCTCCCACTGACGCAGGCTTTCCAGCTTCCACAGAATCAGTTGCATCAACTGACGAACCTGATCGCCCGAGAGTTTCTTCGATTCGAACAGCTTGGCATCCGGGTTAACACCACCGGCGAAGAAGAAACCGGCCAGCGGTGCAACCTGGCTGAAGGTTTCGACGCGGCCCTGTACGTGCGGCGCGATCTTCATCATGTATTCCGGGTTGAGTGCCCAGGTTTGCAGGCGCGAGGCGAACTCTTCCACCGGCAGATCACGCAGCCATTGGCCGTTGAGCCACGACAATTTCTCGATGTCGAAAATCGGCCCGCCGAGGGAGACGCGGCTCAGGTCGAAGTTATCGACCATTTCCTGCAGCGAGAACTTCTCGCGCTCGTCCGGCATCGACCAGCCCATGCGGCCCAGGTAGTTGAGCATCGCTTCCGGCATGAAGCCCATGCGCTCGTAGAACGTCACCGAGGTCGGGTTCTTGCGCTTGGACAGCTTGCTCTTGTCCGGGTTACGCAGCAGCGGCATGTAGCACAGCTCCGGTTGTTCCCAGCCGAAGTACTCGTAAAGCAGGATCAGTTTTGGTGCCGATGGCAGCCACTCTTCGCCGCGCAGCACATGGGTGATGCCCATCAGGTGGTCGTCGACCACGTTGGCCAGGAAGTACGTCGGCAGGCCGTCGGTCTTCATCAGCACTTGCATGTCCATGCGATCCCACGGGATCTCGACATCGCCACGCAGCATGTCCGGCACCACGCAGACGCCTTCGCTCGGCACTTTCATGCGGATCACGTGTGGCTCGCCAGCGGCCAGGCGACGTGCAACTTCTTCTTTCGACAGCAACAGCGCACGGCCGTCGTAACGCGGGGTTTCGCCGCGGGCCATTTGCTCGGCGCGCATCTGGTCCAGTTCTTCGGCGGTGCAGAAGCACGGGAACGCGTGGCCCATCTCGACCAGCTGCTGGCAGTACTTCTGATAGATGTCGCCGCGCTCGCTTTGACGATACGGGCCGTGCGGGCCGCCAACGTCCGGGCCTTCGCTCCAGTCGATGCCCAACCAGCGCAAGGCGTCGAAAATCTGCTGTTCGGACTCGCGGGTCGAGCGCAACTGGTCGGTGTCTTCGATCCGCAGGATGAACTCACCGCCGTGCTGCTTGGCAAAGCAGTAGTTGAACAAAGCGATGTAAGCGGTACCTACGTGGGGGTCCCCGGTAGGCGATGGCGCGATGCGCGTGCGGACGGTGGTCATGGCAAGTCTCGAAATGAAGATAAAACAAAGGGCGAATGGTAACAGGCGATGCCCGCCCGGCTCCAGTCAGCAGGGCATTTAAGCCAAGGTTGCGTCTACAACGGGCCTGAGCCGCGATGAATGATGGAATATCAGCCGATGGCATTTACCCACTACTGACTGTATGCCAGATTCAGCTGCTGATAACTTTCCTTACAATTTCTCGACTACAGTCTGCCCCATGCCTGCCCAACTCAAGCGTCGCCTGTTTATTTTCCTGCTGATCGTCCTGCTGATTGCCGGCGGCTTTTTTGCCCAGTGGTTCTTCAAGGGACGGTTTTATGAAAGCACCGACAACGCTTATGTCCAGGGCGAAATTACTCGTGTCTCCAGCCAATTGGGCGCGCGCATCGATCAGGTGCTGGTGCAGGACAACCAGCACGTCGAGAAAGGCCAGTTGCTGATCAAGCTCGAAGGCGATGACTTTCACCTCGCTGTCGACCGTGCCAACGCCACCCTCGCCACCCGCCAGGCCGAACGCCTGCAAGCCCAGAGCAAACTGACCCAGCAAGCCAGCCTGATCGCCGCCAGCGAGGCGCAAGTCGCTTCCAGCCAGGCCAGCCTGGGTCGCTCGCAAATCGACTTGTCCCGCGCGCAAACCCTGCGCAAACCCGGCTACGTGTCGGAAGAACGGGTGACCACTCTCTCCGCCGACAACCACATCGCCCGCTCGCAAGTGACCAAGGCCCAGGCCGATGCACAAAGTCAGCGCCAGCAAGTCAATTCCCTGAGCGCCGAGATCAAGCGCCTCGACGCCATGATTGCCAACGCCAAGACCGACCTCGCCCAGGCCGAACTGAACCTGACCCGCAGCGAAATCCACGCGCCCATCAGCGGCTTGATCGGCCAGCGTGCGGCTCGCGAAGGCCAATACGTGCAGGCCGGCGCTTATCTGATGTCGATCGTACCGGACCAGGACATCTGGATTCAGGCCAACTTCAAGGAAACCCAGATCGGCCACATGCAGCCCGGCCAGAAGGCCAAATTGACCTTCGACGCCTACAGCGACACGCCAATCGATGCGCGGGTCGACAGCCTGTTTGCCGCCTCGGGTGCTCAGTTCAGCCTGTTGCCGCCGGACAATGCCACGGGCAACTTCACCAAAGTCGTACAACGGATTCCGGTAAAACTGATTTTCGCCGCGGACAATCCGCTGCACGGGAAGATTCGCCCGGGCATGTCGGTCACCGCCAAAGTGAACATCAAAGACGCCCCTGACGATGGCCGGTGATTCACTGATCCGCCCGGTCGGCGAACCGACCCGGCGGGACTGGATTGCGGTGATGAGTGTGATGCTCGGCGCCTTCATGGCGGTGCTGGATATCCAGATCACCAATTCATCGCTCAAGGACATTCAGGGCGCATTGTCGGCGACGCTGGAAGAAGGCTCGTGGATTTCCACTTCCTACCTGGTGGCGGAAATCATCATGATCCCGCTGACCGCGTGGCTGGTGCAGTTGCTTTCGGCACGACGCCTGGCGGTCTGGGTCTCGCTCGGATTTCTCGCCGCCTCCCTGCTCTGCTCCATGGCCTGGAGCCTGGAGAGCATGATCATCTTCCGCGCGCTACAGGGCTTCACCGGTGGCGCACTGATTCCGCTGGCGTTCACCCTCACCCTGATCAAACTCCCGGAACACCACCGCGCCAAAGGCATGGCGATGTTTGCCATGACTGCGACGTTCGCGCCGTCCATCGGCCCGACGCTGGGCGGCTGGCTGACCGAAAACTGGGGTTGGGAATACATCTTCTACATCAACATTCCGCCAGGCCTGATCATGATCGCCGGCCTGATGTACGGCCTGGAGAAGAAAGAAGCGCACTGGGAATTGCTCAAAAGCACCGACTACATGGGCATCCTCACGCTCGGCGTCGGCCTCGGTTGCTTGCAGGTGTTTCTGGAGGAAGGCCATCGCAAGGACTGGCTCGAGTCGAACCTGATCGTGACCTTGGGCAGCATCGCGCTGGTCAGCCTGATCACCTTTGTGATCGTGCAATTTTCCAAACCCAATCCGCTGATCAACCTCAGCATCCTGGGCAATCGCAATTTCGGGTTATCGAGTATTTCCAGCCTCGGGATGGGCGTCGGTTTGTACGGCTCGATCTTCCTGTTGCCGCTGTACCTGGCGCAGATCCAGAACTACAACGCTTTGCAGATCGGTGAAGTGATCATGTGGATGGGCGTGCCGCAGCTGTTTCTGATTCCGCTGGTGCCGAAGCTGATGAAATACGTGTCGCCGAAATGGCTGTGCACGCTGGGGTTCGGCCTGTTCGGCTTGGCGAGTTTTTCGTCGGGGGTGCTGAACCCGGACTTTGCCGGGCCGCAGTTCAATCAGATCCAGATCATCCGGGCGCTGGGTCAGCCGCTGATCATGGTGACCATCTCGCTGATCGCCACCGCTTACATCCTGCCGCAGGACGCGGGGTCAGCGTCGAGCCTGTTCAACATCCTGCGCAACCTCGGCGGGGCGATTGGCATCGCCCTGCTCGCGACGTTGCTGGATGCGCGGACCAAGACTTACTTTGATTATTTGCGCGAGTCCATCGTGCCGAGCAATCCGCAGGTGGCAGAGCGAATGGCATCGATGACGGACCGGTTCGGCAGCGAGACGGCGGCGCTGGGCAAGCTGAGCGAGATTGCGCATCAGCAGGCGTCGATCATGGCGTACAACGATGCGTTTCACTTCGTGGGGATTGCGCTGGGGATCAGCATGCTGGCGGTGTTGTTGACCAAGAAGTTACCGGTGGGGTTGAAGGCTGGCGAAGCTCATTGAGACCGAGTCGCCCCAATCGCGAGCAGGCTCGCTCCCACAGGTGACCGCGCTGCCCAAGTGAACGCGATCCAATGTGGGAGCGAGCCTGCTCGCGATGGCGGCCTGAAAGGCACCGCAAAACTCAGACAGTAATCAACCGCTCCCGCAACTTGGTAATTTCATCACGCATCTGCGCCGCCGCTTCAAATTCCAGGTCGCGAGCCAACGCGTACATCTTCTCTTCCAGGGCTTTAATGCGCTTGGCGATTTCCCCCGGCGAACGCAATTCTGCTTCGTACTTGGCGCTTTCCTCGGCGGCCTTGGCCATGCCTTTGCGCTTCTTGCTGCGCGAACCCGGCACGGTGGCGCCTTCCATGATGTCGGCCACGTCCTTGAACACGCCCTTCGGCGTAATGCCGTTGGCCAGGTTGAACGCGATCTGCTTTTCGCGTCGGCGCTCGGTTTCGCCCATCGCCCGCTCCATGGAACCGGTGATGCGATCCGCGTAGAGAATCGCCCGGCCATTGAGGTTACGCGCCGCCCGACCAATGGTCTGGATCAACGAACGTTCGGAACGCAGGAAACCTTCCTTGTCCGCATCGAGAATCGCCACCAGAGACACTTCCGGCATGTCCAGGCCTTCACGCAGCAGGTTGATGCCCACCAACACATCGAACGTGCCCAGACGCAGATCGCGGATGATTTCGACCCTTTCGACCGTGTCGATGTCCGAGTGCAGGTAACGCACGCGTACGCCGTGGTCGGCGAGGTAATCCGTCAGGTCTTCGGACATGCGTTTGGTCAGGGTCGTGACGAGCACCCGCTCTTCCAGCGCCACGCGCTTGCCGATTTCCGAGAGCAAGTCGTCGACCTGGGTCAGGGCCGGGCGGATTTCGATTTGCGGGTCCACCAGGCCGGTCGGACGCACCACCATATCAATCACACGTCCGGCGTGTTCCGCTTCGTAATTGCCCGGCGTGGCCGAGACGAAAATCGTCTGCGGACTGATGCCTTCGAACTCATCGAAACGCATTGGCCGGTTATCCAGCGCTGACGGCAGGCGGAAGCCGTATTCCACCAGCGTCTCTTTACGGGAACGGTCGCCCTTATACATGGCGCCGACCTGCGGCACGCTGACGTGGGATTCGTCGATCACCAGCAAGGCGTCGGCCGGCAGGTAGTCAAACAGTGTTGGCGGCGCCTGGCCGGACTCACGGCCCGACAGGTAGCGCGAGTAGTTTTCGATACCGTTGCAGTAACCCAGTTCGAGAATCATCTCCAGGTCGAAACGGGTGCGCTGCTCCAGGCGCTGGGCTTCAACGAGTTTATTGTTGGAGCGCAGGTAATCCAGGCGCTCTTGCAATTCGACCTTGATCCCTTCGACGGCGCCCAGCAGGGTTTCCCGTGGCGTCACATAGTGGCTTTTCGGGTAGAAGGTGAAACGCGGCAGCTTGCGGATCACTTCGCCGGTCAGCGGATCGAAGGCTGACAGGCTCTCGACCTCGTCATCGAACAGCTCGATGCGGATCGCTTCGAAATCGGATTCCGCCGGGTGGATGTCAATCACATCGCCGCGCACCCGGAAGGTCGCCCGGGCGAAATCCATGTCGTTGCGGGTGTATTGCAGGTCTGCCAGGCGACGCAGCAATGCGCGCTGATCGAGCTTGTCGCCGCGATCCACGTGCAGAACCATCTTCAAGTAGGTTTCCGGACTGCCCAGACCGTAGATGCACGACACCGTGGTGACGATGATCGCGTCCTTGCGCTCCAGCAGCGCTTTGGTCGCGGACAGTCGCATCTGCTCGATGTGATCGTTGATCGAGGCGTCTTTCTCGATGAAGGTGTCCGACGACGGCACGTAGGCTTCGGGCTGGTAGTAGTCGTAGTAGGAAACGAAGTACTCGACGGCGTTGTTCGGGAAGAACGCCTTGAACTCGCCGTATAGCTGCGCGGCCAGGGTCTTGTTCGGCGCCAGCACCAGGGTCGGACGCTGCACCTGGGCGATCACGTTGGCGATGCTGAAGGTTTTGCCCGAGCCGGTCACACCAAGCAACGTCTGGTGCGCAAGCCCGGCCTCGATGCCCTCGACCATCAGGCGGATGGCTTCCGGCTGATCGCCGGCGGGCTCGAAGCGGGTCACTAGCTGGAATTCAGACATGCATACCTCTCGATTCTCGAAGCAGGGTATCGCACCTGCGCGGACAAACCGGCAGCAACGAGACAGGCCGCAAACGACTCAGGTCGCCCGAGGAAAAAACTGGATTGTGCTCAATGTGGTGCCGTTTGCCTGCGCTTTCAAGGCAAACGTCCTACATCCCTTGAAGTCTTTGATGTCGGCATTCGACTAACGGTCGAAAAATAATCGAAAAAACTTCAGCTAAAAGCCGAATCGTCTGTCGCCATCAGTCGCGGATGGCCTCTATACTAGCTCCCCGTTTGTGCACCGCTCTAGTGCATTCGGCTGGAGCGCGACACGTCCCTCCACACTCCATTCAGAGCCGCCGCAAAAATGAGCCTGTTCTCCGCTGTCGAAATGGCACCACGCGATCCAATCCTGGGCCTCAACGAAGCATTCAACGCCGATACACGTACCACCAAGGTCAACCTGGGGGTCGGTGTTTACTGCAACGAGGAGGGGCGAATTCCACTCCTGCGCGCCGTTGTCGAAGCCGAGACGATTCGCGTCGCTCAACACGCTTCCCGTGGCTACTTGCCAATCGACGGGATTGCCGCCTACGACCAGGCTGTGCAAAAACTGCTGTTCGGCAATGACTCGCCACTGATCGCCGCTGGCCGCGTCATCACCACCCAGGCAGTCGGCGGGACAGGCGCCCTGAAAATCGGCGCCGACTTCCTCAAGCAACTGTTGCCGAACGCCGTCGTGGCGATCAGCGACCCGAGCTGGGAAAACCACCGCGCGCTGTTCGAAACCGCCGGTTTCCCGGTGCAGAACTACCGCTACTACGACGCCGCGACCCATGACGTCAACCGCGCCGGCCTGCTCGAAGACCTCAACGCCCTGCCGTCCGGCTCCATCGTTGTGCTGCACGCCTGCTGCCACAACCCGACCGGCGTCGACCTGAGCCCGGCGGACTGGAAAAACGTCCTCGACGTGGTGAAAGCCAAAGGTCACGTACCGTTCCTCGACATGGCCTACCAGGGCTTTGGCGATGGCATCGACGAAGACGCCGCTGCCGTGCGCCTGTTCGCTGAGTCGGGCCTGACCTTCTTTGTCTCCAGCTCGTTCTCCAAATCCTTCTCGCTGTACGGCGAGCGCGTTGGCGCCCTGTCGATCGTCAGCGAATCGAAAGAAGAAAGCGCGCGCGTGCTGTCGCAAGTCAAACGCGTGATCCGCACCAACTACTCCAACCCGCCAACCCACGGTGCAAGCATCGTCGCTGCTGTGCTGAACAGCCCGGAACTGCGCGCCCAGTGGGAAGAAGAACTGGCGGAAATGCGTTTGCGGATTCGCGGCATGCGCACCCAGATGGTCGACCTGCTGGCGAAAAACGCGCCACAGCGTGATTTCAGCTTCGTCGGTCGCCAGCGCGGCATGTTCTCCTACTCCGGCCTGACCGTTGAGCAAGTCACCCGTCTGCGCAGCGAGTTCGGCATCTACGCCCTGGACACCGGCCGCATCTGCGTTGCAGCGTTGAACCAGAGCAACATTGATGCGGTGACCAAGGCCATCGTTGCGGTGATCTGAGTCCTTGAGCGCTACGAAAAACGGGAAGCCTCTGGGCTTCCCGTTTTTTTTGATTGCAGATAATTCCCGATACGTTAACCGAGCCCTCTAAACTGCACACAGATCAAAATGTGGGAGCTGGCTTGCCTGCGATAGCGGTCAGCCAGCCAACGTCAATGTTGAATGTCATGGCCTCATCGCGGGCAAGCCCGCTCCCACAGGTTCTATGTCCACCCGAGAATTCTGAAGAGAGCCCACATGAAAAACGATGACCTGCGCGCTGAGCGCGATGACCTGGACGACTTGAATGACTTCACTCCCCGCGTCCCGGCCAAACGCAGCAATAACCTGGTGCTGCAAGTAGCCGCTGGCGTATTTCTTGGCGGCCTGGCCTTGTGGCTGGTGCAACTGGCCGCCACGATGCTGTACGCCAAACTGATGCTCGCCACGGTAACCTTCGGCGGTTAAGCCAGTTCGGTCGCACGCTGACTGGCGGCGTCGTCATAGGCGACGTAGAGCGATTCGGCGACCTGACTCTTGATCGCTTTGGCACTTTCCAGACCTAGGACGAAGCCTTCAGCCTTGCCGCCCGCGCGGTTCAGTTCGACAGCGGTGCTGGCCTGAGTGATCGCGTCAAACAGCTTCTCGGCATGCGGGCCGACACCTTTGGGCAGGCTGATCTGAGCGATGCTCATGCGAACACCCCGCTGTTTTGAAGGGTGAGGATTGGGTGATTCATGGCACGTACCTTTTCGGCGAATGGCCGGCAGCGCGTGTAACCACTTCCGGGCGGCCATGGTAGACCTCTGAGGCGATTCTGGTAACCGCCCATGGCCGATAAACCACCGTCCGTCTCGATGAATCCATCAAGTTGTTAACAGATGCTTGACTTCTCTTTTTGAATCAGTAACATACACGCCATTCCGCGATAGCTCAGTTGGTAGAGCAAGTGACTGTTAATCACTGGGTCCCTGGTTCGAGTCCAGGTCGTGGAGCCAGACAAGCAATATCGAAAAGCCCCTGAATCGAAAGGTTCAGGGGCTTTTTTGTGGCTAATGAAAAAGCAGGGGCGTTTGAATCTATCCCGCCGAGAGTAGGAAGTTTCCTGATTTTCCGTAGCTCGATTTCATGCCTCCCGCCTAACCCCCTAAAACATTGAGTTAGAGCCTCAGTACCCAACATTGTGATGGCCAGATGCGGACTGTAAGCCGGAGAGTTTGTGCGTTATGAATAGCGCCTTTCGCCTGCTTATAGCCATGGATTGTTCACGTGTCAGAGTTATTCAAACTCAAGGAGAACGTCCTTGTTCCTCACCCGTCAGGCTCCCCGAGCTTTGGCACCCTTCCTGACATGCCCAAGTTCGCGTTACGGGGAGGTGAAATATTCCTGAGGGTCGGAATTCATAAGGGAATCAACAAAGGGTTTGGCGTTCGGCATGTCTGGGAAGCCCACAAAACTGACTTAGCCAAATATGGCTGTTACACCATCGACGACGTCGCGACCCACATAGCCAAAATGGTCGTGCCAGGCGCTCCGATCTACTGCGAATTCAAGGAAATGCGCGGAGACCACAGGGTTGCCGTCCTTAAGAACCCCACCGGCTCGCTCATTCTTGAGCCAAGGAACGAACGCCGCGGCTTCGGCTATTACGTCGTGACCTGGTATCCCAAGCGGCGTGCAGAAGGCACTTTGGTCGGAGCCATCGCCAAATCGCACTCGAGAAAATAAAAACAAGAACAATAAAAAAGGCGCCCCAAAGGACGCCTTTTGAATATTTCGAGGAGTAGTCGCAGCGATTCTTTAGCTCCTGGTCACGAATGACCTTGGGTTCAGAATCCGACCGGCATGCCAGTCGTCACTACTTCAGAGGGAGCCAGCTTCTCTGCTGCCAACAAGATGGGGGGCCGATACTGGAGGCCAAGCCCAAGGATGCGCAATTGCAGACCTCGAAACTGATTTTCAGCCATGAGCGGAGCGAGTGTCAACCTGTCACTCGAACCACCCTTTAGTGCTATCAGACATGCTCACCGCTTTTCGCATGAACCGCTCGATGCTCGCCCGAATCATGCCCCGCCTCCACCACCGGAATCTCATTCCCGTCGCAGTCACGCAGTTTGCCTTCGCTGAAGTAATCCCCTTCACGCAACGCCGCCAGATCCTGATAGCGCAGGACCCGTTCAGTACCGGCCGCAAACACCGATTGCTGATCCGAGTTACCGGCGGTGAGGTGGTTGAAGGCCAGGTTGAGCACGATGGCCATGATTGCCGAGGAACTGATGCCCGAGTGGAAGATGGTCGCGAACCAGCTGGGGAAGTGGTCGTAGAAGTTCGGCGCGGCGATCGGAATCATGCCGAAACCGATGGAGGTGGCGACGATGATCAGGTTGACGTTGTTGCGGTAATCGACCTTGGACAGCGTGCGAATGCCACTGGCCGCCACGGTGCCGAACAGCACGATACCAGCTCCACCGAGTACCGAGGTCGGCACCGCTGCGATGACCCGGCCCATGAACGGTAGCAGACCGAGTATCACCAGAAACAAGCCGCCGGTGGCGACCACGAAGCGACTCTTGATGCCAGTCACGGCCACCAGCCCGACGTTCTGGGCGAAGGCGCTTTGGGTGAAGGAGCCGAAGATCGGCGCGATCATGCTCGAGAGCATGTCGGCGCGCAGGCCGTTGCCCAGACGTTTGGAGTCAACCTTGGTGTCGATGATTTCACCGACAGCAAGGATATCCGCCGAGGTTTCGACCAGGGTCACCATGACCACGATGCACATCGACAGGATCGCGGCAAAGTGGAACGTCGGCATGCCGAAGTGGAACGGGGTCGGGAAGCCGAACATCGGGCCTTGCGTGACGGACGAGAAGTCCGCCATGCCGAGGAACACCGCGATGATCGTGCCGATGACCATCGCCAGCAGGATCGACAAACGGGAGATGGTCGCGCTGCCGATCTTGCTCAGCAGCAGCACCAGCACCAGCGTCACCGCCGCCAGACCGATGTTGGCCATGCTGCCGAAATCCGGGGCATGGCTGTTGCCGCCCATGGCCCATCGTGCAGCCACTGGCATCAGCGTCAGGCCGATGGTGGTGATGACAATGCCCGTCACCAGCGGCGGGAAAAACTTGGTAATTCGTGAAAACACCGGCGTAATCAGCAATCCGATCAACGACGCGGCGATCACCGCCCCGAGAATCGACTGAAAGCCTCCCTCCCCGCCGCTGCTGACAATCGCCACCATCGTCGCAACACCCGAGAACGACACGCCCTGAACCAGCGGCAACTGACACCCGAAAAACGGTAAACCGAGGGTTTGCAGTAATGTCGCCAAGCCCCCCGCAAACAATGAAGCAGCAATCAACAAACCGATGTCCGCCGGCGAAAGCCCGGCCGCCTGGCCGATGATCAAAGGCACCGCGACGATGCCGCCGTACATGGTCAGAACATGTTGCAGGCCGTAAGCCATATTCGCGCCGACTCCGAGGTTTTCGTCCTCAGGCCGTTGGTGTGAAACATGGGGCGTTTTCATGTTGGGGGGTTCCCTGGTTTTTTGTTATGCGCACACTGTATGCAAGACTCAGGACAAATGTCTATAGAGTTGTATACAACTCATCGGTCAGATTATGGACAGGTGTCCACGCTGCCCTTTGGTTACGCCGTATTCCCCTGCAAAAAATCTTGAAATACATCCTTCATCCGAGCTCTTCCCCACCCGCTAGCCTTCTGAATTCCAAGCGACCGCCGGCACGGACGCCCCCTCGCTTATACATATAATGTATGCATAATGAAGTCATTCGAAATTCAGTATCACAAGGCAAAAAACGCGGCCAACAAATTAAAGCACCAAGGCATCAGCCTCGCCGAAACAGAACCTGTGTTTTATGACGAACGAGCGCTGACCTTTCAGGACAACCATCATGATGAACAGCGATGGATCACCCTGGGGCTGGATGCCAAAGGACGCTTGCTGGTGGTTGCGTACACCTATCGCGATCCGAATTTCGTTCGAATCATTTCCGCGCGCCTTGCCACCCAAAGCGAGCGTCGCCGCTATCTGGAGAATTGACCGATGGAAGACGAGTACGATTTCAGCAACGCCAAGCGTGGGGCGGTTGCCTCCGGCAAAGGCAAAACCCGAATCACCATCATGCTCGATGACGTCGTCATCGAAGCCGCGCGCGCCGTGGCCGAGAGCGAGGGGTATGGCTATCAAACGGTGATCAACAACACCCTGCGTCAGGCGTTAATCAGAGACAGAGACAACACCGCAACAGCCGATCAGTACACCGCGGTTGCCAATGCAGGACATTTCAAAGACGGGATAACGGCTTCCGAGCTTAAAAGCCTGGAGAAAAAACTGTCAGAGGTGCTCAGCGAAATCCATCGCGTGATGAAACCTTGAGTTTCGCCCCAGAGAAAAAGGGCAAGGCCATCAAGCCTGGCCCTTTTCTCGTTGCGTGCGACAGGGCGCCTACGTCGACTCGATCAACCGCCCAAGCATCTGCCTCAACCCCGCATGCTCCGGCACCCGGATCCCGAACTCCCCCTCCAGCAACCCGATCAACTCTTCCACATCCGCCACCTGCCGCCGCTCGCTCTCGGCACCCACTCGATGAATCGCAAAACTGCCATTGTTCAACGTGCGTCTCCAGCCATCCCCGGTGCGCGCGACCATCAGTTGCTTGGCAAATGACGACTCTGGATAGGTCGAGACGTACCAGTTGCCAACGGCGTAATCAATGTCTTCCTGGCGTTGCAGGTCGAAGATGTACATCGGCCGCCACTCGCCGCCGACGTTGGCACGCAGGGTGTAGCCATCTGCATGGCGCTCGATCCGATACGGTTCGTGGGGTGTGAGCTGTGCAGCGTCGGTGTCGAGCAGGAGCGGTGCAGTGGGCACCATGCCGCCGAAGCCGACGTCAGTGATGTAGCGCACGCCGTCCAGCGTGACCAGGCTGAGGCGGTGCGTGCGGGCAGTCCAGGCGCCTTCGGGCTGGCCCATGACCACTCGCCCGGTAATGCCGCGTGCATCGAAACCCAATTCCTGGAGCAACGCCAGAAACGCGTAGTTGAGTTCGTAGCAGTAACCGCCGCGCCCCTCGTGCAGAATTTTCCGTTCGATGGACGGCAGGTCGACGAGTACCGGTTCGCCGGACAGTGTGGTGAGGTTTTCGAACGGGAAGGCCCCGGTGTGGCGCAACTGAAGCTGGCGCAGGGTGTCCAGGGTCGGCGCCGGGGGCGCATCGAAACCCAGGCGTTGCAGGTATGACGCACGGTTCGTCAGGCGTGGCTCGCTCATTGCTTGGTCCTTATGCATGGGGCCGCGGATCTCTCCGCCGATGGGCGCCATGTATAAGGGATAAAGCGGTCTGACTGACAATTGATTTCGCCAATCGCCAGACTGCGGAAGATCAACGCCGTTTGCGCGAACCCAGGCGAATCCACGTCGGTGCGTGATCGCTGGCGTGCGGTTCATTGCGAACCCAGGCATCGACCCCGGCCTCATGCAGATAAGGACTCAGCGCCGGATTGAGCAACAAATGATCGATGCGCAACCCCGAGTTTTTCTGCCAGTGCTGCCTGAAGTAATCCCAGAAGGTGTAGAGCCGATCTTCCGGGTACAGATGACGTAGCGAGTCGGTCCAGCCCTGCGCCAGCAAGCGCTGGTAGCACTCGCGACTTTCCGGTTGCAGCAACGCGTCCTTGAGCCAGGAGCGCGGGTTGTAGATGTCCATGTCGGTGGGCACCACGTTGTAGTCGCCGGCCAGCACCACCGGGTGCTCACTGCCCTGCAGATCCTTGGCGTAGGTGATCAGCCGCTCGAACCACGCCAGTTTGTAGTCGAACTTCGGCCCCGGCTGCGGATTGCCATTTGGCAAATACAGGCAGCCCACCAGAACCCCGTGCACCGCGGCTTCGAGGTAGCGGCTATGCGTGTCGGCGTCATCACCCGGCAAGCCGCGCCGGCTCTCTAAAGGCTGGGCATCACGCGCCAGAATCGCCACCCCGTTCCACGACGACTGACCTTGCCAGATTGCGCCGTAGCCGACGGCTTCAAGTTCGGCGGCAGGAAATGCACTGTCGACCGATTTGAGCTCCTGCAAACAGGCAATGTCCGGTTTTTCCCGCTCAAGCCAGGCCAGCAGATTCGGCAGTCGGGCACGCATGCCGTTGACATTGAAGGTGGCGATTTTCAGGTTTTTCATGGGCCGAGGCTCGCAACGGATGGACACTATCCAGTTGTGACCGGAAGGCGTCATCGCAGTTGCCCCGACAAACGAAACAGGCGACTAAAGGTCCACTTACGGGTGCTCATCACGCGATGCTTTAAGCAACGGCAACAGCGCCTGGTTCTCCATCGGCCGGCTGAGGTAGAAACCCTGCACCTCATGGCACTCGTCAGAGATCAGGAAATCCAGCTGCTCCAGCGTCTCGACGCCCTCAGCGGTCACGGTCAGGCCCATGGCCTTGCCCAGGTTGATGATCGCCTGCACCACTGCACGGTCGTTACCGGCACCGCTCATGGACGAGATGAAACGCTTGTCGATCTTGATCCCGTCGAACGGATACGTGCGCAGGTAACCCAGCGAAGAATAACCAGTGCCGAAGTCGTCCATGTTTAGTCGCACGCCCAGTTCCTTAAGTGCGTTCATGGTCGCGAGCGCCCCGTCGACGTCATTGAGCATTACGTTTTCGGTGATCTCCAGCTCCAGCCGACTGGCCGGCAAACGGGTGTGGATCAACGCCTCCCTGACATCCTCCACCACGTCACTACGAACAAACTGCACGGGCGACAGGTTGACCGAGACCATCAACTCACCCGGCCAGGTCAGTGCCGTCTCGCACGCTTCGCGCAGCACCCAACGCCCCAACGGCACGATCAGATCGGTCTGCTCGGCCAATGGAATAAATGCATCGGGGCTTAACAACCCCTGGACCGGATGCTGCCAGCGCAGCAGCGCTTCGACTGAGACGATCTGCTTTCCGTCGACGTGATAACGCGGCTGATAGTGCATCACGAACTCGTTGTTCTTGATCGCCTGGCGCAGGTCGTTTTCGAGTTTGCGACGGTGCTGAATCTGATCGTTCATGTGCGGCGCAAAATAGCACCAGGTTTTCTTGCCATCGGATTTGGCTTGATACAGCGCGATGTCGGCACAGCGAATCAGCTCTTCCGGCATGTGCCCTTGACGTCGGCTCAAGGCGATGCCGATGCTCGCGCCGATGTGCAGCGTGTGATGGTCATGGTGTATCGGCTGGTGCAGGCTTTCGAGGATACGTTCGCAAATGCGGTCGATCTCGGTGTGGATGTCCATGCCATTGAGCACCAGTACGAACTCGTCGCCGCCCAGTCGAGCGACCAGATCGATGTCCCGCGTGCACTCACGCAACCGGGTAGCTACCTCCAGCAACACCGCATCGCCGGCCGGATGGCCTAGGGAATCATTGATCGGCTTGAAGTTATCCAGGTCGATCATCAACAACGTCAGCGGCGCCGAATGCTCCTTCAGCACCAGGGCTTCTTCGAGGTAACGCGCCAGCTTGTTGCGATTGGGCAGGCCGGTCAGCGCGTCGTGCAACGACAGATGCTGGATCTGCGCATGGGCGGCGACTTCATCGGTGATGTCACTGGCCGTGCCGCGGTAACCCAGCAGTGCGCCTTTGCTGTGGATCGGTCGCGCCGACACCCGGCAGACACGTTGCTGCCCGGATTGATCGCGATAGGAACAACGCAGGTGGCTGACGTTGTGTTCTTCGTTGAGTTTGTTCAGCCACAGTGACAACGGCGTGGTGTCGCAATACAACAACTGCTCGATGTCCTGCCCCAGCCATTGCTGATCGGAAAAACCGGTGACGGCGCCGAAACGCCCCGACAGATACGTGATGCGGTGCTTGTCGTCGATTTCCCAGATCCAGTCGGAAGCCGCCTCGGCCACGGCACGAAAACGCTCTTCACTGGCCTCCAGCGCCTGGTTCGACAAGTCCAGGTTGATGTAACTGGCGTCCACGTGCCCGGACGCGCGCAACACATATCGAAAGAACCAAGCCGTCAACAACGCCAGAATCAACAACGCGCCGCCCAGTGGCGGCAGCAGCGACCAAAGCAGTTGATGGCCCGGCTGTTCGAGCCGGGACACCAGGCTATAACCGGTACCCGTGAGTGCCACTGCGGGTTGACCGGGAGCGAGGGTGTTGTCAGGCGCAAGGCTCAAGTCATGCAAACCATAATCGGCACTCAAGGCGCTGAGCTTTTCCGGACTCAATTGATCGACGAACACCAGCACCGAAGTGCTTTTCGGATCGACCGCAGGCCTTTCGTCGTTCGGCACGATCGCGGCAGCCGTCAACAGCGCGGGCTGGCCCTCGAACAGCGTGAAGCGGCTGACGGGGACGAGCAGGCTTTCCTGCCCCTGAACCTCCTTCATCAACGCCGCCATCGATACCGAAAGACGGGCCGCCGCGTCGTCCTGCACCTGAAGACCACGCACCGTGGCGTATTTGGTTCGCTGGTGATCGACCACCAAGACACTGTCGTAATGGTCCATGGTGAACAAGGTTTTACCCATGTTCTGCTCGACATAAGCCCACTGCGTATCGACTTCACCGTTGAGACGGTCGTAGGCGGTCGTCCAGGTGGCATAACTGGCGACGTAGTTTTTCGAGGCTGCAATGCGGTTTTCCAGCGCACGCTGGGTGTAGAACGTAGTCTTGGCCAGGTCCTGGGCGTCGAGCCGGCCGGCAATATTGAACAAGGCAACCAGGGCGATCAGCACCCCCAGTACAAAAGCCAACCCGACGGACCAGACCAGGTTCCGTGTGATCGGCGTATGGCGCCCGGGGGCGGCGGTGGTCGTGGCGCTCAATTCCATGCATGGGATCCTGTTAATCAATTGCCTGATCGGATGCATGACAGGCAAGCGTCCATTGACCATAGCAGCCATGGTCCGTCATCGCGCCGCAACTATTGCCAATCAACGGCCGCTACCCTGTAATGGCGCGCATTGCCCGCAAACCTTTTTATGCCGAGAATCTCCCGCTCATGGACACCCTGGACGGTCAACGAATCACCCTGCGCGCCCTGCAAACCGGCGACGCCGATGCGCTGGTCAACGCCGCGCGGGATGGCGAATTGTGGAACCTGACGGTCACCGTCGTGCCCTCCCCGACCACCGTCGACAGTTACCTGAAAAAAGCCATCGACGGTCGCGACGCCGGAACGGTCCTGCCCTTCGTTATCGTGCTCAAGGCCACGGGTGAGGTCATCGGTTCGACCCGCTTCTGGAAAATCGATCGCCTCAACCGCAAGCTTGAAATCGGCAGCAGCTGGATTTCCGCGTGCTGGCAGAAAACCTTCGTCAACACCGAGGCCAAATACCTGATGTTGCGTTACGCCTTCGACGTGCTGGATTGCGTGCGGGTGCAATTCACCACCGATGAAAACAACCAGAAATCGCGCAACGCGATCCTGCGGCTCGGCGCACAACAGGAAGGCATCGTGCGCCACGAACGGATCATGCCGGACGGACGCAAGCGCAACTCTGTGCGGTTCAGCATCATTGATGAAGAGTGGCCGTTGGTGCGGGAGAATCTTGAGAAAAAACTGACCGGATACAGCCTTCACTGACACCTCAAAACCCTTGTGGGAGCGAGCCTGCTCGCGATGGCGGTAGTCCTGCCCACCCATGAGCCGGCTGGACGAACGCCATCGCGAACAGGCTCGCTCCCACAGGGATTGATGTTGCACAGACTTTCCATGATCTACGCACCATCGACCACTCGTCATCCCGCCAACACCCTCCGCTCTCCTCGTCACACCATCAGCAGGTAACGACTCATGTTTGGAGACGTGCGCTGATGAACATCAAAATCACTACGCTGTTGTTGCTCGGTTTGCTGGCCGCAGCAATAGGCACCACTTTCGCAGCCTCGGGCGATAACGCTGACGCGGCCGAGACCAGATCCTGGTATGGCGGAGGCTCAAACATGGCGCCCAACAACTATCCCGACAAACCCTCGCTCCGATACACCCCCGACCGGGGCAAAGGCGGATATGGTTCATCGAGAGAAGGCAATGGTGGAAATGCCGGGAACAGCGGCTCGGGTGCGGGCGGCGGCACGGGCGCTGCCGGTGGTGGCACCGGCGGGGCAGGCGGCGGAACCGGCAGCTGGACGCGCAGAAGCAACCAATGACGGGAAGTCGTCGGCTGCTTCTATTCGGTATTCTTGACGGAGTTGCGGACCGCTATGTTGTTGGCCCTCATCGACCCGCCGTGACCACTCGAGCGCGGATGGCGATTTCCGGGTCGACAGGCTCGGCTCTTTTGCCGATCTGCGACAACGGCGTCACGGTGTAGCCCGCCTGAATCCTGTTCACCGTCGCATAGTCCACCGCCCCGCTGACGTCGGTGCGCCCGACGACCCAGACGAAGGGCGTGGGCGCCGGCAAATGATTCAGCCCGGCCGGCACCGTTCCGGTCCATCCCGGTGGCGTCACCAGAAACTCGCCGGTCTGTGTGCCCGTCGCATATCCACCTGGCGCGGCGAACACATCGCTCCATATGTCGAGCATTGGCACCACATAAAAACGCCCGGCGGTGTCAGGCGCGGTAATCACCAGTGGCTCCCTGGTCAAATCGAGCCAGGCGATGGAGTACAACGTGTCGATATTCGACTGCACCACGGCTTTGAAATCTTCGGACGGGTACTGCGGCACAGCCACAAAG
Organism: Pseudomonas sp.; assembly: GCF_051660785.1. Taxonomy (GTDB): domain Bacteria; phylum Pseudomonadota; class Gammaproteobacteria; order Pseudomonadales; family Pseudomonadaceae; genus Aquipseudomonas. Next base: position 203,635 of record NZ_JBOFQE010000089.1, read on the forward strand.
ACGTTGGCTTCTTGCGGCGTGACTTTCGATTGAGCCTGGCTGGCCGACGGCAAAACAACGGAAGCTGCAAGGATTAGAGCAACGGCTTTCAATGCTTGAGTGATCAACATTTTGGCGATTGTCCGTGCTGTGGGAAACCCTGCCGGGTTCGACGGAGCTACCGGAACTCTAGACGATCAATTCAGACGAAACTGACAGAAAGACAGACGGACGCGCGACTGTTGCAGCGCTGAAACAACCACACGAACGTCTCAACGATCGGAGCGCATCAGTGCCTGCATGCCGCCTTCCATCGACAACACGGCCACACGGTTTCGACCCGAATGCTTGGCCTGATATAACGCCGCATCCGCTCGCTCGATGAACACTTCAATGCTGTCGCGCCCGGTCGGCACAAACGCGTAGCAGCCAAGACTGACGGTCACGTAACCCGTGGGCGAACCGCTGTGGGTGATGTTCCTGTCCATGACGCCGCGACGAATCTGCTCGGCGATCACCAGCGCGCCGTGAATGTCAGTGTCGGGCAGCAGCACCGCAAATTCCTCACCACCATAACGCACCGCCAGATCGGCCTTGCGGTGACAGCAACTCTTGATCGCGCGCGCCACTTCAGCCAGGCAGTGGTCCCCCGCCACGTGACCGTATGCATCGTTGTAGCGTTTGAAGTAATCGATATCGAGCATGATCAGGCTCAGCGAACTCGACTGCCGGGCACCTCGGCCAAACTCGATGTCCAGCGCCTGCTCGAACAGCCGGCGATTGGCCAGGCCCGTCAGGCTGTCGTGAGTCGCGATCAGCTTCAGCGCTTCCTTTGCCTTGCGCAAATCGGCTTCGACCCGCACGCCGACGCGCACCTGCCGAACGAACACCCAACCGAACAGACCCACACCCAACACCACCAGGGCAACGATGAAACTGGATTGAAACGCGGTGCCGTACCATTCCTTGAGAATCGAGTCCCGGGACGATGCCGCCGACACCACCAGCGGATAGGCGTCGAGCTGACGGTAGCCATACAAACGCACAACCCCATCGACTACTGAGCTGATCATCGCGTTGCCAGCGGGCGCGTTCGGCAAAAAATTCTGAAAGATTTCGCCCTTGGCCAGAGACGTGCCGATCTGCGATTCCACAAACGGCCTTCGCGCCAGCAACGTGCCATCGGTCAACGCCAAAAACATCGAGCCGTTGTCATCGATGCTGAAGCTTTTGAAAAACTGATCGAAGTAGGCCATTTTGATTCCGGCCAACAGCACGCCCTGGAAGTTGCCGTTTTTGTCGTTCACCCGCTTGGACACGGGAATAATCCACTCGCCGTTCTCCCGACTGCGAAGCGCCGGTCCGATATGCGCTAGGGCGGACGCGTTCTGCTGGTGGAACTTGAAGTACTCCCGATCAGCCACGCCAGGGCCACGGGGCAAATCCTCGAACGAGGTCACGACCCACTGCCCTTGCTTGTCGAACAGAAATATCCCGTGCAATTGATCCAGTGCCTGCACCCGTCGGGCGAAGGTTTTCTGCAAGCGCGGTTTCTGCGCCGCGCCGTGGCCATCGGCCTGAATCCAGTCCACCAGGCTGGTCAGTACCAGGTCGGCTTTCAAGAAAGTATCTTCGGCCTGCTGCGCCATGGCGCGCGTCAGGTTCGACGACGAAACTTGCGCCACGTCCAGCGCATGGCGGCGCGATTGCTCCAGCTGCAGGTAAAGCAGACCACAGAGACAGAGGCACACCGTCGCGATAAACAGCACCGCTGCCTTGAGCAGGGATAACCGCTTCAACGCGCCGCCTGGAGGTTCGTGCGGGTCTTGAGTGAGGAAAGGCAAAAGCTCGTCCTGTAAGGGCAAGGCATGGGCGAAGGCCCAAAGCCCTTATTTTTTGTGAGCTTAGTCTACGTCAGGGGTGAGAGGCAATTGGCCGAATTTTACAAAAACCTGAATGGATGGATAGCCGTTTCGGAATGTTAAAGTTCGATGATTTGCAGGATGGCGAGAATAAACAGAAGTACGCCCATACCCATGACAATGACGTGAGGCAAGGCTACATGAGGCATTTGTGCGACTGCGGAAATATCTGCGTATCGAATTTCCCTCCAGGTACGGAGCCAGGCAATACTGATCTGAAACGGATGTTCAACCACCTTTTCGCCTGCGAAATGTGCCTCAATCAAACCTGATCGTTCGTAGTAACAAAGCTGAAATAGCTTCCATTGCGTTTCCAACACCCAGAATATTGCCGCGCTCAATGCTGCCAGGAGAAGCGCGATACATGAGTTACTTATAAATGCACCGGTAATCGCAGCCAACCCGAAGGTAACGCTCCATGCCTTAATAGTCAGGGCTCGAGCATCAAAATCTTCGATTGTTTTTTGAATGTGCAAATACTCTGCCTGGAGTGCGGCATTAAGCTGATCCTCTGTCATGACAACCCCCTTAAATAACCGCCTCCGTGTTTCACAGGAAAAAACCATCAAATTTCGTGAAATTTTCTTCTTCCTGCGTTGTGTTGTTACTGCGTCTTAGATCTCGTCGCAAAATTCAGCTTGGCTAATGCAGATATTAGTAATCAATATAGCGTCACTTTATTTTGCTGCCACGAAACTTCGCCCCTTACTTCAGCCCGTTCCGAAAACGGCGCCACATCAGACTGGGCATCTAATACATTTATATGCCCAGCCGCCGCATCGCACTGTGCAAATGCGCCCGCGCGCTTTCGGCATCACCCAGGCGCATTTGCTCGTAGGCCCTCTGGGCAATCTCATGGGGCACCGGCTTGAGTTCACGTTGGGTCGCCATTGCCATCAGTTGCACCTGCGCGGCACGCTCCAGGTAATACAAATCATCCCAGGCTTCAGCGATGGTCGGCCCGGCGACGATGACACCGTGATTCTTGAGAAACAGAATGTCGGCGCTGCCCATGACACTGGCAATCCGGTCGCCTTCGGACTCATCAAGGGCCAGGCCGTTGTAGTCTTCGTCCACCGCCGTGCGGCCGTAAAATTTCAGCGCCGTCTGACCTGACCATAACAACGGCGGCCCTTGCAGTAAGCACAATGCTGTGGCGTGAGGCATGTGGGTGTGAAACGCCACTTTTACCCTCGGCAGCTGTTTATGCAGTCGGGCATGGATGTAAAACGCGGTGGCCTCGGGCTGCCCTTCGCCGTCCACGACATTGCCGTGGAAGTCGCACACCAACAGATTTTGCGAAGTCACCTCGGCAAACGCGTAGCCGTAGGGATTCACAAAAAACAGATCATCCCGCCCCGGCACCATCGCCGAAAAATGATTGCAGATGCCCTCCTCCAGTCCATGCAGCGCCGCCAGTTGAAAACACGCAGCCAACTCCGTGCGGGCAGTGATAGCGTCTTCCGAGTCCAGGTTGAGGTCGGCATAACGCGCGGAATGCGATCGTCCAGCAAGAGTGTGTGCCATGGTGAGATCTCCGTGTTTTTACCAGCCCAGGGATTTGAACAAGGGCACGACCTGATCCAGCGTGCTCACTATCGCATCGGGCTGATAGTCCGGCAGCAATTGCCGACCCGTGCCACGATCGACCCACACGCAGCGAAAGTGCATGTCCCGGGCAGCGGTGTGGTCCAGTGTCGGGCTGGCGCAGATGTGCACCACTTGATCACGGCTGATGCCGAGCTGTTCATGAGCGTAGTCAAACAGCCGCGGATTCGGCTTGTAGGCCCCCGCCTGTTGCGCGGTGATAACCCGATCGATGTGCCCGCCGAGTTGCGCAACGTTGCCCGCGATGATGTCGTCGTCGGTGTTGGAGACGATGCACAGCTTGAAGCCCATTGCCTTGAGTGTCGCGAGTGTCTCGATCACTTCAGGGAACGGCGGCATGCGCGGAATTGCCCCGGCCAACCGCTGGCTGTCTTCAGGCAGGCTCGCCAATTCCAACTCCTCCAGCGCGAGTTGCAACCCGAGCGTGCTCAGTTGGCGAAACGAACGGTGCGGCGAAATCTGCTCCAGTCGATGTTCATGCCGATCGTAGACCTCGATCAGGCGATCAACTTCCACGCTGTGGTCGCCCTTGTCATGCAGGATCTCGGCGACCACAGCCTTGAGGCCTTCATCCCATTGAATCAACGTGCCGTAGCAATCGAAGGTCAGCCATTCGGGGCGCGGGGTGTTTTTGAGCGTCATGATCATGTCCTCTGAAGGGTGATCTTCAGATTACGAGTCCTTGTTGATAGTGTGAAATTAAATTAATGTCGACTCGTCAGTGGCAAATCAAATATCAAGGAAACCGCCATGCTCGATCTTGAGCTGCTCAAGACTTTCGTCTGTGTGGTCGATGAAGGCAGCTTCACCCGCGCCGCCGAACGCGTGCATCGAACCCAATCCACCGTGAGCCAACAGGTTCGCAAGCTGGAAGAGTTGCTCGGTCATCCCCTGTTGCTGCGTGATCGAACTGGCCAGAACGTCAACGTCACCGAACATGGCGAACTGCTGATTCACTATGCCCGACGCTTGTTAACCCTGTCTTCTGAGGCGATTGAAGCCTTGGCCAGTGATCTGGATCTGGAGATCCTGCGCATCGGCGTACCGGAGGACTTCGATGCGCGGCGCATGGCGCTGATCCTCGCCGGATTCAATCGCGCTTGCCCGCAAGCCCGGCTGGAAACCGTCAGCGGCATGAGTACGGATCTGAAACAGAAACTCGCATCAGGTGAAATCGATATCGCCCTGATCAAGCGGGAACCGGACAGCGGACCATGTTGGGCGGCGTGGCCGGAAGTGCTGGTGTGGGTCAAAGGTGCGGGGGTGGACTCGGCCAACGGCGTGTTGCCACTGGCATTGTTTCCGCAGGGATGCATTTATCGGCAGCGGGCGATCCGCTTGCTGGACGTGGCACAGCGACCCTGGCGGATTGCGTTTGGCAGCCACAGTTTGACCGGGATTCAGGCGGCAGTGGCTTCGGGGTTGGGCATCTCCGTATTGCCGGCTTCGGCGGTGTTGCCGGAGCACAGCGTGTGCACTGATCTGCCGGAGTTGCCGCCGACGGAGTTGGCGTTGATCAGCCGGGAGGGAGCGCTGACGGGGTTGCAGCGGGATTTGGTGGAGTTCTTGCGAGGGGAGTTGGCGGTCTCGGGCAATTGAATGTTGAGTAGAAATGATTTGTCACGCTTGTGTCGCTGACATGACGCAGGGCAAAGCCTGATTGGCGTTGAAGGAGCTACGATTACTCTTACATCACGACAAGGAATCGAAATGAGTAAGGCAGACGAGCTCGCGACCAAGCTGAAACAAACCCGGCACATCAGTGCGGACCAAGTCATCGACAGTTGGCCAGGTCAAGTCTATGAGCTGTATCACCACATCGAGTCGTGGTTGCTGCCGCTTATCGAGGTGGGTCTGATCCTGCGGCGTAATCCTACTCACGTGTGCGAAAGCGATTCAAGCGCGACTTACGACTATGCAATCGACCAACTGCTGATCGAGGGCAATAACCACAACATCACCTTCGACCCTGTTGCGCGTTTCACCGACGATGGCGCAGGGCGTGTCGAAATCCACTCGAAAGGCAAGGAACTCGCACTATTGCGTACCGTGGACGAACACGGCGAAACGCATTGGTGGTTGCAGGCCATTGAGCAGGCCGGACAACAACTGGATGCGGTTGCGCTGACCGAACACAACTTGCTGGCGGTGGTGCAAGAGGGGCTGGGGCTATAGCGAGTCAAAACCAAGGACCGAAAAGGGGACGCACTTGTTAAATCAAGCCCACTCCCCTACTGCCGCGCTGGGCCCGCCGCCACCACCGACCCCACTGCCGTATGCAAATCCAGAACAGGCATTTGCGAAGGACGGTTCAACGCCCGCAACACCGGCGCGTCGTAGCCATACACATCAGGCTTGAACGCCACTCGCCCGTCACTGCCCAAATCCACGGTCCAGTAAGCCAGCAACACCGGCACCTTCACAGGAAGCCGAATGTTCTCGGTCTTGCCGCTGGCCAACTGCTTTTGAATCCCTTCGCTGTTCCACCGGACCGGGTCGTTGAACAACAGCTCCACCAGTTGCAGCGGATTCTCTACCCGTATGCAACCCGAGCTGGTGGCACGGACGGTTTTGGCAAACAACTCGCGGTGCGGTGTGTCGTGGAGGTAAATCGCATAATCGTTGGGAAACCGGATCACCACTTGGCCCAGCGAACTGTCGGGCCCGGCATCCTGGCGCAATGTGAGGCCACGCGGGTGGGTCCAGTCGACGGTCGACGGATCGAGCACATTGCCTTCGCGATCAAGCACTCGTATCCGGTTAGCCGCGAGGTAGCCGGGATTGCTCTGAACCTTCGGCAGCATATCTTCCTTGAGGATCGTCGGCGGCACGGTCCAGGTCGGGTTAAACGTGATGTAGGTGATTTGCGCCTGGAAGATCGGCGTATTGCGAGCCGTTTTACCGACCTGCACCCGGGATCGCCAGATCGGCAAGCCATCGCGGTACATGGCTACCTTATAGCCGGCAATATCGACGATGACGAAGGTGCCCTGGAGTTTGTAGAGCAACCAACGCGCCCGCTCCATGTTCACCCGCACTTGATCGATTCGCGCATCGACTGGCACATTCAGTGCGGCCAATGTCGTCGCCCCGGCCATGCCGTCCGCGCCCAGGTATTGCTCGTTTTGATATTTTTTCACCGCCGCGGTGACGGCGCCGTCGTACTTCGTGCCGCGGATCAACCGCGGATCGAGAAAACCTGCAGCAACCATCCTCGCACGCAACTGCGCGACGGCCGGTTCGTCCATGCCGGGTTTGAGCGAATGATCTACAACCACTTTCGGCCAACCGCCCCGATCCCGGATACCGCGCAATTGCGCCAGGGCCTGACGCAATCCGACGTACACCGCTTCTTGCGGCGGTGCCTGGGCAAACGCTCTGGCCACGTCGTGATTGTCGAGCGCAGCAAAGAAGGCATTGACGTCATCGCGCGGATCGACGCCGTTCGAATCAAAGTTCCAGTGAATATCCAGCCTGGAAGGATCAACCTTGCCGCGGCGCAACTGCAGCAGGGCGGTGATAAAGGTGTGAGTGGTGGCCAAATCAAAAGCCGCCTGCTGCTCGGGCGTCACCGGGGTCGTCTGCATCGTGGTCCGGGACCGGATCAATTCATCGATGTGAAAGTCAGCCGGTGTCAGGCCATCGGCCTCTGTCGCGTTCAAACTGGCAATCAATTGCGCGACATCGCTGTCATTGGTCCACGCTGCGCGATAAGCGCGATGCGTATAAAAATCCATCACCAGACGGCTGACATCCACTCGCCGGTGACGCGGTCCAGTGAGCAGAGGTGGAAACGCGGATTTCAACGGTTCAAGCGAGGCCTGGATCGCTTGCCCGACGTTATCGTCCGCTCCAGCCTCGATAATGGAGGTAGGCGCACTTATCGGCTCGATCGGCGAAGTTTCCGCGTACGCTGTGCCGCTGATCAGAAAGCCCATAAAAATTACGCGGCTTATGACGAATAACCTTGTTAAAAGCACCATGAATAATCCTTAATCCCCCGCATTCAACGCCTGGCTTTCAACACGCTGCTAGACTCGAAATTAACATGATGAGACATCTATATGGCGCCACTACGTTTTGGCTATCTGTTTTCGGCCCTGCTACTGACTGCAATGTCCGTACCGTCAGCCTACGCCGATTCGCTCGCGGCCGCCCTCATCAAAGCGGCACCGAAGGCTAACGCCAACGTCATCAACCTCGCCGTTCGCGCCTCGCAATGCAGCATCGCTCAAGGTGCTGCTCCTGTCCAAAGACTTGCGGTTATTGATTATTCCCTGCCTTCGACCGAACAGCGCCTCTGGGTGTTCGATTTAAAAAAGCGCAAGTTGCTGTTTCATGAACTGGTCGCCCATGGACGAAACAGCGGCGAGAACATGGCCGTCAACTTCTCCAATCAAAATGAAAGCTTCGCCACCAGCCTCGGCCTGTACCGCACACAGTCAAGTTATGTCGGGCAGAACGGTTACTCGTTGCGTATGGAAGGCCTGGAGCCGGGCTTCAATGACAACGCGTTTGACCGGGCAATCGTGATTCACGGCGCGCCTTACGTGAGTCCGGTCCTCGCCCGTGCAAATGGGCGGATTGGCCGCAGCCTGGGATGTCCAGCGGTCCGACCGGCGGTTGCTCGTCGACTGATTGATTCGATGAAGAATGGACAACTGTTGTTTTCTTACTATCCGGATCAGCGCTGGTTGAAGTCTTCTTCGTATATCAATTGTGGCGGCGGTACCGTGGCGTCAGCCTCGAAAACGACTGTGCGCAAGTGACATCGTGTGAAACGGTCTGTACATCACAGGGGCGCCTCATCAGGGCGCCCTCTTTCCTTAGCAACGCGTGACCTGATGCCTACGACTATCTAAACTCCCACGGATGCCAAAAATACATTTGGCCCGCCCGGGAAAAACACGCATGGACCTTCAACATCGCAACAACGTAAAAGTGATGGGCAACGGTCCGGCAACGCTGATCTTCTCCCATGGCTTTGGCTGCGATCAAACCATGTGGCGCTATCTCGTCGACAATTTTACGGGCCGCTTCAAGGTCGTGTTGTATGACCTGGTAGGTGCAGGGCAGTCGGATCTCAGTGCCTACGACAAAGAAAAATACAACTCACTGGCCGGGTATGCCCGAGACTTGAGCGAAGTAATCGATCAGTTCGCCACCGGCCCGGTGATTCTGGTGGGTCACTCCGTCAGCGCCATGATCGGCGTCCTGGCGGATCGTCTGTCCCCCGGCAAAATCGCCGCCCACGTCATGATTGGTCCTTCGCCCTGCTACATCGATTCCGACAACTATGTGGGCGGATTCAAACTCGAAGACATCCACTCATTGCTCGACACCCTCGACAGCAACTACCTTGGCTGGTCCAGCACGATGGCCCCTGTGATCATGGGCGCGCCCGGGCAACCGGCGCTCGGCGAAGAACTCACCAACAGCTTCTGCCGCACCGAACCCGACATCGCCAAGCAGTTCGCGCGGGTAACGTTCATGTCGGACAACCGCAAAGACGTCGCAGGCCTGACCACCCCGACCCTGATCTTGCAATCCACCGACGACCTCATCGCCCCCGTCGCCGTGGGTGAATACCTGCACGCCGCACTCCCAAACAGCGAGCTCTGTCTGGTGGCCAACGTCGGCCATTGCCCGCACATGAGCGCGCCGAGTGCCTGCTCCGAAGCCATGGCCAGCTTCCTGTCGCCGTGGGTGGACGCATATGTCGACCGATGACCCGTCACTGCCCGACCCGCAGACGCTATTCGAAGGTGCGCCCTGCGGCTTGGTGGTAACGAAAGAAGACGGCACGATCCTGCGCAGTAATCAGACGTTCAGCAACTGGATCGGCTTCGATTCCCAAGCGCTGGTCGGCCGGCGTTTTCAGGACCTGCTGACCATGGGCGGACGCATTTTTCACCAGACCCACTGGGCGCCGCTGATGCAAATGCAAGGCTCCGTGGCCGAGGTAAAACTCGATGTGGTTCACCAGGACAAACGGATCGTCACCATGCTGCTCAACGGCGTAAGACGCGCGCACGCCAGCGGCGCGTTTTATGAACTGGCGCTGTTCGGCACCACCGACCGCGACAAGTACGAGCGCGAACTGCTCAACGCCCGGAAACTCGCGGAGGAGTTGTTATCCAAGAAGATGGCCGCCGATGCCGCCCTTCTCGACGCCCAGACCCAACTGAACCTGGCCTACGAAAAAGCCAAACGCCGTGCCTCGTTCGCCGAACAAATGGTCGCCATCGTCAGCCACGACCTGAAAAACCCGCTAACCGCGATCAAAATGGCTTCCGACATCCTCTCTCGAGGACAGCGCACCGCCAAAGAAACCAGGATGCTCGGCCACATCAGCCAATCGGCGGATCGTGCGGAGCGCATGATCGCTGACCTGCTCGACTTTGCCCTGGCCAGAGTCGGCCGCGGCATCGGGATTTCTCCTACGCCGCTGGACTTGCATTCCTTCGTTAGCCAGAGCGTCGACGAACTGCGAGTTGCGTTTCCTGAGGCGAAGTTGCTGCACCCGTCCATTGGCACCGGCGCTGCTCTTCTGGACGCTGACCGGGTCCAGCAAATCATCGGCAACCTGGTCGCCAATAGCGTGGCTTATGGCGATTTGACGCAACCGATTACGATTACTTCGCGGCTGGAAGATGATCAGGCCATTGTGTCGGTGCAAAACCATGGGCCGGTTATTCCGGAGTCGTTGATCGCAGTACTGTTTGAACCGATGACTCGTGGCACTGAGACCGACAGTAATGTTCGCAGTGTTGGCCTTGGATTGTTTATCGTCAGGGAAATTGCCAAGGCGCATGGCGGGGATGTTTCGGTGAGTTCGAGTCAGGAGGACGGGACGGTGTTTAGTGTTTATTTTCCGTTGGGGGCAACTGCGCTCTGAGCGCTACGCCAAGAACTGATCAAGTCCATTATGGAAGCCGGATAACAATGAAAAACCTGAAAAGCACAATCATGCTCGGTGGCCTGCTCGCCCTATCGTTTACCGCTGAGGCAGAGCCCTCGCACCTGGACAGCGTCATCCAGCAAGGCCAACTACGCGTTTGCACAACCGGTGACTATAAACCCTATACCTTCAAATCCGAAGATGGCGAATATTCGGGGATCGACATTGCCATGGCCCGTTCACTGGCCGACAGTCTCGGCGTCAAAGTTGAATGGGTGCAGACCACCTGGAAAACCCTGATGCCCGACATGCTGGCCGGCAAGTGCGACATCGGCGTCGGCGGTATCTCGGTCACCCTGGAACGCCAGAAGAAGGCATTCTTCAGCACCACACTGGACGTCGACGGCAAGATCCCGTTAGTGCGCTGCGAAGATCAGGCGCTGTATCAGACTGTCGAACAGATCAACCAGCCTTCGGTTCGCTTGGTCGAACCGGCTGGTGGCACTAACGAAGCGTTTGTTCACGCGTTTCTGCCGAAGGCGCAACTGAGCCTTCACGACAACGTGACGATCTTTGAGGAGCTGCTGGATAAAAAGGCTGACGTGATGATTACCGATGCGTCGGAAGCGTTGTATCAGCAGAAACTTAAACCCGGGTTGTGTGCTGTTAACCCAAGTCAATTCATGCAATACGGCGAGAAGGCTTACTTGCTGCCTCGTGATGACATGACCTGGAAGTTATATGTCGACCAATGGCTGCACTTGGCCAAGGTGACCGGCAACTATCAGAAAGTCCTGAGCCAGTGGATCGCAACGCCTGATTCCAAATAGCAGCCGCGCACAATTCTACTGTAGCAGCTGGCGAAGCCTGCGTCCGGCTGCGAAGCAGCCGCAAAACTCGACACCACGGTGCATCAGATAACAAAGCGCTCCGGCGGAAACATCTTCCGCCGGAACGTCACACGTTAGTCATCGTGCAACAACCCCGAGCTGTACTCGCTGAAACTGCTACCGATCGCGCTTCCGCCGAGGTTCAACTTGTTGGAGCCGTGGCCATCGAACGATTGGCAGTCATCTGAAAAACAGGTGCTGGTGCTGACGCCTGAGCAGGCGCTTAGCAGCAAAGCGCTGGTGATCATCACGACTTTTAAGAGGTTTGAGATCATGTTTCAGATTCCTGGGGGTTGGAAGCGCGGTATTTCCATACTTCATCCTAGAACGCCAATTCGTCAGACATTATGAAACTTGGTCGTTCGACAGCATTGGTTCAGCTATGGCGCTTCTTTGATGTACAGCCAAAATTGGGGACAGTCTCCTGCCGAATCCCTTGCCCGCTGATACTGAGCAGTAACCTCGCCCGACCCCGACAGTCTCAATCCTGATAAACTCCCCCACCTCCCAGCCTCACCAATTCCAGATCCCCCAATGCCCCCAATCACCGCCACACCCGCCCCGCTCTCACGCCGCTTCTCCGTCGCACCGATGATGGACTGGACCGATAGACACTGCCGTTTCTTCCTACGGTTATTGTCGAAAAACGCCCTCCTCTACACCGAAATGGTCACCACCGGCGCGCTCCTCAACGGTGATCACGAGCGCTTCCTCCGTCACAACGAAGCCGAGCACCCGCTGGCCCTGCAACTCGGCGGTAGCGTCCCCCTCGATCTGGCTGCCTGCGCCCGCATGGCCCAGGACCACGGTTACGACGAAGTAAACCTGAACGTCGGCTGCCCGAGTGATCGGGTGCAGAACAATATGATCGGCGCGTGCCTGATGGGGCATCCGCAGTTGGTGGCGGATTGTGTGAAGGCGATGCGCGATGCGGTGTCGATTCCGGTGACGGTGAAGCATCGGATCGGGATTAATGGGCGAGACAGTTACGAGGAGTTGTGTGATTTCGTCGGCACGGTTCGGGATGCCGGGTGCACGAGTTTTACCGTGCATGCGCGGATTGCGATTCTGGAGGGGTTGTCGCCGAAGGAGAACCGTGACATTCCGCCTTTGCGTTATGACGTGGCGGCGCGGTTGAAGGCGGATTTTCCGGAGTTGGAGATTATTCTTAACGGAGGGATCAAGACGCTGGAGGCCTGTCACGCGCATTTGCAGACGTTTGACGGGGTGATGCTGGGCCGTGAGGCGTATCACAATCCTTATGTGATGGCTGAGGTGGATCAGCAGTTGTTCGGCAGTACGGCGCCGGTGATCAGTCGGGCCGAGGCGCTGGCGCAGTTGCGGCCTTATATAGCCGCGCATATTGAGTCGGGCGGATCGATGCACCATATCACCCGGCATGTGCTCGGACTGGGCACCGGTTTTCCGGGGGCACGCAAGTTTCGGCAGTTGTTGTCGGTGGATATCCACAAGGCAAAAGAGCCTTTGGCGTTGCTGGATCAGGCGGCGGAGTTGCTTGAAGGTCGGTAATGGTCTGCGCTTTATCGAAGTAAATACCAGGCTGGCGGGTCCGCAGCCTGGTTCCAGTGTCAGAGCGCTGCAGCTTCAGTCCAGTCAACCCAACCAAATACCCATGTAGCCAGGATCACCAGGCCGAATGCAATTCGGTACCAGGCGAATACGGCGTAACTGTGGCTGGCGATAAACCTGAGCAAGCCGCGCACGGCGATCATGGCAAACAAGAACGCTGTCACGAAGCCCAAGGCAAAGACCGGCAGGTCGCCGGACTGGAACAGATCGCGATACTTGTAACCTGAGTAGACGGCGGCACCGACCATGGTCGGCATGGCCAGGAAGAACGAAAACTCGGTGGCCGCCTTGCGCGACAGTCCAAAGAGCAACCCACCGATAATGGTCGATCCAGAGCGTGAGGTGCCCGGAATCATCGCAAGGCACTGAGCGAAACCGACCTTCAGCGCGTCAGTCCAGCGCATGTCGTCAACATGGTCGACATACACCACATGTTCGCGTTGCTCAGCCCACAACATGATAATGCCGCCCACTACCAATGCCATCGCTACGGTAATTGGATTGAACAGATACTCATGAATCTTATCGGCAAACATTACGCCCAAGACCACGGCCGGCAGAAAACCGATCATTAAGTTTAAAGTGAAACGTTGCGCATTCCGTTGGGTTGGCAAGCCTGTGACAATCTCGAAGATCTTGCGCCGAAACTCCCAGACGACGGCCAGGATAGCGCCCAACTGAATAATAATATTGAAGGCCATGGCGCGTTCACCACCGAAGCCGAGCAGGTCTGCAACAATAATCTGGTGCCCTGTGCTGGAAATAGGCAAAAACTCCGTCAGCCCTTCCACAACGCCTAAAATCAATACCGTTACGGTAGTCCAAAAATCCATCAATCCCCCTCATCGACAAAATCAAAACCGCTGGCGTGGTCTAATTTATCGCCAACGAGTCAGTAAAGCGCATTCAGCACCGCTTTAAAACTCAACGTTAACAAATGTCCATGACCGCCACTTACTATGCGACTGTTATATAACTGAAAACTCTCGATAGTCTCAAACCAAAAACACGCTTAAACCAGCACTTAAAGCAGACAGGTTCTGGCAACTTATAAACACCTACCAAAGAAATCAACTACGCACGCATGAGTCACCGCCTCCTGCTTATTGAACTGGAAAAGCGGGACATAGCGGGAAAAGATGGCACAATGATACTCCTTTGCCACCGTGCAAGCCGAGCGTCAGGAGCGCAATGATTCTCGTCAGATTGGCCACCAATGTTAAAAAAATTGTGACGCCTGCTTGAAAAATCCGTGAAATGTTACCAATTGTCAGTCACAAATGAGAATTGGTGCTTTAACATCCAAATGTCAGCACCCAGCCGAGTCAAAGCATGATGCTTACAGGGAAATTAACGAATACCAGCCACAGCCCCGCAATGGAGGTGGCCGGTATTCTCACCATTGGGCGAACCCATAGTTTAGCTGAGGGTTTCACGACATTAGTAACAAGTTGTTTAACTAATGATATACCCGTTGATACCACGTGTTACAACAGCTCGTTTAAAAAAAACAAGGACTCCTATTCGTACCGTGCAGCATTCATTGTCATTGATAGCCCTCAGGCGTTTGATGAAAGCCTCGCCTTGGTGGAAAATATACGCGCCGACAACCAGGCCCTTATTATTTTTGTAGCGATCACTGGCAGAGGCACCTACAACAAGATGAAATATTATCTTGCCGGGGCCGACCACTGTATTAAATTCAATACACTTTCCGAAGAAAATACGGACGCACTGTCCGAGTTTTTTAATAGTGCAGAATGGAACAAGCAGCACCATTTGCTCTTGGACCCTACTCGCATGTGCCTGATTGGAGACTATAAAAAGCTGGATGTATCGTTTCCGGAAATGAAGATTCTAGAAGCATTTTCCGAAACAAGAAACCAAATTCTAAGCCATGATGAAATTGCAAGAATCATGGGATTGAATATAACTTTTTATGACCCAAGAGCCTTGGAAAAATCTATCAGCCGCCTTCGCGGAAAGATAAAAGGTATGTATGGCACCAACGCCATTCAAAGTATTCGCGGGCATGGATATCGTCTTGTCAGGGGTCTGATCTCGACCGCCTGATATAAACACGCAGGGAGTTATTGCAATATGAACGCAACGATGAGCGCGTCACACATCTATCGTGCGAATCATTATCTGTCTCGACAATTGATCCTCACTCGTGATGACTGCCCATTTGGCAGCGAGATCAAAATACAGTTTAACGACAGTCCGACTCATGCAGCTTTTGTTGCCCCCATGCAACAGATGAGTGGCATTTACAGCGAAGCTCTGATGCAGACCCGGCTGATTGCATTTTCGTTGAAAGACCATAATATTCCTAGTAAAAACAAATACTTGAGTCATCGGTTCGTTTGCGTTGAGCAAGCGGATCTCGCCGATTCCGCACTGACTGAAGAGTTGATACAGTCCAGCGATGCCCTGCGCAATTTTGGTCAGACACTGGTAATCGCTTTCAATGAGTTGCCCCTTTCTGCAGTCAGTCTTACTGAAAAAAAGAAGATCCTGAATAATCTATATCTGTTGAAAGACCACGGCATAGAAATAGCCTTCGATGGCTACGATATGAATGATGAAAGTATCGAAATATTTACAACCCTGAATCTTTTTGACTATATAAAGATTCCCCTTTCAACCCTAGACTTGAGCCTTAAACTGGCGGGCAACCCCGATTTATTCAATCGACTCCACGAACGCATGACCATGCTGACTCACACCACAAAAGTCGTTTTCATAGCCGACAGAGTCGAGCAGGCTGCTAGCCATATACTGGCACGCGCGTTGCCTTTTGATTATTTTCAAGGGAGCTATTACTCCCCTGCCGACAACCTACTAAATTAATAAACCGAGTGTGCCCCTTCAGGAGAGAGACATGGAAAGCACGACCCCCCTCCCCAGAAAATATTTTGTCGTAGTTACTCATAGCCCGGCATTACAACTTGAGCTGGAGGCATTACTATCGAGCGAGCGATATAACTCATTCGGTACATCGCAGGCAAAGATGTTTGTCGAAGGTGTTGCCCTACCCTCTTCCGCCCCTAAGCTCATGGAATTTATTTCCCCTCACCTGGACAGGATTGTTCCTCCTGTTATCAGACACGATACACAACGCATACTGTCGACATTCGAGTCCGAGTGGCGAGCAGCCCAGTCCGACACACGACTCAATAACACTTCCTCAAAGGCGGATGAAGACCGGAATGACACCCGTGACTCCATCTCCAACGTGACGGCCAAACCACACTATCCCTTTACCGAAGCCTGGCGACTGAGCAATGTCAATGGCGCATTGATTAAAGATGATGTCGAGATTGTCTTGACCGGCCTGGAGGCCACATTGGTCAAAAAGATGCTTCACAATGATGACCGTGTAGTCAGCAAAGATGATCTTATCCGGAGCATTGGCCGAGAACCCGAACATTATCGAGGCCTGGAAATGTGCCTGAGCCGATTACAGGAAAAGTTTAAAAATGCGAGCAACGGCGAACGTCTTTTCAGAGCGGTCAGAAATCGTGGCTATTGCCTGATTCAAAAAATCGTACGGGGGAAAAGTCTTACCTGAGTCAATGAAATGACCACGATGGTAGTGCATACAAAAATAACAAAGCACCTCACCATTTCACCCACCGCTTACCCCCAACATCCCCCGCCTGCTCCTTACCTGAAACCGACTTTCATTTTCGACTATTTCTAACAACTCGCCCTCCAGCATAGCTGCCATATATAACTAACCACCCGTTAAAAGTCGTCAGACAGCTTTCAGCCCAATAACTTAATCTATTCACTGACGAGCGCGCCGCACACTGGCGTTTCGACCGTCAATGTTTCGCCCTCTTATAAAAATAATAACGCTTGCTACATTAACTTGGCTCTTGTCTGTCGACGCGCGAATGGACGTATTTTGGGGATATCGCATGGTTAACAATCTTCGTATCAATCGAAATACCCACCTCAAAGGATTGACCTTCTGGGGACAATGGGCACTGGGTCAGGGCTTTGTTGTGGCCCTGTTGTTTCTATTGGTTTACTACCAGACCGGGACGGTAGAGTTTTATTACCGAGTGTGCGCAATTCTGACGGTACTTGCCTCGGTGCCCGCCTATACATGGTGTGGCGTCTATGCAAAGAAAGATAACTACCTGGAGGGATTGGGACGTTTGTTGATGGGCTGGGCAATGACCCTGGCGGCATTGGCTTGCGTGGCATTCATCTGCAAGGCGGATGAACTGTTTTCCCGTCAACTGATCCTGGTATGGGCAGCCTGCGGTTACATCGGACAGGCACTATTGTACGTACCGCTGCACGGATTTTCGCAATTCTATCAACGGTCACTTCAAAGCGAGCACAAAACCCTGATCGTCGGTACGGGTGAGTTGGCATTGGGACTGGCCAGGAAGTTGCGTAGCCTTGAGCATTTCCCGCTGGTTGGTTTGGTCAGCACCGACACCACGGTCCCGCTGGCGATGGGCTCGCCGCCTATCGTAGGCCCGCAGGAGCAGTTGCTGGAGTTGATCAAAACCCATGACATCCGACGTTTGTACATCACGATGCCCCTGAGTGAAGCGGCAAAAATCGAAGCGATGTATATCGATTTGCTGGGCGCCAACGTCGATGTGGTGTGGGTGCCGGACTTGAACAGCCTTACGCTGCTCAATCATTCGGTAAGGGTCGTGGACGGCTTGCCAGCGATCTACTTGAATGAAAGTCCGTTGACCAGCCAGCCGACCGCGGCACTGAGCAAAAGCTTGCTGGAAAAGAGCGTGGCGCTGTTGGCGATTGTCCTTCTCAGTCCGTTGCTGTTGCTGATTGCCCTGTCCGTTAAACTCAACTCCCCGGGCCCGGTGTTCTTCAAGCAGGACCGTCACGGCTGGAATGGCAAGGTGATCCAGGTCTGGAAGTTCCGCTCGATGCGCGTGCACGATGACAAGGAGGTGAAGCAGGCTAGCCGTAACGATTCGCGAATCACCCCGGTCGGACGCTTTATCCGCCGCACTTCCCTCGATGAGCTGCCGCAACTGATCAATGTGCTCCAAGGCCACATGGCCCTCGTCGGGCCACGTCCACACGCCGTTGCACACAACGATTATTACTCTGGAAAGATTCTCGCCTACATGGCACGTCACCGAATCAAGCCGGGGATTACCGGACTGGCTCAAATCAACGGTTGCCGCGGCGAAACGGACACCATCGACAAGATGCAGAAGCGTGTAGAGATCGACCTTACGTACATCAATAACTGGTCGTTGTGGCTGGATCTGAAGATCCTGGTGAAGACGCCCTTCACCTTGCTGTCAAAAGACATTTATTAATGGCTTAGCAGGCAGAAACCGTTAAATGAAAAGGGGACGCAAGTCCCCTTTTTCGTGGGCGTCTATCAGGCTTGGATACGTACTCAGACGCTTAAAAGGGGATCTATGCCAGCCCCCTGCTTACCGTCTTGAATGTGTGGGATAACGCAGGGAACCCTGCGCAGAAATGTGCTCACTGTAAACCTTCCAGGGTTTCCCCTTCCGGTAGACCGCGTTGCGAACTACAGCGCCTGTCGCCCTGTAGTTCACCCACTTTCACTCAGTGATCTTGTCGAAGTTGCGGTAGAACAAGTCGCTGTCACGGCTATCGGTCATCGAGTGCAACCAATAGCTGCGATTGAGCCGTGCACCACCGTCCCGGGTCAACGGCGACCAGACGATATTGGCCCGACGCATGGTCGACATGCTCATCAATTCGTCGAAAGGAATCGAGATGTAGATGCCCTTGTCGAAACTGCCTTCGCCGTATTCCGCTTTGGTCGCGGTGGTCAGTGTGGCCCAGGCGCCGAATCGCACACCATTGCGGAACTCCCGGGACAGGTCGACCGTGGCGCCCCAATCCCGCGCCAGGTAACGGCCGACACTGACGGCGGCCTGGGTATCGAAAGGCAAGTCGGTATAGCCGGTGATGTGGCCGGTAACGGTCGAGTAATCACGCAGGCCAAAGCCCTGGTTGAACTCGCGCTGACGCACGTAGTTCAGGTCGGCGCCCACCGACCAGCGCTGACCCGCCGGACGGAACAGCACTTCACCGCCCACACCGGCAAACATCGACTCCAGATAGCCGCCGTAGACCATGCCGTACAGGTCTTTGTCCAGTTGCTCGGCATGGGTGAGCTGAAACGTGGGCATGGTGACGTCAGAGGTGGTCAGGTACTTGCGCAGGTCCGTGCGCACCCGCGGTAATCCGCTCGGTGCATCGTAGGTAAATTTGTCGTAGTTGTTCACCAGATTGGCGCTGAGCAGGCCGCTCCACCAGGTATTGCGCGTGAAACGATACTCGGCGTCCGCATCGGCGCTCAACTGATAGAGCAAGCCATCCGGGCCACCGACGTTCTGTTTGTAGCCCAGCCCGATGCCGTAGTTGAACGGATCGCGGGCCGCGGTAAAAAGCGTGGTCTCGGTGTGCGGCATCGCCCCGTTGACCTCGGTCGTACGGTGCAGCGTTTGCAGCGGCTCCTCGTTATTAACCACTTCGCGAAAGGTCTGGCGCGGCACACTGGTTTCTTCCAGTGGCATGTCGTAACGCTTGTTCACCAGGGTGAACCAGTCAATGTCGTCGTTGACGCTGTTGTCCAGAATCCGGCTGGCGCGGCCGACGGCTTTAGCCGAATGGAAATAATTCGTCTGCTCTCCGTACACAAATAACTCGGGGCCGCGCTGGGTGATGCGCTCGACTTTATAGCCGGCATTTTTCTGCAGACGTTGCGACACGTTGGCCCAGTTGACCTGATCCGGCGGGGTGGCGGGTGCCTGTGCCGGCAGGCGTTCCGCTGGCGGATCGTAAGTCTTGGCCGGCGACTTGCGGCTGATGAAGTTGGTGTGCACGGTGATGCCGAACATCGCGGTATTGCCGCGCTCCCAACCAGCACTGAGATCGACCGAATCGGTCAGCTTGAACACCGCACCGATGTTGATGGGCGAGTCCTGTTTGATGTCGTTGTCTTTCGGCTCGTTCTTGTAGTCGTTGCCTTCGTACTCGAGCTTCAGGCTGAGCGGCTCCCAGGGTGTCTGGTAGGTGACACCGCCGAACAATGAAGGTCGCCCACGGAAATAGGCATTGGTATTAACGTCACCAGTGCCCTCGCCGTCTGGCCGAGTGTCGAAGCGATCCGCTGCCCAACCCAACGGGTTGTCGAAATCGCCGCGATTACCGATGTATCCCCAGGCAATACCGGCGCTGAAATCAAAGTCGTCATAGCGTTTGTTGGCGACCAGGAATTCGCTGGAGAACAGGCCGGTGCCGCCGATGTCGCGAAAGCCCAGGGCCAGTTCAGGCGCCCAGTGGCTTTCTTGCCACAAGCGCACCTTGAGGTCCACGGCCTTGTCCTTGTAGCTCTGGTCGCCGCTCAACGACTCGGGGCCGTACTTGCGGTTAGTGATCGCGGTGTAGCGAAACGAGCCTTCCAGCCATTCAAACGGTTGCAACGAAACGCTGTAACGGGTGTAGGGATCGGTTCGACTGGCATTCACACTCAACTCGCCGGCCGGGGCCATTCGGGCAGTCGGTGTCTGCATCAAGCCCACGCCGCCGAAATCATTTTGAGTCAATCGCGGCTCTGCGTGAGCCAAACCACATGGCAACAACAGCACTGCTGCAAAACGTAAATTCAAGGAACCACCTCAGCCAGTTGCGTGGCAAGAAATTCGGCCAACTGCTGATTCAGTTCAGGTATAGGCGGATTAAGATCATCGGTTTTGACAGGGACCAAAATTTTGCTGCCAGCAGCAGGCACCTGCCCGCTTTCGCGATTCCACGGCGCAATGCCGACCCGGCGGGTGACGCCATCGGGCTGAATGATCCAGAGGTAATCGGCGTCGGCATCGGCCAGCGGTGAACACCCTTGCAGGTATTCACGGGCCTCCTGCATCGGGCGATAGGCGAGCCTGCACGGTTCGGTAACAGCGCCCAGCACTTCAACCCCATCGGAACGCATCGGGTAAATCAGGCTATCGCCGTCATCGAGGCGGAAGTTGCGGGCGAACCCGACCTCTACCGCGACCGGATCCAGCACGGCCACCTGACGTCCAGTGACCGGTAAGCGGCTGACTTGCTCGAATAGCTGCAACGCCAATGCCGCCCGGCTCGGGCGATCGAAGAGCAATGCGGTACGTTGCAGCACCTTCAAATCAAACAGGACCCCGGTTTTGAGCCGAGTCTGCTGTTCGAGCAAGGGTTGTCGCAGCCAGGCGGCTGCCAGCCAGTAGCTTTCAGGATTGGGTAGCGCCGAACGCATCACGTCCAGCACTCGGCCCCCGGGTTGCAGTTCGATCGACCCCGGATTGCGCACATCGCCGCTGACGGTGACTGCTGCACTCGCGCCGCTGGAAATCAACAACAGGCACGTCCATAACGCCCTGGAAAACTTCAACGGACAGCCCTGCGCTCAGAGGTCAACTGCACGATCTTCACCCTGAGTTGCCCCGTCAGTTGCTGCTCACTCTGCAGGATGAAACCGGTATCCGGATCGACCCAATAATGATTGGTCGCACGCAAGCCAATAGCCGGCGCCTCTATATGCTCATCGACACGCAGCACAGCGTATTCCTTGTCCAGAATCCTGAGGGTTTCCATGGGTTTTTGGGTAAAGCGACTGCGCACGGCAACGCCCACTTCATAACCGCGATAGAGATCGATCCAGCGCTCGCTGGTGTAACCATCGGTCAGCCGGTGAAGGCCTTGCTTGAACGGCGAATGCGCGTCAGTGCGGGTCCCGTCCAGGTCACCTTCGAAGCCAATGCCGACGGTGCGAACCGCTAAGCCGTCGCGCAGCAACAACACCTGCTTGCCGGACGCAACCCAGTACTGCAAATCGCCTCGCTCACGCACCATCGCCAACACCCCTTCGCCGGAAGGGGTAGACAGTTTGAGTTGCGGATACTGAACTTCGGCCACTTGCGCCGGGGTCAACTCCAGGTCATCGGGCCCGGTGGCCACGGCTTTGAAGTTGGCCAGCGTGGCCTTCATCAGAGGATTACATCCACACAACAGCAAGGCCGCCATCAAGCAGACGCTAACGTTCAACGTTCTCACAGTGGGACCAGACCTTATCTGCTGTTGGCTTCACTTAAGTTGTTTTGTGCCGCCGCGCCCATGCCGAGAATCGAGGCCGATGGCACCAATTGACTGATGAAGCGGTTCCAGCGCGTGACGTTGGCAGGGCCTACGTAAACGATGTCCTGGGGACGAACTTCGAAGTGAGTGGCGAGCGCCATGGCGGACGGCGACTCGGCCTGCAGCTGATAGATTTTCGCGGGTTCTACATCGAGGTTTTCCACACCGCGAATGACGTACACGGCGTTACCGTTAGAGGTGGTCTGGTTCAATCCGCCGACCGAGCCAATGACGTCGGAAAGATTCATCGTGCGGGTCTTGAACGTCAACGCACGCGGCTGATTGACCTCGCCCATCACATAAATCTTTTTGTTGTCGTTATACGGCAGGTACAACTGATCGCCGCCTCTTAGGTAGACCTTCTGCAACTCGGCATTCTGTTGATTGAGTGCGTCGAGATTGAGTGGATAAACCCGCCCGTTTCGCGTCAACAGCAGCCCGGACAAGTCAGCGTTCAAAGGGTCTACACCGGCAGAACCCAAGGCTTCAACTACATTGAGCGGATTGGTGGAAATCGCCTGCGGACCGGCTTTCAATACGGCACCCGACACCACCACTTTCTGACTGGCAAAGCGCAACACGGCGACATCCACTTGCGGGTCCGAAATGAACGTCGACAACTTCTCGGCGATATCGGAGCGCAGTTGCTGGATGGTCTTTCCGGCGGCCTGGACCTCTTTGATGTACGGGTAATAGAGCGTGCCATCGGAACGAACCAGACGGCCGTTTGCATCAATCTGCTGTTGTGCGCCTGAAGGTGCGGTCAGCTCAGGGTGATCCCAAACCGTGATGTACAAGACATCGTTGTTGCCAATGCGATATTCGGCGGGCGTGGTCAGCAATTCCGGGGGCAGTGACTCACGTGTCTGAGTGGCCCTGTCCATGGCGATGAGTTTGGGAGTAATCGGAATAAGTTCAACCCGACTATTTTCGCTGGCGCCTTCGCGCGTGATATCGCTGGTGCTCATATGTTGACCCGGCGAAAACATACAACCTTGCAAAGCAATACTTGCCAGCATTAAAAAAGGAACACTACGAATCATAATGGCACTACGCTATTCAAGGGCAAACCCAAAACAAGATCGCCCAGTGTTAGCCGGGCAATCTTGTGTGACACCTGCGGTATTACTCAGTTTGTGCCAGTGGTCCCGGTAGTGCCAGTCGTCCCGGTACTTCCGGTGGTTCCGCCATTGGAACTTCCACCGCTGCTGGAGGCAGCCACTACACCCGAAACCAGCGCGGTGCTGGCCAATGCCGCTTGTGCCGCCGTTACATCACCCAGCACTTTTGTATCCAGCGTGAGTGGTTCTTCCACCGCGAAAGCCCCACTGCCCATCATGGACAACACCGCAATTACCATCATCTTTTTCATATCAAACTCCTTCCTGCGTGTTCCTTATATCTACGGACTTGCGACATGCGTTTCCAGTCAATTTTCCCGACCATAATTAACATCGCAGCCTGATATAACAGTTCAGCAGAAAAACCGGACGCTGAAGGAACACCCTCACGTCTTATTCGAGATAACCCTTGGGATGGTTTGATTGCCAACGCCAGGTGTCCGTCATCATCTCCTGCAAATTGCGCGTGGCCTTCCAGCCGAGGTCCTTCGCCGCTTTGGAGGGATCGGCCCAACACTTGGCAACGTCGCCCGAGCGTCGTGGCATTACGCGATAAGGCACCGGCCTTCCCGAAGCCTGTTCGAAAGCCCGCAGTACCTCCAGAACGCTGTAACCATCGCCCGTGCCCAGGTTCCAGATATTGATTCCGGTGCGCGTCGAGATCGTCTGCAATGCCTTGAGATGCCCGTCCGCCAGATCCACCACGTGAATATAGTCGCGCACGCCGGTGCCATCGACGGTGGGGTAATCGTCACCAAATATCGACAATTCCTGCAGACTGCCGACGGCAACCTGGCTGATGTAAGGCACCAGGTTATTGGGAATTCCGCTGGGATCTTCACCCATTTGCCCACTGGCGTGCGCGCCGATCGGGTTGAAATAACGCAGCAGCGCGATGCTCCAGCGCGGCTCTGCCGAACACAGATCCTTCAACACGTTTTCGATGATCAACTTGGATTGCCCGTAAGGATTGGTGGGCGTGCCTGTTGGAAAATCTTCACGAATCGGCATCTGCTCAGGTGCGCCATACACCGTGGCCGATGAACTGAACACCAACCGGAACACGCCAGCCGCGGACATCGCCTGACACAGCGTAATGCTCCCGCAAACATTCGACTCGTAATACTCAAGCGGCTTGCGCACGCTCTCGCCTACGGCTTTCAGCCCGGCAAAATGCAGGACAGCATCGATGGAGTGCTCCTGAAAAATCCGGTCCAGCAAGGCTCGGTCACACACATCCCCGCGAATCATTGACGCAGATTTACCGCAAATGGATTCAATCGCGTGCAGGGACGCCTCAGAGCTGTTGCAAAGGTTGTCCAGCACAACCACGTCGAAGCCCGCTTCAAGCAGCGCAAGTGTGGTGTGAGAACCGATATAACCGGTTCCACCCGTTACCAGAATCTTCATAGAGCGGTCCATAGTGGGGTATTGAAGTGCTCAATGGTGTGCAATGTTCAAACGCACACAGCACCCATTGAACCCAACTTATTAGCACTTCAGGACAACCGACACTAATGATAGATACCGACTAAAACTAACTAACTCCACTGCCCCGACAACTAATAACATTCACCCCGCACTGCACTTGCTATTAATTGCCAATCATTCATGACTCAGGTATTAAAGTACACCCGCTGTAATACATCGACACTCACGAGCCCTGTCTTCGGTGTGGCCGTGAATTATGACTTCCCAGGATATATCTATGATTCGTAAATGCTTGTTCCCCGCCGCCGGCTATGGCACACGTTTCTTGCCTGCTACAAAAGCCATGCCGAAGGAAATGCTGCCGATCGTCAACAAGCCTTTGATTCAGTACGCCGTTGAAGAAGCACGGGACGCCGGCCTGCAGCACATGGCGATTGTGACGGGCCGGGGTAAACGTGCACTGGAAGACCACTTCGATATCAGTTATGAACTGGAACATCAGATTCGCGGCACCGAGAAGGAAAAGTTTCTGGCCGGCACGCGGGAGCTGATTGAAACCTGCACGTTCGCCTACACCCGCCAGGTCGAAATGAAAGGCCTGGGGCATGCGATTCTCAGCGGTCGTCCCTTGATCGGCGACGAACCTTTTGCCGTGGTGCTGGCCGATGACTTGTGCCTGAACCTGCAAGGTGACGGCGTACTGGCGCAGATGATCAAGCTCTACAAAAAATTCCGCTGCTCGATCGTGGCCATTCAAGAAGTCCCCCGTGATCAGACCCACAAGTACGGCGTGATCGCCGGCGAGATGATTTCCGAAGGGATCTACCGGGTCAACAGCATGGTCGAGAAGCCAGCGCCCGAGGATGCGCCGTCCAACCTGGCAATCATTGGCCGCTACATTTTGACACCCGACATTTTTGATCTGATCGCCGATACCCAACCCGGCAAGGGCGGCGAAATCCAGATCACCGACGCGCTGATGAAGCAGGCGCAAAATGGCTGCGTGCTGGCCTACAAGTTCGAAGGCCTGCGCTTTGATTGCGGTGGTGCAGAAGGCTATATCGACGCCACCAACTTTTGCTATGAGCAGCTGTATCTCAACGGTCTATAAACAAACCAATCCCTCCAGGCAGGCCATTATGACCACTGCAAAACACTCGGTAGACATCGAGCTGAAAGCGAGCAACTTCGGGGTGATGGCCTGGCTGTCAAAAGATCCGTCGCCATCCCCCACCTCCGCGACCTGGTTGGCCTCGCCCCTGCTGGTTGAGCGTATCGGCGTGTTCCCTACTTCGGGCGATATCTATCGCCCGGTCAGCGACCCCTTTGCACTTCTGGATCATCTGAAATGCCTGTACGTCCACCAGGCTCTGGATGTCGATGAACGCGATGGGCTTAAAGTGATTTTCAACGAGTGGCGATTCCGGATTCGCATCCGTTATTGCGATCCGGCAGTCATCATCAATGTTGAGTCCCGACGCGATCCTGACTTGATGCCGGTGAAAACCGCAGAGCTGCTGAGCCATCTGGAACGCTTCGAACAGTGAATGACTACTTCAACGCGGAACCGCACTCACTGACTCCACCAACAATCAGCCGATAGACATAATCCGCGATAAGCCGACCGCCCGAACCCGGGATGGGGTGTATGTTGTCCGGGCCGATCATGGGCGTCGGCCCATCATTGGCGTAGCGTTTGAAATCGGGACCGAACGTGCACTGCAAACTCGAATACGCGATGTTTTCCGAACGCGCCCAAGGTTCAAGCACCTGGGCATATTCCGTCATCGGATAGACGCTGGAACGTGTTGTGTCCTGACGCAGGACCACGTTGATACTCGCCGCCGGATGAACTTCGCGAACCATGCGCACCAGCCCTCTCATGTTCTCGAGATAGTCCTTGGGCTTGACGCCAAACCCCTGATCGTTACCGCCTAACATGATCAGGTAAATGTCCGTCGGTATCTT
The DNA here is from genome assembly GCF_051660785.1 of Pseudomonas sp. Taxonomy (GTDB): domain Bacteria; phylum Pseudomonadota; class Gammaproteobacteria; order Pseudomonadales; family Pseudomonadaceae; genus Aquipseudomonas. Next base: position 230,201 of record NZ_JBOFQE010000089.1, read on the forward strand.
TGAAACAACGGCCTTCCATTGGGTTTGCCACTGGGGGTCGCTTTTATAAAAGTCACCTGAAGCGGCGCCGGAAGCGGCAAGTTTGGAGACCCTGACGCCTCCATGATGACTGGCCAGCCACAGACCAAACAACGTCGGCGCACCTTTCACCACTTCGAGCCTTAACGCCCATTCAGCATTGTCGGGAACGCTTAGTTGTACTTCTTGAACCCCTGAACCTGCCAACGTCAAAGACTTCCAGCTGTCCGAAGGCGTCCACCGATAGCGCATCACACTGGTTTTGCCATCGCCCAGGTAAAGCAATCTGGCTTGGGCAATTGACGTATTGATGACCGCCGTTGCGTTGGAATCCACTTCAAGATAAGCACCCGGCTGACCGGAAACCGTGCGACTGTCCGGACTTGCCTGGCCAAGACTGGAAACATCCCAATCCCCACCGAAATACTTCTTGTTGCTGCGGGTGTATTTGAAATTCGTACCGCCGAGCGCGGCGCCGTGATTGAACCCGACATAGCCAGGCCCGGCGAAACCAAACTCTTTCGCCAGGTGCTGAGTGAGGTCGTTGAGATAAAAATCCTGCCCGGCGCTATAGCTGTCGCCAATCACCGAAATGGCCAGCACCTCACCCGCTTTACCCTTGGCCATCGCGGCAAGCCGCTCGCGCGAACTTCTTGATTCGATCACCGGAGCCGAAACGGGTCGCACATCTTCGACATAGTCCATTGGCTCATCCTTTTATCTATCAGCAAGTAGACTGAATCGGAGCTCAGGACTGAGACACCTTAAACCCTGAAACTGGAGTCTTTTTGCTGGTTGCACGCTCGCCCAAAAACAGCACAGAAGTCAGGGCGAAATGGCTGAAAACATTCGACAGCAGGACGGGCCCCAACAACCCGAACAGCACACCGCCAACGACCAGGACGCTTTCGTCCGTAACGCCCAGTCGACCCAGGACGAACCGTGAACTGGCGGCGAACAGCACGTGAAAGAGGAAGATGGCGTAAGAGTAGCCGCCGAGCCAGATCAGTGCTTTCGAACGCATGTCACTCGACAGTAACGCGACGCAGGATGTACAGCCAACGAGCAAACCGACAAGGCTTCTGCGATCGACAATGAGTTCGCGATCCACGGCGGCGATGTAAAGCAACGCAAGCGATATCAAAACGAACACGACCGGCCCGATCACTTTCAGCGACTGCTTTAAAGCACCGACCCTTTCGTGGCAAATCATCCCCGTCACGAAGAATGGCAGCAAATAGACGGCGCCATTGATGCCAAACGCATCGACAGGAAAGGTCGGCAGCAAGAACACCACCGCCGAAAACAAAAACAGCAGATACAGTCGCGTCGCCGTCTGCAACAGTCCCCTCCACTGCAGAAAACCGACGAACATAAAGATGATAAAAACCGCCTGCAAAAACCAGAAATGGTTAACCGGCACGTAAAACGACAATAAGGCCTGTGTTAAACCGACGTCCTTGTTTACCCCCGGCCCGACAACTTGCAGCACTGAAAACGGAATGCCGACAAAAAACAGAGGAACGATCAACCGTCTTACCTTGCCAACGCAGTAAGCGGAAAAGTCATCGCCCCGGATTTTATAAATCGAATAGATATAGCCCGATATAAAGGTGAACAGCGGCATCCTGACGTACACCATCGAATCCGCCAAGACCCGGAAAGCTGACCCCAAGTCAATTTTCAGTCCACCGCCCAGCGGCCCTATCACGTGATAGAGCACCAGCAGCAGACACGCCAGGCCTCTGAGCGTTTCTATTTCCAACGATTTTTTCTTGCTTTGCATAGACCACAAACCTCAGCTCAAAACGCTTGATTCAACCGACTCAGGTTTTCTTGAGCGCAACTGCAATCCCAGCCCCAGAAACAGCACCGGAACCACCATGGAAAAATGTCGGGCAAACGAGCCGAAGTCAGGCTCGAACAACCCCTGCACCAATAGAAAGGACAGTGGGATCGCAATCAGCTCTTTGACTTTCGGCGCAATGGTTGCGCCCTTGTAATGACTCGACGTCATCATTTTGAACATCAACAACGAGGTCATCATCATCAGGACGACGAATATGATCTGGCCCAGACCGGATAGCAGAATCAGCTCCACCGGGAACGACAGCCTGAAAAAAATGCTCATCGAGTCCACAGCCTGCGACACGAAATCACCGCCGCTGAGCCACGACACGATCAATGACTTTGACCCCTCTTCACCCAGGGTCCGCTGTTCGTTGTTACTGGCGCGAATGGACGAGACGGAATAGCCGACCAGCAACTGGATCGCCGTTGCGATCACCAGATAGAACGCGAACAACATCACGAAAAAGCTGAATCGCGATACATGCTTCTTCATGACGCACACACCGACCCAGACAAGAGAAAACAATATCCAGTAAGGCCGGATCAGCACGCCGTAAAACAGCGCAGAAAGGAAAAAGCCCGCTCGGTATCGTTTCGAAAAGGAGAAAAAAAGAATGGCGATCACCGCCACCGAAACAATGATCTCCTTGGTCAGGTTATCGAGAAAAAACGACCTGACTACGCCCCACAGGCACAAGGTCAGAAACAGGGTTATCGGTATTCTCTTGAAGATAAAAACCGGGATAGAGGTCAGGAACAGATTGCACAGCATCCCGTAGGCCCACGCATTGGTCAGGTTGATACCGGTGGGACGCAGCAAGTAGGCGGAACACTCGTAAGAGGACCTGTCTGGTGAAAACGGATTCCAGAAATTGCAGTTGTCTGAACGAACGTAAGACGTCCATAAGGTCATTGCATCAGGACCCGGATCGCGGTGCATCAATAACGGCATCGCAATAGACAGAAAAAGACCACACAGCAGGATCAGGAATGAAATGGGCGAGTCGAGCTTTCTTCCGCGAAACTCTATGGACGGTAAAGTGATAGCCATTACAAAGCCCCCTTCGCCCGGGCAAACCTGGTCAGCAAAGCGATGACTAACAACTGCACCATGATCGAAAAAACATTGCCCCACGCCGCGCCATAAATTGAATAGTGCTTGATGAGCACATAGCTGACGGGCAGCGAAATCACCAGGCAGATCGCCGCACTGGCTAATGAAACACGACTGTTTCTGGAGGCAATAAGGCCGCCCCATACAATGTCGCCAACGGCTCGCAGGGCAAAAGAGAAAATCAGGATCGCCAGAATACGGTTATCCGGACGCGGAACTTCTGCGGCGACATAATCGAGCAGGATGTTAAAAAAAGCATAAATCAGCACAGCCACCGCGCCGGAAACAATGAGGGAACGCAGCACCCATTGATTCACGAATAACTGCCGGACCGTCAGTGCCTGCTGAGTGTCTTTATAACGCTTGGCGAGCACGGGAATGCCCACCACTGCGACAACGGCGTAGGACAGCGCTTGCAACGTGTTTGCGGCGGACCAGGAATACACGTACTTGCCGAGACTGGCATACGGTTCCATGTCGAGAATCAGAAAACGCTCAGCGTACTGACTTAATGCGATTAACCCGCCACCCAGATAAAACGGCAACCCTGCCCGCCAGACGGAAACCGTGGTGACGGCATTGATGTCCCGCCCCTTGTGAACGCTCACCACGATCAAGTAACCGACCACGATCACCATAAGGTTGGTCGCCACCCATAACCAAAGGACGCTGGCGATAGTGGACACTACGCCCGCCATCAGTCCAGCCACGGCAACGAGCGCCCAGAGGCCGGTCTTGATGAAAAACAACAACGCGCCCCAGTTGGCTTTCTGCGCGGAAAAGACAAACGAGTTAATTTCGAAGGAAAGATGCTCGGTGAGCAGCAACAGCGTGACGCACGCGATCAACGCGGCACTCGCCTCGACATCGCTGAACAGTGAATAGAGTGCGACCGTGACTACCGATAACAACAAACCAACGGCCAGGTACAGAATCAGAACCTTATCAACGACGTGCCTTGTACTGCCTCTCACGCTGATCAGCCGATTGATTTCAGAGCTGAACCCGACACTGTAAAACTTCGAAGCGATCAAGGAGGCGGCCACCACCACACCGTAGAAACCCAAGGCGTCATAACCCAGGTAATGAGTGATGGCCAACACCAGCAGAAACTTCGCGCCTAATGCCCCTCCCCGCAGCAACAAGCGAAATATCATCGAACAATCCCTTTGATGATAGTGTCCATCATCTCCGTCTTGGCTTCGATTTCCTTGCAAGTGTCCGTCAGTTTTTTACCGAATGCGGACAAGGCATTCGGGGCGTAAACGGTGTCGATGATGGTGTCGACATTGATATCTCCACCGTTGATCACCCAGTCTTCCACGCCCATATCCTGATAAGCGCCGAAGCCTTTTCGTTCATAGCTGATATGGAATGCGGGCACACCGGCGAGGAGCGACTCAATGGCTCCGTGCAGCCTTACGGAAATGACCAGATCAGGCTGAAACCTGGACAGTGTCGCCTTCAAGGGCAAGAGGTCTTCGGTAATGCCCAGCTCCCGATAAAACGCCCCGTCATCGTTGCCACGGACAGCGCTCTGGACAGCGCAGACCACTTTGCTCTTTGCCCTCAGTCGCTTTAACAGAAGCTTCAAGTTGGCAACGTAGGCAACTTTCTTCTCCTTGCTCCATTCCGGCGGCTTGCGTAAGACGACACAGACCACAGCCGGCGATGCCGCACAACGGGTGAACTTGGGTTGCATCAGTATCTTTTTGGCCAACGCCTGGACCGCAAGGTCTGGCGCGCGATAGACATTTTCGTTGGATTCGAAAATAGCCGACGACCTGTTGTCCCGGACAAATACTGCATCGGCACGGGCGTAGTGTTCTACGATCGCGCTGCTCTCACCATGGAACGGGCCGATACTTTGCGGCAGGTAAACGGACGGCACCTTGCTCAAAATCGCCGTTTCGAGTTGCTTGGCATGACCCAGTTTCAACTTGATGTGTTCAAAGGCGCTTTTTGACCGCATGTACCCGCCGCCCACGCCGACGATCAGATCCGTGGTGCTCAAGAGGTCGGCGAGTGGCGCGTAAGCCTGTTTAAGGAAAACAGCTTCCTTCACGCGTCCCAATCCTTTAGCCGCCATGACCGGTGCGTCGTACCGTTTATAGGGAAGATAACTAAATGACTTGGGGTCTGACGCAACGACATTGATTAACGTGTCAGCCCCAAAGTTTCGCAGTACCAAGGCTATTGCCAAATCCACGAGAAGCCCATCACCCGAATTTGACGCGCTGTAGCCATGCAAAATAGTTACGTTCATCATCTTGATATCTACTTAATAAGTTTGAGCGGAATACACGTCATAGGTCTGCTGGATCATCAACGTTGCGCTGAACCGTTCGCGCACCCGCTTGCGGCTTTCAGATCCGAGTTTCAGCAGCTTCTGCTTCTTGATGTTCACTAATATGTTGGCAAGCGCCTGATAATCGCCGGTCGAGAATATGTAGCCCGTGACGTTGTGCGTGACCAGTTCAGGGAGCGATGTACAGTCACTGGCAATAACGGGCACGCCCATCGCCATCCCCTCAAGAGGCACCATGGCAAACCCTTCCCAGCGACTGGGGACAATCAGGGCGTCTGCCGTTTTGTAGAGGGCATTCACTTCGGCCGGGGTTACCCAAGGCAGGTATTCAACGCCATCAATGACGGGGCACTCTACCGGCTCCTCATTCACCGCACTGCCGACAACCGTCAGTTTCAAGTCGGTGCGCTCGACTTCAGTGAAGGCCTTGAGCAACACATCAAACCCTTTCTGGTAGTCCAGTCGGCCCACAAATAAAAGCTGAATATCCGTACGCTGGCTGGACAGGCTCTCATCGTTTTTATAGTGAATACCGTTGTAGATCAGCTTCATACGGTGGCGATCAATACCAAACGAAGCCGCTTTATCCAACTCGTACTGGCTGACACAAACAATGACATCCGTCACTTTCTGCAAGAGCCGTTCAATAAGCGAATACACTTTCTGTTTGGCCGGAGAGCTTTCCATCAAAAATGAAAACGCGTGCGGGCAGTAGATAATCTTCGGTGACCGCCAAGGACGCATGACCAGGCAGACACATCGGCCAATGACGCCGGAGAACGTGCTGTGCAAGTGCACGACATCAGGTTTTTCCTTGAAGATCACCCGGACAAGTTGCCAGGCAAACCGCAGAAGGGAGACAACATCTCTCTTGTTTCTGGAGAAAGTCCTGATGTCCTTTTCATCAATGCCATGCAGTTCTTTCTTCTGGTCGAACGGTATCAAATAGACCAGTTCATACTGCTGGACGTGGCCATCAGGAGGAGTCGATATCGTCCGGATGACCGTTGCTACGCCACCTTTAATCGTTTCCGCCACGTGTAGTATTTTTTTCAAAATTCACCCCATTCCATGAACGTATTCGCAGGCAAACGAGACCGCAGAGTGGTTAACGATCGTCAACCGACTCGGAATCCAATGACTTGGCAGATAGAACTCGCATCACGACTTGTCAGAGGCGTACTCATAGTTGTAATAGCCATAACTGCCATTACCGTAGTAACTGGACGCGCGCTTCTCGACGCCGTTGAAGATCGCGCCTTTCAGTTCGATACCGTTTTGCGCGAACCGACGAATAGTCAATTCGATCTCTTTGGCAGGATTTACACCGAAACGAGTCACGATCAGGTTAATCGCGGCCTCGCGCCCGACAATGGCGGCATCTGTCACGGCCAGAAGAGGTGGCGTGTCAATGATCACCACGTCGTAACGTTCGCTTAGTTGTGCCAGAAGCTCTCTGAAGTTGGCATGCATCAGCAGCTCTGAAGGGTTGGGCGGTACCTGTCCACGACTGATGAAATGCAGGTTATCAACATCGAGTTTATTGATGGCTTGCTCGATACTGCAGCGTTTGGTCAACAGATCGGACAAGCCATTGCTGATCGGAGTCGCCAGCGTCTTGTGCAGATGGCCCTTGCGCATATCGGCATCAATCAGCACGACGCGCTGCCCGCTTTGAGCAATGACCGCCGCCAGGTTAGAGGAGACAAACGTCTTGCCTACCTGGGGGCTCGGACCGGAAATCATGATCCGGTTGTTGGTTGCATCCAGCCCGGCAAAATGCAGACAGGTTCGCAGGCTGCGTATCGATTCGATGGACAAGTCTGTGGGGTTACTCAGCGCTAACAGAAACCCCTGGCGGCTGGCACTATCGCCCAGCCGGATATTTTTGGTGTCCTCTTCCTGTTGCAGGGCGCTGTAAGGAATGGAGGCATAGACAGGCAGTCCAAGTTGCTCGATGGCTTCTGGCCCCTCAAGTCCTCTGCTCAGCGATTTACGCACTAACACCAAGGCAACACCGACAAACCCACCCAGGAAAGTCGCAATCACTACGATCAGGGCTTTACGGGGTTTGACCGGAGTGGTGATGTCGACATCCGCCGTATCGATCAACCGCGCATTGCCGACCGCGCCCGCCCTGACGATGTCCAGCTCCTGGGATTTGTTCAGAAGCTGGGTATAGATCTGCGTCGCCACTTCCACGTCACGGGTCAGGTTCAACAGTTCCTGCTGTGTCGCCGGAAGCCCCTGGACCTTTTTCTCCAGCCCTTGTCGCTGTTTGTTCAAATCACCCATCTGTGCCATCAAGGCGCGGTAAGCCGGGTGCTCTCTGGTGAACTTTCGGTCCATGTCCGCTTGCTGGAGTTTCAGATCAGAGATGCGCGTATCCAGCATCACAATCTGTTCCAGGACAGACTTGGTTTCGAGCGAGATGTTTACTGTATTTCCGCGGGTTTGATAGCTGTTCAGCGCATTGCTGGCTTTGGCCAGATCATCTTTGACTTGTGGGAGTTGCGCCTGCAGGAACTCCAGGCTCTGGGCCGCCTCGGCAGAGGTGCGCTGCACATTCTGCTGCACATAAAGTCTTGAGATCTTGTTGAGAATCTTCACCGCCAGGGCGTAGTCGGTGCTGGCCAGCGCCAGACTTATAATGCCCGACTCTTTACCTTGCTCGGAGACTTCGAGAGCGTCCTGGTAATTCTGAATGGTGACAATGCGTGGATTGCGCACGACTTCAAATTTAGTGCCTGGATTCGCGGCCATGCTCGCGACGAGCACCTCGACACCACCCTGCGCTATGGCTTCGCCTGTTGCACCGGCGGTCAACAAACCACCATTGTCATCGTAGAGCTTGAATCGATTGTGCTCTTCGGCAACAAGCATCAGCTTCTTGCCCAACAGTTCATTCGGCAAGTCGAGCTTTTCGATATCAAGGCGCTCGCCGCCCCATGCATAACTGTTCATGCCAAAACGTGGCGGCGAAACACTTTCCGTAGGGCTGCTTTTGTATCTCCGCGCGAGAAAGCCGCCGACAACGGGAAAGGTGTTGGGCGTTATGACAATATCAAGACGCAGGTCGTCGACAGTTTTACCGATAACCGCACGGGACTTGATAATGCCGATCTCGGTAGCCGCCGGTGATTGCCCGCCGAGCATGCTGCTGATATCCGAGAACCCCAGCATGTCGTTCTTTTTCGGCTCGACCTGGACCAGCGCGTTCGCCAGGTACACGGGCGGCGATAAAATCGAATACGCGGCACCGGTCACCATGAACGCACCGGTGATGGCACCTATTAACCATTTATGGTCAATCAATGTGCCTAATAAACCGAGCAGATCAATCTCGTCTCGATCTTTGTCCCGGGTGCTGATTACTGACGGTAACTGCATAAGGTCTATTCTTTTACCATTATTACTAATCCGAAAATCCATCAACGTCCGAGGCGCTGCGTCCATGAGCAAACGGCATCTTCAATCAATGCATGGGCATGGACAAAGGCAGCTTTTCCTTGACGATACGGGTCCTTTATTTCGCGCTCACTCTGCCACTTACCCAGAAGAAACACTTTTCCCCTGGCGTGAGAGGCAATCCTTAGTACGCCCTGTACATGCTCTTTTTCCATGACGAGAACAAGGTCAGATTCATCAACAAGGGCCGGAGTAATCTGCCGCGCTTTAAACCCCTTAAACTCGTGGCCCTGCTCTTCAAGAATCAGAAGTGCGTCAGGCTCCATAGACTCACCCACCCGCGCGTTCAATCCCGCGGAGGCCACGGAGATACCCGAAGGTTGCAGCGCATGGCGAAGCAACAGTTCAGCGGTAGGGCTTCGGCAAATATTGCCGACGCAGACCACAAGAATCTTTCTGAACAAGGCTACTCTTCCCGTGTAGTGTCGAATCGGCGAACGTATAGCGAGGAGATGAGTGAACCAATAAAATCGGTCCCGCACTCAGATATGGATCCGTCATGAAAATACTTTGTATTAAATACCACGCCACACAAAGAACGCCCAACTTGAAAGCCGGACCAAAAATAACACTGTCGATCCAAATGTTTATTTACTCGACAAATATTAACAATGGAGCGCTGGAATAGAGGTTTGATGATATCGCTGTATTAACTGGCTAACGCTGGATTCACCCAGGCCCATGCCCGGGACGACATACTGACTCAACAGGAAATACCGATATGCGTTTTCGACTGTTTGCCACTTCAACGCTATTGATACTTGGCACCTTTAGCCCCGTTTACGCAAGCCAGACTTTTTCCGCACTGGCGCAAGACAACAAGACCATAGGCGTTCAGGTGAAGATCCAAAATTTCTCAGCCTCCGACGCCCGGCAGATAAAAGCCTCAGGATTCGGCTTCGTGCGCTTTGGCGTGTGGACCAACAGCCTGGAAAACCCGTCTTATCAAAGACAGATCAATGCAGCCTTCGCCGCTGCCAAGTCCGCCAGCCTGCCGGTCTTGATGACCGTACGCTCAACCAAGGCGTTAACCCACAAAACGCAAAGCAGTGGCAGTGATCTTGCCGCTGCGGGAGATTCTTTCGCGAACGCGGTCATTGGCCTGGAAACCACGTTCGGCTCACAGCTTGTCGCCATTGAAATCTGGAATGAACCGGACTTGCCGAAATACTGGCCGACCCAGGAATTTGAAGTAACTTTCGTCCCGTTCATGAGTGCAGTGTGCAACGCGCTGCAAAAGCGCGATCTCTCAACACCACTGATCGGGTTTGGGTTCGCAAAGGCGCCAACCAAAGACTCCAGGGCGAGCGTCGCACTGACTGAAATCATCAGGAATTATCCGCAGTGCCTCAGCGCAATCTCCTACCACCCTTACGGCATGTCGGGCACCGAGATCAGCAATACTCAAGCGTTTATCCTTGATAACTTTCACGTGCCGGGGGTTATTACCGAGTGGGGAGTGCCATCGCTCAGTTCCATCGGGGGCACCGCCGGACAAGCATCACGCATCACAAGATTTATCTCGGACGTCAAAAAACTGAATATACCGTTGACGTCCCTCTACGAATGGAAAAACAGCGACTCAGGCAGTAATGATCGCGAGCGAAGTTTCGGAATACTTTCATCTGACGGAAAGTCAAAACCTGCAGAAGCGGCCATCAAAATGTTATTAAAGTAACGCTATGAATGACCGCGCGCTCCGTTAACAGGGACTTTTATTCATCCACCGCGCGTAACTCGCGGCGTCCATTGCCAGTGACTCCTCCACCAGCACCTCGAACAATACGGCTTGCGCTTCAAAGCGCAGGTCATGTTTGAACGTCTTCGACTCATTCATTTGCTTCAACAACACACCCGTGACTTGATTGGGCGTGCTGTATTTGACTCGTTTCAGCCAGCCGGGGATTTTCTTTGTGGCTTTCACCCTGCACATCCCAACCAGACCCTTCATATTGTCCGGATGATTTTTCCTTGACGCGGCCAATAGTTCTTCAAACACTTCGGTCAATTTCTTCAAGACATAGCCGAGAATAAAATCATCGAAGGCCTCCACCATTCCGCAAACCCGTTCCTCCTGTGAAGTCATCTTTCCATCCACTACCTACATTTATCGGCACCACATTACACGCCATCCAAGTCGCACTATTTGACATCTTATAACGGCAGAACTTGACCATTTCTAACAACCGGCACCCACGAATTCCGGCATGGCAGATCAGGCATTGGAGTCACCAGTGGGGCGTCAACGATCAGTTGCTTTGAACCTGCGCCGCCTTTTGGCATCGTATCTACCGATACCCGCGCCCCGCCTTTCAAACATCCGTTTTCCGGTTGTTGCCACCGGGGCCACCGATACGTACATGCGCCCTTGAGTGGCTGTCAGCGCTCGGGTAATGTCATCAGACCCATAGGACAGAGCACGCCCATGACTTCCAAGCTGGAACAACTCAAGCAAATGACCACCGTGGTTGCCGACACCGGCGACTTCGAAGCTATCGCTCGCGTTAAACCCGTCGACGCCACCACCAACCCTTCCCTGCTGCTGAAAGCCGCGGCCATCACCGGTTATGCCGAGTTGCTGAACGCTTGCGTTCACGACTGCAAGGGCGATGTGGGCCTGGCCAGCGACCGTTTTGGCGTGGCGGTAGGCCAAGAGATTCTGAAAGTTGTACCGGGCCGAATTTCCACTGAAGTGGATGCCCGTCTTTCGTTCGACACTGACGCCGTATTGAAGCGTGCGCACCGTCTGATTGAGCTGTATGACAAGGCAGGCATTGGCCGTGACCGCGTGCTGATCAAGATCGCCTCCACCTGGGAAGGCATTCGCGCCGCCGAGAAGCTGGAAAAAGAAGGCATTCAAACCAACCTGACACTGCTGTTCTCGTTTGCACAGGCTGCGGCGTGTGCGGACGCCGGGGTGTTCCTGATTTCACCGTTCGTAGGACGCATCTACGACTGGTACAAGAAAGCCAACGGCAACGACTACACCGGCGCGGATGATCCGGGCGTGCAATCGGTGACGCGTATCTACAACTACTACAAGGCCAATGACTACAAGACCGTGGTCATGGGTGCGAGCTTCCGTAATCTGAATCAGATCGAGCAGTTGGCCGGCTGTGATCGCCTGACCATCAGCCCGGAGCTGCTGGAAAAACTGGCGGCGGACACTGGCAAGCTGGAGCGTAAGCTAGCTCCGGGTCATGCCGGTGAGGCGCGCTTGAGCCTGAATGAAGCGCAGTTCCGTTGGTTGTCCAACGAAGATGCGATGGCGACCGAGAAACTGGCCGAGGGTATTCGTCAGTTCGCTCGCGACCAGGAAAAACTCGAAGCACTGCTGCAAGCCAAGCTGTGATCTAGTTCAGCGCAATGCAAAAAGGCCCGTATCGTGAGATACGGGCCTTTTTTTGTTGCCTGGATTTTGGCTCTGCTTCGAAGCCAGCGGGAGCAAGCTCCCTCGCCACATAGAGTCAGTGACGCTCCAACGCATTCACCAAATCATGAAAAGCTTCACGATTGGAGTCATTCAGGCCCATCAGGATTTTATGTGCTTCGAGCACTTTGATCCGCACCACTTCTTCGGACTGATCCTGGTCTGGCAGGTCGGTCAGGCATTCAGGGCATGGGATCGGCCGGTCAACGATGTTGAACACTTGCTCGAAACCCATGGACTGCAGCAGACGGGTAATGTCTTCGTGGGTGGTGACGACGGTCGGCAGCAGGCCGACTTTTTGCCGCGACAGGATCGACAGTTTGGCCAGCAGGCCAAGGGTGGTGCTGTCGATGCTGCGGGTTTCGGTCAGGTCAATCACGATCGCGTTGAAGTTCAACGCGGTGAAGATCCGCTCAATAGTCGCATCCAACGCCGAACACAGTGTCAGGCGAACTTCACCGACGAACTTCAGGACGAAGGTGCCATCCTGCTCGGCGAACTGGATTCTACCGGTACTCATCAAAGATTCCTGCTCAACACCAACAGGGCGATATCATCCGGCATCTCCCCTAGCGTGGCCAATCCAAAAACCTGCCGCAGACCATCCAGGCTGCCGCCCGCTGCCTTGACCCGTTGGGGCAAAGCCGCTTCTTTTTCTTTGAGTGTAGGTTCTGGCAAAAGGTCCAGAATGCCATCGGACATCAGCGTCAGGCTGAACGTCGGCGGCAGCTCCAGCACGTGGTCTTCATAGGTGGCTTCATTGAAGAGGCCCACCGGCAGACCGCGCCCTTCCAGATAACGAACACTGTCTGGCGTGTACAACACAGGCAACGGTAAATGACCACCGATGCTATAGGTCAACAAACCTGTCTCCTCGTCGATGACTCCACCGACCATTGTGACGTGTTTACCCAGCTTACAACTGATCAGGCCCCGGTTGATATGACCAAGGACCTCTGAAGGCTTGAATTCCGGCAATGTGCCGCTGCGCTTGGATTCGAACAGCAAGCGCGTGGTCATGAACTTCAGCAGCACGGTAACGAAGGCTGAAGAGGCGCCATGACCGGAAACGTCCGCCAGGTAGAAGGCTACCCGACGCTCGTCGACTCGAAAGTAGTCAACGAAATCACCCGACAGGTACAGCGACGGGATGATCTGGTGAGCAAACTGGAACTCATCAATGCTCCAGGGGCTGACCGGCAGCATGTTCATCTGCACCTGGCGACCAGCGTTCTGGTCTTCCTGGAGCAGGTTCAGGCTGGCGGCGAGCTCGCGGTTGGCCTTTTCCAGCTTCTCGCGGTAGCGCTGGTTTTCCAGCAGCAGGCGCGCGCGATCCAGGGCCCGGCGCACAGAGTGCTCGAGCACAGCCAGATCTTCGAGAGGCTTGATCAGGTAATCCGCCGCGCCCAGGCGCAATGCCTCGACCGCGTCGTTCATCACGCCGGCGCCCGAAACCACTATCACCGGGGTTTGCGGCGACAGCTCGGTGACCTGGCGAATGAGTTCGAGTCCGCCCATCTGCGGCATGCGCAGATCGCAGATGACCAAGTCGGGCTTGTCTTGCTCGAATACCTGAAGACCCTGTTGGCCATTGCTGGCCTGCAGGACACTGAAACCACTGTCTTCCAAGTAGGCCGCGAGGCTCGCGCGCACTACTTCGTCATCATCGATTATCAGCAGCGTGGCACTGGTTTTTGGCATGTGGGCAAACGGCGCCAGAATTAGGTTGGCGTAGCAGGCACGGGGTTTATCCCGGCTCTCACTACTGGATTCGCTTTCTAGCCTCTCTGTCGCACCGTTATCGGGCATTCGCCCTACACACAGGTTCACCAGAGGTGCCCTTCTAAGGCGCAGACGGTACTCCCATCCGCGGGGCGTTTCAAGCTCACGCCGATGGTCGCTTGACGTCTTTACTTGTCAAATCACCGGGAGTTATAAGAACAGGCAAATCCGTAACCCAATGGAAGGATGAAGCCCATGAGCCAAACCGATCGGGACTACAGCGAAAAGCGCGATTTCATCCGCATGCGGGTTGATGCCGATGTGTCGCTGATTCACGAAGGCGATGAGGTGCCAGCTGTCTGCATCGACCTTTCCAGCAGCGGCATGCAGGTCGAGGCACCCCGCCTGTTCAAGGTCGGTGACCGGATCAGCGTGCGCATCGATTCCGATCACGCAGCGCTCAAAGGGCTTGAAGCCGACACCGAAGTGGTCTGGGTGAAGGAGCAGGACGGTGGCAGTCAGAAACTCGGGCTTACAATCTTGAAAATGAAATAAGCCCTGACCAAAACGAAAGAAGGCGGCCCATTGGCCGCCTTCTTCATTTTACTGGCCGAGATCAAAAATCGTCTTCGACCTGGCCGTCCTTGACCTTGAATTCGCGGTTCTGCAAGTACGCATTGCGGATGAAGGTGTACTTGTCGCCGCTGATCAACTTCTCGCTCGACAACAAGCTGGCACGGGTGTCGACGATATTCAGGCCGAAGATCGAGTTACGCACTGGCACATCGTGGATGTAGCGGTACGGGCCGGTGTAGCCGTCGACGTACTTGGAGGGCGCGTCACGCAACGTGCTTGGGCCCAACAGCGGCAGCATGACGTACGGGCCGCTGCCCACGCCCCAGTATCCGAGCGTCTGGCCGAAGTCTTCGTCGCTACGATTCAGGCCCATCTTAGTGCCGACGTCGAAGAAGCCCAGCAGGCCGAAGGTGGTGTTGAAGATCAGACGCGCCGTGTCGACGCCAGCCGCGGCGGGTTTGACCTGCAAGACGTTGTTGGCAAGGTTGGTGACATCACCGACGTTGCGGAACATGTTGTGAATGCCGTCTTCCAGAAACTGCGGCGTCACGAACTCATAACCCTGAGCGATTGGCTTCAGCGCGTAAGTGTCGACGAAATCGTTGAACTGGAAGATAGGACGGTTGACGCTTTCCCAAGGGTCTTCTTCCGTGGCAGCCTGGGCTGCGAACGGAACCAGCGAGACGCTGGCACACACACAAAGCTGAGCTAGACGATTGCTCCAGCGCATAGAAAACTCCTTGGGTTGTACTGGCATGGGCGCTTGGCCCAGGCGATAAGCTGGCTAGTATAAGACGGAAAAGCCGATTTAGGGCAGCCTCGCGCGCGATGGCCTACGGAACATTCGCCCTGACTGCGAGCGCTTCACATCAGTGTCACTCAACTGTCACCGGCAGCGCATAGCCTTGTCGCTATTTCAGGGACGTTATATGCCGCACGCCGAAGCCTTGCCCCTCGCTGCACCCAGCCTGACCGCCGTATTGTTCGGGCTCAGTGGTTGCCTGGTGGATTTCGGTGCCCGGATGCGCCAGCACGACACTCACACGGCCGAGCACGCCGAGGTCACACCCGGCGCGCTGGACAGTCTGAGCAGCTTGCAGCGCCAGCAGATTCCCTGTGCCTGGCTCGACGAGTTGCCCCCCGCCCTTAGCCATTCCCTGGCCAGTGCCCTGCCCGCGTGGATCAAACCTTCGCAACACGCCGCAACACTCAATCCATGGCCGGCTCCGCACGCTTGCTGGCAAGCCTTGATGGCGTTGAATGTCGAACAACTCGATGGCTGCGTGCTTGTCAGCGGCGAACCGCGCTTGCTGCAATCGGGCCTGAATGCCGGGTTGTGGACGATCGGTCTGGCGTCCTGCGGCTCGCTTTGCGGGTTGGCGCCCAGCGAATGGCAGGCCTTGAGTCAAAAGGAACGTGAACACTTGCGCGGCAAAGCAACCGTGCAGTTGTTCAGCCTGGGTGTGCATTCGGTAATCGATCATCTGGGCGAACTGGATACCTGCCTGGCCGACATCAGCCTGCGCCGGTTCAAGGGCGAAAAGCCCTGACCAAGATCATGCAGGTTGGCCGCGAGTGGATTAATCTAAAGGCAAGCCATAGACCTTTGGCGCGCTGCTGCGGTCTATGCCAGTGCCTATCGATAAAAGGAAGAACGCCATGCCTGCCCGCGAACTGCAACAACAGCTCAATACTCTGCGCGAGCAATTGGAACAGAATCCACCGCTGACCGAAGCCGAGCGCGAAGACCTGCACGCGCTGATGCAACAGATCGAACTTGAGCTTGAGCTCGAAACCAAAACCCAGGACTCCAGCCTCTCCGACAACGTGAACCTGGCCGTCGAGCGCTTCGAAATTGAGCACCCTACCCTCGCCGGCACCTTGCGCAACATCGTGCAGGCCCTGGGCAACATGGGGATCTGAACCCGCCGGATGCAAAAAAGCCCTGCTATCGCTAGCGGGGCTTTTTCATATCCGGGATTTGCGAATGCAATCCCCTGTGGGAGCGAGCCTGCTCGCGATGGATGAGTGTCAGTCAACATCAGTATTGGATGTGCTGGCCTCATCGCGAGCAGGCTCGCTCCCACAGGTTGGGTACTTTATTGGCGGACCAGGCGGTGGTTCGGCAGTTGCACGCTTTCAGTGCTGCGATACGGGTTGATGTCCAGCCCACCACGCCGCACATACCGTGCATAGACCGTCAATTTCTCCGGTTTCAGCAATCGCTGCAGGTCGAGGAAAATCCGCTCTACACATTGCTCGTGAAAGTCCGAGTGCTGGCGAAAACTCACGATGTATTCCAGCAGACTCGCGTGATCCAGCGCCGCGCCACGGTATTCCACCGCCACGCTGCCCCAGTCCGGCTGGCTGGTGACCGGGCAGTTGGACTTGAGCAAATGGCTGTGCACGCTCTCTTCGACAATGCGCGAATTGTCGCAACGCAGCAGCTCCGGGCGCGGATGCTCGTAGTTGCTGACGCTGATCTCCAGATCATCGATGCACACGCCCGGCAACGCCACGACACCTTCAGCTTCGACATCATTGAGGCTGCGAATCCGTACGCCAACCGGTTTACCGGCAGCGGCCGACAGGTCTTTCACCAGCGTCGCTTCAAGGATTGCGGTGTCGGCAAACGGCGTCTGATTCAACGAGTTCAGGTACAGCTTGAACGACTTCGACTCGATGATGTTCGGCGAATCCGCCGGGATGCTGAATTCGCCAATCGCCACCACCGGCTTGCCGGACGGCAACAGCCACGACAGCTCGAAGCAATTCCAGAAGTCCACACCCTTATAAGGCAGGGTTTGCGCCGTCAGGCCCAGTTCGGCCCATTTCGCGGTGCGCGGGATCGGGAACAGCAAGGACGGCGTATAGTTGGCGATGTATTCGCTGGACTTGCCCAGCGGCGAGTGTTCGGCTGCGGGATGCATGGCGGAAACCTGACTGAAGAATCAGCGGATTCTACCAGCCTTTGGGCCCGCCTTTGAGTGCTTACTGACTGACAGTCAGTTTGCCGACCATGCCCGCCTGATAATGGCCGGGAATATTGCAGGCAAATTCCAGGTTGGTGGACTTGGTGAAGGTCCAGGTCAGCTCCGCGGTTTTTCCTGGTTCGACGAGCACGCTGTTCGGGTCGTCGTGCTTCATCATGCCGTGATCCATACCCGCCATCGAACCGTGGTCCATTTCGTTCATGCCTGTAGGCGTGAGCATGCCGCTCTGCTGCATCTTCAACATTTCCTGCTGATGCCGGGCATGCATCGCCGCATCGCCGAGGTTGAATTCGTGCAGCAACTGACCTTTATTCACCAGCACAAAACGCACCGTCTCACCGGCCTTGATATCGATTGCCTTGGGGGTGAACGACATGTCGCCCATCACCACCTCGACACTGCGGGTCGCCTTGGCCGCCGGGGCCGGCTGACCGAAATCGTAGGTATGCGCCGGCGAAGCCCACACCGGCGAACTCAGGGCCAACAAACACGCGGCCAGCACCAGAGGTTTGCGCAAAAACATAGTCGTACTCCAACAAGATAAGGTTCAGCCTGTGGAAAACTTTAAACTGTCGCCACTGCCCGCAACCTGACAGCCAGATTACAACTTTGTCAGGTTGGCCTGTATCAATGCTGCCCACGGTATAAAGCGTTCGTTCCATTTGCCCCGAGTTGCCCATGAAGCTGCTGATCGTCGAAGACCAACCGAAAACCGGCCATTACCTGCGCCAGGGCCTGACCGAGGCCGGGTTCAACACCGAGCTGGCGGCCGACGGCAACACAGGGCAACAACTGGCCTTGAGTGGCGATTACGCGCTGTTGATCCTTGATGTGATGCTACCCGGCCGCGATGGCTGGCAAATTCTGCAAGCGGTGCGCGGTGCCGGTCTGGATACGCCGGTACTTTTTCTGACGGCGCGGGATGCGGTGGAGGACAGAGTTCACGGCCTCGAACTGGGTGCCGACGATTACCTGGTCAAACCATTCGCCTTCTCCGAGTTACTGGCGCGGGTCCGCAGCCTGTTACGACGCGGCAGCGCTTCGCCTCAGGAAACCAGCCTGCAATTGGCCGATCTTCGACTGGACCTGATCCGTCGTCGGGTCGAACGCAGTGGTCAGCGCATCGACCTGACTGCCAAGGAGTTCGCCCTGCTGGAAATGCTCCTGCGACGCCAGGGCGAAGTCCTGCCCAAATCGCTGATCGCCTCCCAGGTCTGGGACATGAATTTCGACAGCGACACCAATGTCATCGAGGTCGCGATTCGCCGTTTACGGCTGAAGATCGACGATGAATTCCCCAACAAGCTGATTCATACCGTACGCGGCATGGGTTATGTCCTTGAAGAGCGCCCCGCCTGATGCGTCGACTTTCGCTGAGCAGTCGTCTGGCGCTGCTATTTGCGGCCTGTACCGCTGTGGTTTCATTGTTTGCCGGGGTGTTATTCAGTCGCGCCAGCGAGGCGCATTTCATCGAACTGGACCAGCAACTGCTGGACGGCAAGTTGATTGGTTTGCGCCGTGCGCTGCACGACGTTCAGTCGAGTGAAAGCGAGGTCAGACTGGCGGATGAGCTGAGCCAACAAGCGGATCTGTCGCTGCGAATCACCGGCAGCGATGGCCAGCGCTGGTATGACAGCTCGGCGCGCCTTCCGGAAAAGCTGCCACACATACCGGGGTTGTCCACGCTGAACGACGGCGGCACCGATTATCGGGTGCTGAATGCGCCGTTGTTTGTCGACCGTCCCGACTCACCGCAACTGACCCTGCTCCTGGACATCACCCATCACCAACACTTTCTGCAACGCATGCAGCACCTGATCTGGCTGACCGTCGGTTTGTCCGCCCTGGCCACCGCGTTACTCGGTGCATGGGCGGCGCGCAGTGGCTTGCGTCCGTTGCGGAGCATGAGTGCGATTGCCAGCAGCGTATCGGCGCAATCGCTCAATGCCCGACTGCCCGAAGAGAATATGCCGTCGGAACTCACGGAATTGGCCCACAGCTTCAACGCCATGCTCGGACGCCTGGACGACTCTTTCCAGCGACTCTCGGCCTTCTCTGCCGACATCGCCCATGAACTGCGCACGCCACTGTCGAATCTGCTGACCCATACGCAGGTCACCCTCACCCGTCCTCGACCTATCGAGGACTACCGCGAAGCGCTGCACAGCAATCTCGAAGAACTGCAATGGATGGCACAACTGGTCAACGACATGCTGTACCTGGCCAAGGCTGACCATGGGTTGCTGACGCCCAAGCGGGAATCGTTGGAGCTGGCGGAAGAAGTGGATGTGTTGCTGGAATTTTTTGCGCCGCTGGCTGAAGACTCCCGGGTGACGATGAGCCGCGAGGGCAACGCGCAGATGGAGGGTGACCGCAGCATGTTGCGTCGGGCGCTGTCCAATTTGCTGGATAACGCGTTGCGGTTTACGCCGCAGGAAGGGCACGTTCGGGTTCGAATCGTTGAAAACGCGCAAAGCCTGAGGATGGACATAGAAAACACCGGTATCGGTATTCCCCAAACACAGCTACCACGACTGTTTGATCGTTTCTATCGCGCCGACCCGGCACGGCGGGAAGGCAGCAGTGAACACGCCGGCCTGGGACTGGCAATAACACGTTCCATCGTCCGCGCTCATGGCGGCGATATTACCTGTACCTCCGACTCGCAGTGGACTTCATTCACAATACGATTCGATAAGTAATAACTAATTACCAAGCAGCAACAAAACATAAAATTACAAACATCACCCAACTTCAAGCACCCAACCCATCTTCGCTGACATATAGTTACCCCCCCCTGACAAGGGACAACTAACAACTTACCTCAAGAAGAAGATCATGGAAGACACAACACTCGCTACATCGGAAATTAAAACATCTACCCAAAGCACTTTTAAATCAACGCTGGAAAAGCGCGGAGCATTTCTGGACGATCAGCCTCGCATCGCTGTCCTTGCCGGAGGCGGATTAGCCCTCACAGCCTCACAACGCAACCGCCAAGCGCCCCACGATCAAATGTTCTACATTGGTCTGGATCCAGCCATTCGCACCGGCACACACACTATTCCCGGGCCGATGATTAAAAATCTGGTTTACCAGGAAAGAGACGAGGGAATCATCGAAGGGGATCAGTGGACTTTGTTCAACGCAACTAGCGGGACAATGAAACTGGAATTGGACCCGGCAAACAAACGCTTTAAAGCAACGTGTACTTTTACGCTCAAGAACAAGGAAAATGTAACGCTAACTGGATCGGCTGAAATGAATGTCGCTTACAACAGTTGGCCAACTGCAATTTGATCAACTAAGAATCGCGTTAAAAGTACCCCCCATCGCCAGCAAGCTCGCTTCCACACCTGTCCGATATTGACATCAGATCAGATGTGGGAACGAGCCTGCTCCGGGCGGCGATCCGACGAAGGCGGTATCAGGGCTTACGAATAACGCAACGCGTGAGCCGGCTCAATCTTCGCCGCCCGCCACGCCGGGTAAACCGTGGCCAGGAAGCTCAAGACGAACCCTGCCGAGCAGATCAACAACACATCCCCGCCTTGCAACTCCGACGGCAAGTTACTGACGAAATACACATCGGAACTGAAGATGTGCTGGCCACTGACCCGCTCCATCCAGCCCACCAGCTCACTGACGTTCAGCGCCGCAATCACGCCGAGCACGCCCCCGATCAAAGTGCCGACCACCCCGATCACTGTGCCCTGGACCATGAAGATCGCCATGATCTGTCGCGGTGTAGCGCCGATGGTACGCAGGATCGCGATGTCCGCGCCCTTGTCGTTCACCACCATGATCAATGTTGCGATGATATTGAACGCCGCCACAGCAACGATCATCAGCAACAGCAGGCCGATCATGGTTTTTTCCATCTTCATCGCGCTGAACAGACTGCCCTGCGTGTGAGTCCAGTCGTCAGCCCTGTAGGCAGTGCCCAGCGCGCCGGCAACATCACTGGAGACCTTCGGCGCCGCGTACAAATCCTTCACCGCCAAACGCACGCTCTGGACCTGGTTCGGTTCCCAGTGCTGCATCTGCGCGGCATCGGCGACGTGGATCAGCGCCATCGAGCCATCCAGCTCGGCGCCGACCTTGAACACGCCGACTACGTTCAGCCGCTGCATGCGCGGGGTAATCCCCCCCGGTGCGTTACTGACTTCCGGCACGATCAGGGTGATCTTGTCGCCGACATTCAGGCGGAAACGCCGCGCGGTGATCTCGCCGATCACCACGCCGAACTCGCCCGGTTTCAACGCATCGAGACGGCCCTGAACGATGTGCTGCGCGACGATCGAGACCTTGCCTTCCAACGCCGGATCAACACCGCTGACCTGAATTGGCTGCATCGTGCCTTTGTAGGAGAGCATGCCTTCCATCTCGGTGAACGGTACGGCGGCAGTGACTTCCGGATTTTTCATCGCGGCGGCGGCCACGGGCTGCCAGTCGTCGATCGGTTTCACGCCGACGATGGTCGCGTGCGGCACCATGCCGAGGATGCGCGAGCTCATTTCGCGCTGGAAGCCGTTCATCACCGACAGCACCACGATCATCGCCAGCACGCCCAGGGCGAGGCCGATCATCGAAGTCATCGAGATGAAGGAAACAAAGCGATTGCGGCGCTTGGCGCGGGTATAGCGCGTGCCGATAAAGATCGATAACGGTCTGAACATTCGCTGGGGCACCGTATAAAAATAAAAGACCCGACGCACTGTTCAGCACGCCGGGTTTCGGCCAATCAGATGGGCGTAAGGCAACCTTCCTGCAAATGCAGGACGCGATCCATCTGGCGAGCCAGGTTCATGTCGTGAGTCACCACCAGGAACGCCGTACGCATCGAGGTGCTGAGTTCCAGCATCAAATCCTGAATGCCTTGGGCGGTGTGGGAGTCGAGGTTGCCGGTCGGCTCGTCGAGCATCACCAGGCCTGGCTTGTTCACCAGGGCGCGGGCGATGGCCACGCGTTGGCGTTCGCCACCGGACAATTCCGCCGGTTTGTGTTCCAGGCGATGGCCCAGTCCAACCCGCTCCAGCAACGCCGTTGCACGCTGACGCGCTTCGGGGATTGCGGTCTTGCCGATCAGCAGCGGCATGCAGACGTTTTCCAGCGCAGTGAACTCAGGCAGCAAATGGTGGAACTGGTACACGAAACCCAGCGACCGGTTGCGCAACAGACCGCGATTCTTCTCGCTCAGGGCCGACAGCTCTTCGCCGTCGAGCCAGACGCTGCCCTTGGTCGGCGTGTCGAGACCGCCCAACAAGTTGAGCAAGGTACTTTTGCCCGATCCCGAGGTGCCAACAATCGCCACGCGCTCACCCGGATGCAACTCCAGCTGCAGGCCGGCCAACACTTCTACCGATTCCGGGCCTTCCTCATAGGATTTGCCCAGGTCGCGGCAGCTCAAGATTGCTTTATCACTCATACCCAACTCACTCATAACGTAGCGCCTCCGCAGGCTGGGTGCGCGCGGCACGCCAGGCTGGATACAGGGTGGCGAGGAAACTCAGGACCAACGCGGCGGCGCAGACCATCAATACATCCTGGCTCTGCACTTGCGACGGCAGGTAATCGATGAAGTACACGTCGGCGTTGAGGAACTTGTGGCCGATCAACCCTTCGAGGGCCGAGATCGCGGCGCTGACGTTCAGCGCGGCGAAGATCCCGACCACCGCGCCGATCAGCGTACCAATCACACCAATGACCGTGCCCTGGACCATGAAGATGGCCATGATCTGCCCTGGCGTGGAGCCCAGGGTGCGCAGAATCGCGATGTCGCCCTTCTTGTCGTTCACCACCATCACCAGCGTGGAAATGATGTTGAACGCGGCGACGGCGACGATCAGCAGCAGCAACAGGCCGATCATGGCTTTTTCCATGCGAATCGCCTGATACAGGTTGCCGTGAGTGCGCGTCCAGTCGCGGGCATAGAAATGGTCTTCGCCGAGTTGCTGGGCAATATTCCACGCGGTGCGCGGCGCCTGGAACAGGTCGTCGAACTTCAGGCGGATGCCCTGGACCTGATCCGGCTTCCAGCGGTGCAGCTTTGCCAGATCCTGCAGGTTGGTCACGCCCAGATACCCGTCGATCTCACCGGCGCCGACATGGAAGATGCCGACCACGGTAAAGCGCTTCATGCGCGGGAACATCCCGGCCGGGGTCACGGTGACTTCCGGCGCGACGAAGGTCAGCTTGTCGCCGATGGCCGCGCCGAGCTTGGCGGCCGCCTTGTCGCCGATGACGATGCCGAAACTGCCCGGCGTGAGGTCGTCGAGTTTGCCCTGCTGCATGAAGTTATCAATGATCGAGACCTGGCGTTCCAGCGCAGGGTCGATGGCATTGAGCAGGACTTTGGAGACCTTGCCGTTGTTGGTCAGCAAACCCTGCATCTGGGTAAACGGCGCAACGGCCGTCACTTGCGGGTTCTGCTTGACCTTGGCGGCCAGGCTTTGCCAGTCGCTGATCGGTTCACCGGACTCGATGGTCGCGTGGGGCACCATGCCCAGCACGCGGGTGCGCATCTCATGATCGAAGCCGTTCATGACCGACAGCACGACGATCATCACGACCACGCCGAGGGCGAGTCCGATCATCGAGGTCAGGGAAATGAATGACACAAAATGATTGCGACGCTTTGCACGGGTATAACGCGTGCCAATAAATACGAAGAGAGGTCTGAACATGTCGGGGCTTGTTCGGAGGGAAAAGGAACGTCCTTGTGGCGGGGGTCGATAACCAGCTTTACACTCAGACCACCGCCGCTACCATGGGTTCGCCATGTCGACATTAGATGAAGAAGATCGCCGCGAATACTACCGTATCGAGGACACGATCGCACTGGAAATTCGGCCCCTGTCCGCTCCCGAAGCCGCAGGCCAGGAAGTGTTGCAGGATGCTTCCCCACTGTTCAACTTGCTCAGCGAGCTGCACCTGAGCGAATTCGAGTCGCAACACCTGCTGCGCCAGATCAGCGAGCGCGACCGCAACCTCGCGGCATTCCTGAAATCCCAGAACAAACGCATCGATCTGCTGAGCCAGGTGATCGCCATCACCGTGCTCGGGCAGATCGGCGAGCCGCAGCCGGTGATCATTTCCGAAGGCGGCATCGAATTTCAGTACCCGACGCCCATCGCCGTGGGCGCGCACCTGTCGGTCAAACTGGTATTGATGCCGCAAGCCCTCGGCCTGTTGCTGCGGGCCAAGGTCACGCATTGCGATCGCAAGGCTGGCGCCTACGATGTCGGCACCGAGTTCGAATATCCGACCGACGCCCAGCGCCAATTGCTCGCCCGCTACATTTTGCAGAAGCAGGCCCAGGAACGACGTCTGGCCCGCGAAAACGAATCAGGCATTTAAATTAAGGAAGAACCGTGACCCTCATCTACGGCCATCGCGGCGCCAAGGGCGAAGCACCGGAAAACACGCTGACCAGTTTTCAGCAATGCCTCAAGCACGGCGTTCGCCGCTGCGAACTGGACCTGCACCTGTCCATGGACAACGAGTTGATGGTCATCCACGACCCGACGCTCAAGCGCACCACCGACCGGCGCGGCAAGGTCGTCGAGCACACGGCGGCCGATCTGGTGACCTACGACGCACGCAAGGGAGGCCCGGGCTGGGTCAAGCCCTGTCCGATTCCGACACTGGAAGAACTGTTCGAGAAATGCGATTTCGAGCACTGGCAGCTGGAAGTCAAAAGCGCCTCACGCACCCGCGCCGCGACGACCGTGCTGGCGATTCGCGAAATGGCCCAGCGTTTCGGCCTGCTCGACAAGGTCACGATCACGTCGAGTTCACGTGAAGTATTGAAAGCCGCACTTGACCTGGTGCCGGACGTGTCCCGCGGCCTGGTGGCCGAGTATGCGTGGCTCGACCCGTTGAAGGTCGCGCAAAGTTATGGCTGTGAGATTCTGGCGCTGAACTGGACCCTGTGTACGCCGGAACGCCTGCAGAAGGCGCAGCGTCAGGGGCTGCATGTGTCGGTATGGACAGTCAACGAGCCCGCGCTGATGCGCAGACTCGCCGACTTCGGCGTTGACAGCCTGATTACAGACTTTCCCGGTTTGGCCAGCGCCACCCTCGAGAATTGCTGAAATCGGTCTCCCCGGCCGGCTCAGGCCACCGGCCGGAGCCGCTCAAAAAAGCCGGTTGAGGCCATCGTATGCCGCTACCCGATAGGCTTCGGCCATGGTCGGGTAGTTGAACGTCGTGTTGACGAAATACTTCAGCGTGTTCAGTTCGCCCGGCTGGCTCATGATCGCCTGACCGATGTGCACGATCTCCGACGCCTGATAACCGAAGCAGTGAACGCCCAGCACTTCCAGGGTCTCGCGGTGGAACAGGATTTTCAGCATGCCCTGAGGCTCGCCGGCAATCTGTGCACGCGCCATGCTCTTGAAGAACGCCTTGCCCACTTCGTACGGCACCTTGGCCTGGGTCAGCTCCTGCTCGTTCTTGCCGATCGAGCTGATCTCCGGAATGGTGTAGATGCCGGTCGGCACGTCATTCACGAAGCGCCAGCTGTTGTTATCGACGATGCTGCCAGCGGCCGAACGACCCTGGTCATGCGCGGCACTGGCCAGGCTCGGCCAGCCGATCACGTCACCGGCACCGTAAATGTTCGGTACGCAGGTGCGATAGGCTTCGTCGACTTCGATCTGGCCACGGCTGTTGACCTTCACGCCGATGTTTTCCAGACCCAGCTGATCGGTGTTGCCGGTACGGCCGTTGCACCAGAGCAAGGCGTCGGCCTTGATTTTCTTGCCGGACTTGAGGTGGAGGATCACGCCGTTGTCCACGCCTTCGACGCGGTCGTAGTCTTCGTTGTGGCGAACCGTGATGTTGTTGTTGCTGAAGTGATAGCTCAGGGCCTGGGAAATTTCAGAGTCGAGGAAGCTCAGCAACTGACCGCGGTTGTCCACCAGCTCAACCAGTACACCCAGGCCACTGAAGATCGAGGCGTACTCGCAACCGATCACGCCGGCGCCGTAAACGATGAGTTTGCGCGGGGTGTGGCCGAGGCTGAGGATCGTGTCGCTATCGTAGATACGCGGGTGATGGAAATCGATGTCCGCCGGGCGATAAGGACGCGAGCCGGTGGCGATGATGATGTGCTTGGCCACCAGTTTTTCGACCACGCCGTTGGCGCAGACCACTTCGATGGTTTGCTCGTCGGCGAAGCTGCCGGTGCCGAAGAACACGTCGACGCGGTTACGGGCGTAGTAGCCGGTGCGCGAAGCGACTTGTTTGGAAATGACTTTTTCGGCGCTTTTCAGCACGTCCGGGAACGAGAACCAGCGCGGCTCACCAATGGCCCGGAACATCGGGTTGGTGTTGAACTGCATGATCTGCCGGACCGAGTGACGCAGTGCCTTGGACGGGATGGTACCCAGGTGGGTGCAGTTGCCGCCGACCTGGCGACGGCTATCGACCATCGCCACCTTGCGCCCTGCCTTGGCGGCGTTCATTGCCGCGCCTTCTCCCGCCGGGCCGGAACCCAGTACCACCACGTCGTAGTTGTAGACAGCCATGCGTACTCCTCAGAACAGGCCGCGGCGCCCTCGGCACCTGCGGCTAAATCACGCCGATCTGTGGCGTGAAGGAACAATTTGGGGCCAATGCAGAACCCGGACACAGTCTATAGAAGCGTCAACGCCGGGCACATTAACCCTTGGTCGCGTCGTAGGCTAGTTTTGCCTGCACTACAACGCCAGTCTTCAATGCGCGAACCATCGCAATCATTCGGTTTTGCCGCCACTGAGGCGCTCAAAAGCCTGATTGGTGCGTGTGACGAAACCTGTATCGGCACGGATCACAAAAAATGCGCCGATATCGTGTTTTTCTGCGTAGTCCCAACCGCGCTCCGGGCCAAGAATCAGCAACAGCGTCGATAAGCCATCGGCCATCAGCGCTGAAGGATTAATTACCGTGACTGACGCCAGGGTGTGTGAGACCGGCGCACCGGTGCGGGCATCGAAGGTGTGGGAATAACGCTTGCCGTCCTGCTGAAAATAATTGCGGTAGTCGCCGGAGGTGGACAGGCCGTAGCCGTCGACCGCGAGGATTTTTTGCGCGACTTGCTGATCGTCGCGGGGCTCTTCCAGCGCGATTTTCCAGGCCGATCCATCGAGTTTTTTGCCCGCAGCCTTGAGCTCGCCGGTGACTTCGGCCAGGTAATTATGGATACCCAACGCTTCGAGTTTTCCGGCAATGGTGTCGACGGCGTACCCGGCTGCGATGCTGTTGAAGTCGACTTCGACGGCGGCATCCTTGCACAGCTGGTCGCGGTCGATGCGCAGGTGTTGGTAGCCGACGCGCTGCCTGACTTCGGCGAGCGCCTGGGCAGCGGGGACTTTTTCCTCACGGGCCTGCGGACCGAAACCCCAGAGGTTGAGCAGCGGTTCAACCGTCAGGTCGTAGGAGCCTTCACTTTGTTCCGAGAGTTGCTCGCCGACACGGATCAGCTTGAGGATCGACGCGGGCATTTTCTGACAGCGATGGGCCGGGAGATCGTTGAAACGTTCGATGTCTGAGTCGCTGCGGTAGGTGGACATTTGCTGATCGACGTCGGCGAGGATTTTTTCCACTTCGGCCTGCACCGCTTTCGGCCCGGGCGTGGCGGAATGTCTTACGTATTGAATGGAATAACGACTGCCCATGGTCGGGCCGTCGAAGCGCTCCAGGCTTTCGCCGCTGCCACAACCGGACAAAACGCCGGCCAGCACCACAAGTCCACTCCACCGTCCAGTTAACAAATCTTCATCTCCCCTCAAAACCGCGCCCGCCATTATGGGCCTCAGAGCGCATGGGCGCGAGGTCTGCCAGTGCCTGTCAGCAAGGCGCAAAACCTGAGGGAGCAAGCCGGTCTCGCGCCCTCAGGTCCGGCGTTTCAAACAAGATTTACCAGCGTGAGTACCTGCACATGTCTTCCAATACGAGCAAAGGCAAAGCGATTTTTCGCGTTGTCAGCGGTAACTTTCTCGAAATGTTCGACTTTATGGTCTACGGCTTTTACGCCACGGCCATCGCCAAAACCTTCTTCCCCGCCGACAGCGCTTTCGCTTCCCTGATGTTGTCGCTGGCCACGTTCGGTGCCGGCTTCCTGATGCGCCCTTTGGGGGCGATTTTCCTCGGCGCCTATATCGACCGTCATGGTCGCCGCAAAGGCCTGATCATCACCCTGGCGATGATGGCGGCCGGTACGGTGCTGATCGCGTGCGTGCCGGGTTACGCCACCCTCGGCGTCGCCGCACCGCTGCTCGTTCTATTCGGCCGACTGCTGCAAGGCTTCTCGGCCGGCGTGGAATTGGGCGGTGTGTCGGTTTACCTGGCGGAGATCTCCACACCTGGCCGCAAGGGCTTCTTTGTCAGTTGGCAGTCCGCCAGTCAGCAGGCCGCGGTGGTATTTGCCGGGCTGTTGGGCGTCGGTTTGAACCACTGGCTCAGCCCCGAAGAAATGGGTGACTGGGGCTGGCGCGTACCGTTCCTGATCGGCTGCATGATTGTGCCGGTGATCTTCGTGATTCGTCGTTCGCTGGAAGAAACGCCGGAGTTCCAGGCGCGCAAGCACCGCCCAACCCTGCGGGAAGTCGTCCGCTCGATCAGCCAGAACTTTGGCATCGTCATCGCCGGCATGGCGCTGGTGGTGATGACCACGGTGTCGTTCTACCTGATTACCGCCTACACCCCGACCTTCGGCAAAGCCGAACTGCACCTGTCCGACCTGGATGCGTTGCTGGTGACGGTGTGCATCGGGTTGTCGAACTTCTTCTGGCTGCCGGTGATGGGCGCTGTGTCCGACAAGATCGGGCGTAAACCCCTACTTCTGGCGGCGACGATTCTGGCGATCCTGACGGCCTATCCTGCCCTGTCGTGGCTGGTGGCGAACCCGAGTTTCAGCCATTTGCTGATCGTCGAGTTGTGGCTGTCGTTCCTGTATGGCTCGTACAACGGGGCGATGGTCGTGGCGCTGACCGAAATCATGCCAGTGGAAGTTCGTACCACCGGTTTCTCGTTGGCCTACAGTCTGGCGACTGCAACGTTCGGCGGGTTTACGCCGGCGGCGTGTACGTACCTGATTCATGTGCTGGATAACAAGGCTGCACCGGGGATCTGGCTCAGTGGCGCGGCGGTGTTGGGGTTGATTGCGACGCTGGTGTTGTTCAAAGGCAATCGGCATGAATTGCGGACGGCGCAGGCTGCTGTGGCTGGCGGCGCCTGACAGGACGCCATCGCTAGCAGGCTAGCTCCCACAGGGAGCTTGTGACGCCACAGATTCAGTGTGGGAGCTAGCCTGCTAGCGATGAGGCCCGACCTGAAGACGCGGAAAAAAGCCTGCACAAACAAAAACGCCCCGACATATGTCGGGGCGTTTTCATGTGCAGCTAAAGCTTAGCGCGGGAATGCTGGCGGGTTTACACCGGCCATGTCTTCCATCACGCGAACCACCTGGCAGCTGTAACCGAATTCGTTGTCGTACCAAACGTACAGAACAACGCGGTTGTCTTGGGTGATGGTTGCTTCAGCATCCACAACGCCTGCGTGGCGCGAGCCAACGAAGTCGGTGGAAACCACTTCCTGCGAATTGACGAAGTCGATTTGCTTATGCAGATCGGAGTGCAGCGCCATGTAGCGCAGGTACTCGTTCATCTCTTCACGGGTGGCGGCTTTCTCAAGGTTCAGGTTGAGAATGGCCATCGACACGTTTGGCGTCGGAACGCGGATCGCGTTACCGGTCAGCTTGCCGGCCAGCTCAGGCAGGGCCTTGGCAGCAGCGGTAGCAGCACCGGTCTCGGTGATCACCATGTTCAGCGCGGCGCTGCGGCCACGGCGATCGCCTTTGTGGAAGTTGTCGATCAGGTTCTGGTCGTTGGTGTACGAGTGAACGGTTTCGACGTGACCGTTGATGATGCCGAACTTGTCATTCACAGCCTTGAGCACCGGCACGATGGCGTTGGTGGTGCAAGAGGCGGCGGACACGATCTTGTCTTCAGCGGTGATTTCACTGTGGTTGATGCCGTGAACGATGTTCTTCAGCTTGCCTTTGCCAGGTGCGGTCAGAACAACGCGGTCGATACCCGGGCACGCCAGGTGCTGACCCAGGCCATCGGCGTCACGCCATACGCCGGTGTTGTCCACCAGCAGCGCGTCTTTGATGCCGTACTGGGTGTAATCCACTTCAGTCGGGTTTTTCGCGTAGATAACCTGGATCAGGTTGCCGTTGGCGGTAATGGTGTTGTTTTCTTCGTCGATGGTGATGGTGCCGTTGAACGAACCATGTACCGAATCGCGGCGCAGCAGGCTGGCACGCTTGGTCAGGTCGTTTTCGGCGCCCTTGCGCACCACGATGGCACGCAGACGCAGACCGTCGCCACCACCGGTTTTCTCGATCAGGATGCGCGCCAGCAGACGGCCGATACGACCGAAGCCGTACAGCACGACATCGGTGCCTTTGCGAGCGGAAGCGTTTTGCTGACCAACCACGTCAGCCATTTCTTCACGGACGAACTGCTCGGCAGTGCGACCATTGCCTTCGACGCGGAATTTGTACGCCAACTTGCCCAGGTCTACCGAAGCAGCGCCGAGCTTGAGCTCGCTCATGGCTTTCAGCAGAGGGAATGTTTCGTGGACGGAGAGTTCGCTATCGTCGGAAGAACGATGGCGAGCAAAGCGGTGAGCTTTGAGAATCGCGATGACAGACTGGTTGATCAGGCTGCGGCCATAGATCGAGCTCACCACGTTGTTGTTGCGGTAGAGCTGACCGATAAGCGGAATCATCGCTTCTGCGAGTGCTTCACGGTCGATCCATTCACCAAGACACTGGTCGGGCTTCTGAGTCACGGGAACCTTCCACATGTAGGGGCAGAAAAAAGGGGCTACATTATGCCGCCGAGTGCCTCCCGTAGCAATGCGCGCCTGTCGTGCGACCGGTAACAATTTTCTGTTCAAAAAAATCACGCACCGCTCGAGCCCAGTAAAACCGCGGGTTTCAGCGCAGTCAATTTTTTGGAGACACCGCTGTCTTATCCGTAACCCTCCGTAACACTCGGTCGTTTTGCCACTACATAATCATCAATTTCCAGCAAAAAACCGGCAGATTTTGTCTTTACCACTACATTTCGCCAAACCTGCGTAATAGACACAGTCAGCAACTGACAGGCGGCACCCGGGGCCGCTACAATTACCGACTTTGTCGCAACGCTTGGAGCTCAACCTTCCGTGCCCGTTCTGCGTCTACCGCTTCTCCCTGCTGCGGCAGGTAAACAGCACTGGGGCAATCTGCCCGGTGCCGCCCTGAGCCTGGCCATCGCCGAGGCTGCCAGCGCTGCCAAGCGCTTTACCCTGCTGCTGACTGCCGACAGCCAAAGTGCCGAACGGCTGGAACAGGAGCTGAGTTTCTTCGCCCCGGATTTGCCCGTGCTGCATTTCCCGGACTGGGAAACCCTGCCCTACGATCTGTTTTCGCCCCACCAGGACATCATTTCCCAGCGTATCGCCGCCTTGTACAGGTTGCCGGAGCTGAGTCATGGCGTATTGGTCGTGCCGATCACCACGGCGCTGCATCGCCTCGCGCCGACCAAATTCCTGCTCGGCAGCAGCCTGGTGCTGGATGTTGGCCAGAAGCTCGACGTCGAGCAGATGCGCACCCGACTTGAAGCCAGTGGCTATCGCTACGTCGACACGGTGTACGAGCACGGCGAATTTACCGTCCGTGGATCGTTGATCGATCTGTTCCCGATGGGCAGTAAACTGCCCTTCCGTATCGACTTGTTCGACGACGAAATCGAGACGCTGCGTACCTTCGATCCGGAAAACCAGCGTTCAATCGACAAGGTCGACACCGTTCGTCTTCTGCCTGCGCGGGAATTCCCGCTGCAGAAAGACGCGGTGACCCGCTTCAAGGCGCGCTTCCGTGAGCGTTTTGATGTCGACTTCCGCCGCTGCCCGATCTTTCAGGATTTGAGCAGCGGGATTACACCGGCCGGTATCGAATACTACCTGCCACTGTTTTTCGACGAAACCTCGACACTGTTCGATTACCTGCCCCAGGACACGCAAGTGTTCTCCCTGCCGGGCATCGAACAGGCCGCAGAGAACTTCTGGAACGACGTGCGCAATCGCTACGAAGAGCGTCGCGTCGATCCGTCCCGTCCTTTATTGCCACCGGCCGAGTTGTTCCTGCCCGTGGAAGACTGCTTCGCCCGCCTGAAGAACTGGCCGCGCGTGGTGGCCAGTCAGCAAGACGTGGAAACCGGCGTTGGCCGCGAGCGCTTCCCGGCGCGTGAACTGCCGAACCTGGCCATCGAAGCCAAGGCCACCCAGCCATTGGCAGCGCTGGCCGGTTTCCTCGACGATTTCCCCGGACGCGTGTTGTTTACCGCCGAGTCCGCAGGCCGTCGTGAAGTGCTGCTGGAATTGCTCGAACGTCTGAAGCTGCGACCTAAAACCGTCGACAGCTGGCCGGATTTCGTCGCGAGCAAGGAACGCCTGGCGATCACCATTGCGCCGCTCGACGAAGGCCTGGTGCTCGACAACCCGGCCCTGGCCCTGGTGGCCGAAAGTCCGTTGTTCGGTCAGCGCGTGATGCAGCGCCGTCGCCGCGAAAAACGCGCCGACGCCAACAACGACGCAGTGATCAAGAACCTTACCGAGCTGCGCGAAGGTGCGCCGGTGGTGCACATCGATCACGGCGTCGGTCGCTACCTCGGGCTGGCGACCCTGGAAATCGACGATCAGGCTGCCGAGTTCCTGACCCTGCAATACGCCGAAGGCGCCAAGCTTTACGTGCCCGTGGCCAACCTGCACCTGATCGCCCGTTACACTGGTAGCGACGATGCCTTGGCCCCGCTGCATCGTCTCGGCTCCGAAACCTGGCAGAAAGCCAAACGCAAAGCGGCCGAACAGGTGCGCGACGTGGCGGCGGAATTGCTCGACATCTATGCCCGTCGCGCCGCTCGCGAAGGTTACGCCTTCGAAGACCCTAAAGCCGATTACGCGACGTTCAGCGCCGGCTTCCCGTTCGAAGAAACCCCGGACCAGCAAACCACCATCGATGCCGTGCGCGCCGACATGCTCGCGCCAAAACCGATGGACCGCCTGGTCTGCGGCGACGTCGGCTTCGGCAAGACCGAAGTGGCGATGCGCGCGGCCTTCATTGCGGTGCATGGCGGTCGTCAGGTGGCGATCCTGGTGCCGACCACCCTGCTCGCCCAACAGCATTACAACAGTTTCCGCGACCGCTTCGCCGACTGGCCGGTGAGCGTGGAAGTGATGAGCCGTTTCAAGTCGACCAAGGAAGTGAATGCCGCAGTCGCCGATCTCGCCGAAGGCAAGATCGACATCGTCATCGGCACGCACAAGCTGCTGCAGGACGACGTGAAGATCAAAAACCTCGGGCTGGTGATCATCGACGAAGAACACCGTTTTGGTGTTCGTCAAAAAGAACAGCTCAAGGCCCTGCGCAGTGAAGTCGACATCCTCACCCTGACCGCCACGCCGATTCCACGCACGCTGAACATGGCGGTGTCGGGCATGCGCGACCTGTCGATCATTGCCACGCCGCCGGCCCGTCGCCTGTCCGTGCGGACCTTCGTCATGGAGCAGAACAAGAGCACGGTCAAAGAGGCCCTGCTGCGTGAGTTGCTGCGCGGCGGTCAGGTCTACTACCTGCACAACGACGTGAAGACCATCGAGAAATGCGCCGCCGACCTCGCCGAACTGGTGCCGGAAGCGCGGATCGGCATCGGCCACGGGCAGATGCGTGAACGCGAACTCGAACAGGTGATGAGCGACTTCTACCACAAGCGCTTCAACGTGCTGATCGCCTCGACCATCATCGAGACCGGCATCGACGTGCCGAGCGCCAACACCATCATCATCGAGCGTGCCGACAAATTCGGCCTGGCGCAGCTGCACCAGTTGCGTGGCCGGGTTGGTCGCAGTCACCACCAGGCTTACGCTTATTTGCTGACGCCGCCGCGTCAGCAGATCACGCCAGACGCGGAAAAGCGTCTGGAAGCGATCGCCAACACCCAGGACCTCGGCGCGGGCTTCGTGCTCGCCACCAACGACCTGGAAATCCGCGGCGCCGGCGAATTGCTAGGCGACGGTCAGAGCGGGCAGATCCAGGCCGTCGGTTTCACCCTGTATATGGAAATGCTCGAGCGCGCGGTGAAATCGATCCGCAAGGGCGAACAACCGAACCTCGACCAGCCGCTGGGCGGTGGTCCGGAAGTCAATCTGCGCGTACCGGCGCTGATTCCCGAAGCCTACTTGCCGGACGTACATGCCCGACTGATTCTCTACAAACGCATTGCCTCGGCCACCGATGAGGAAGGCCTCAAGGACCTGCAAGTGGAGATGATCGACCGTTTCGGCCTGCTGCCGGAACCGACCAAAAACCTGATGCGCATCACGGCATTGAAGCTGCAAGCCGAACTGCTGGGCATCAAGAAAGTCGACGGCGGGCCGCAAGGCGGCCGGATCGAGTTCGCGGCGCAGACGCCGGTCGATCCGCTGACCCTGATCAAACTGATCCAGGGCCAGCCAAAACGCTACAAATTCGAAGGTGCCACGATGTTTAAATTCATGGTCCCGATGGAGCGCCCGGAAGAGCGCTTTAATACTGTAGAGGCGCTGCTTGAGTGCCTCATTCCAAAAACTGCTTGAAGGACGCCGCATGCGCCTGTTTCGTTTACTGACCTTGCTGACCACCCTGGTCGCCCCGACGGCGTTTGCCGATGACCTCTACCAGGTCGAAATGATCCTGGTGCGGCAGAACGCCGTGCCTGCCATTGTCAGCAAGGCCGCACCGGAAGACTGGGCGGCCGGTGCCCAGCGCATCAGTCCCGACAGCTTCCGCACACCGAGCCTGAATCCTGAAGTGGAAAAGCTCACCGCCAGCAATGAGTACTCGGTGTTGCTGCACAAGGCGTGGCAGCAACCGCTCGGTGAAGAACCCACTAAAGTCGCGATCAGCGAAGGCACCGAACAGTTCGGCCAGTTCCCGATCGAGGGCACACTGAGCTTGAAACTCGGACGCTTCACCGACGTCGACGCTGATTTCTGGGTCAACCAGATCGATGCCAACGGCATGGTCACCGCCAGCGAACGCCTGAAGCAGGAAAGCCACACCAAGAACGGCCAGCTGAACTTCCTCGACAACGGTCACCTGGCCCTGCTGATCAAGATCACCTCGCTGACCGCCCCGACACCTCGGCCAGTCCCCGATGAAATTCCGGACTGATTGAGTCCTTATGTCAGCGACCCTGAGCAAACCCCTGGCACCTTCATGGGTCAGCCGATTCAAGGAACAGAGCCTGGAGCGTGGCCGTCGCTACGCGCTGGAGAACCGCGTCAGGATCGTCGAGGCCGGCGATTCTACAATCATTGCCGCTTGCGAAGGCTCTGGCGGTAACGTTTACCGTCAGACCATTCGCCTGCGCGAGTCAGCCAAAGCGACGCTGCTGATGGTCGACGCCACATGCACGTGCCCGGTTCACGCCAACTGCAAGCATTGCGCAGCGGTGTTGCTGAAGGTGCAGGAAACCCTGGCCTATCCCGCCGCCGCACAAGACGCCGAACTGCTGGAAAAACTTCAAGCCGTGCTGGAAAACCGCAGCCCGAAGGCTCCGCCTCAAGTGCTTGTGGATAACGTGCAACCGGTGCCGCGCCTGTGGCTGGCGAGCATCGAGTTCAGCGCCTTCGAACCGCGCAATGGCAAGATGCAACGCTACATCCAGCATCGCGCGGCGCTGTCTTTCAGTTACCTCGATGAATACGTTTCCGGGCAGAAGAACGCCGACGTGCTGATTCGTCAGGAAACCCAGACGCTGCGGATAAAACGCCACCCGGAAGTCGAACAGACCTACAGGGAACAGCTGCGAATCCTCGGCTTCAAAGTCGCCACCCGCCAAAGCAAAGCCTTACCGGAGAGCGCCGGCGAACTCTATGAAATGGTCAACGACAGCGCCTGGCTGACCTTCACCCTCAACGAGCTGCCGAAGTTGCGCAGCCAGGGCTGGGAGCTTCAGATCGACGAGGATTTCGGTTTCGACCTGACCGCCGTGGACGACTGGTACGCCACCGTCGAGCAGGCACCGGAACGCGACTGGTTTGATCTGGAACTGGGGATCATCGTCAACGGCGAGCGCCTGAGTTTGCTGCCGATCCTGTTGAACCTGATGCGCTCCCACACCGAAATCCTCAATCCGGAACGCCTCGCCCGCCGGCGCGACGACGAACTGATTCTGGTGAACATCCCCAACCGCCCGAATTCCGAGCACGGCCCCTTGCAGGTCGCCCTGCCCTTCGGCCGGTTGAAACCGGTGCTGGCGACCCTTGGCGAGTTCTACCTGCAAGAGCCCGGCGAAACCACGCTGCGCCTGAGTAAAGCCGACGCCATACGCCTGAATCCGCTGGAAGACATGCCGCTGCTGTGGGAAGGCGGCGAGCAGATCCGCACCTTTGCCCAGCGTTTACGCGACATCAAGGACTACACCGCGATTGCGCCGGAAGGTTTGAACGCAACCTTGCGCCCGTATCAGCTGGAAGGCTTGAGCTGGATGCAGTCGTTGCGGCAGCTGGAAGTCGGCGGAATTCTTGCGGACGACATGGGCTTGGGTAAAACCCTACAGACGCTGGCGCATATGCTCAGCGAGAAAAACGCCGGACGCCTCGACCGTCCGTGCATGGTGGTGATGCCCACCAGCCTGATCCCTAACTGGCTCGACGAAGCCGC
This sequence comes from Pseudomonas sp., assembly GCF_051660785.1. Taxonomy (GTDB): domain Bacteria; phylum Pseudomonadota; class Gammaproteobacteria; order Pseudomonadales; family Pseudomonadaceae; genus Aquipseudomonas. The sequence continues at coordinate 267,422 of NZ_JBOFQE010000089.1, forward strand.
GCACTTCACGCCGCAACTCAATGTGCTGGCGCTGTACGGTGCCAGTCGCAAAAAGCATTTCGACAGCCTGGCCGATTACGACCTGATCCTGACCACCTATGCGTTGCTGCCCAAGGACGTCGAACGTCTGGCGGCTCAGCCACTGCACGTGCTGGTGCTGGACGAAGCGCAGTACATCAAAAACCCCAACAGCAAGGCAGCCCAGGCGGCCCGTGAGCTGAATGCGCGTCAGCGTCTGTGCCTGAGTGGCACGCCACTGGAAAACCACTTGGGTGAACTGTGGTCGCTGTTTCATTTCCTGCTGCCCGGCTGGCTCGGCGACGTTAAAAGCTTCAACCGCGATTACCGCGTGCCGATCGAAAAGCGCGCCAGTGAAGTCAGACTTCAGCACCTCAACGGTCGGATCAAACCGTTCCTGCTGCGCAGGACCAAGGAACAGGTGGCTACGGAACTGCCGCCGAAGACCGAAATCATCCATTGGGTCGAACTCAACGAAGCCCAGCGCGATGTGTACGAAACCATGCGTCTGGCGATGGACAAGAAAGTCCGCGACGAGATCACTCGCAAAGGCGTGGCGCGCAGCCAGATCATCATTCTTGAAGCGCTGCTGAAGCTGCGCCAGGTGTGCTGCGATCTGCGCCTGGTCAACGATGCCGCACTGCCGACGCGCGGCAGCACCTCGGGCAAGCTCGACAGCCTGATGGAAATGCTCGATGAGTTGTTTGAGGAAGGTCGGCGGATTCTGCTGTTTTCACAGTTCACATCGATGCTGGCGTTGATCGAGGTCGAACTGAAGAAACGCGGCGTTGAGTACGCGTTGCTGACGGGACAGACCCGCGACCGACGAGCGCCGGTGAAGGACTTCCAGAGCGGCAAACGTCAGATCTTTCTGATCAGCTTGAAGGCCGGCGGTGTTGGTTTGAACCTGACCGAGGCGGATACGGTGATTCACTATGATCCGTGGTGGAACCCGGCGACGGAAAACCAGGCGACTGACCGGGCGTATCGCATCGGCCAGGAGAAGCCGGTGTTCGTCTACAAGATGATTGCCCGTGGCACGGTGGAAGAGAAGATTCAACACCTGCAAAAGGAAAAATCCGACCTCGCGGCGGGCGTGCTGGATGGGCGCAAGACTGGCGACTGGAAGTTGCAGAGCGATGATATTGAAGCGTTGTTTGCGCCGTTGCCGGACAAGTTGGAAAAGCGCTGAGAGCGGCGGCGCCAGATAGATTGCTATCGCGGGCAAGCCCGCTCCCACAGGGTGATCACTGTACCTGTGGGAGCGTGGCTTGCCCGCGATGGGGTCGACTAGGTATAGAGCCTGATCAGCCCTTAAGCACCCGCGCCAACGTCGACTTGACCTTCCCTATCCCGTCCTGCAACGCCTGCTCGATCTCGGCCATGGTGATCACCGCCGCGGACTTGCCCGCTGCCGGGTTCACCACCAGCGCCAGACACGCATAATCCAGTTCCAGCTCACGCGCTAATGCTGCTTCCGGCATACCAGTCATGCCGACAATGTCGCAACCATCACGTTCCAGTCGCGCGATTTCAGCGACGGTTTCAAGACGTGGGCCCTGAGTGCAGGCATACACGCCCTGACTGCTGTAATCGAGACCTTCAGCCGCCAACGCCGCGATCAACTGCTGGCGCAATGTCTCACTGTAGGGATAGCTGAAGTCGATGTGGGTGACGTGTTCCAGGTTATCGGCGAAATAGGTGTGCTCGCGCCCGCTGGTGTAGTCGATCAATTGATGTGGCACGCAGAAATGCCCGGTGCCCATCGCGGCATGAATTCCGCCCACGGCGTTGACCGCGAGGATCGCTTCAGCGCCGGCCTGTTTCAGCGCCCAGAGGTTGGCGCGATAGTTCACCTGATGGGGCGGGAGCCGGTGCGGATGACCGTGACGCGCAAGGAACAGCACTTCCTTCCCGGCGTATTCACCAATCTGCACGTCGGCCGAAGGTGCGCCATAGGGTGTATCTACCGCCAGTGACTGACGAATGTTCAGGCCTTCGAGTTGAGTCAGGCCGGTGCCACCGATAATCGCGTAAACCGTCATAACGAAAAGTCCTTATTCAATCAGTTGAGCTTCTTTGAGCGCGCCGATGGCGGTCAGCCAGCGCGGGTTCTGACGGTATTCAGTGTTGGCGTACGACTGGCCACGCATCCGCGCAATGCGCTCGGACGGCTTGACCTTTAAGCGCTGGGCGGCGCTCAAGGCCAGCTCCGCAGCAGCACGGTCGTTGCACACTAGCCCCATGTCGCAACCTGCGGTCAGCGCGGCTTCGATACGGCTGGCGGCATCGCCAACCACGTGGGCGCCGGCCATGGACAGGTCATCGCTGAAGATCACGCCGTCGAATTGCAACTCGCCACGCAGGATCTCCTGCAACCAGCGGCGGGAGAAGCCGGCGGGCTGGGAATCGACTTGTGGATAAATAACGTGGGCCGGCATGACGGCGGCCAGTTGTTTGCTCAGTTTGGCGAACGGCACCAGGTCGTTGGCGCGGATTTCGTCGAGGCTGCGTTCGTCGTTCGGGATCGCCACGTGGGAATCCGCCTCGGCCCAACCGTGACCGGGGAAATGCTTGCCGGTGGCAGCCATGCCGGCGCTGTTCATGCCGCGGATGAATGCACCCGCCAGCAATGCTGCGCGCTCAGGGTCGCCCTCGAAGGAACGGGTGCCGACGACGGCGCTGCGCTGGTAATCCAGGTCCAGCACCGGGGCGAAACTCAAGTCGAGACCGACGGCCAGCACTTCGGTGGCCATGATCCAGCCGCACTGCTCGGCCAGGTACTCGGCGTTCGGATTGTCGGCGATGGCGCGCATGGCCGGCAGCCGGACGAAGCCTTGGCGCAGGCGCTGAACGCGACCGCCCTCCTGGTCCACCGCCAGCAACAGATCGGGACGAATGGAGCGAATCGCGGCGCTGAGCTCACGCACCTGGCGCGGGCTTTCGATGTTGCGCGCGAAAATGATCAGGCCGCCCACTTCGGGCTGACGCAACAATTGGCGATCTTCGGCCGTCAGCCAGGTACCGGCGACGTCCACCATCAACGAGCCTTGCAGGCCAGCAGTCATAGAGATTCCTTGATAACGAAAAACCCGGCTCGCGAGAATTCGCCGCCGTGGGCTGTGCCCGGCAGGTCGGCGATATCAATGGGGAGCGGGTTCAGAACGAGAGTCGGCATGGGCGGCTAGCTTAGCGGATGTCAGCTGCCGCGCCCACCCATGTGCGGTTAAACCTTGGCGGCGGCCGGGGCCGACTTGCTGCGCGGACGCAATTGCGCGGTGGCCATGGCTGCGTCGGTGACGCCGGTTTCGGCACGCATGCCGGCGGCCAGGAACGGCACCATCAAGCGCATCACCTGCTCAATAGAGGTGTTGACACCGAAATCGGTCTCGGCAATCGCCCGCAAAGCCTTGATCCCCGACATGCTGAACGCCGCGGCGCCGAGCATGAAGTGCACGCGCCAGAACAGTTCGATCGGCGGAATGCGCGGCGCGGCTTCGTTGACCAGCATCATATAGCGGCGGAACACCTTGCCGTACATGTCTTCCAGATAACGACGCAAGTGGCCTTGGCTCTGGCTGAACGCCAGCCCCAGCAACCGCATGAAGATAGACAGATCGTTGCCACTGCGTGGCTGCACGACGAGCGCCTGCTCGACAAGAATTTCGAGCAGCTCTTCAAGAGTCGGCTTGTTGTCAGGCTTGGACTGGCGCCGTTCCAGCTCTTTATCGAGGCTCAGGCAAAACGGACCGAGAAAGCGCGAGAAGACCGCCTGGATCAGCGCCTTTTTCGAACCGAAGTGATAGTTGACCGCCGCCAGATTGACACCGGCCTTGCTGGTAATCAGACGCAACGAGGTTTCAGCGAAACCTTTTTCCGCGAACAACTGCTCGGCAGCATCAAGAATGCGTTCAACGGTTTCCGACTGGGCCATGGCTACTCCGCCTGACAAACACTTGTTTGAAACATACGTTTCAGCCTGTGCGTTGTCAAGCCTGCCGGTTCGTTTTGGGAATGGTCGGTCAGCTATTTAACCATACATCAGCGAGGCTTTAATCAGCAGGCTGATCGACCGTCCAGCGGCCGGCCAAAAAAGGGGCATTGCCAAGACCGTTTCACTGTATATAATCCCAGTCACTGTATAAAAAGACAGAGCGATCAATATGCTAAAGCTGACGCCACGCCAAGCAGAGATTCTGGCCTTCATCAAACGCTGCCTAGAAGACAACGGCTACCCGCCGACCCGCGCGGAAATCGCTCAGGAACTGGGTTTCAAGTCGCCCAACGCGGCGGAAGAACATCTTAAGGCGCTGGCCCGCAAAGGTGCGATCGAGATGACCCCGGGCGCTTCCCGCGGCATTCGCATCCCGGGCTTCGAAGCCAAGGCCGACGATTCTACTTTGCCGATCATTGGCCGAGTGGCTGCAGGGGCGCCGATTCTGGCCCAGCAGCACATCGAAGAGTCCTGCAACATCAATCCCGCCTTCTTCCATCCGCGCGCTGATTATCTGCTGCGGGTTCATGGCATGAGCATGAAGGATGTCGGCATTTTCGACGGTGACCTGTTGGCCGTCCACACCACCCGGGAAGCCCGCAATGGCCAGATCGTTGTGGCGCGGATCGGTGACGAAGTGACCGTCAAGCGCTTCAAGCGCGATGGCAGCAAGGTCTGGTTGCTTGCCGAAAACCCTGAATTCGCCCCAATCGAAGTCAACCTGAAAGATCAGGAACTGGTGATCGAAGGCTTGAGTGTCGGCGTCATTCGCCGCTAAAGGAGGCTTTATGCAGTTCCCACACACCTCACAGCAAGCCCAACTGCCGTTGTTCGAGGCATTCATGGTGCAACCGTTGGCGCCAATCCTGAAAGACGTGGTCGAGTCGCCGTGGAGCGCCGAACCCGAAGTCTTCAGCGAGCTTTCACTGCGTGGTGCGGCCGGGAACTGCCTGAACCTTCTGGCGCCGATTCTCCGGGAACTGAGCCAGGATCAGGACGCGCGATGGCTGACTCTGATCGCCCCGCCCGCCAGCCTGACTCAGGCGTGGCTGCGGGACGCCGGACTTAACCGCGAACGCATTCTGCTGCTGCAACCTCGCGGCACCCAGAGTGCCCAGCAGTTGACCTGCGAAGCCCTGCGCCTGGGCCGCAGCCACACGGTTGTCAGCTGGCTCAACCCTTTGAGCACAAACTCACGGTCGCAGTTGATCAGCGCAGCCCGAACCGGGGATGCACAAAGCCTGAACATTCGCTTGGGTTAACGTTTAAACAATGCGCGCAATGAATAGCGCGGGGCTTCTCAAAGGATAGAGAAGCCGGTGCGTAGCCGAATCAGCAGAAAGCGACGAATGGGATCAATGAAGGACCCGCGAACTCTCATCGGTATTGAATTCGCCTTCAACCAAACGCCCCGCCATCTGAACACCGACGCTCAACATCGCCTTGGCGACTTCTACGTGCTGGCCCTGCAGGAAAGCCTTGGCATCCTCGGAGAAATCCAAAGTAACCAGAGAACCCTCGTCCTCGGCCCTGCGCAGCTCGATTCGGCCGTCTGGTAACTCGACAATTTCTAGAAAGGACGTTGGCATAAAGGTCTGTTCTCCACGAAAGGCGGGGATTATATAGGCATCGGTCAGGCTTCGCTCGGTAACTTGACCAGCAGCGCTTTTAATCGCACCGCCGGCACCCAGCTGATCAGCACTCGTTCAAGCCTTCGCGAAAACGGATCGCCAACCCTTTCAGATTCTGGCGCCAGCTCTCCAGCTCTTCTCGACTCAACTCATCAGGCGACTCTTCTTCATCCAGGTTAACCGCCAGGATGAGCGGCTGAGTCACGTCACCCTTGGGCTTATGCGGAGCGCGAGGCGGCTGGAACATCGCCGCATGAGCCGCCAGCAACTTGGCCAGCCAGGTTTCCGGATTCTGGGCCAGTTCGACCATCTCAGCCATCTCGGGAATGGCGATCGTTTCCAGCACTTCGCGAGTCAGCAGCATTTCCGCCCGAGGCGCATTGGCCTGAGGCAGGCGATAGAAGCCGGCAATTTCATGGCACAGCCCCAGCAACGCGCCGTACAAGTGAAACAACGCCGACTCACGCCCGGCCTGGATCAGCGCCAGGGAATTCATCGCCCGCCCCTCTTCGGCTCTGGCGAGCGCTTCCAGTGACAGGCCGGCGAAATAAATCTTCTGGTTGGTACGGGTATAGAGTTCGTGGGCCATGACGGCAGCCTCCACAACGAAATAATTGCTTCACGCAGGTCAGACAGTGTCGTGGATCAGCCGATCTGACCGCAAGCACAAAACAAAAAGGCCGCATGAAAACCCGAGGGTTGTCATGCGGCCTTTTGTGTACAGCGTCTTTTACACTTTGGCTGCCGGACGCTTGTCTTCAACCGTCCACTTGCCGCCGTCGTAGTACGCCTTCCAGCCAGTCGGCTTACCGTCGACTTCAGTCTGCACGTACTGCTCTTTGGTCTTGCGGCTGTAACGAATCACAGCAGGCAGGCCGTCCGGATCTTTCTTCGGTGCTTCGCAGAGGAAGTGGTACTTCGGATCGATCTCATCCTTGTGCGGCACAATTTCCATGACCAGCGGAGCACGGGTCTCACGGTTTTTCGGGAATTGGCTGGCCGCCAGGAACAGGCCGGAGGCACCGTCGCGCAGGATATAGGTGTCGTTGACCTTTTCGCACTTCAGCTCAGGCATCTTCACCGGGTCCATCTTCGGCGGCGCCGCGTCACCGCTTTTCAGCAGCTTGCGGGTGTTCTTGCAGGTCGCGTTGGTGCAACCGAAGAACTTGCCGAAACGGCCGGTCTTGAGCTGCATCTCGCTACCGCACTTGTCGCATTCCAGACTCGGACCTTCGTAGCCCTTGATGCGATAGGTGCCCTCTTCGATTTCATAGCCTGAGCAATCCGGGTTGTTACCGCAGATGTGCAGCTTGCGCTTTTCATCCAGCAGGTAAGCGTCCATCGCCGTGCTGCAAATCGGGCAGCGGTGCTTGCCGCGCAGTACCAGGGATTCCGATTCACCCTCGTCGTCCGCAGCGATTTCATCGCCCGGCACCAGATTGACGGTGGCCTTGCAGCGCTCTTTCGGCGGCAGGCTGTAACCCGAGCAACCGAGGAACACGCCAGTCGATGCGGTACGAATCTGCATCGGACGACCGCACAACACGCACGGAATATCAGTCATCACCGGCTGGTTCGCGCGCATGCCGCCTTCGGCGCTTTCAGCTACTTCGAGTTTCTTCTTGAAGTCGCCGTAGAACTCGTCGAGCACGTTTTTCCAATCGCGCTCGCCCTGGGCCACGTCATCGAGGTTCTCTTCCATGCCGGCGGTGAAGCCGTAGTCCATGAGATTGGAGAAGCTCTCGGCCAGACGCTCGGTCACGATGTCGCCCATCTTTTCCGAGTAGAAACGACGGTTGTGCAGCGCTACGTAGCCACGGTCCTGAATGGTCGAAATGATCGCTGCGTAGGTCGAAGGACGACCGATGCCGCGTTTTTCCATTTCTTTTACCAGGCTAGCTTCCGAGTAACGCGCCGGTGGCTTGGTGAAGTGCTGGGTCGGATCAAGCTTGATCAGCTTCATCGCGTCGCCCTGAGCCATGTCCGGCAACACGTCGTCATCGCCAGGCTTGGCAATTTGCGGCATGACGCGGGTGTAGCCGTCGAACTTCAGGATGCGGCCCTTGGCGCGCAGCTCGAAATCGCCAGCACCGACGGTGACCGTGGTCGACAGGTATTGCGCCGGCAGCATCTGGCAAGCGAGGAACTGGCGCCAGATCAGCTCGTAGAGCCGCTCTGCATCACGTTCCATGCCCGACAGCTTGCTTGGCTCGGTGTTGGCGTCAGACGGACGAATCGCTTCGTGAGCCTCTTGTGCGCCTTCCTTGCTGCTGTAGACATTCGGGTTTTCCGGCAGGTACTTCTTGCCGAACTCGCCTTCAATATAAGTGCGCGCCATCGTCACGGCATCAGCTGAGAGGTTGGTGGAGTCGGTACGCATATACGTGATGTAGCCGGCTTCGTACAAACGCTGGGCCATCATCATGGTTTTCTTCACGCCGAAGCCCAGGCGGTTACTGGCAGCCTGTTGCAGGGTGGACGTGATGAACGGTGCCGACGGCTTGCTGCTGGTCGGTTTGTCTTCGCGCTTGACGATGCTGTAGCTGGAAGCCTTGAGCTTCTCCAGCGCGGCCATGGCCTGGGCTTCGTTGAGCGGCTTGAAGGCTTCGCCTTTCTCGCGAGCCACGTCGAAGCGCACGGTTGCGCCCTTGGCGGTGCCCAGGTCGGCGTGAACTTCCCAGTACTCTTCCGGGTTGAACGCACGAATTTCACGTTCGCGCTCGACCACCAGCTTCACGGCAACCGATTGCACGCGACCGGCGGACAAGCCACGGGCAACCTTGGCCCACAGCAGCGGCGAAACCATGTAGCCCACCACGCGGTCGAGGAAACGACGCGCCTGCTGGGCGTTGACACGGTCGATGTCCAGCTCGCCCGGCTTGGAGAAGGCTTCCTGGATCGCTTTCTTGGTGATTTCGTTGAACACCACGCGCTTGTAGCGGCTGTCGTCACCACCGATGGCTTCGCGCAGGTGCCAGGCAATGGCTTCCCCCTCGCGATCCAAGTCGGTTGCGAGATAGATGGTGTCAGCATCTTTGGCAAGCCGGCGCAGCTCTTCGATGACCTTTTCCTTGCCCGGGAGGATCTCGTACTTGGCTTTCCAGCCATGATCGGGATCGACACCCATGCGCGAGACCAGCTGCTTGCGCGCCTTCTCTTTCGGCGTGAGCACCGGACCTTCACCCGCTGCGGCCTTACCGCGCTTGGCGGCTGGCTCTTTGCTGGCGCTAGCCGAACCGCTGGTGGGCAGGTCTCGGATATGGCCGATACTCGACTTCACCACGTATTGGTTACCCAGATACTTGTTGATGGTCTTGGCCTTAGCCGGGGATTCCACAATGACCAGCGATTTGCCCATGGATCAGAAAATTCCTGAATTCTAGAAGTGAAAGGCGGTTGGCGCCTGACGCGGCACCGCTATATATAGTGGCTACAAGGTGAGGTCAAGCGCATGGTCTTGCGCGCACTCAGCTTATGGCTTGGAAAAAAGGCTCGGTTCGGCTTGCACCAAAGCAAAGCGTGGCACCTGTTCGCCGTCAACTTCGACCGACTCCAGGAACATGCTCAAGGGACGCACCCAAAAGCCGTAATCGCCATACAGGGCTTGGTAGAAGACCACTTCTTCTTCGGTTTCCGAATGCCGCGCAATACTGAATACACGGTACTGCGGACCTTTGTAATGTTGGTAGAGCCCAGGTTGTATCGGCATGGTTTGGCCCTCACTGAAATCTTTTCAAAATAAAAACAAAAATAAATCCGGAAAAACAAAAACCGGGGCACTTGGCCCCGGCTTCCTTCAACGAAACGCTTAAACGCGTTCGAAGACGGTGGAGATGCCTTGGCCGAGACCAATGCACATGGTGGCTACCCCGAAGGTGCCGCCATTCTGCTTCATCACGTTCAGCAAAGTGCCGGAGATACGCGCACCGGAGCAACCGAACGGGTGACCCAGGGCGATCGCGCCGCCGTGCAGGTTAACCTTCTCGTTCATCTTGTCGAGCACTTTCAGATCTTTCAACACTGGCAAGGCCTGTGCGGCGAAAGCTTCGTTGAGCTCGAAGAAGTCGATATCGTTAATGCCAAGGCCCGCACGCTTCAGTGCTTTTTGCGTGGCCGGTACTGGACCATAGCCCATGATGGCCGGGTCCACACCTGCCACCGCCATCGAGCGGATAACCGCCAGCGGCTGGATGCCCAGGTCCTGCGCACGCTGTGCCGACATCACGATCATGCACGAAGCACCGTCGGTGATCTGCGACGAAGTACCGGCCGTTACGGTGCCACCTTTCGGGTTAAACGCTGGCTTCAGAGCCGCCAGGCTTTCCAGGGTGGTTTCCGGACGAATGGTTTCGTCGTAGTCGAACAGTTTCAGGAAACCGTTCTCGTCGTAGCCCTGCATCGGGATGATTTCGTCTTTGAACTTGCCTTCAACAGTCGCCTTGTGAGCGAGCTGGTGGGAGCGCACGCCGAAAGCGTCCTGTTGTTCGCGAGTGATGCCGTGCATTTTGCCCAGCATTTCAGCGGTCAGGCCCATCATGCCCGAGGCTTTCGCCGCGTACAGCGACATGTGCGGGTTCGGATCGACACCGTGCATCATGCTCACGTGGCCCATGTGCTCGACGCCGCCGACGACGAACACGTCACCGTTGCCGGTCATGATCGCTTGTGCGGCAGTGTGCAGCGCGCTCATCGAGGAACCACACAGACGGCTGACGGTCTGGCCGGCAGCAGTGTGCGGGATCTGCGTCATCAGGGACGCCATGCGGGCGATGTTCCAGCCCTGCTCCAGGGTCTGGTTTACACAGCCCCAGATCACGTCTTCGACTTCGTTCGGATCAACCTTGACGTTGCGTTCCAGCAATTTGCTGATCAGGTGCGCCGACATATCTTCGGCGCGGGTGTTGCGGTGCATGCCGCCCTTGGAGCGGCCCATCGGAGTACGACCGAAGTCGACAATCACGACGTCTCTTGGATTCAAGCTCATAAAATTTCACTCTCGCTCAAAAGTTGGGACGCTTAACCGAAGAACCGTTGGCCGGTTTTGGCCATTTCACGCAGTTTTGCGGTCGGGTGGTACAGCGCGCCCAAATCAGCGTACTGGTCAGCCAGGGCAACGAACTCGGCAACACCGATCGAATCGATGTAGCGCAGCGCACCGCCACGGAATGGAGGGAAACCAATACCGTAGACCAGACCCATGTCGGCTTCGGCGGCGGTTTCAACAATACCGTCTTCCAGGCAACGTACGGTTTCCAGGCACAGCGGGATCATCATCCAGTTGATGATGTCTTCGTCAGTGACTTCGCGCTGCTCGTAAACGATTGGCTTGAGCACTTCCAGTACCGACGGATCGGCCACTTTCTTCTGCTTGCCCTTCTTGTCGGTCTCGTAGGCGTAGAAACCCTTGCCGTTCTTCTGGCCCAGGCGCTTGGCTTCGTAGAGCACGTCGATAGCCGAACGGCGATCGTCTTTCATGCGGTCCGGGAAACCTTCAGCCATCACGTCACGACCGTGGTGACCGGTGTCGATGCCGACCACGTCCATCAGGTACGCCGGGCCCATTGGCCAGCCGAATTTTTCCATGACCTTGTCGATACGGACGAAGTCCACGCCGGCGCTGACCAGCTTGGCGAAACCGCCGAAGTACGGGAACAGGACGCGGTTGACCAGGAAGCCCGGGCAGTCGTTGACGACGATCGGGTTCTTGCCCATTTTCTTGGCGTAGGCAACGGTGGTGGCAACGGCCAGCTCGCTGGACTTCTCGCCACGAATCACTTCAACCAGCGGCATCATGTGCACCGGGTTGAAGAAGTGCATGCCGACGAAGTTTTCCGGACGCTTGAGGGCTTTGGCCAGCAAGGTGATGGAAATGGTCGAGGTGTTAGACGCGAGGATGGTGTCCTCTTTGACCTTGTCTTCGACTTCGGCCAGAACGGCTTGCTTGACCTTCGGGTTCTCGACGACTGCTTCTACGACCAGGTCAACGTGACCGAAATCACCGTAGGACAGGGTCGGACGAATGCCGTTAAGCACTTCAGCCATTTTCGCCGGGGTCATGCGACCTTTATCAACGCGGCCGACCAGCAGCTTGGCGGCTTCAGCCAGACCTTGCTCGATGCCGTGTTCGTTGATGTCCTTCATCAGGATCGGCGTGCCTTTGGAAGCCGACTGATAAGCGATACCGCCACCCATGATGCCGGCGCCCAATACGGCAGCCTGCTTCACGTCTTTGGCGATTTCGTCGTAGGCCTTGGCCTTTTTCTTCAGTTCCTGGTCGTTCAGGAACAGACCGATCAAGCTCTGCGCGGCAGAGGTCTTGGCCAGTTTGACGAAACCGGCAGCTTCGACCTCCAGTGCCTTGTCACGACCGAAGTTCGCGGCTTTCTGGATGGTCTTGATTGCTTCAACCGGTGCCGGGTAGTTCGGCCCCGCTTGACCTGCCACGAAACCTTTGGCGGTTTCGAAAGCCATCATTTGTTCGATAGCATTCAGTTTCAGCTTTTCCAGCTTCGGCTGACGCTTGGCCTTGTAGTCAAACTCGCCGGAGATGGCGCGCTTGATCAGCTCCAGGGCCGCTTCCTGCAGTTTCTCAGGTGCAACCACTGCATCGACTGCGCCCACTTTCAGCGCGTCTTCAGGACGGTTTTCCTTGCCGGCGGCAATCCACTCGATGGCGTTGTCTGCACCGATCAGGCGCGGCAGACGCACGGTGCCGCCGAAGCCCGGGTAGATGCCCAGTTTGACTTCCGGCAGACCAATCTTGGCCTTGGTGGACATGACGCGGTAGTCGGCCGCGAGGCACATTTCCAGACCGCCACCCAGCGCGATGCCGTTGATCGCGGCGACAGTCGGGACGTTGAGGTCTTCGAAATCGCTGAAAATCTTGTTGGCTTCCAGGTTGCCAGCAACAAGCTCTGCATCCGGCAGCTTGAAGTTCTCGACAAATTCGGTGATGTCGGCGCCGACGATGAACACGTCCTTGCCACTGCTGACGATCACACCCTTGATCGAAGCATCTGCCTTGATGGTGTCTACGGCCTGACGCAGTTCGTTCAGGGTTAGACGGTTGAACTTGTTGACGGACTCACCCTTGAGGTCGAATTTCAATTCGACGATGCCACTTTCAAGAGCCTTAACCGTGATGGCTTTACCTTCGTAAATCATCAACTGATCTCCACGATATGGAAGCTGAACAGTACACGTCGGACGCAGGCGAATGGCTCGGCAGGACGCTTATCGTCGATGCTAACGCCAATCCACCCGGCACACCCGCCAACGCGATAGTCGGGATTCTGTAGGAGCGGTCTGAAATACAAACGCTCAATTCATACGCCCGTTTGATTTGGGTATGCCACCTTCACGGAATTTCCGGCAATTGTCAATCGCCCAAAATACGGGTTGAAACGCGACTTTGCGGTCACTTCCGTACTGCGAAGATCTTCAACACGCATCTGCATGTGAAGTCATTCATAGAATCAATAGTTAGAAAAGTCGCCCTAATTCGCTGCAGCCCGTGTTTAACAAGCTACGCTGGCGGGAAGCCGAAGAAAAAATATGAACGCTTCTGGCGAATGCCCAGCGTAAGATCAGCCCTACAGCGAATTACCGGCCTGCCTGGCCAACCCCGGCCCGATGATGATGTCGGGCTTTTTATTGCCTGTCTGTCAGAGCTTTCGCGCCATTGCAGCGCGAAAAGTCCGAGAGTCATGCCAGCGCTTTCAGCACCGCATCGATGTCCTGCAAAACCGTCGCTTCGCCCTTCTCGCCCCAATACAGCGTGATCATCTGCTTGTCCGCCTCGACCTTGTAGACGTTGGCTGGCAATTTTTCGAAATGATTGAGTAGCGCTCGGTCTTCGCAGACCTCTTGCCACTGGTTCACCCACACACCCGGCGACTTTTGCCAGTAACTCCAGCACGCCGGCTGATTGCCACGACGCGGTCGATGGTACTGGGCGCAAGGGCTCGGCGGCTCCTGGCTCAGCCAGTGCGGCCACTCCTGAGGCGCAAGCTGCATGGCCAGGCCGATACGCCGCGCCTCCATACGCAAGGCCATGCGCCCGCTCTGCCCACGGGACGGTCGCAACCATGCCAGTGGACTCAGTACCACCAGCAGGATTGACACCACTATCCAGACCGTCATATCTGTACTCCCGATTCTTGATGAGCGCTTTGAGTCACTTTGGAACCAATGCGCTTGAAACCAGCCATACTTACCAATATTGCAATCCTCAGGAGGAGCACCTCATGCCCTACAACCACATTCTGGTCGCTGTAGATCTAACCGAAGAGTGCGACCCTGTAATCCACCGTGCTCGCGAGTTGTCAGTGAGCAACGGGGCGAAATTGTCCCTGGTTCACATCGTCGAGCCGATGGCCATGGCCTTTGGCGGCGACGTCCCCATGGACCTGTCACAACTGCAACAGCAGCAGTTCGATCAGGCCAAGGAACGTCTTGACCGGCTGATCGTGAAGTATCCCGAACTCTCCAAAGAATACAGCCACCTGACCTACGGCCAGCCACGCCAGGAGATTCACCACCTGGCCAAGGAACAAACCTGCGACCTGATCGTGGTGGGCAGCCATGGCCGGCACGGCCTGGCATTGCTGCTGGGCTCGACGGCCAATGACGTGCTGCATGGTGCGCCATGTGATGTGCTCGCGGTGCGCCTGCAAAACAAAAGCTGACAATACAAAACCCCTGTAGGAGCGAGCCTGCTCGCGATGGCGGCTTGCCAGTCAGCAGTGATTCGACTGGCAGGGCCTCATCGCGAGCAGGTTCGCTCCCACAGGGGATCAATCGCAACTCGTAGATTGCATTTCATACGAAAAACCCGGCGTTCATCACTGAACGCCGGGCTTTTTTATTGCAGGATCAATCAGGCATCCAACTCGGCCCAACGCTCAACCATTACGTCGTGCTCAGCCTGCAACTGCTCAAGCTGAGCGATCACCGCAGCGGTCTCGGCCGCAGGACGCTGATAGAAACCGGCATCGGCCATTTTGGCCTCGACGGCAGCGATCTGCTGTTCCATGGCTTCGATCTGGGCCGGCAGCATCTCCAGCTCCCGCTGCAACTTGTAGCTGAGTTTCTTCTTCGCAACCGGTGCTTCGACCGCCGCCGCAACCGGCGCAGGTTCAGCCGTCACGACCGCCGACGTCAGGTCGGCCTTGCCGGACTTGCTTTCGGTCACGCCCAGCAGGCGCGGCGAGCCGCCCTGACGCAGCCAGTCCTGATAACCACCGACATACTCGCGAACCTTGCCTTCACCTTCGAAGACCAGGGTGCTGGTGACCACGTTGTCGAGGAATGCCCGGTCGTGGCTGACCATCAGCACGGTGCCGTTGAAGGTCAGCAAGACTTCTTCCAGCAGCTCGAGGGTTTCGACGTCGAGGTCGTTGGTCGGTTCGTCGAGGACCAGCAGGTTCGCCGGTTTGCTGAACAGCTTCGCCAGCAACAGACGCGCACGCTCACCACCCGACAGCGCCTTGACCGGCGTGCGGGCACGCTGTGGGCTGAACAGGAAGTCGCCGAGGTAGCTCAGTACGTGACGGCTCTGACCATCGATATCGATGAAGTCGCGACCTTCGGCCACGTTGTCGATCACGGTCTTTTCCAGGTCCAGCTGATGGCGCAACTGGTCGAAGTAGGCCACGTCGATACGTGTGCCCTCTTCCACTGTGCCGCTGGTTGGTTGCAGACCGCTGAGCATCAACTTCAGCAGTGTTGTCTTGCCGGTACCGTTGGCGCCCAGCAGACCGATACGGTCGCCACGCGTCAGGACCATCGAGAAATCCCTGATCAGGAACGGGCCACCCGGATGCGCGAAACTCACGTTCTCGAGGACCATAACCTGCTTGCCGGACTTGTCGGCGGTGTCCAGCTGAATGTTGGCCTTGCCGGTGCGCTCCCGACGTTCGCTACGCTCGACGCGCAAAGCTTTCAATGCGCGTACGCGGCCTTCGTTACGGGTGCGACGGGCCTTGATGCCCTGGCGGATCCAGACTTCTTCCTGGGCCAGTTTTTTGTCGAACAGCGCGTTGGCGGTTTCTTCAGCGGCCAGCGAGGCTTCTTTGTGCACGAGGAAACTGGCGTAGTCGCCGTTCCAGTCGATAAGGCCGCCGCGATCCAGTTCGAGGATGCGGGTGGCGAGGTTTTGCAGGAATGAACGGTCGTGCGTGATGAACAGCACGGCGCCCTGAAAATCCTTCAGCGCCTCTTCGAGCCAGGCAATTGCACCGATGTCCAGGTGGTTGGTTGGTTCGTCGAGCAGCAAAAGATCGGGTTCGGAAACCAGAGCCTGGGCCAGCAGGACGCGGCGACGCCAGCCGCCGGACAATTCGGCGAGGGTCTTGTCGGCCGGCAACTGCAGACGGCTCAACGTGCTGTCGACCAATTGCTGCAAACGCCAGCCGTCACGGGCTTCGAGGTCGTGCTGGACGTGCATCAGTTTGTCCAGGTCGGCGTCGGTGACGATGTTCTGGCTCAGGTGGTGATACTGCGCGAGCAGTTCGCCGACACCGTCCAGGCCTTCGGCCACTACGTCGAACACGGTCCGCTCGTCGGCTACCGGCAATTCTTGCGGCAATTCGCCAATCTTGAGGCCGGGCGCGCGCCAAACGGAGCCCTCATCGGGCTTCTGGTCGCCCTTGACGAGCTTCATCATGCTGGACTTGCCAGTGCCGTTGCGGCCGATGATGCACACCCGCTCACCACGGGCGATCTGCCAGGACACCTTGTCCAACAACGGCATAGCGCCGAAAGCAAGGGACACATCGCTGAATTTGAGCAGGGTCATGAGCTTCTCCAAAAACCGGGCGCGCATTCTACCTGACTTGAGGCGTCAGAAGGCCGGCAATTTCAATGTCGAAGCACTCTGCATGACAATTGTTGCGAACTTGTGCAGAGAGGCCGGCAAAGCTTTCGCCCGTTGCTGGCAAAAGGCTAAGCTACAGACAATTCAGTGCAGGTTAAGCCTGCACTTGTCGTGATTTCTCTGCCCGGACGTCTCATGCGCAGTCGCCTTTTCAGTCTTTTATCGTGTTTGCTTCTTTCTGCCACTGCCGTTCAAACCGCCCAGGCGGTGGACCTGTCCACACAGCGTCAATATTACGATGAGGCCAAACGTGCCCTGGCCAAGGGCGACACCGGCCCCTACTTCCGTTACAGCCAGGCCCTCAGCGATTACCCGCTGGAGCCGTATCTGGCCTACGACGAGTTGACCGCACGGCTGAAAACCGCCAGCAATGCCGAGATCGAAAAATTCCTTGCCGAACACGGTGACCTGCCCCAGGCCAACTGGATGAAATTGCGCTGGTTGCGCTGGCTGGCGGAGCGCGGCGACTGGGCGACTTTTGTCAAGTATTACGACCCCAAGCTCAATTTCACTGAACTGGACTGCCTGAACGCGCAGTACCAGATCGGTCATAACCAGAAGGCCGAAGGCTACGCCAACGCCAACAAACTGTGGCTGACCGGCAAATCCCAGCCTGCTGCATGCGACGCACTGTTCGGGCAATGGGCCGCCGAAGGTCAACTGACCGAACAAAAACGCTGGGAACGCACCAAGCTCGCCGCGCAGGCGCGCAACTATCCGTTGGCCAACAGCCTCGTGAATGGCCTGACCACCCTCGCCCCTCGCGGTCGCTTGCTGGTGGACGTAGCGCAGAAACCCGAACTGCTGAACCAGCCTTCGCGCTTTACCCCGGCCGACGAACCGATGTCCGACGTGGTCAGTCTCGGCCTGCGTCGCCTGGCCCGCCAGGACCCTGACAAGGCCATGAACCTGCTCGACGGTTATGCCAGCAGCATGCACTTCTCCCGCGATGAAAAAGTGGCGATCGCCCGCGAAATCGGGTTGACCCTTGCCAAACGCTTCGATCCGCGCGCGCTGGACATGATGACCAAATACGACCCGGAACTGCGCGACAACACCGTGTCCGAATGGCGTCTGCGCCTGCTACTGCGTCTGGCCCGCTGGGACGATGCCTATCAGCTGACTCGCCGCTTGCCGCAGGATCTGGCGACGACCAACCGCTGGCGCTACTGGCAGGCGCGCAGCCTGGAACTGGCGCAACCCCAGAACCCGGAAGCGCAGTCGCTGTACAAGAACCTCGCTCGTGAGCGCGATTTCTACGGTTTCCTCGCAGCCGATCGTTCGCAGTCCGCCTATTCGCTGGTCAACAAACCCTTGGTCATGAGCCAGGCGCTGATCAACAAAGTGCGCAACACGCCAGGCGTGCGCCGCGCTCTCGAGTTCCACGCCCGCGGGCAGATCGTCGACGGTCGTCGCGAGTGGTATCACGTCAGCCGTCACTTCAGCCGTGACGAAATGGTCGCTCAGGCGAAACTGGCCTATGACCTTAAATGGTATTTCCCGGCGATCCGCACCATCAGTCAGGCGCAGTATTGGGACGATCTGGACATCCGTTTCCCGATGGCCCACCGCGAGACCCTGGTGCGCGAAGCCAAGGTCCGTGGCCTGCACTCGAGCTGGGTTTTCGCCATCACCCGTCAGGAAAGCGCGTTCATGGACGACGCCCGCTCCGGCGTCGGCGCCAGCGGCCTGATGCAGCTGATGCCCGGCACCGCCAAGGAAACCGCGCGCAAGTTCAGCATCCCGCTGGCCTCGCCGCAGCAAGTGTTCGACCCGGACAAGAACATCCAGCTCGGCGCCGCTTACCTGAGCCAGGTCCACAGCCAGTTCAACGGCAACCGCGTCCTCGCCTCCGCCGCCTACAACGCCGGCCCCGGCCGTGTGCGCCAGTGGTTGCGCGGCGCTGACCACCTGAGTTTCGACGTCTGGGTGGAAAGCATCCCGTTCGACGAAACCCGCCAGTATGTACAGAACGTGTTGTCGTACTCGGTGATCTACGGCCAGAAGCTCAACTCGCCGCAACCGTTGGTGGATTGGCATGAGCGATACTTCGACGATCAGTGATCCTGATGTGAAGTACGATTAAAAATGCCCGCATCGATTGATGCGGGCATTTTTGTTAGAACGAGAGATCAAAAGATCGCAGCCTCGTTTCACTCGACAGCTCCTACAGTTGAAGTCCGAGTTCAACCTTCCCGTCACTAAACTGCAACGCCGCCAACCGCGCATACAGCGCGTTGCTCGCAATCAACTCCTGATGCGTCCCCACGGCGACCAGTGTCCCTTGATCCATCACCGCAATCCGATCGGCATTTTTCACCGTGGCCAGGCGGTGGGCGATGACCAGGGTGGTGCGGTTTTTCATCAAGCTCGGCAGGGCTTGCTGGATCAGGTGTTCGCTTTGCGCATCGAGGGCGCTGGTGGCTTCGTCGAGCAACAGGATCGGTGCATCCACCAGCAGCGCGCGAGCGATGGCCAGGCGCTGGCGCTGTCCGCCGGACAACCCGATACCGCCGTCGCCCAGGTGGGTCTGGTAGCCGTTGGGCATTTGCTCGATGAAGTCGTGTGCGTAGGCGATTTTTGCCGCTTCCTTGACCTGGTCAAGGGTTGCGGTCGGGTTGCCGTAGCGGATGTTCTCTTCGATGCTGCCGAAGAACAGCGCCGGGTTTTGCGAGACCAACGCGAAGCAGCGGCGCAGGTCGAGCGGATCGAGTTGAGTCAGCGGCACGCCATCGAGCAGGATCTGGCCCGAGGCTGGATCGTAAAAACGCAGCAAGAGGTCATACACCGTGGATTTACCGGCACCGGATGGACCGACCAGGGCGAGGGTTTCTCCCGCATTGATGGTCAGACTCAAGCCATCGACGGCGTAACTTTCAGGACGTGACGGGTAGGAAAAACGCACGTCTTGCAGTTCCAGATTGCCCTTCACCCGGTCAGGCAAGGTGACCAGGCCTGAGGTCGGCGGCTGGATGATGTTTTCCGAGCGCAGCAACTCGGCAATTCGTTCGGCCGCGCCCGCTGCTCGCTGCAATTCGCCGATCACTTCGCTCAACGTGCCGAAGGCGCTGCCGACGATCAGGCTGTAGAAGACGAAAGCCGCCAGTTCACCGGCCGAGATCCGTCCGGCGATCACGTCCATGCCGCCAACCCACAGCATCACGCCAACCGCGCCCAGCACCAGCACGATCACCAGCGTAATCAGCCAGGCCCGTTGAAAAATGCGTTTGCGCGCCGTGTTGAAGGCCTCCTCCACGGTCACCGCGAAGCGCTGCTCGTCCTGGACCTGATGGTTGTAGGCCTGCACGGTCTTGATCTGGCTGAGGGTTTCAGAAACGTAGCTGCCAATGTCGGCTATCCGGTCCTGGCTCAGGCGCGACAGGCTGCGCACCCGACGGCCGAAAATCAGGATCGGCGCGATGACCAGCGGCAACGCCACAACCACGATGCTGGTAAGTTTTGGGTTAGTGATAAACAGCAACACGATTCCGCCAATCACCATCAGCACATTACGCAGGAACATCGATAACGAAGAGCCGATCACCGATTGCAACAACGTCGTGTCGGCGGTCAGCCGTGACTGGATTTCGGAGCTGCGATTGTCTTCATAGAAACCCGGATGCAGATAAACCAAGTGGTTGAACACTTGCCGACGGATGTCCGCGACCACGCGCTCGCCGATCCACGACACCAGATAGAAGCGCGCGAAGGTGCCGATCGCCAGCCCGACCACCAGTACCATGAACAGGCCGATGCTCTGGTTGAGCAAGTGCGGCGACTGGGTCATGAACCCCTGATCCACCAACAGCCGAATGCCCTGCCCCATCGACAAGGTAATGCCGGCAGTGACGATCAACGCGAGCAAGGCACCGAAGGCCGGCCAGCGATAAGGTGCAAGAAAACGGCAGGTCAGGAGAATCGCGCGGCGGTGACGGGCAGAGAGCATCGAGTTATCCAGTACACAATTGATCGGGCCAGCCTATACCGCTTAAATGGGGTGGAACTCTGTAAATCACAATGAGTCAGGTTAATTATGACCGCAACGACTAGCACCTAGATGCTATTGGTCTAAAGTCCGGGTGGCAACGTTGGGGGATTTCTGGTGGACTGACGTTGCCGCTCGGGAAAGACCGCAGGGAGTTGTCACAGCCCGGTCACCTGACGGTTTTAAAGTGGGTACACAACCTGATGAGGAGACAGGCCATGTCCTTGCAAAACAGCAGCGAAGACAAAATTGAAGTGATCCGCACGCAGCCAAACCAGTCTCTGGGTTGCTCGATTATCGATAAGGATGGGCGCGAAGTACCGATCACTGAAAACATGATCCAGGAAGCGTGCAGCGAACTGGAAAAGCGATTGGTCAAGCCTGCCGAACAAAAGTGATATAGCCACCGTCTTCTTGACCCGGCCCTGAGGGCCGGGTTTTTTATGGGTGCTTGTCCAGAAAACGTGGTGCGGCCCTTCGCGAGCAAGCCCGCTCCCACAGGTTTTGAGGCGTCCACCTATCTAGCGTACGACTCAAAACCTGTGGGAGCGGGCTTGCTCGCGAAGGGGCCAACCCAATCCCTAGACAGCCGTTGCGCCAAGCGCCGCCACAATCTTCAGCAACTCAGCCGACTCCCCCTCAATGCGTACCGTCAACCCGTCAATTTCGCGCCGAGATGGATAGTTCTTGCGCAACGCATCAAACGCCGCACGTTGCTCGCTCACATTGCCTACAAGACTGCGACGGAAATCAGCATCATCCCGGCGCGGGTCGTACACGCCTCGGCACAACATCGCCAGCGCCCAGGCTGGATCGCTTTCAGCGTTCAACGTCACTTGCGACACCCACGGCGCCGGCAACAAATCGCTCAGGCTGACCTGGGCCGGTTGCCCGATAAAGTCGCAATACGCCTGATAGATCTGCGCCGTCCCTCGCTGCTTGCCATCGAGGCTGTAGCCGGCAATGTGCGGTGTCGCCAGCACGCAGAGGTCGGCCAGCGCGACATCGACTTCAGGCTCGCCTTCCCACACGTCGAGCACCGCTTGCAGGTCTTCGCGCTGCAACAAGACCTGGCGCAGGGCGGCGTTGTCCACTACCGGGCCACGGCTGGCGTTGATCAACCAGGTGCCTGGCTTGAGTTGATTCAGGCGGTTTTTATCGAACAGATGCCAGGTCGACTGAGCGCCGTGTTTCTTCAAGGGAGTGTGCAGACTGATGACGTCGCACTGCTTGATGATCTGATCGAGGCTGACGTAATCGCCACCCTCAGCGTCTTGCCTTGGCGGATCACAGACCAGCACGTTCCAGCCCAGTCCTTTCAAGACGTTGACCAGTCGACCGCCGACCTGACCGGCACCGACCACGCCGTAAGTGCGCCGAGTCAGGTCGACACCTTCGATTTCGGCCAGGGTCAGCAGACTGCCGAGCACGTAGTCGACCACGCCCCGGGCATTGCAGCCGGGTGCGCTGGACCAGGTGATGCCGGCCTGCTGAAAGTAATCCAGATCCAGGTGATCGGTGCCGATGGTGCAGGTGCCGACGAAGCGTACCTTGCTGCCGTCGAGCAACGCGCGATTGACGTTGGTCACCGAACGCACCAGCAGTACATCGGCCTGCTCGACGGTGGCGCGGTCGATGGAACGTCCCGGCACCCGGCGGATTTCGCCGAAACCTTCGAAGAAGGCATCGAGCAGCGGGATATTTTCGTCGGCGACAATCAGCATGGCAGGCTCCTTTTGGCGGGTTGGCAGTGTAGGCGGAGATGACTGTGGTGGGCCAGCGGGCATTCGCGGCCGCCACCTCCCCCTGTGGTGAGGGGATTTATCCCCGTTGGGCTGCGAAGCGGCCTTGAAGGCTTCAACCCCGCCCTATCTGAAATACCGAGTGCAATGGATTGGCGACTGCTGCGCAGCCGAACGGGGATAAATCCCCTCGCCACAGGGGATCGGTACACTTCAAAGGTGATTACAAATAGCTAACACAGGACTTTTCCTGACCACTGCGTCAAGGCGTAGAATGCGCCGCCTCGTGCATCAAACTCTCTGGACGCTTCGCCCTTGAATTCTGTGACTGACCGCCCCGCCGCTATTTCCCTCTCCCGCCCGGCCCGGGTTCGCCTGGAGCTGAAAAACCTGCTCGGCCTGGCGCTGCCGATCATGATCGCGCAACTGGCGACCACCGCCATGGGCTTCGTCGATGCGGTGATGGCGGGTCGGGTCGGCCCGCGTGATCTGGCGGCCGTGGCGCTCGGCAACTCGATCTGGGTTCCGGTGTTTCTGCTGATGACCGGCACCTTGTTGGCCACCACCCCGAAAGTTGCCCAGCGCTTCGGCGCCGGCACGCACAGCGAGATCGGTCCGGTCGTGCGGCAGGCGTTATGGCTGGCCTTGGTGGTGGGGTTGATGGCGACCGGTATGCTGTTCAGTGCCGAACCGATCCTGCACTTGATGAAGGTCGACCCCGAACTGATCGGCCCGTGCATGCAATACCTGCACGGCATCGCCAGCGGCCTGCCCGCCGTCGCCCTCTACCATGTGTTGCGTTGTTTCAGTGATGGCCTCGGGCGTACGCGTCCGGCAATGGTGCTGGGCCTTTGCGGGTTGGCGCTGAATATTCCGCTGAACTACATCTTCATCTATGGCCACTTCGGTGTACCGGCCATGGGCGGTGTCGGCTGCGGCTGGGCCACGGCGATCGTGATGTGGGTGATGGCACTGGGCATGGCCGGTTGGGAGCGCTGGGCTCCGGCCTATCAGTCGAGCCAGTTGTTCAGCCGTTTCGACTGGCCGCAATGGTCGGTGATCAAACGCCTGCTGGGCATCGGTCTGCCCATCGGCATCGCGGTGTTCGCCGAGTCGAGCATCTTCGCCGTGATCGCCCTGCTGATCGGCAGTCTGGGTGCGACTGTGGTCGCCGGGCACCAGATCGCTCTGAACTTCAGCTCGCTGGTGTTCATGATCCCCTACTCCCTGGGCATGGCCGTGACCGTGCGGGTCGGCCAGGCGCTCGGCCGTCAGGAACCGCGAGAAGCGCGCTTCGCCGCCGGTGTCGGCATGGGCACGGCGCTGGCGTATGCATGTATTTCGGCGAGCATGATGTTGTTGCTGCGTGAACACATCGCAACGATTTACACCGCCGACCCGACAGTGATTCGCGTGGCGGCGATGCTGATTGTGTATTCGGCACTGTTCCAGTTTTCCGACGCGATCCAGGTCACGGCGGCCGGCGCACTGCGTGGTTATCAGGACACGCGGGTGACGATGATTCTGACCCTGTTCGCTTATTGGGGGATCGGTTTGCCGGTGGGCTACGCGCTCGGTCTGACGGACTGGTTCGGCACACCGAGCGGCCCGAGCGGGTTGTGGCAGGGATTGATCGTGGGCTTGAGTTGCGCAGCGCTGATGCTGTCGATCCGCCTGACGCGCAGTGCACGCAAGCGGATCCGCAACGGGCTGAGTTGACCCTGTGGGAGCCAGCCTGCTGGCGATGGCTGATTCAAACTCAACATCATTGTTGACTGAATCACCGCAATCGCCAGCAGGCTGGCTCCCACAGTAGTTTTTTGTGGGTCAATCGGATTTCTTGCGGATCCAGTAGAGGTAGGTGCCTGCCTCTTCATGCTGGCCGACCAGTTCATGGTCGAGAAACACGCAGAACTTGGGAATGTCACGACGGGTCGACGGGTCAGTCGCGATTACCTTGAGCAGGCCGCCGGGGGCCAGGTCACGGATGTGCTGGTGCAGCATCATCACCGGTTCCGGGCAGTTGAGGCCGGTGGCGTCGAGGGTGCCGTCTACCGGCGTATCAAGCATTTCACTCATGATTCACTCCTGAAACTGGCCGGCATTGTCGCGCATTGCCGGGTATGTGGCGAGGGAGCTTGCTCCCGCTGGGCTGCGCAGCAGCCCTAAAATCAGGCGCCGAAATCTTCTGATAGACCGCATAGCCAGAATTGGGGCCGCTTCGCAGCCCAGCGGGAGCAAGCTCCCTCGCCACACAGGCCCCATACATAATTCGTGTATCAGCGGGATTTTGGTTTTTTCACGTCCAGGCGGCGCAAATGGCAGGTCACTTCTTCACGGTCGTGATACAGCTGTTTGCAGCCGATCTCGACCCGGATGCCACGCTCCTTGAACCCGTCGGCAATGCGCTCGAGCAAGCGTTTCACCTCGGCGTAACGCTGTTTCATCGGCAACTTCAGGTTGACCACCGCTTCGCGGCAATGCCCCTCGCCAATCCATTCTTCCAGCATTGCAGCATTGCGCGCCGGCTTCTCGACGATGTCGCAGACCATCCAGTCCACCGGCTGCCGGGGCTTGTAGGTGAAACCGTCGGCCATCAAGTGTTGCACCAGTCCGGTGTCCATCAGGCTTTCGGCCATCGGCCCGTTGTCGATCGCGGTCACCAGCATGCCGCGGTTGACCAGTTGCCAGGTCCAGCCGCCGGGTGCGGCACCGAGGTCGACGCCGGTCATGTCGCTGTGCAAGCGCTCATCCCACTGATCGCGAGGAATGAAGTGGTGCCACGCCTCTTCCAGCTTCAGCGTCGAACGGCTCGGCGCTTCACGGGGGAACTTCAGGCGGGGAATGCCCATCGGCCACATCGCCGAGTTGTTGGACTCGGCCAGGCCCATGAACACTTCGCGGCCACTTTTGAAGGTCAGCAGCAGGCGCGGCTTGTGCTCGTCTTCCACCAACTTGCCCGCCGCCATCAGCGCTTTGCGCAGGTGCCCTTCAAATTTCTTGCAGAAGTTCGACAGCTCCTTGCCATCGTTGGTGTCGACCATTTCCAGCCACAGGCTGCCGCACAGCGGGAAGTCGGCCATGTGCGCGAGGATCACGCTGATACGGTCGGTTTCCGGCAGATCGATGAAGATCCCGCGCGCCCATTGGCGCGGGAAGATCAGCTCGGCGAAACGCTGGCCGCGCATCAGGCGCTCGGCACCGTCTTCTTCGGTGCAGATGAATTCGGCGCAGGCGCTGGCGGTCTTGGCCTTGGCATAACCAGCCACGTTCAGCCGTGCGGCGTGTTCGGAAATCTCGGAACAGACTTCACCTTCGAAGCCCGGCCGGCAATGCATAAAGAGGGTGTTCATTCTTACTCCTGGGCAGTTGGCGAAGAATTCAGCCACTGCGCGATGCCCAGACTTGCGTTGAAGCAAAGCCTGTCACGAAAACCGGCGCATGATAGCCGAGTTCGGAACCTTGGACTTGGCCATAGAGTCCAGTTATTAGCTTTAACGAATGAACAGGGCTAGGTTAAGAGCTCTGTCTGTCCCGCCAGTCCGTAGCCGTGCGGACCCAAAGGAGTCATTTCAATGCCGTCCCTCGATAGCCTGAAAACCCTTAAAACCTTACAAATCGACGACAAGACCTACCATTATTTCAGCTTGCCGGATGCCGCCAAGAGCCTGGGCGATCTGGACAAGCTGCCGATGTCGTTGAAAGTGCTGCTGGAAAACCTGCTGCGCTGGGAAGATGAAAAAACCGTCACCGGCGCCGACCTGCGGGCGATTGCCGCCTGGCTCAAGGAGCGACGCTCCGACCGCGAAATCCAGTACCGTCCGGCCCGCGTCCTGATGCAGGACTTTACCGGCGTGCCTGCGGTGGTCGACCTGGCCGCGATGCGCGCCGCCATGGCCAAGGCCGGCGGCGACCCGCAGCGGATCAATCCGCTCTCCCCTGTGGATTTGGTGATCGACCACTCGGTGATGGTCGACAAATTCGGCAGCTCCAGCGCCTTTGAACAGAACGTCGACATCGAAATGCAGCGCAACGGTGAACGTTACGCGTTCCTGCGCTGGGGCCAGAGCGCCTTCGACAACTTCAGCGTCGTGCCGCCGGGCACGGGCATTTGCCACCAGGTCAATCTGGAATACCTCGGGCGCACAGTCTGGACCAAGGACGAGGACGGCCGCACCTATGCCTTCCCGGACACGCTGGTCGGCACCGATTCCCACACCACCATGATCAACGGCCTCGGCGTACTCGGCTGGGGCGTTGGCGGGATTGAAGCGGAAGCGGCGATGCTCGGCCAGCCAGTGTCAATGCTGATTCCCGAGGTGATCGGTTTCAAACTCACCGGCAAGCTCAAGGAAGGCATCACCGCCACTGACCTGGTGCTGACCGTCACGCAAATGCTGCGCAAAAAAGGCGTGGTCGGCAAATTCGTCGAGTTCTACGGTGACGGCCTCGCCGACCTGCCGCTGGCCGACCGCGCGACCATCGCCAACATGGCCCCCGAATACGGCGCCACCTGCGGTTTTTTCCCGGTGGACGACATCACACTGGAATACCTGCGGCTGTCCGGTCGCCCGGTTGCGACCGTGAAACTGGTCGAGGCCTACAGCAAAGCCCAGGGCTTGTGGCGCCTGCCGGGCCAGGAACCGGTGTTTACCGATACCCTGGCGCTGGACATGGGCAGCGTCGAGGCCAGCCTTGCCGGGCCAAAACGCCCACAGGATCGCGTCTCGCTGCCGAATGTCGCGCAAGCCTTCAGTGACTTCATCGACCTGCAATTCAAACCCACCAGCAAGGAAGTCGGTCGCCTCGAAAGTGAAGGGGGTGGTGGCGTCGCGGTGGGCAATGCCGATCTGGCCGGTGAAGCCGATTACGAATACGACGGCCAGGTCTATCGTCTGAAAAACGGTGCGGTGGTGATCGCCGCGATCACCTCCTGCACCAACACCTCCAACCCGAGCGTGATGATGGCCGCCGGCCTGGTGGCGAAGAAAGCCGTGGAGAAAGGCCTCAAACGCAAACCGTGGGTCAAGAGTTCGCTGGCCCCAGGCTCAAAAGTGGTCACCGACTACTACAAGGCCGCCGGCCTGACCCAGTACCTGGATGAACTGGGTTTTGACTTGGTCGGCTACGGCTGCACCACCTGCATCGGCAACTCCGGCCCCTTGCCGGAGCCGATCGAAAAAGCCATCCAGGCTGCGGACCTGACCGTCGCCTCCGTACTGTCGGGCAATCGTAACTTCGAAGGCCGGGTCCATCCGCTGGTGAAAACCAACTGGCTGGCATCCCCGCCACTGGTCGTTGCGTACGCGCTGGCCGGTACGGTGCGCACCGACATCAGCAGCGAGCCATTGGGCAACGACAAGGATGGCAATCCGGTTTACCTGCGGGACATCTGGCCGAGCACCCAGGAGATTGCCGACGCGGTGAATCAAGTCAACACCGCCATGTTCCACAAGGAATACGCCGAAGTGTTTGCCGGCGACGAGCAATGGCAAGCGATTGAAGTGCCGCAAGCGGCGACGTATGTGTGGCAGGACGATTCGACTTACATCCAGCATCCGCCGTTCTTCGACGACATCGGCGGCCCGCCGCCGGTAGTGAAGGACGTCGCAGGCGCCAGGGTTCTTGCGCTGTTGGGCGACTCGGTGACCACCGACCACATCTCCCCAGCCGGCAACATCAAGGCAGACAGTCCGGCCGGTCATTACCTGCGCGAGAAAGGCGTGGAGCCGCGGGACTTCAACTCCTACGGTTCCCGTCGTGGCAACCACGAAGTGATGATGCGCGGCACCTTCGCCAACATCCGCATTCGCAACGAGATGCTCAGCGGCGAAGAAGGCGGCAACACGATCTACATTCCGACCGGGGAAAGGATGCCGATCTACGACGCGGCCATGCGTTATCAAGCATCGGGCACACCGCTGGTGGTGATCGCCGGGCAAGAATACGGCACCGGCTCGAGCCGCGACTGGGCGGCCAAGGGCACCAATCTGTTGGGTGTGAAAGCGGTGATCGCCGAAAGCTTCGAGCGGATTCACCGTTCCAACCTGGTCGGCATGGGCGTACTGCCGTTGCAGTTCAAGCTCGATCAGAACCGCAAAAGCCTGAACCTGACCGGCAAGGAGACGCTGGATATCCTCGGTTTGACCCATGTGGAGTTGACGCCGCGGATGAACCTGACACTCATCATCACCCGCGAGGACGGCAGCCGTGAGAAAGTCGAGGTGCTGTGCCGGATCGATACGCTCAATGAAGTCGAGTACTTCAAGTCAGGGGGGATTTTGCATTACGTGTTGCGGCAATTGATCGCGTCGTAACCGCCTGCTGAAACAGACACCGCCTTCAGGCGGTGTTTTTGTTTGTGAGGTGCATCTCTATAATCTTCCGCCACTTCCACAGGTGTTGTGTACAACAAATAACCTCTGTGGGAGCGAGCCTGCTCGCGATAGCAGTGTGTCATGCACCGATGACGTCGACTGACACTCCGTCATCGCTAGCAGGCTAGCTGTGATCTCTCTGTAGGTTGTTCACTCGGGGCTTTTCCGGGAAATTGGAGGTGCGAACCAAACCAAGTACCTGGAGGCCCCGAGTGAACACTCATAAAAATGCCCGATTAACCGTTT